>CAZSGE010000027.1:8611-12782 GCA_964606325.1 Uncultured Candidatus Berkiella sp.
GTGCTGGCTCTCCTTTATTTGTGATACATTCAGAAACCAAGGGCGAACTTAATTACGCCATCCATTTTTTATCTCAGGATCATGAAGTTTTTAATATTGGTGAAGTATCATGAAACCGCTTATTTTTTCATTAGATGCACCTAGTTTGCTTTTAGATAATCTTATAAAGACTAATCAATTTGAATTAGGAAAACTATATATTCATAATTTTCCTGATCAAGAAACTTTTCTGAGATATGATAGCGAACTAAAAGACAAACCATTGGTATTCATTGTTGGCTTAGATAAACCTAATCTCAAATTCTTACCTCTTTATTTTGCGCTACGCACGGCAAGAGAATTAGGTGCTAAACGTATTGGATTGGTTGCGCCCTATCTGCCTTATATGCGCCAAGATATCCGCTTTTCCCCTGGAGAAGCCGTTACATCTGTTCACTTTTCAAAGTTGCTTTCTGATTGTGCAGATTGGTTGATAACGATTGATCCTCATTTGCACCGCTATCATTCGCTCAATGACATATATACCATCCCAACCTATGTCCTACATGCAACGAACCCCATAGCAAGCTGGATAGCGCAAAACACAAAAAAACCACTTATTATTGGGCCAGACAGTGAAAGTGAGCAATGGGTGGCAGCCATCGCAACCGCTATTCATGCGCCCTATGAAGTGCTTAATAAAGTCCGTAGGGGCGATAACAACGTTGAAGTAAGCTTTCCATCATTTAATCAGTTTAGTGATTTTCAACCTGTATTAGTTGACGATATCATTTCAACTGGCACAACATTTGTTGAAACCATCAAGCATTTAACTTTAATTAATATGAAAAAGCCTATCTGTATTGGCGTGCATGCTCTTTTTGCCAATCAGGCCTATGAAAACATCTTAAACGCGGGTGCTAATAAAGTGATTAGCTGCAATACCGTAGAGCACTGTTCTAATGAAATAGATCTCTCTAGCCTTATCACTGAATGTTTAGGTAGGGTATTATCAAGTTAAGGCTGGATTTGAATAACTGCAGCACCTGAAAATCGCCCTTGCCTTAAATCCTCCAAAGCCTCATTGGCTTTCTCTAAAGGATAAATATTGACATGGGTTTTTATTGGCACCATTGGCGCAATCTTGAGAAAGGCTTCACCATCCTCTCTGGTTAAATTCGCGACTGAACAAATATGCCTTTCTCCCCACAAAATGTCATACGGGAATGAGGGTATATCTGACATATGAATGCCTGCACAAACAACCATCCCCCCTTTCTTAACATTACGTAACGCTAAAGGGATCAGCGCGCCATCGGGCGCAAATATAATGGCGGCATCTAATGCAGGCTCTACCATTTCATCAGAACTCCCTGCCCAGGTTGCTCCCAAGCTTTTAGCGAAGGCTTGCCCTGTCAGATCGCCCCTTTTAACAAAGGCATAGATTTCTCTTTTTTGATAAATCGCTAATTGGGTTAAAATATGCGCACTGGCTCCAAAACCATAAAATCCAATGCGCTTAGCCTCTGGTATTTTGTTCAGTGCACGAAATCCAATTAAACCAGCACACAGTAAGGGCGCCGCTTGCAGATCGGGGTAATTCTCAGGAATCGGGAAACAAAACTGACTATTGGCTACACAATACTCAGCAAGTCCACCATTTAACTGATAACCAGTATATAAAGCCTTGTCACATAAGTTCTCTTGCTCATGGCTACAGTAATCACAATGCCCGCAGCTCCCCCCCAACCAAGGGACGCCAACACGTTGCCCAACTTTAAAGTCTTTGACGGCATCGCCCAGTAGTTCAATTCTACCAACGATTTGATGCCCCGGAATTAGCGGAAGTTTTGGTGATGGCAATTCTCCATCGATGATATGCAAATCGGTACGACAAATCCCACAAGCGCTTACTCGGATCTGGATCTGCCCAGAAGCAGGTTTGGGCACTGCAACCTTCTGAAGCTTAAGCTTTTCACCAAGCCCATTAAACACCATCGCTTTCATAGCAAATCCCCCTGGGTAATGCTTACCCATAAGACGCTCAAAGAAGGTTTCATCAGCAAAATAATACTAAAAACTGATGCAAAATAGCTATATACTCTATACATTAATATAGTTGGATTAAGCATGAGCCGTGATCTCTTTACAATCATTCTCATTATTTTGACAGCTTGTATTGTTACAACTGCTTTGTGCCAACGTCTTAAGCTGCCCGTCATTATTGGCTATATTATTGTCGGCATTGGCCTTGGCCCATCAGGCATTGGACTTATCTCTGAATCCGAAGTTATCAAACTGATCGCTGAATTTGGGATCGTATTTCTCATGTTTACGGTTGGGCTTGAATTCTCTTTGGGGCATTTAATCAGACTTAAAAAAGATGTGTTTATATTTGGTGGCCTTCAAGTTATTTTCACCATACTCGCAACATTATTGATTGGTCACTTTTTTAAAATGACGCCTGTTCAATCGTTGGTCGTGGGTAGCATTATTGCTATGTCATCTACTGCCATTGTGATAAAGCAGCTCAGCGAACAACTAGAGATTAATTCACCTTATAGTCAACATGCCATTGCCATTTTATTATTTCAAGATTTAGCTGTTATTCCTATTTTAATTCTTTTGCCAAGTATGTCAGACGTGACATTTTATACCTTTTTTAATCAGTTAGGACTTGCAATATTAAAAGCAACCATAACCATCGTTGCCATTTTATTTATCGGCAAACGCATTTTAAAACCAATTTTTTACAATATAACCAGCAGTTATTCTCTTGAATTATTTACCCTAACAACGTTAACCATCACCTTTTTGTGCGCAGGCTTGACAGCTTTTGTTGGATTATCTTACTCACTAGGTGCTTTCATCGCAGGTATGATGTTAGGTGAAACGGAGTTTAAGCATCAGATTAAAACAGATATACGCCCCTATAAAGATGTTTTATTAGGATTTTTCTTTATTACCATTGGCATGCAGTTTAATACGGATTTAATAATTTCTGCCTGGAATTGGATCTTACTCATGGTGTTCGCATTGGTATTATTCAAAATAGTACTGATCACCATTTTGGGTTTTTATTTTACAAAATCAAAAGTTATAGCCCTGCAAACTGGACTAATACTAGCCCAGGGGAGTGAATTTGGTTTTGCTATTTTGATCATCGCACTATCCTATCATTTACTCCCAAATGATTATGGTCAAGTCATCTTGGGAGCACTATTATTGAGCATGATGCTTGCGCCGTTTATAATTAAGCATCATGAAAAAATCGTGAAATTTTTCTTTCGCCCAGACAAATTGGACAATACAGAAGAGCAAAATATTCACCATGCAAGTGAAAATCTACATCAACACATTATTTTATGTGGTTTTGGTCGAGTAGGCCAAAATATTGCAAGCTTCTTGGAAAAAGCTCATTTGCCATGTATTGCATTAGATCTAGATCCCACTCGCGTTAAAAATGCCCGATTAGCAGGGAACAATATATTTTACGCCGATGCGGCTGACTATGAAATTCTTAAATTAGCCGGTATCAATAAAGCACGGGCAATCGTGATCAGTTTTATTAATACCTACTCAGCTATTAATATCATTGAACAAATAAAAAAACACCATATCAATTTGCCCATTATTGTAAGAAGTCATGATGATTCACAGACTAAACTTCTTTATGAAAAAGGGGCAACAGAAGTCATTCCTGAAGTGTTAGAAGCCTCTCTAATGATTGCATCACACATTTTGTTGTTGATGAATATTTCACCAAAAGAGGTTTACCACTGGATAGATGAAAGTCGGCAAAAACGTTACGATCTACTCAGAATGGTGTTTCCAGGACATGAGAACCACTTTTCAGATGAAGATGAAATACCTAAAGAAGGCCTTAACGTTGTTATTCTATCTAAAGGCGCTTACGCAATTAGTCGCCAAATAAGTGATATAAACCTAACAAATATTAATGTTAAAATAACGGCTATCCGCAGAGGAAATGAACGACTAATCGATCCGCCACCCGCAACCATATTTCATGAAGGCGATATCGTTGTGCTGTATGGTACACTTTCTCATCTTGAGCATGCAGAAAATGTATTATTAAATGGAGATAATTAATCAAAATGACAATAGATTGGACGCACTTTACCCCTTGGTTATCTCTCTTAGGCGGTGTGCTGATTGGTATAGCTACGGCTAC
>CAZSGE010000027.1:12792-32982 GCA_964606325.1 Uncultured Candidatus Berkiella sp.
GCTACTAGTTAATGCAAAAATAGCTGGAATAAGTGGCATTCTGGGAGGCTTGTTACGTTTACCCAAAGGTGAAACCCTTTGGCGCGTTTTATTTTTACTCGGCATGATAATCACACCCGTTACCTATAGTTTAATCGCGCCAATACCTTCCATAGAAATTGAAGCAGATTGGCTAACCATTATTATTGCTGGTGCTCTAGTGGGAATTGGCACGAGAATGAGCGGCGGATGTACCAGTGGTCACGGTGTTTGTGGCATTTCACGACTATCCATTCGTTCCATCATAGCCACGCTCCTTTTTATGGGTGCAGGGTTTATCACCGTATATGTCGCAAGACACATCGTTGGAGTCTAAAATGCAATCAGTGAGTGCTCTTATCTGCGGCTTTATTTTTGGAATTGGTTTATTAATCTCAGGATTGGCAGCACCTCAAAAGGTGTTAGGGTTTTTAGATGTTGCAGGGCTTTGGGATCCTTCCTTAGCTTTTGTTATGCTGGGGGCTATCGCTATTGGAATTTTTGCATTTAAATACGCTAAGCGTTGCCCCAAAGCATTGTGTGGTGAAACAATAAATCTGCCTACTTCAAAGAATATAGACAAGAAACTCATTATTGGAAGTCTACTATTTGGCGTTGGTTGGGGTTTGGTCGGCTTTTGTCCAGGGCCAGCTATTGTCGCCGTTGGCGCAGGTAAAGTTAAAGCACTCTATTTTACGGCAGCCATGCTAAGTGGAATGATCATTTATGAGTGGCTACAAACAAAATTCACTAAATAAATCTTAAGCTTTTACCCAACTTCTGAATTTGTTAATTGAAACTAAGAGCATACCAATCCCTATTCCTATTATCATGTCAACAAATAAAGTAAAGGCAAATGTGCATAGTAATATTAGCTTTTCATAACTATCATTGGAATTTAACATTTGCCAAAATTGCTTAGCATGGGACATTCTATAAGCCGTGACTAATAATAATGCCGCAAGCGCCGACATCGGAATATGATTAATAAAAGGAGCAAACAACAATACATAACCTAAAACCAGCACCGAATGAAAAATGCCTGAGAGTGGACTCCTTGCCCCATTTTGAATATTGGTGGCAGTTCTGGCAATGGCAGCTGTCGCTGGAATGCCGCTGGCCATGGCAGAAAATATATTAGCAAAGCCGATCCCCTTAAGCTCAGCATTGGGTTGATGCTTGGTTTTTGTCAAGTTATCAGCAATCGTTGCCGAAAGTAACGATTCTAAAGCAGCTAATCCACTAATTGTTAAAGCAGGCACGATCAATAGCGTCAATTCATTCCACGTTGGAATACTCAATAAACGCCCACTTTCTAGCGTTGGCAAAGCAAAAGTAGGTACAAAGCGCGGGATCCCATCTATTTCCTTTCCCGCTATATAACTGTGAAATTCACTGCCAATGGTCATAATAGGATAACCGTAATGATTAAACACATAAGCAAGCAAAGCAGCGCCTATCACACCGATAATAGGTGATGGCAACCATTTTATTTTATCTTTAGTAACAATAAGCAAAACTAACGCTGTGATCCCGACCAATGTATTGGGTATTTGTAACTGAGGTAAATTGTGAAAAATGATCATGATTTTATCTGCAAAATGATGTGTAGCATCATCCATTGGAATAGCAAAAAAATCTTTGAGTGAGATAGAAGCAATCACCAAAGCAATAGCACTGGTAAAACCCAGTGTTACCGAGTGTGGTACATGTTCAATTAATTTGCCAAGCTTTAAAATGCCAAAGAGTACTAAAAAAATTCCGGCTAACAATTGGCACCAAATTAAACCATGTAACCCCATATTAGAAACAATCGGGATTAAAATAACCACGAAAGCAGCGGTTGGCCCACTGACTTGAAAAGAGGAACCTCCTAAAAAGCTCGCAATAATCCCTGCAACAATGGCTGTGGTAATGCCATGTTGGGGAGGCAACCCGATGGCAATCGCTAAGGCCATGGACAATGGTAAGGCAATTAAAGAAACAACAAATGCCGCTTTCAAATCAGCGCTCAAGTCAGAGAGACTATAACCCCGGGACAAAGCATTACGTAGTGCCCAGCCCATGGGGATCCAAGATGGAACTCTATGATTCATTTAGAT
This sequence comes from Uncultured Candidatus Berkiella sp., assembly GCA_964606325.1. Taxonomy (GTDB): domain Bacteria; phylum Pseudomonadota; class Gammaproteobacteria; order Berkiellales; family Berkiellaceae; genus Berkiella. The sequence goes on from CAZSGE010000027.1 coordinate 14,913, forward strand.
ATCTTAATTTTTAAATAAATGCTTAAAGGGATATTATTAATTTTAGAACTTGCCAGTTTATTTACAAGCATTTTTTACATTATTTGATACGATGCTGTTCTGTTGGGCGAAGCGTCCCGAAAAAAATCGAATATATTTCTTAAGGATCAGCTCTTATCACAGACGATGCTTTTTGCGGTCTTTCTGCTGGAACAGTCACCTTACCATTATCCACCATATACTTACCTTCGCCATAAATATCGTCCATTGCTTTCATCAAAGCTTTTTCACTCTCTTTATCTGCGCCAGCAGGTATAGAAAGCACTGTTCCAGGGGTTGCAGCCTCAACCGCTACCCGAATAGCATTGTCTAATAGTTTTTGATTCTCTAATGGGTTAATAGATTTTTCAATGGAATACACAACCCCACCTTCAGCAGATGCCGGTGTAATATAAACATTTCTTGTTTTGTTACCATTATCACAAATGATGCCCAAAGTCAGCGTGGGATTATTAGGATCATTAATTTTGGAATCATCCATTTTCATGATGCCACATTTGTTATGTTGATCATTTGAAAAATTAGTTATCTTATTCGCGATTTCTTTTAATTGTGCGCGTGGGTCGACGACAATTGGCGTGCGAGGCGGCACTGCTGCGGCATTATTTTGTGGCGTGAAGACTGGCACAGCTGGATGCACAGTAAATAAGGCTTCACCAGCTGAATTTTCAGATGGTGGTGCTGCAACAGGTTTGACAGAATCAGGAAACACTATAGGATTATTTCCACTAACATATTTGCTCACATTGCCATGACTGAGCTCATCCTTGTGTTGCTGCTGCAAGCTGGCATAAGCTGTGTGAGGATTCGTTATTGGGCCATCGATTTTATCCTCTGCTTTTAAATATTTATTGCCTAATTCAAGAATCGCTATACCCAATAAATTTCTACCGCTGCCATCAAAAGATGCCCAGGTTTGATCATACTGACTTATCTCTACTGGCATAATACCGCGGCGAGCACATTCTTTAGCCATTTCTTTGAGTTCTGGATGTTGTTCAAGTTTTAGTTGTACTGCAAATTTCATGTAATCATAGGTATAAGGAAGATTTGTACCAGGATTAATGCCACCTGAGGGATTAAATTTTGGGTGATAATCTGCCTTACAGGCATTATCAAATGCCTTTTTATCAGAAAACCCCAACTCGGCAAGATTTCGATTAACTAAACCTTCGTAGGTATCTGGACCACCTTTAGGAAGGAATTTGTCCCCAGATTTTGGCATGCCTTCGAGTTCTACAAGCATTTTATCTAACACAGCTATTTTAGGATCTTTTGGATCTTTATTTTCTAATTCTTGTTTATAGGCAATCAGTTTTTGTGCATGGTATGCATTTTCTGAAGAGGGCCAGTTGAACGTTCTAGGCTTTCCATCAATGATAATCGGTTTACCATCCATTGTTTTATCTTGAACGACTTGATATACCCCTTTACCATTAACGATTTCTGTCGTATTAGCAAAAGCACCAAAGGGAGGTGTGTTTCCTTTAAATGGCGCAATCCCCACAATTGGCCCAGAATTCATAGGTAAGTAAGGCATCGGCATATCTTTTGAAACCGAGGAAAGTTTTTTTGACTGAAGTGGTGATGGCGGTGGAGGTGAAATTGGAGCTTTAGAATTGACCTGTGGGGCAGGAACTACGGGTTGGCCAGCGGCGACTAGAGGAGGTTGATCTTGCGCTACGCCTGCAGGTTTTGGCGCTGCAGCTTGTTGATTTAGGAACTCTGAATGCGCTTTAAATAACTGCTGAAAATTCCAAGGAACTGAGAATTTAATTTGAAGTTTAGAATCTGGATTAAGCTTTCTAAATTCAGCCACTGCTTCCGCTGCCGCTTTAGCCGATAATTCAGGTTCATTAGCAAAAATACCTGTTCCCAATGAGGGGATCGCAATACTCAGTGGTTGTCCAGGTAAGCTTGCAGCTTGTAAAAGCGTATTTAAATAAGCATTTTTCAAAGATTCAAATCTATGCTTTTCTGAAGCAGGTTGTGGTCTGTTTGGATTTAATTTATCTGGCCCTCTCGCATCCGGAGCTGCAGTGTGAATAAGATAAGATTCTTTGGGTTTACCATCTTTTTTGGTTCCAAAGTTTAGTTTTGCAGGTTTATTATCTTTCTTAACTACCGCCGCCTTACCCAATAGGTTTTGCGTGTGTGCATTCCAGTCTTTCTGCAAATCAGCTACTTGTTGGGGATTCCCCTGATTTAATCTAGCAACGACTTCCCCTGCAATACCACCCCACCCGTTGACACTACTACCTGGCTCAAGACTAGCAGCATTAACGTAGATATCAGCATCGACACCAAACATAAATTTCACTTTGCCTGCGTTGTTCGTGTCGTTATAAAAAACATACTTTCCTGTATTATCGTCATACCTACAGCATTGACCTTCTACACCATCAAAGGGCTGACTGAAACTTACGGTCATAGAAGCCTCTTGAAACCAGTGACATTTACGTGTTGGATTATAATCAGTGTAAAATAGTTCCAAACAGTGTAAGCACAAGCAATCTGAATCATTCTCTTGAATTCAACAACGACTCAATCGCAATGAGCACCATGGGCCAAGCATGTGAATCTGGCGCGACCACTTCATAATGTGCCGAATCTTTGGCAAGCAAAAACGTAGCATCATCCCCTTTTTGTTGAGCAAAATTCACATAGTCTTGCCCAAGTTGAGGTGGCACACCTTTATCGTTATCCCCTGTGATGATGATTTGTTTTACCCCAATGGGTAATAACTCCAATGGAGAAACCTGAGAGAATCTTTCGTTTCTGAGTTCTTGTGTTGGCCCAACAAGCAATTCATCAATATTGTTATCTTTGCACACCTTTTCTCCCCAAGTAAGGTAGTTTCGTAGATCTCCTGGCCCTGCCAAACTGATCACACCTCGGATGGGAAGCACGTGTGGGGATGCAACCAAGCTTTCTTTAGCAAGTTTTTGACGAGATGCGGCCCAAAGCGCCAAGTGTCCGCCGGCGGAATGCCCTATGATCACCACTTTATTTAAATCAAGGTTAAATTTTGGAGCGATATTTCGCAAATAATCAACGGCATTGCCAACATCTTGAAATGTGCCAGGCCAACCACCGCCATCGCTATCAGCTGCGCGATATTCAATGTTCCACGTAGCATATCCCTTTTTGGTTAAAGCCTCTGAAACAGGTGCCATAAAATCCACATTGGCCATTCTCGATAACCAGCAACCGCCATGGATCACCACTATCACTGGAAAGGGCCCTTTTCCTTGCGGTATACGCAAATCACCAAATTGTCGAGGCGCATCACCGTAAGGAATTCTTATATCAGCTCGATTATAAGGAATACTTAGAATGTCGCCAGCTTTTAAAAATGCAAACGCAGATGTATTGAAGACGAGCAAACAAATCAACAAAAATTCATAATACATGCTGGCTTTAGTGCATTTTAAATTTGAAGAGAAATCCACATGTTGCACTAGCTTGTTACTGTACATTTTTGGCTTACATAACATAGAAATGTGTAGCCAATAGACAATCAATAAGTTTAAGTAGTTCCCTACATTACAGTGATATACACGCGAGGGGCAATCCACGAATTTGGTGCTTGCAAACTTGTGTAGTCATTGCATTTAATTTGCAAATTGATTATGTTAAGGCCTTCAATTCATTAGGTAGTTTAAGCATGAGAGAACTAAATTCGATAGAAACACAAAACGTTGCTGGCGGTTTTGAGCCAGCATTTGTTCTGAGCATACTTGCTGGTGCAACAGGCTGCAGTCAAAGTAACACAGTAACCTATTCGGCACTTTGGGGTGGTTTCGTATTTGGCTTAGCGGGCTTACCGTACTTTATTGTTGGTGCTGCATTTACCGCCCCTATCGGCTTTCTTCTGGGTGCAGTTGATGGATTCATAGGCTATAAAATTGGATCACTATTTTATAATGGCCCACAACAGCCTCAGACCGTTTACGTTGTCATGCCACCACAACAAAACTAAGACAGCTAACGTAATTTCTGTTTCATGGTTGAGTAACCACGTGAAAAGTCATAATATAAGCGCGTAATGACTTAAGTGGACTTGATCATGAGACAGGTACCGACATATTTAATCATCGGCAATGGCCGAATGGCATCTCATTTTTGCCATTATCTGAAACTATTATCCTTGCCCTTTCTCCAATGGGCACGCAAAACCCATTCCATCGCAGATTTACAGTTAAGCCTTAACAAGGCAACGCATATTGTTGTGTTGATTAGCGATAGTAGCATTCCAACCTTTATCAATAATTTAACATTGTCAGAGAAAAAAATTATCATTCATTTTTCCGGTATGCTATCGATACCCAATGCTTACAGCGCACATCCACTGATGACTTTTTCGCATGATCTTTATGATAAGCATGGTTATGAACAGATCCCCTTTATTCTTGAAGAAGGCTCACCGAATCTTAGCACTTTGTTACCAGGGCTTCCTAACCAAGGATATTTTATTCCCCCAGCTTTAAAGCCGTTTTATCATGCCCTGTGTGTCATGAGTAATAATTTTACCTGTTTATTGTGGCAAAAAATAAACCATGAATTAAGCCATTCATTGAATTTACCGCCTGAAATTATCTTACCTTATATCACTCAAACATTTAAAAATCTCACCTATAATCCCCATGGCTCGCTCACAGGCCCCTTAGTTAGAGGCGATAAGGTTACCATTAATAAACATCTTGCGGCTTTAGAAAGTGATGATTTTTTAGAAATATATCAAGCATTTGTTAATTATTACCAAAATAAATGCACGACAAAAGAGGTTGCTCATGAACATTTTTGATTTTCAAAATATGAAAGAAAACAACCAGAAAATAAGCATGGTGACATGTTATGATTTTTGGTCAGCGCAAATCATCTCTCAAAGTAATATCGATTGTATTTTAGTGGGCGATTCTGCAGCCATGGTCATGCACGGCCACAAAACGACTTTACCTGCCACCACCGAGATGATGATTCAACATTGCGAAGCGGTTGTGAAAGGCGCATCAAATAAATTTATTATTGGCGATATGCCTTTTTGCTCTTACCGCAAAGGGTTAGACCACACCATGAATGCAATTGACGGCATCATGAAGGTGGGATGCCATGCTATTAAATTAGAGGGCGCTGGTGATAATGTGCCAATGATTGAGCATATTGTAAAATCAGGCGTACCCGTGATGGGACATCTTGGTTTAACGCCTCAATCTGTCCATGCTTTGGGTGGTTTTAAGGTGCAAGGTAAAACTGTAGACGCTGCAAATGAAATCCTTCGTGAAGCGCAATCTTTACAAGAAGCTGGCTGTTTTGCCATCGTGTTGGAGTGTGTTCCCTACCTACTTGCTAAATTAGTGACTGAAACACTCGATATACCTACGATTGGTATTGGTGCAGGCCCCTTCACATCTGGACAAGTTTTAGTACTTCAAGATCTATTGGGTTTTAATCATCATAAACCTAAGTTTTTGAAAACCTATGCACAGGGTTTTGATTTAATTAAATCTTCATTGAATCAGTATAATGACGATGTTAAAAATATCACCTTCCCTAATATCCATGAACATTGCTATGAGGGCGCATAATGGAAGTTATAAACTCCATATCGTCATGGCGAAAGCTTGGAACCAAGCTGAAAAATGAAAGTATTGGTTTTGTGCCAACCATGGGTAATTTGCACGCAGGTCATGAAAGTTTAATAGTGCGTGCAAAAAATGAAAATGATAGCTGCGTGCTGAGCATTTTTATTAACCCCACCCAGTTTAATGACAAAAGCGATTATGAAAACTATCCCAAAACATTAGAGCAAGATTTAAAAATTGCTAAAGAATTAGGCGTTGATTATGTATTTGCACCACCTGTACATGAAATGTATCCAGATGAATTTCATTTTAAAATCACAGAAGATAATATAAGCACTATTTTAGAGGGTAAATGTAGACCCGGTCACTTTAACGGTATGTTAACCGTGGTGATGAAATTATTCTGTATTATCAAGCCACAACGCGCCTACTTTGGAGAAAAGGATTATCAACAATTAAAGCTTGTCCAAGATTTGGTTAAAGCTTTTTTCCTTGATATAGAAATTATCCCATGTAGCACAGTACGCGCGAAGAATGGTCTAGCGTTGAGCTCACGAAATACTCTGCTAACTCAGGAACAATTAAATCTGGCCAGCCTTTTAAATAGTGTATTAATTTCCTGTAAGGATGAACAAAAAGCTAAAACCCATTTAGAGCAATCCGGGTTTTTGGTAGAATACCTGCAAAAGTGGGACGGGCGATTACTCGCTGCAGTGAAAATTGGCAAGATAAGATTAATAGATAACGTTGCAATTTGACAGCTGGCTTGCTTAAGCCGTAACCAATAGCACAAAATATTAAAATGGGGAACGCGATGTTACTTTGTTTAGATATTGGCAATTCGCACCTTTATGGCGGTATCTTTGAAAATGAACAATTAATGTTTCAATTTCGCTACCCTAGTAAAGTTGGCTGCACATCAGATGAACTGGGCATTTTTCTTAAAAATTATTTAAGAGAAATGGGCTTAGCGCCAAGTTGCATCAAGTATGCAGCCTGTTGCTCTGTTGTACCCTCATTTGATTATTCTATTCGAGCAGCGTTAGTTAAATATTTTTCAATAGAGCCGTTCGTATTGCAAGCTGGTGTGAAAACAGGCTTACAAATTAAATACAAAAATCCCACTGAAGTGGGCACAGATAGAATCGCTAATGCAATTGCCGCCTTTCATCATTTTCCTAAAAGAAACATTATTATCGTTGATTTAGGCACAGCCACCACATTTGAAACAATCAGTGCCAATGGTGCCTTTTTAGGGGGCGCTATTTTGCCAGGCCTACAAATGCAAATGCGTGCGCTAAATGAATTTGCCGCAAATCTTCCACCCGTCCGCATTGCGAAAATAGATACTGCTTTAGGACAATCTACAGCTACTAATATACAGGCCGGACTTTTCTTTGGGCACCAGGGCGCTATCAAAGAAATCATTCGCTCTATTTCTGCTGATATGTTTAAAGAAGCCCCACCAGTGATAATTGGAACGGGCGGATTTGCCTATCTTTACGAAAATGAAGGGATCTTTGATGCCATTTTGCCTGATCTGGTATTACATGGCTTGCGAATCGCGCATGAGAAAAATATCGTCACGAAAGAAATAACAACAACATAAACTCTATTTTGCAAGAAGATTTACGCAATAAAGTTTATGTAAAATATACTGAAACTAAGCAGTCTTTAAGCTCTTTTTCAAGCATTCGCTCTAAACCTGGACGCCACCAAGTATTTAGCTGAATCTTCTTCCATAGAATGACTAGACTGTGAACTCATCGATGAGTACAAGGGTAAGACAGGATCCATTACAATGGCATCAAATACTTGTTCAATTTGAAAACTATTTTTTTCTAGAACAACTTGTGCATCAATTGCTTTTTCTTGTGAGTTTATTAAACCTCTGTTATTGGCAGATTTTTTTTCGCATAGTTTTTGAAATGTTATTTTATATTGATTCAAATAAACATTCGCGTATTCACCATGCTTTTCTGACTTTTCTATCAGCATCTGCTCGCTTAGTGAGTATCCTTTACGAGCCGCATAAATAGCAGCTCCTTTTGCCAAAGCAATTACCTTATCTTGAGCAGACATTTTATCGCATTTTAAATGATAGCTTTTTTTAAATTGATTAACATAAAGCTCAGCATATTCTCCATAGCTTTTTGAAATTCTTATCAAGTTATGTTCAAATATCTTTCTTCCACTAGCAGCATAATTATTCCCACGAAACATTGCGACACCAATCACTTTTTCACTTTCTGTCATCTTGCTGCGCTTTATTTTATAGGCTTTATGATAGGATTTTTCATAAAGATCAGCATGCTCACCAAAGCTTTCTACTTTTTTTCTAAAGACTTTTTCGTTTTTCTTAAAACCGTATTTGGCAGAACGATAAGCGTGGACCTTAGCGATAGATACAACTTTCATTTGGTCTGAATTAAGTACATTTTTAGCTGCTTCTTTAGCTTCATTAGTTTCATTAACCGCATCTGCAATAATTATTTTCTGAAGAATAACTTCTTTAAACTTGGGTTCAATTTTGTTAGATGAGGCTTCTAAATCTCTCTTACGTCTTTCTATTTCATTTTTATACTCAAGAATATAAATATCAGGTGATAAATTTGCATCACCTATTAGTTTGATAGCCTTTTTCTTTAACTTGTCATCTGTTTGAACTCTTTGCATTTTGGTAATGCAATCAAAGGCATCTTTTCTTGCTTTGGACTTAAGTAAGTTTTCACTGATTTTTTTAGGCATATTGTCACCCTCTCAATATTTAGAAAGGATGATAACATGATAATTTCTCACTATTAAACCATGTTAAATATTATGTTTTGAACTTTTAAATCAATTACTCAGCTGTATTAACACTTTTTTAGTATTAAGCATCGAAAAAATATCAACCATTCTGTGTGTTGACTATAAGCTTTAGTTGACTATCCAAGGTGATGTTTTAAAATAACTTTTTAAATTTTGTGAGATCAAAAATGGAAGAACCAAGCCAGTCACCTGCATTATTGGAGCCATTGCTAGCACCAATGATGCTTGCAAATACAATGATCGAGCCACAAGCTACCATGCCTTTTATTGAAAATACGAATCATTGTGATGAGTCGGCTTTGGTTATGAATTGTATTGTATTTGATAATAATTTTTCGCAAACAAATGTAGACGCATTTAGCGACCTTATTCAAGAATTAAAATTGCCTGAATTTAACAGCGAAAGCGACTCTATTTTTGTTGACCATGTTGCTCTCAATTTAAAATTTGAAAATCAATGTGAAAAAATAATTTACACTGAAATAGACTATCTTCAATTAAATGATACCGTCATAAACACTTTAGAGTCATTAACCACAGAAAAACTTATTAGCGATTTAGATTTTCCAGGTTATGGAAAATATAAAAGTCTTACTGTAGATGATGTTATTTCAACCATTTATGAAAATGCACATAAATCAGAATTGCAAAAAGTTTCTGCTATTAACGATTGCTTCAATAAAGTGACTTACCTGGATGATATGACACACTGGGGCGTAGAGGATTATTGGGCAACACCACTCGAATTTATCAGTACCGGCGGTGGAGATTGCGAAGATTATGCCATCGCAAAATATATTACTTTAAAAGATATGGGTGTTCCTGAAAGTAAACTTTATCTTACCTATTGCAAATATGATGATCTTGGGCATATGTTTTTATCTTATATGCCAACCCCCTACTCTGTACCACTAGTGTTAGATAATATTAATACTAATTTACTGCCTTTAACCCAACGAACCGATCTAGAAGTTGTCTATAGCATTAATAAAAATGGTATTTGGGCAAGTCAAAACGATGTTCTGTTAAACTATAGAATAAACTCAGGGTATCATTGGAGCGCGTGGAACAGCTTAAATGCAAGACTCAATGCAGAAAATTATACGATAACTTACTGGATCTAACAGACAGATTCTGCGCCCTGAGCCGGGCTACTTCTTTTTAGCCCGACTCATCAGATAATCCTGCCGTATAGCGTTGTTAGCATAGTAATGCGCCGCCAACGCTTCCAACTCTTCTCTGAATTGATTTAAGCGTGCCGGATCTTGCTCTGATTCTTGCACAAGCTTTAAAACGGGCCCAACGGTGGTTTCAACTGAACGCCGGTAATGGCCTAAGCTCAGGGCCGGGAATCGCATCACATCTTGATCAAACATCAGCCCCTCAACCGCATCTCCCAGTTGTAGGGCAACAAATTGGGGATCGCCCCACAATGGCGAAGGAGAAACACCTTCGGGTGGTGGCATATATTTGGCCGTTAAGCTAAATAACCGACCAACGTATAAGTGAGGGGGCCATGTTGAGAATGCGATCGTTCCGCCTGGCTTTAACACTCGTAACATCTCTTTGATGGCAATTTGAGGGCGTGGGGCAAACATATGGCCAAATTGACTTAACACCACATCAAATGAATTATCAGCATAAGGTAAAGATTCCACATCACCTTCAATGATATCTGCTTGTACATTAGCTATTGATAGATTTTCTTTAGCACGCTCAACCAAGGCAGGACTCAAGTCAAGCCCGCTTACCTTGGCCCCCACTCTGGCAGCCGTGATGGCCACCACACCTGTGCCACAACCCACATCCAGCACGTTATCGTTTGATTTTATATGAGAAAATTTGACTAACGATGCCGCACAGATGGTTGTTACCACTTCTAGTGGCGCAAACAAACCCCAGCTTTGTTTTTGCATTTGTTTAAACGCTGCAAAGGTATCATCGGACATGATTTTCTCTCCTCAAAAAATGGGTAGGAATGCGAAGCTATAATGACAAGTGGGCTCTGTTACACTGAAGATACTTGCGGAGATATAAATATAATCTCCGCAAAAGAAACTATTGCGTTTTTGATCTTGGTCTTACAACAGCATCAATTCCTTCTAAAGTTGTATTTGTAGTACGCTGCAACCCTTCGATGGTGTCTAATTTTTTGCCAAAACTAGAGAGTGCCTCGAGTTTGATACTAGCATCACCTGTCGCTCTTGAAATTGTGTCTAGTTTTCTTGCATGAGCGTCATTTGTTCTGACCAGTCCAGATAATGTATCGACAATTTCATTCAATTTATTCCAAATTGTTAAATTACTTCTCACACCATCTAATGTGGCAGTTGTTACACCCAACATATTGCGATCCAAAGCTCTAATTTGCTCTTTATGATCATCTGCTGCTAAAACCAAACCAGGTATTTTATCTAAGTTCTTTTCCTTTACTGAAACACGCTCAGCTTGTTTTTTGGTACGAAACTTGTTGAAGGTTATATAACCTAAAAGACCCACAAGTCCTGTGCCTACCATACTTAAATTGGGATAATTTGAATAAAGAGAGTTAAAACTAGCTTTAAAGAAATCAACAACTGGGGTAAAAATGGAGCTTAATACACTTTCCATGACTTTTAATAAAGGTTCTTTTGAATTGCCAAAAAGAAAATCGGGCATATACCACGCCATATAACACTTCCTTATCTTTGTAAACTACCCAACATTGGTACTAAAAGCAAAGTGATTTTTACATATCTTTTTCCAAAAGAACAATATTTTGTCGCAAATAAAGCCACAATTAATCATTGAATTATTATCTAGGTAGACAACAACGCTAGGAATAGATCTCTTTGAAATACGGTAACTGAGATTCAACTGGGAAAAACTTTTTGAGATTATCGAGTGATTTAAAGTTAGTTATGTCGTGCGGCGCATATTTTTCTTTTTGCCCTTCCCAGGTCATGCCCTCTCCTGAATAATCAATTTCATGCCATTCTCTACCGATGATATGAGATGTGTTTTCATCAAATGTACCCAATTTTCGTATTTGATATTGTTTGGGCACCAGTTGTAAGTAGGCTGCCATTTTTTCAGCCTCAGCTTTATCCACACCCCGTGCATGAATTGCAAAGAGTAGTTCAAGAGTCGTTTTGGGTAGTGTTTTTTGTAATTTTTGCAGTTGCACAAGTTCACGCGCACTGAATGATTTTAAAAAAACTATTAAGCTATCTACCTGTTCAGATGTTAATTTCATTTTTGCAGGTTCTTGAGCAAGACGCGATGTCATAATTTTATTTAACGGCGTCCATTGATGTGGTGTTGAATGAGGATCAAAACCTATAGATTGAAAGGTCATGAACATTAAGATTAAAAATAAGCTCAAATAAGAGTGCTTTGCTAATTTGGGCGATTTAATATCGTATTTCACGTCAGATATCCCTGATATTATTTCAAAACTCATAATATGCAGGTTTTTGAGAAAAATCATCTATTTAAAGTTGATAGGCATCCGTGCCCACAAGAATTATCTAGTATTTAATACTCACGCGTGTGCTACCGACTCTTACAAAGTTTTGATTTAACCATTGCGCATCCGCAACAGGTAATCTCACACAACCATGGCTAGCATTGTAATTCGGGACTTGACCACCATGCATTGCATAGCCGCCTTTAAAGTGCATGCAATATGGCATGGGTGCACCACCTTTACCAACGGGGAATCGACTGGATTTGCAGCCGGGCCCTTTTTTACTGTAGATGGTGTAGGTGCCTGTTACCGTTCTACAGCTTCTGCCAATATCTTTGCAGTAACTTTTCCCACCAGAGGCACGTCCCCATTTGACTAAATTACCTGAGCCATCGTAAGCACCCCAAGCAAGTTTACCCAAATCTACCTTAATAACATTGCCACCTGAGATTGAGGAAGGAAAAGGTGCACTGCCTGAACGTTCAGCACGTTCATAACCTTCATCAGAATATCTTGATTTGTTATATCGCACTTTATGCTGATAATAACCGCCATTATCGTAATGCTTGAAACGAGGGTTGTTATAGCGTGTTTCATAAGGAGTGTCGTAGCCATAGCGATCATATCGAGCATTCGCATTACCAAATGACAGTAAAGCGACACATCCTATTACCCCCAGCGCTATATATTTTTTCAACATGTTTGCCTCCACAGCTTATTATGAGGTTTATTATTTGCGAACAGTGTTGAGACAAGAGGGAATTGATAAAGTTCAGTAAAAAGCAGATTCATTGGATTATTAATCAGTAGCTAGCATTAATTGCTTAAGTCACACTCGTTGTTTACGTAAACGCTACAAAATGATTTTAATCATGAGTTAGTTGAGAATCTTTTTTATGTTTTGCCATTTTATGTCTGTTTTTAGTTTGATACAATGATTAAAAAAAAAGCAACGACACATCTTTATTACACATAACACAAAGGTTGACTTATGCTTGCTGCTCCCAAAAAATTTGAAAGTGAACAATATTTACTGGAAAATGACTTTATTTTACCGAGCATTCAATTAATTTATGATCTACTGCTAGATCTTAAAATGCCCACTCAACGCACCCGGGAATGTTTTGTAGCACTTTTATCTATCATTGATGAGGAAAAAATTTCGAAAAAATCAAAAGCGCTGCCTTATGGAAAGGGAGATTTTGATTTAAAACATCATATTACCAAGATACTTTCAAATATAGATCAAAAAACATTTAATGATATATACCAATCGCTCTATGTTTTATTACATCAATATTATCTCAATAAAAGCCCAGATAACCCGCAAGATCTTATCCGTAACGCTCAAGTCGCTGAAGCTGCTATAAACAATAATCTGACCCGTGAGCAACTATTTGATTCAACCGTACCCGTTTTTGATAAACTCTCAAAAAGACTTAGCAAATTTGATGATATTGGCGATGAAGAGATCAAACCACTCGTTTTAAAAGCCCTGATTAAAGCAAAAGAAAGTGTCTTAAATCCTGCGCCAGTAACCTCAACAGTTGTTAAAACCACTAATAATACATTTTTACCTCTGTTTAGAGATCCCGTTGCTTTGAAACAACGGCTAGAAGCTCAAATGAAGGCACGCCAACTTGCAGAAGATGAAGAACTGGCACAAAAGCTCGCTTTGCAAATAGCAAATGAAGCACAAGAAAACGAAGATAGAGCATTCGCACTAGCCTTGCAAAATGAGCATTCAGATAATGATGAAGATGAATACGAAGAAGATCATGAGGAAGATCAAGAAGATGAAGATAATAATGAAGTAGATGACGCCTTAGAAGAAGCAGTCAATCAGCGTATTGAAGAGCATGACAATTATGATGATAACGATGACGACGATAACGAGTCTAAAAGCGATGAAGAACAAGATGATGATCAAGTCTTAAACCATTCAAGCGCCGCGAGAACAAGGCCAAAAAAATAAAAAGTATTGATAGGCACAGGATGTGCCAATCGCTTTAAACTAGCTTAAAGCACCAAAGTTTCATATCAACCGTTACCGTTAATTCATTGAGTTGTGATATCTGTGTTTGTTTTTGTGAAGGCATCTGCCAATAAAATGGGGTCATTTTAAAGAGATTTAAAATATCGTTTGTTGAGTTCAACTTTAAAGAATACGTTATAGAATGGCTATCTTGCAAAACAACATAATCTTTTGATTTTTGTATAATACTATCACCTTTCGAAGCACCCACCTCGTCATAAAGTATATCTTTAAGCTCTTTAAGATGCTCATCACCTGGAGTAATGATGTAAACTTGGCCTTGTGGTTTTAGTACCCGCGTTATTTCTTCAAAGTAAGAGGGTGAAAAAACACACATAACCGCATCAAGACTTTGCGCTTCAAAGGGTAGATTCTTTGCACTACTTACCACCCAATGGATGTTTTTTGCCTGTTTGCTGGCACAAGCTATGGCCTCTTTTGAAATATCAACGCCAAAATATTCAATGTCTTTATCGCAATTTTGTGATAGGTGCGCTTTTAACAAACGTAGATAGTAACCTACTCCACATCCCAAATCGGCAATTTGAGCGCTATGGGAAAGTGAAGTTAAAAGATTTTTCTCAATGAAACGATTGAGCCCATCCGCAACCAGTAAGTAATGGCTATTATTTAAAAAATCCAACCTGCTTTTCACCATCTCCTTATTGTCGCCAGGATTCAATGTTTTTTTCATGTCACAAAGCAGCAAGTTAATATAGCCTTGTTTGGCCATATCGAAGCTATGGTTATTTAAACATGCGAAACGCTTTTCTATTTTAATTAGCGGATGTTTACAAACAGGACAAATAAGCACGCCGGTTCCTAAATTACTCATGAATATGAATTTTTGGCTATCGTACTATGAAATACGCTGGCCATGAAATCTTATCAATTTGATATGTTACTTTAATTTTACTAACGATTTTGTTATCATACTTTCTTTTGCCGAGATTAGTTAGCCGGAGAAATCATGTTGTCTTTTACAAATAGAGCTATTACCCCCCAAACACTGTTAGCTAACACCAACGAGCTCGTCAAATTTACACCCAATGAGCAAACCAATAATACGCTAACAATAACCCAGGATGGCAAAATTCAAGTCACAACCAGGCAAGTGATTCCATCTCAAGCATATGAAGTAATGAGTAGATTAGGTTTAAGATTAAATAATCCTGAAAATCATGATGCATTTGCACAAGAAAAAATGATTCTCATTTGGCATTGCACCCAATTACTACCATATCTTTTAGAACGCTTAGAACATTTACAAGCCATGCCTAAAGATAATTTGCTTGAGTATCATGATTTAAGCGTGCGTTTCCAAGGTTTTTACCAACTCTGCAACAACTTAAGCTTACAAATAGCTGCTTTAAATCAATTAATAAACGATGCGGAAATGCCACAAAAAAAGAATTGGTCTATACAGTTTAAATTTGTGCAAAATCAACTCAACACTGACATGGAAAAATTACTGGCATCCGCCAGAGAATTCATCACGCTCATTACTCAAAGTAGGAAGCGACTATTAAGCGCACAAGCACAGGTGTTTGATTTCCAAATGGCTCCACAACCACATTTAACAATCACCACAAGGCAGATGCCTTTAAATTATGAAATTGGCAGCTTATTTTTAGCTAACAAATCGTTTAAAGTTGAAGCGCACTTTGAAACTTACCGCTCTACATGGGATACCCCAACCCGCTTCCCATTTTCTGGAAAAATATGCATTGATATTAGCGAAGCCGGTCAAAAACTTCATACATCTTTGAATCTATATCCCAGCAGAAGTTATGGCGTAGTGCCACAAGCAAAAGCAAGTAACGACGTGCGCTTTCCTCAAGATTGCGCAACAGGTTACTTAAATGATCTCTATGAACGCTCACCATATGGCACAATACCATTAGAACCCGTTGTACTTTGCGCCAGCTTTACCCACCTTTGCGAACATGTAAAAACAAATGAAATGCTACCATTTATGGTGACTTTACTTGATATCGCTCAAGCTCAAAATATTTTAAATGTTACCGTTTATGCGCCATATAACTATTCCGCAATATTAGGAGGCTTAGGTTTTAAGCCAACCACTGAAGACAAAGCGCACCCTACAAAAGCTGAAATAATTGAAATAATCAACACCTGTATGGATCAAGGTAGCACGTTACCTCTATTAGCTGAGTCCTTGAATAGAAGCACGCAAGATGGCGATCCTATACTCAGACCTTTCTGTTTAGATTTAGGTTTACTAGAATATCGTCCCGTGTATCTCACGAGCCAAAGGAAAAAAACATCTTATGCTGAGCTTATTGGCAAAGGTGTTCTTAATAGAAAAGCTTATCCAAAAGGTATCATACCTGAAGTGCATCAAATACCTCTAAGCATAAGCGATCCTCAAGCTTTATTCATGCTTAGACAAAGAGAAATCACAGGTAAAACAACTAAACCAACTGTTTTCTATGGCATGGAAAGTGTAGATTATAAAAGGTTGGATAAAGACGAATCTTTAAAAGAAGTCGCTTATGCCGATCCAGTACGAGCGCTTGAAAGTCAATTTAGCAAAATGCTAACGCTGAAAAGAAAATAATAACTTAGGTTTTAAAACAGGTCTTATGGATAAGACCTGTTCACAGCCTCCGCTATATTCTTATTTATTGTTGATTGATGTTCTGTGTTAATTTTGTAACAATAGTGCAATCACATTAAATTGAGGTCCAACATGCCCCATGTCATCTTAGAAGTTAGCGCAAATATTCATGAAACAAATTTAACCCTTTTATTAGTTGAAATTCACTCGATCCTTACAGAAATGTTACCAACTCAATTATCTGGCTGTAAAAGTCGAATAATACGAGACGAAGATTATGTGATTGGCAACAATGATCCCCAAAATGCCTTTGTTCATGTGACAGTTAAAGTACTCAAAGGTAGAAGTAAAGACTTGCTTGACACAATCGCAAGCAGCATCATGGAAAAACTAAAACTCGCTTTTCAAGAATCATATAATGCGCTCAACCTGCAATACACTATTGCTATTGAAGAGCTACCCGAGGTTTATCACAAATTTTCAAAAGATTAAACAAAATGGCTTCTCCCCTTTCATGATAGCTATAGTCATTCCATGTACAGTATTAAATTTGAATAAGTTATTACCATGAACTAAGATAATTATAATACCGCATATATAGACAGAATTTATCATGAAATCATTTTTTTCAAATGATAATTTTCCGCGCAATATTGGACTTATATTTGGTTTTTTGGCAGCACTTACTTATTACCTACTTTCAACAGAAGCATTTAGTCATGGTCCTTCATCTGTAGGCTCAAGCATCGGATTATTCCTCACGATTATCACGACACCTTTTGTGTTTTTAGTGGGTTACTTAATTGGTGCGTCTTTAGGATTTTTAATCTTTGTTGGTCTCAAACGCCGCAAAATTACCTCTGTAAAAGGAATATTATCTTCCATACTCATTATTGGCTTTCTTGTTTTAGCGATACCACCTTTTTATCATTACATCCATGTGAGCTCAATTATCAATAAAATAGAAAAGATGAATGGCGCCCAACTTGCGCAAGCTGTTGAGCAATATAAAAATGAATCAAGTGAAGAAAAACCTTTTATTTATAGCGCAATTGTGACAAGCCCTAATGCGGATCCTCACATATTTCATCAGGTGGTATTACTTCAAGATCCAAGTTTGTCGCAAAACATGTGGTCGATAACGGGGCTTTTAGGTAAAAATAAACGAGGTTATCCTGTTTTACGCTTAATAGCGCTAAATCATAAAACTAAAGCACAAACCTTAGCTTTACTTGCAAATGAAAAGAATAATTACATTCTAGATTCTGTCGCTGGCAACCCAAATACACCTATTGAAACGCTGTATGCGATTCATAAAAGCGACCCCAATGTTTACCATTCATTTTTATGGAATCCTAAAACACCAGCTGACATATTGATAAACATTTCTAATTCATTACCAGATTATCTATATAATGATTATACATATCAAAAGCTAATGCAACACCCTAATCTTTCTTCACAGCAACGTGAAAACTTGCGAAAACCTTCAATCAAATAAAATATACTCTAATTGCCTTTAGCTTTTAGCGATGTCTGCCAACTCAACTTCTATGTTCCATACGGGCACC
>CAZSGE010000028.1:0-32717 GCA_964606325.1 Uncultured Candidatus Berkiella sp.
CGGCTTTTGCTCGCAATGACGCCGAGCTTTTCCTAAAACTTGTGGGGATTCATCAAGGGCGGCCTCCTAATTTAATCAACTCAGGGGTCTGATCCCTATCTCATTCAAATGAGATAGCTGTTTCTTAGCTTGTCGTGACATATTTTTACATCTGGGTAGATTTTTCGCTTTATCTAAAAATTTCTCATAAAGCCCCTGTGCCTTTAATGGCTGCCCCATCAGTTCTTTTATCCTGGCTTCCCAGAAAATAGCTTCAACGCATTCTAGGGAAGTATTATAAGCTTTTCTGCACAAAGTAATCGCTTTAGATAATTTAACGTTTTGAAATCTTTCATATAATAAAAAAGTGATTTCCACAATTGCCAACATCACATAAGGATCATTTGGAGACAATTTGTATTGCTCATGACACTGAGTAAGCTGGAGATGCAGAACAGCTTCAGAACGTTTTGATTTCCGGCAACTTGGGCAACGTATAGCAACGGAATTAAATCTAAACTTTAAAACTTCATACCAATATTTTTGCTCTTTGGCATAAAATACAAATTCTTCATTACATTGAACGCACTTTTTAGGGATATCCAGATAAAAATACTTAGGCTTATGGCACGATGCGCAAAACACTTGTAGCTCAGGGTTGCCAGGTATAGCGCCTTCAGGAATAACGGGGACCTCAACTGACGATTTAGCGCTTTTCGTTTTTTTCTTCCTTTTTTTCTCTTTTGTAGGAATGAGTGTTCTGTGCTTCATGTGTGGCTCTTTGAGGTTTTGAACATAATAGAGCTGTAACACACTATCTTGTAAACGCGCAAGTGATAAATGGCTAAAAGATGTTGAGATAACAGAAATATGGCATGAACAGACGTAGAGGGAACACCCCTAATTAAATCAACTGAGGGGTCTGTCCCCTCTCTCTCGCAAACCACAATTATTTCATTTTTAATTTATGATAATCTTCTTCAGTCACAAAACGCAGCGTGCTTGTTGTAGACTCAGGGCTTTCTACTAATCCCTCATGGCATGCAAATTTAGTCAATAATAAATTGTATGTTGCTTGTTCGAATTCACCAGGCTTTGGCGATGGTCCTTTAAGCAATTCTTCGAGTTTCTGACAAGCTGGTTTTGGGCCATAATTCATTTTAACCTCGTTTATTCAATCAAGCAGATAAACCCAGCATAATATGCAACTAAGGTTGCTGGTGCAACCAGAACAATGATCTGCACAACTCAGGGGCCTAACCCCGCCTCTTTACCAGAAAAACTCATAAAACTGCCCCCATTCAGATAAAAGGCCTGATTAAGCTTGCAAGCGGATTGGGGCTAAATATATTTATGTCATATTTTATTATAAAATCATGCTTTGTGTGATAGGGCTTCTCGATAAGGATAATCGCTATCAATAGCAGGCAAAATCTTACCAGCTAATGATTGTTAAACAGGCTTGTCGCTTTAACACGATTATTCAGATGAAGTCTGCAATCAAATCATATGCATATCTTCATCTCATAAAGATGGAGGATAAATGCGTATGCCACTTGAAGATATGCTTTCTAAATTAATTAAACACACCACAAATCAAGTGGGCGGTTTTTTTGCCAATGCTTGTTTATATGGTATACCTAGCGCCGTTAATTCCTTTGTTTTTTATTTTACCCGAAATATTGTCCGCGCTGAAATCCTTGAGCCAAGCAAAGAAAATGAGCCTTTTCAACTTGATTGGAATGCACTTAAAAACGCTGAGAAAGACTTTGAGATAAGTGGCATTTCAAATATTGTGATGGATAAACTAACTCAATATTTTAAATCACAAGATATTACTATTTCTCGTCAACTTGATTCAGCCTTACGCTCAGTACTATTAGGATCACTCTATCGCATCGGGGTTAATCCATTTAATCGAGATGCAATTATAAATGATATTGTTAATGGCGCAGCAAGATCTTTCTTGATTTCAAAATCCATTGAACTATTAATGCCGGTATTTGGTTATGGAATTAAAGAACAAGTACCCCTACCGATTTTAGTGATGGCGGGCGTGGCAGGTGATTGCATACTGCATTACTATAAGAATGCACACCATAAAAAATTAAAGGCTATCAATGATAGCAATTGCCCTGAAATGAATAATGATCCAAAGATTTCAAACGCCATGTCAAACTTCATACTTTAAACGCACTAATGAAGCGCATTGCAATTAAATTTACATTGATAATATGAGGATGTAATATGTTTTATTTAAGTGTTCTCGCAAACTTTACCTCAAGCTTTTTACCTGCACTTTCAACTGCGGCTTTTGTCCATAATCAAAGTAATACAAGTGCTGTTAAGCTTGATCCTCTCTTGCCAATCCCTGAACCAACATTATGCGAAGCTAAATATGATGATTATTTTGGATCCACCATATTTAAATTTATATCAGGCAAAGACTCATTAGACCAAGCTATTGAAAATAGTGACATTCCCTGCATAATAGAATATGCAAAAGAAAGAAACATCAACGAAAAAATAAGTGAAACAGGGCTTCTACCCTTAGAGATAGCCATTAATACCGGCAACCCCGAAACCGTAAAAACAGTGTTAGCACTTGGCGCTGATCTTGATCAACCTTCCAGCCATCAGAATTATCCTTGCTTTATATTAGCTCTCAAAAAAAATGATGCTATTGCGAGCCTTATATTAGAAAGAGTAAATCTAACAGCGATGGCAAAAAATACAAACCATTCTTATTTTGAATTATTATTTAGTACTGAGGATCCATCTGTCATTTCAAAAGGATTGAAAAAATTTGAAGAGAAAAAAATCCAGATCCAAGATTTACCAGGTGATGGCACAATCGCATTAATGGCTGCCCTTAGTTATAAAAATGCAGAAGCTGTAAAGTTTTTACTCGACCAGGGTGTTGACCCTCACAGAAGAGTTAATTTACCAGAAGAAGGCATAGATGCCACTTGTTATCAAGCAGCAATGACTACAAACAAAGCAATTAAGAAGCTATTTAGAAGAAATCTTAAAGCAACCGTTGTTCCTGTGGCTAAAAATCCGTGGACCAAAGAATATGAAGACATTATTAGAAAAATAATCTCTTCCTCAAGTCAGGTAGAATATCAAAAAGTGACCAATGAATTTGGTAATGTCTTTTTTGATCCGATCATTGATGGCGTTTACTATCCCTTACACAGTATTATTACTAAAATGGATTGGCGCCAAGTATTTTTTACCGATGATGAATATAGAATAATAAAACACAATGCTTGCGATTTTTGGTTACACACAAACGGCTTCATAACAAGGTACATTTTTGGCAGTTTCGATCTTAATGCTTTTTTAATGGGTCAACCACAATATATTGGCCAAGATCAACCGAATGAACTTTATTCTAAGCATTCTAAGCATTCTAAGCATTCTAAGTATTCAAAATATTGGCTCCAGAGTGCCGGTGTAGCCCATGAACTTCATGGATTAAGAGATAACCCCGATCCAGATGAAGTCGTTTGTCGAGGACAAGGCGTTTATGATAGAGCCGTTCGCAACCATCATTCATCATTTATCAGCACCTCAACCGACATGCGTATGTGTATGTCCTTTGCGAAAGGGGCTCCTATCGTCGTTTTTGATGAAAACCAAGGCGTAGATTTAAAAGTAGATAACTACCAGAAAGAACACGTTCTTTTCCCAACCACCCTAACTGATTACCAATTTTTTTCCCTTGGAGGGCAGCATTTTTATCTTGCAAATGCTTTATACTCACCAAGTAATAGTATGAGCCTTATGCCTGCAAGCATTTCAGAATATACTAGACTGTTTACGAATGTTTTTCATCAAATCACTACTCCTAGCGCTTCATCGTATACCAGTAGGTTTGCTGATATTATTCATAAGATCGTAACAAGTACAACTCCTGTAAACACCCACTTAGTGAGTAATCAGTATGGTCAATTATATTATAATATTGAAATTGATGGCACCACATATGATATGTATGACATTATCAGTCATATGGATTGGGATCAATTTAGGTTGAGCGACGAAACGCTTGCCGCTTTTGCGCAATCCAAATACCGTTTATGGGATGAGCAAGTTTATACCAATTTTTATTCACGAAGGAGTAGTTCCCAAATTGTTGACAACCCCATCAAGCTAAAGGATATTGATTCAACTTTAAAATTAACACAAAGAGAATCGGTGCCGCACGTTTGTGATGATAAACCTTGTGATTACGATACTATGTATAGTGAGTTAACCCCTGAAGAAAAAGGTCTCATATTTCAATATACATCAGTTGCCAGCAAACCGATGAATTCCTTTTTCAAAGGAAGCGTAAATGAATTTAGAGAAAATATAAATGAACATACTCATCGTTGGCGTTTATCGGCAGACACCACAAACACGGAAGGATTTGATATTAATGATCCTATGCAATGGTTGGTATATGCCGCGAGATTGTCGCATACTTTGAACAAAATTAAGCCCAGCACAACGCAAGGTCCATTTTGTCGTGGTCAATCCCATATGGATAGACATGTTAGATTAGAACATCCTGCACCTATCAGTGTCAGCAAAAACTTCAAGCTTTGTAATTCATATATAGGTGGCCAAGACGGTGATTTAGTTACTTTAGAAGAATTTAATGGTAAATATATTTCACCCCTTTCTTTTCACCCTGATCAAGATGAATATCTAGGACAACCCGCTATGCTGGATAACTATAAAAATATTCCAATGGAAAAAAATCATATGTTAAGTGCAACGGTAAAACGTTTTAGAACGCAAACATAACGTTGGTTGCCGCCTCTGACTGATCCCTGTCTCTTTTTATGTAGACCTAGGGATCAGACCCCTAACTCTTTTTACGAAAATGGATGGCACTAAACACTTGCTCTTCTATAGCACTCCTTGGTTTGATCACAGGTTGACGATCTCGAAAAATCAAGATTGGCTGACCTACAGACAAAGCATCGTTAGCTGCACAAGAAGACTCTGTAGTAACTGTTTCCTTAATGGGTGCTGGTGCTTTTTTAGTTTTGGATTTATCCTTTGTTTTATCTTTTTCCTTCGCTACTTTTTGAGGTGTTATCTTTTTGAGTTTTACGGAATCAAAACCACGCTTAAAATGCTCGGCATACATAGGGGCTAATGACAAATGCTGCGCGGCAGCTTTATTAACTGCTTCCATATCAACACTATGTTGCTTTTGCGCCGCCTTTTCGCCTGCTAAAAAGGCATTATTTTTAAGGTTATCAGCACCTGACGTAACATGGGCGGTATAAGCGTCTTCATAAGCTTTCATAAAGCATTCAACATTGGGGCCAAACTCTTTTTTTGCATTTTCTCTTATACTCTCTAGATGTATACCATATGCTAATTGCGCATATTTGGCACCACGATCTTTAGCAATTTTAACTGTCATAGATTCACTTGGATATAGCATTGATGTTTTAGGATCTAATGCCTTTTTGGTATCTATCCCCTGCTGCTCTAAAACAGCAATTCTTCTTTGATGAGCTTCTTGAAAGCCGGCGATGTATGTTTCTGGATGTGCCTGTGCTTTGGCTTTTTCTTTAAGCGCCTGCATATCAAGCGGATCATTTCTATCGGCAGCCATCCACCCATCATGAACCGCTTTTCGTTTAACTTCTTCTACGGGTGTTAACTCTTTAAAATATTCAGTGAAATATGATTTATATTCACTTATATAAAAATCCTCATGCTCATCAAACACTTGAGCTTCTTTTATCAAACTCTCATCCACAAGAGGCCTTTTGAAGGAGGCACGATGTTTCGCACGGCACTTTGCTAATTGTTTGATTTTGACAAGTTCATCATTCAGTGAGGCATTTTCAGGTTGGGATTTAATTTCACTAATTAATTCTTCGCGTTTGGCTTCATAGGCGCTAGTAAAATTTGCAATATAAA
The DNA here is from genome assembly GCA_964606325.1 of Uncultured Candidatus Berkiella sp. Classification (GTDB taxonomy): domain Bacteria; phylum Pseudomonadota; class Gammaproteobacteria; order Berkiellales; family Berkiellaceae; genus Berkiella. The sequence goes on from CAZSGE010000028.1 coordinate 5,914, forward strand.
GGTCAATAAATAATTTGCCATGTTTGGTAGCCTTTTTGTTCAAGTCGATCTTTTCTAGGATCAGCCCTTTTAAAGCGGCTTTTCTTCCGTGGATAATAGCCAGCGCAATAACGCTAACTTCTGGAGATTGAGCCTTTAATTCTTGAAGTTTTTGTTCATACATTTTCATAAAAGGTACAGCTTTAGCACCATAATCTTTTTTAACACTTTCAGTAAAAGCATCTGTATCAAGCGGTGTTGTCCTGATGAAATGCTCATGGGCTTTTCTGTAAGCTGCTTCGCGCAAACCAAAATCGCTTACAACTTTAGCGCCATTTTCTTCGCCAGCATACTTTAATTCAATTGCATCACGTTTTTCTTTAAATTTATTTCTATAAGCAACTAGGTAGGTATCCGATAAGGCACCGTATTTTTTGGCGGCACAAGCAAGCTGCGCTTCATTAATCTCCTTGCTGCGTGCAGCGGCTCCTCTGGCAGCAGCTTCTGCTCTTTCTATTACTTTTCTTTCAGGGCTATTTCTTTGCGATTCCTCTTGCGCTGCTTTAATAAAGCAGTTTATCTCAGTTTCGTCAGAATACTCGGATTTTGCTTTTGATGTAATGTCGTCTAAGGTAAGCGCACCAACCGTAGCTTTTGCTTTTGCATATTTTTTACCGGCAGCTTTAATTTCATTTATTCGAAGAATTTTTTTTGATTTAACTTTAGGTTTGGAAACATGTTTTTCTTGCTCCGAAACCAAATCAGCGTCATTGGGCGCTTTCTCTTCAAGTTGTTCACGTTTTGCGTTAAATCCATCAAAATAAGCTCGGATATACGTATCTGCATCTTCAGCATATTCATTTTTTGCTTTTTGTTTAAGCTTTTCTTCATCAAAGCTATGCTGTTTAACTGCAGTACTATAACCATTATAATACCCACGGCGACGTATAAGCTCTTGAACTGTTAGATCTTTAGATAATTGTCTACAAACTTCATGATGAGCATCAAGGTAATATTTTGCATAAAAGCCGAATTTTCTCTCAATTTTTTCTTTAATATCTTTCTCTTCATATAAATACCCATGAGAAACCTCAGCTCTTGCTCCCTTTTTCCCAGCCTCACTTGCATTTTTAATAAGCACTTCTTGAGCTTTACGAAAAAAAACTTCGTAGTATTTAACGTAGAGTTCAGCATTTTTGTTGTCGTTTTCTAGCACTTCAAGAGCAAGTTTAGTTAATTCATCTTTGCTTGGTTTGTCGCCTTCAGTTGCTTGTTCGTTAGCACGTTCTTTAGCAAGAAGTTTAATTTCTTCATCTGTTATAGGCATGATTGTCTCCACGTTCTTCAGTTACATATTAAATTCTTAACGGCATCTTTACACGTGTTTTATCTCTTTTTTGGTTGTTTTTGTGCTGGCATTTCTGCGGTTTTAGTTGTATTTTGATAGGTTTTTTTAAGCTTTCTACCTAAAAGACTTTGGGATGGATTTCCAAGTTTATGATTGTCAAAACCCTCGTTAAAAGCATCACAAAATAGCTGATAAGATAAATTTAATGGTTCTTTAAGTGTTGCTAATTCACTACTTTCTTTAGTGTGGCCTTTTTGAGCAGCGTCTTGTCCTAGCTTTTCCGCCTTATCAATAATGCGATTGCGAGCATTTAAAATTGCTTTCTTTTCATTAAAACAAGCATTATAGCTTTCTATAAAAAATGCACTTAATTCATCGTAAGAGGAGGCTGCCGTAGATAAATCCTCTTTACTGAGTGTGATATCGTTTTCACAATTATCTTGTGCTAATTTCTTTGCTATGTTGTATACCTTGCAAGTTTGCTCGTAAGTGAATCCTAGCATGATAATGTATATCCTATTTTGGCGTTGCCAGTGATTTAATTTTAGCTAATGCTTGTAACATCTTTTCTTTTTCGCTGAGTTTAGTCGGAGTCTCTTTTTGTTTTCCAAGTGGCTCAGGGCGAGTGTGGGCTTTTTCAATATTGTTTGACGCTTGAGTTGTGTGCGTTGTCGTCGTTGGTGCCACTGCCTTTGACTTTTGCCCATTAAGCGCAGGTGTATAACTTTTGCTCTTTTTGTGCGATTCTTTTCTTGCCTTTTTTTGTTGTTTGGTTAAATATTTGATCTCGTCAGTTAATAATTCTACCTTTTCTTCCAACCTTTCATTCTTTTTAAGTAGTTTTGCCATTGATTCTTTTATAGATTTCACCGTCTCATTAAACGTTGTTTTTGAAGGTTTATTTGGTATTTGAGGGATCGTTAACGGTTTATCGTTTACTTTTTTTGATAAAATGGCTTTTCTGGCGCTGGTTTTTTCAAGTGTGGGAGGGATTTTTTTTGCTGGTTGTTTAATTGAACCTGGTGTAGGCGCTTTAATTAAACTAGACGCTTGAGCTTTGTTCGATTGAACCACCAGTGATGGTAAAATGGGTGCAGTAGATTGGGCTGAAGGTTTAATTTTGGCAGAATATAATCTCGGTAAAGTTGGCGCTGCTGGTTGATTTAGCATCACAGCACTTGATGTACTATCTACCGTCTCATTAACTACACCTGTTGGAACGCCTTTCGCCAACGTTGTTGTTTGTAATTCTTCATGTTTACCAGGGTGACTCGTTTTGGTTTGACTCTCCTTAGCTTTGCCAATTTCTTTATTGCCAGTATTGGCTGGCGTTTGATTCAAGGATGAGTCTTTATAAATATTTGTGAGCTCAACGCTTGCCAAAGCTTGAGCTGCTTTTTCTGTAGCAAGACGCTCCCGCCTTAAGTTGAGTTGATCATCAAAGATATGCTTATAAATATGAGCATTTTGCCCATATATCATGTTTGCACTATCAAGAAATAACTGCGCTTTTGATTCATCTTGTAATGCGAGATCAACGTCCTCTAAAATATCTTTAACCATATCAACAAACGTCGAAACATCTTGATATTTAGAGGCCTCGATAGGCTTAAACTCAAGTTCAGGGCCAGTTGCTGTCATAATAGATCCATAAGTTACAATTTTAGTTATTGTATTGCACAACTTAGTTTAGATCTGTGGTAAAAAATTAGGTATCACAGCAAGATATTGTTTTTTTCATTAAAAACAGACCTAGGGGTCTGACACCTAGGCTAGATCCGGAATCCCCAGTCCCCCTGCAAGTTATAGTCATCATCCGCTTCGACAAAGTCTCCTGCCGAAGGATTGAATTTTGCATCATATTGATAAATTAAGGGGGGCTGCACAAAACCCTGTTCACTAAATAATGAAGCAAAATCATCTTGGTTATATTCAGGCTCTGATAACATTAATGATGTTTGAAAAAGCGGACTTTCGAGTTCTAGTTCCGTGATCGGAGCAGAAGTGGGTAAGAATGAAGTGTCAGATGTAGAGGAGATCATGGGCGATAAAGATTCCAACGATTGCTCACGATCAGTCTCAAATGTTAAATCACTTGCAGCCTTCTTGTTTAGAATAGCTATCAAATTATTTAAAATTTGTGCCGCTGATAAACCTTGAAATGGTTGTTTGATTTCCATTCTGGGCATTCTATCATTTTTAGTTGGTGCGCCAAAATGTTTTCTAAATACTTTGTCGCTAATATATCTATTGTATAAAGCAGAGTTAATTTTAAACAGATCTTCAGGTGTTTGATGTTCGTCAATAATATGAAAAACGGCAAATTTACCCTCTACTTCAACATAAGAAATAAGCGCATTATCTTTCAATTTTACCAAGAAGGAGGATGAATCTCTTTTGGCCTGTTCACATATAAAATCTAAAATCGATTCTGGTGTAGCATTATCAAAAGGTTTAATAATTAAAAATTTCAAATCGTTACCGCGAACAAGTTGAAGATGTTCTCGAAAGAGAGGGCGCGTTTTAGCAATTTCATTGAACATTTTCTTAATACCGCGTGAATGGCTTTTATCAACCCAAGCAGAATGTAATTTAAACGTCAAATACATTTTTTTTATCTTAAGAGATTTAATTAGTTTTCCCTCTGCTAACGCAGCACGGTGTTTAAATCTCGGCGTTCGGGATTTTGGGGTTACTTTATATTTCTTTTTTTCTTTCGCTTTACTTTCCTCCCTCGATTTCACCTTTGGCTTTTCTTGTTCATTAGCTTTATCATCTGATCTTGATAAAGCTTCTGAAGAATGCGCTAGTAAATCAATATCACGCGGCGGAAGTTGAGCTTTAGGTGCTTTAATAGCCCTCATCGCTAAATGTTCATTATTAGCTATAATTTCTGAGATTAATTTTGTGCAAGCAGATATATCATCGATATAACGAGGCGGGTAGTGTACTTTGGCTAATTGAAGATAATGCAATGATTTTAATAAATACTCATCGGCTTTAGATTTATCAAAACTCTGCGCTGCTCCGTTATAATAGGCATCTCCTACATCATAATAGGCATCTGCAAGCTCAATTGAGCTCTCTTTTTGCTTCTCTTTGAGTTCTGCTATCCTCACCAACAGCAAAATGGCTTTGTCATAATCATTTATCGCTAAAGCTGTTTCTGCTTGTTCTAATAACTTGCTAATGGTATTTGCGTCTTGAGGTGTTTCTATTTGAAGAGCTGGATTTAACATTTACTACCACACATAATTCATATCATTCAAATTATGGCGGGATAGTAACACAACTTACTGTAACAAGAAATGATGAGATCGGCGCCATAATCTATATATCCAACTCATGGGTCTAACCCCATGGCTTTTGCGTTGCGAGTATTTCATCTATCGTAGCCGGTGATACTTCACCGCCATCATTTACAGCAACGAGAATATCTGCAATATCTTCGGGCAGCTCGGTTAATTGATTATCAGCTAGCCGGAGTTCGATAAGTGATGGTAATTGGCAAATTTGTGCAGGAAAAATTCTGAGTAGATTAGCGCTAAGATCAAGCACTTCAAGATCATCTAATTTCCCACATTCAGCAGGTATTGCAGTTAATCTGTTGTTAGTAAGATTAAGTTGTCGAACCCATTTAAGCTGCCCAATTTCTTTAGGTAATTCTTTTAACAGTAAAGAACTCAGATCTAAAGATAAAACACTTTGCCAATATAGATTAGCCATTGGAGCGATGTTCAAAAATGTAGGAGGCAGTCGCGTTACGACCGATGGTTTGAAGAATTGGGGATGAGCAGGTGGTTCTATCAGTTGGTCTAAAAGCGTAATTGAATTAACCTTGTCTAATATTTGTTCGCGAATTTGGAACATTATCTCATCTTCCATTTCTTCTGGGATAAAACTTCTGGAAAGTTCACCAATCTCATTGCCTTCCACACCGATTGATCTGGTGATTTTAGCAATTTGTCTTGAGACCCAAAAAAATACTATATCGTTAAACTCTCGCCCCAGAAAAAAAGCAGAGCTTAATGTAAATGGTAAATATATCAACGATATTAAACCAGCAATCCTTACCGCCATTTTCGATGGGGAGACCAATGCCTTTAACATCTCTTCTTTATTTAAAAGTAATAAATTGATCTCGTGATATTGTTCATTAAAATCAGATTCTGATATTTTATAGCGATGCTTAAGCACACTATTAAAAGCCCTACGAAATGCACGATTAACAGCGCCTAAAACTGGGGAAAATTTTTCCCCTTCAGTGGCTTTATTTAATATAAGGGTTAATAGATCATGAGGCAGGGCTGAAATAGTTGTTTGTGGTGAATTAACATCCACAAGATCGTTTCCATCCAAATCATGTTCGCGTGCTCGTTTTATACCAGTTTTCATAACTTTGCCATCTTTATCAATTTAAAAATAAATCGCGATTTAATTCAATTAAGAATTAACTATTTATAATTAAAAGAAGACTTAGCTGTAGCCGGCAAATAATTGAACGTTATGATTAAAATTATCTATAGACATACACACGCAAGAAAAATTGCATTTTCTGCGTTGGCTCAAGGTTGTCTTACAAACAATTTTCATCGTTGATGAAATCCTGTGGGAATTAACCTTCATTATAATAATTATCAACATCAGAGGAAGATAAATGAGATGAGCAAGCAAACAGATGAGATAAGCGTATGAATGGATAGCAGCCAGAGACTGAACCCTGATTGAACAAAATAATTATGTAATAATAATAATGACATTGTTTGTTATATAGGGGTCAGACTCCACGCTTTATCTTCTTTTAACATGCAGTTATCCTGTATAAATTGTTTTCACGTAATAAGCCTCTATAATTCTAAGCTTAAAGATAAATCTTCTCTTATGGATGAAAAGAGAAATAGCATTCGCTTAGTTTATATGATTTAACGGGTTTATCGGATATCAACATTGTAAAGATAAGATAAACGATATGCCATTCAATTTCTTTCTCCAATCTTTTTCCCGCGTGAGGCTGTTTAAAAAGCTAAATGGCAACGTTCAGCTCTTTGCTGGTTATTCATAAGTATTCATACATTCAAAATGTATTTAATGTCATTTATAGATTCCCATCCATGTTGAATGATAGCATCTGACGGCATATGAAATACATAATTCAAAACACAATCTATATAATACTCGTCACACTGAAGCTTATTGAGGTTATTTATGAAAGGTTTTACAGGGCAGTCTGATCTACAACAGGTTGATGAACAAGCTAGAGTAATTTGGCAAAAGTTCAATGAAAAGATGTGTTCTTTAACGGTCACGACAACTCAACCAAGAAATGATCGTATCCCTAAGAATGGGGCCTTACCTCTTAGTGAACAGCAAAAACAAGCTGGCACTCGTATTGCCAATTGGTGGCGTCGTATTCGCAATTCGGGTCAAACTATTCCGTTGAATCAGAACGGCGCACATCCGCCTGAATTCCACACCTTATTAAATAACCAACTCATTCAAAAGCGATTATCTTATGAAAAAGATAAACAATTACTCCAAGAGCTGACGACATCTCCCTGGCAATCAGAGTGTTTTCGTGATGAAAACATGCAGCAAAGTGCATTAAATTTATTTGCAGCAGGTAAAATTACTTGGCAACAAAAAGCAACTTTTTCGTTAATTAATGAAACAAAACAATGTTATGGTGAGTTTAAAGCGATCCCTGTTTTAGATGATCAGGGTCAAGATTTTTCTGCAGATGCCTTAAAATACCTGGCACCGTTTTTAAAACACACTCCATTTTATTATGAGGAACCCTCCTTTGATCCTAAAGACGGTTACCTCACAGATGGCGAACTCATGCTATTTTTAGCGCTTGTTAGGCAATTACCAAAATCTGAACAATTTATTTTCTTGTTCAAAGAACAACATCGCAACAATAAAAACCAGGGACACCCGTCTCCTGACACTTTGTTAAGAGCAGTACATTCGCGCTATATCGAAAGAGAGGTAGAAAACTATAATGGTATATTACTCCTGTCACATGGGATCCGTAACGCAATAGGCTTAGCTCACTACTCAGTTAAAAACTGGACACCGGTTATTCCGCGTTTAGGCGCGCAAACTATAGAAGACGTTGAATTCTTTATTAAAAAAGGCGCCCGAATTGCGGTGAGCGGCGATTCACGGATTCTAGGGCTTGTGGATAAGATGATGAACGTACATGGTCTTCCAATGATGTACCCTGATAATTTTATGCATGATGAATATCATTCTTTAGTTGCTTCTAGACTAGGCGCAAATGCTTTACAAGGAATTGATCGTATCATTGAATTGGCGCGCAGTCGTTTTGGAAAGCGTTGGAGTAAAGACTTATGGCTTTTACGCGATGCTGATTTTTCCAATACTGGATATCAAGAGGACATGGAAACCTCTGAAGCGGTTACGGAAAGATTCGCAGGTGGATTAACTACCAATTATCATGTTCAAGGTTATCTAGATGATTGTGATGATGTTGTCAAAAAGACCATGGATGGAAAGCCATTTTTATTTGGCACAGATGATTATCCTAATCAAATTTTTCTGAATTTTGTGATTGATTTTGTGAGAAACCCAGATGAATGGAAAAAATTTAATATTTCCATAGATTATTGTCGCAATTACAAGGTGTTACCAATTTTAATCCGCATGGCCAGATTTTTAAATGAGCAAGGTATTTTTGAAGAGGATCATGGAGATAATCAGCAACATAAATTGAATATCATACGATTTGATTGTTTTATGCGATCTTATGCCCCACCCTTCACAGGAAACGGACAACATCGTGAATGGAACGATTGGACCGCCCCTAAAGTAACCCCAAAAAATATTATGGAGCAAATGCGACTCATAGCAACAGAAAGTGACCATTATAACTTTAAATCTCGCAATAAATCGTTGCTCTTTGGTTTTGTGAAAGAACCAATTAGCATTCAAAAAGCACAAACTAAAAAGCGCGAACGTGTAAGTGAGCTCTCTGCTATTAATCCCACTCATGAAACACAATTACGCGAGATGTTTATTGTGGCCTGTAGCGCAGATAATTTAACTGATATTGAACATTTTTTAGATAATCATCGTGACCTTTTAGATACTAACCTATTTGAACAAGCTCTTGAACATGTCAAAACTGTTGAAGCTGCTGAGTTACTTTTTACTAAAAGTGGTTTAAATAAATTTCCCAAAAATGATAAAGGTGAACCTGTACTTCCTAGTAATACAGCCAAGGTAGAAACAAAGCGTGAACGTGAATACACGGATAACGATGAGTTCTCAGAGCAAGATGAATATCTACGTCAAGAAAACAGGCTATTACAGGAACAAGTTGAGTCTTTACAAAATTTAGCTAATTTAAGACTGGCTAAAACTCTTGAACTAGAAGAAAAACTTAAAAACAAAGAGAAACCCAAACGCAAGAAAAATAAATAGGGATCAAACTAATCTGCTTAACCCAGGGGGCAGCCCCCGTCAAAGTACAACACTTTCCTATGCGTTTGTTAAATCAAAAAAAAGGCGCATAGGTTGCGCCTTTTAAATAATGGGGTATGACCACATCGTATTAAATTGAAGTATTAGTATTTAAAGTAGGCATAAGTTCCTAAAGCCAAACCAACTGGTATACCTGCTACTGCACCTACCAAACCGCCAGTTAAACCAAAGGGAAGGCTAAGATAGTTAAACACGCTTTCAGAGTTATACCCTGTTAGCATTTCAATGCCTCCTAAAAACAATGAAACGGGTGCGACGCCAATATCTGCACCAACGATTGACCCATAAAATGGTCCAAGCACAAGTCCACTGAGGGGATCATCAATTCTCGGCATTACCGTGCCACCACTCACGTGATTAACCTGATCAACGGATAAAATTTGTACTGAACTCTGAGATTGTGATTTCATAAAAAGCTCCAAAATAATCTAATAAAAATGTTTTTACATTAACTTTTTGAAAATTATTTTAGGCTGTCGGCGGGGTCAAATCGGTGCAAATCAGCTTACACCTTATTAACGTATGTGTGTTTAAAATATTCATGAAATAAATGTCTCTAAAAGAAACTTAGCCAACATACTGCCACATGAGGTTGCTTAAAACAATACCAACCATCTTTGCATTTGGTGTATATCAATCTATGGGAGAGGCATTTCTCAAAATAAGTGTAGATAAACATTCTTGCCGAATAATTATAAACAACACTATCTAAGGTGTTAAAGAAAATCTAGATAAGCTGTCGTGCGCTTAGGACCAAAACCCTGGTCGCTTAGCGCTAACAATCATATGATATATATTGTTAATTTAACTTATATATTCAAGAAAAAATGACAGATAACAATTTGTTTGATATCCAGTCTTTGAGCCGCCACGGGATGTTTTATTCTATCAAAACGAACATGCAGCGCTTTGCAGGTTATTCCTGACACCACTTCTACCGTTCAAGTAATTAAAATTATTAATATAAATCAATCTACGGGACAGGCATTTATCTTCTGAGCCAGTGAGACACGGATGCCATTGGCTATTTAGCAAAAACGAGAATAATCAACTGAGCTTTTGGTCAATACCCCACAAAGCCCAGTTGCAAACATGAATCGATTAATCGATTTTCAATGTGTTATCCTGGTTTAACCATTCTTGAACGACCAGTTTGGTTGCAGCAGATACAACATCCTCACGTTTCGTTGCTTTTGGTTCATCTGTAGTGTAGTAGACGCCTAGCAGCAAGGGCTTATGATGAATGGGCCAAATAATCGCAAGATCGTTTGTAGTACCATAAAGCGCACCCGTTCCAGTTTTATTGCCTACGATCCAAGTTTTTGGAATGCTTGATCGAATACGCGCAGCTCCCGTATTGGTGCCGATTAACCAGGTTGTTAAGAGATCTCTATGCGGACTCGTTAAAGCTTCCCCAAGCGTTAATTTTTGCAGACTCTCAACCATCGCTTTAGGGGCTGAAGAATCTTTTGAATTATTAGGTCCACCAGAATAGGCCTCTGCTGGCCAATCACTGTCTTGTCGAAATGTGAAATCATTGATTGAACGAGCAAAATCAGTCATACCTTGTACGCCGCCTATTGGCTTAAGAAGCAAATTCATCGCAGTATTGTCTGAATAGCTAATTGATGCTGCACAAAGGGCACTTATCATCATACCTTCATTGACATGTTCTTTGGTAACAGGACTCCATTCAACAAGATCCTTTTTTGAATAGTTGATTGTTGTTTTAAGAAGTTCAGGGTTAGACATACTTTTTTTCAATACAGCAGCAACACCTATGACTTTAGAAGTACATCCTGTTGGAAATATTTCATTGGCACGATAGCTAATAATTTGGCCATTTTCGGTGTTGATAGCATAAATTCCCAAACGACCTTCGGTGGTTGATTCAAGAGCTTTTAATTTATCATTTATTGAAAAATAACTTTCTGCATAAACATTCATAACATTTAATATGAAAAGCATAGCAGTTAGCAGTACAATTTTTGAGGTATTGAACTTCATTTTGGATAGCCTTTTAGTACAGTTTTAGCAGGGTAACGTCTTGCTCTGCGCCGAAGTTTATACAAGTTGCCTCTAGAAGAAAAGGTGGCGAACTCAAACGAAAAAGCTAGCCTACTTCCATGCTTGCTAAATTACCTGCAAAACTCAGGCAACAGCCCCCTAAGTTGGCATGCTTCTTCTACAGGCTTTGCATATCAACTGCAAAATGAATGTTATAGTGCATAAGCTAAAAAAGCTGATACAAAAATAGCTCATTAATTTATCTGTGTGCGATAACATAGAAATGCCAGCAACCACAAACATGATTGAAACTATTATAAAGACAACGAGTTTAAAATAACTTGTGCTGTCTGCTGCTTTAGCAAAAGTTTCTAATCGACTTGGGGCTTGATACTCTGGAGAACGTTCAAGTTTGCCTACAATTGAATTAAATTCACGATAATACCAAATGCACAATACAACTAAATACGCTAATAAAATACTTAGAATCGCAAAAGTGATGGCCCAAAATGGCCATGCAATATACTTATACATTGAGCGGGTAGCCATCACAAATGGAACAGCTATCCAAGGAGAGCTAAAAGTGCTTAACTTTTTATGAAAAATTTCAATACTTTCCCTAACATCCTCTGAGTCGACAATATAACCTTGATATAAAGTTTTTCCTTGTGCGTTTGTTTTAAATGTAACGCTATTTAACATTTTGAGCATGGCTGACATATTTTCTCTCTTAAATTAGATGGGAACATACCCCTTAGTTAATTAAATTAGGGGTCAGACCCCTAAGCTATTTATCTCATCATTGGCATTGCCTGTGCTTGCAAAGCACGCTGATGTTGCTCTTGCGCTTCAAGAGCCTCTAATCTCTCTTGCTCTGCCTTAAATCTCTGTTCCTGTGCCTGGAGCTCTTGAGCAATTCTCTTCTCATTTTCTCTTTCAAGTAATTTCTTCTTCTGATCATTATCAATACTGATAATAACAGGATGCATTTCATTTACATGATTTAAGAGAGCTTGTCGTTGTGCAGAATTTGAGCCGTAACTAGTCAAATCTTCTTTAATAGCTTTAGATTTCTCCAAGAAATTGAGCAAAATTTTCATTTTTTTCATGCTATATTCATTCTTCAATACTTTCTGAGCCATTTTAAGAACTTCCTCGATTCGTTTTTCTTCTTCTATTTGAAGATCTTTGGATGCACCGTAACTTGGCAGAAATGTCTTCTTGCTATCATTTTCTTGATGATCATCTTGATTACGAAGTCGCGCATCTTCATTGCTTTGTACACGCTTTTGCGCTTCAATTTTTTGACGATCTGCAGCCTTTTGTTTTGCTTGGCGCGCTAACTCGTCTGCGCGTAGTCTTTCTTGACGCTCTTTTTCAAGTCTTTCTTGTTCTTTACGGGTATTATCTTCATCATTTTGCTTTGTTTGCATAGCATTAAAAACTGCTACTTTATTGGCGACAAATAGCATATTCTCATTGCTCGGCGGATTCGTTGGCGGGGTTGCTTGTGCAAACATCTTTTCTGCATATTCCAGCTTGGATATAAAGTCTTGTCTTTGAACGCTAAGACTATGGCAAAGGTTATCTAAATCATTTTCATTAAAACTGAACGCTTTTGAAAGCGCAGTTCCTAGCTGCTGATAAGCCAATTGATAGTTATCATAGGCTTTCTTGGCCGCAGTAGTTGCTTTAGGCAATTTTTCATTGAATTCTTTTGTCTGATATACCGCTGCCATCGCTAAAGATGACCAAGCTCCTAAACAGACAATATAAAGCGCATTGAATTTTTCAGGTAGTTTTTTATCGTTCACCAAAGCTTTTAATTCACTTTGTGCGCTAATCATTTCTTGCTCATTCATAGATATTAATTTTTGTTGAAAGTTCGCCCTTAATATATCTTCTGTTCTTTTAGAAATGGTTTGCCCTAAAGATAATATCGTAGATGGAACATTAGGGAAATTAAGTGTAAGCATATAAACCTCTAATAGTATTAGTTAAATATAAAAATACTGAAAATACGATATTAAAGGGATGTCGGGGGCGTAAGATCGGTGCTTATGACGCGGCTTTTGATGGAGGTGTTAGGAATAGTGCAGTTACGCAATTTATTGATAACCTTTGCATATTTGATATTAATATACTGTCACGAAATGCCTTCTTTTGGCAATGCAGTTTATCGGGGATAAATGGAGTCAGCCCCACAGGAAAGCGATTAAAAACACTGATTTAACCAGAAAATGCATTAGCGCATAATTGTCTCTCACTTTTAAATCGCTTGATTTTTATTAATATATTCATTAATAATTGCGCTTCTTTTTTAAGGATAGTTGTCATATGGAAGCGACACATCGTTACGATTTAGGATTAAAGCAGCTCTTTTTACACCCTGAAATGATTCAATCTCTCATTCAAGGATTTATTTCACAGCCGTGGACTAAAGAATTAGATTTTGCAAGTTTACAGCCTTTGAACGCAAAGCATGTTACTCAAGATCTGCGTTCACGCGAAAACGATATAATTTGGAAAATTCGCGCCCAAGGACAATGGCTTTATTTGATCTTTATTCTTGAGTTTCAATCTAGTATTGATAAATTCATGGCGGTTCGGCTTTTAACTTATTGCGGTTTAATTTATCAAGATTTAATCAAATCAAAAACGAAGCTCAATAAATCAAAATCTCTACCGCCGGTGCTATCTCTTGTCTTTTACACAGGCGATCATCCCTGGAGTGCACCGTTAGATCTCAAAGAATGCCTAAACACCAACATCCCTGAAGCGTTGATGAAATTTCAACCACAGATGCAGTATTTACTCTTAGATGTGGGCAGAATAAACTTAAGCAAATGTACGCTTCCTAGTGATAGTTTGATGCTATCGTTGATAGAGCTTGAAAAAGCTAGGAACATAGCTGAAACAACAGCTGCCATCAAAAGGGCAGCTAAAAATTTAAATGGTAAAGTAGACAGCTTAAAGCGCGCTTTCCATATTTATGTAACCAGAGTGCTAAAACTACCCGAAAAATTTCCAACATCTGAAATAGAGCGATTATGTGAGGGTGATATGTTATACGAACGTCATCAAAGATGGATCAAAGAAGAAAAAGAGCAAGGTAAACGTGAAGGCCTTCGCGAAGGGATCCGCGAAGGGATTCGTGAAGGGATTCGTGAAGGTGAGCAACAAGGCTTAAGGCGTGCTATTTCACATGTATGGGATAAATTATTTTCCTCATCGCTTCCGCAAGCTATTCAACATAAGTTACTTACGGCTTCGTGTGAAGAGTTGGAACAAATTTTAGATAAAATTTTAGAAAAAAAATGTAGTGTTGAAGAACTAATATAATGGTGGCAGTCCCCTAATCTTATCAAAGGGGGCTGACCACATCGTTTCAAATTGAAGGGTTAGTATTTAAAGTAAGCAAAAGTTCCTAAAGCTAAACTAACTGGTATACCTGCTACCGCACCTACTAAACCGCCAGAAAAACCAAAGGGAAGGCTAAGATAGTTAAACACGCTTTCAGAGTTATATCCTGCTAGCATTTCAACGCCTCCTAAAAACAATGAAACGGCTACAGGGCAACGATAGATTTTCCCTATCTTGAAATTCTTGGTGTAGGGTGGTTGCAAAACATACTTGAAAACCACTACCGGTTAAAGTTTTAATAGTGTCCAGTTATTGTAATCGTAGCGTAAAATTCGATTGAGTTTTCGGTAAAAGGTAAGCAGCTAGTGCTTACCTTTTGGATAAAAAATCAAATTTTGATATCATCCGTTATAAACCTAAGTAGCACATATCCCCAAGAACGTTTACAAATGGATTAGACCCATTGCCTTGTGTTTGTGTCATTAAATTTATTGAGTTACTATTATCATTAGCTGGAAGCAATAAATATAATGTAGCATATGTACCAATAATGGCAGCATAATATCCTAGAAAAAATGCCACACAGGATTTATCGTAATATGGATTTTCAATTATGCCACCATTCACAATTATCTGTTCATCAATGTTAAGTGCTCTCATAAATAACCTCTTGCTGTTTGCTTAATATCTATATATGGTAAAAATAAAATTTTAGATGTACATAGCATTATATTTATTCGAAGAATAAGTAAATTCTTTGATAAAAATAAAAAATGATATGCAGACTTAGAAGTATTAGCGCGGGGCGGCATCTCGGTGACATTCCTGTGCTCTTTAGGAGTGTCTTTTGGATTAAAATAAGTTTGTAAACGTAACATAAATTTACCTAATGTTGTTCAATTCGCGGATAGTTTTTCTTGCACAACAAACAAACGTGTTACTACAAGTTCAAACGTATCGTTAGCCAGCACTATAACAATATTCGCCTTAGATTTATATTCGATAGACTACCGCTAGTCAGTTTATATTCGCTGGTTATCTTATCTGAATTGTTTTAGTGATTCAGGAAAGGTGCACTATGCATTTGTAAATGAGGCGTCAAAACCCTAATTTGAACTCAAGGTGGTGCCGCCAGCGGATCGACATGGACAATTTTACCGTCCTTATTATATCTAAAATAAACGGTGTTACCGCTTAAATCATTAGTGTAATAAATCTGGTTACCATTTCTATCACGATACGAATACGCATCATTGGGATTGAAACTAGAACCATCAACAAAAGGGTTATAATAGCCATAGTTTTGTTGAATGATGACACTGCCGTTGTAATAATTGGGATGATTATTTTTGTAATTTTGAATTCGACTACCATCCCCACGAACAGCTAAGGCGTCTACTGCAATTAAAAGGCTAAAGATAAAAACAAGGGGTTTGGTACGCACGACAATACTTCCTTAGTTTTAATGTTATTTTATTAGACAAGTGTAAATTAAAAAAGGTTCCCTGGGATCAGAACCCTAATCAGGGCAACTAGGGAGTCTGATCTCTATTTGGTCTGTTTTTTAGGGCGCTTCATTTCAGGTTCCTCAGGTATTGGCACACCTGGTTCAGGATTTATTTCAGATTCAAGCGCAAGCGCAGGCATAGCTTTAGCATAAGCTGCGCCTGAGATGATGGATTTGGCACGTTTTTCCTTAATCGGTGCTTTTTGAGCCTCCAAAATGGCTTTATCTAAAGTATCAATTATATTTTTAAAGGGACTTAAACTAACAAAGCTAATGCTACTAAACACTTTATCGATATGGGATTTGCTTGTTAACAGATAAAGATCAGCAAATCTTTTTGATATTTCATTTACTTTTAATGGGAACAATCTATGTATGATTGGATATTCTTCTTGCAACATGGTTTCGGCACGTTTATATGCCATCTCCTTTGCTTGCCTCAATTGCTCATCTTTCACCAAACCTGTACTATCGATAAAGGCAACAATATGCTCGTTGCCAGAACGTAATTGATATTTAAGTTTGATATATGCTAACAAAACAGGATCAGGTCCTAAATGTTTCTTAGAGGGATCATCATATTGAGCCACATAAGCTTTCAAGAACGAAAATTTATCCTCTCTGGCCCAGTCTTTTTGAATCAGTCTTGCACAGTATTGCGCCCACCGCTGCGCTTCTTTGGGTTCCTTCTTCATGTTTATGGCAGCCTGATAAAACCTTGCGTAAAGTGCGCTTAGCAAAACAGATTTGGAACATGAACTCCATGTGCAATTCTCACCAAACTGTGCTTGTAACGGGATATGCCCTATTTTTTTCATCTTTAGCTTTTTTTTCAAATCTTCAGTAAAGGCTTCTATGGATGTAATTGGATCACCTGGCTGTGTAATGCTTTTATTCGCAATATCCGTTGCAACTTGTTCCCTCGTTTTAGCATCAGCCCCTAATTGAAAAATTTCTACACCTTGATCTTTGGGTCGATCTTTATCTGCTATAAGACAAATATCATTAAACATCGCAACACTAATGGCATGCCAGCCTTCTGCGCTTGTTTTAAGTGAAGGCGCAAGCAAGAGTACTTGATTATCCTTTGCATGGGTTTTAACGCTATCAACATCCGAAGAATATATTGCTTCATTCACATCCTGTGCAACAAAATTCAATACCTTATCTAATGACGTTACGTCTAATCCCTTAAATTCTGGATCTAACAATAGTTGTTTTTCCAGTTCATCTCTATTCTCTTTTAAATATCGATTGAATGAGCTGGCCATTTGCGGAATCATCAAACTTTGATTCCCTAGGTGTAAATTAAACTCAAATCCATCCTGTTGTGTTCTACCAGCAAAATCAAAACGATGCGCTAATAGTGATTTGCTGCGCATTGTGTTTAATGTGTTATAAAATTTAGCATAATTTTTATCTTTATCCGTTGGTCGTGGAAAATGATCAAACTGGTCACTTTTCGCTAATCCTTCTAAATAGGAACCCAACGCCGCATCAACACTATTACCCTCTTGATTTAAATATCTTCGTACACTCTCCATCTTAGAAATAACTTCTTTATATTCAGCATCCGTAACATTACGTTGACCATTGATCACTTTAGTAGATTCTTCAATGAATTTGTACCAAGCAAGTTGATCATTAAGCTCTTGTTCTCTCTTTTTTTGAGCTTCCTTGGCTGCTAGCTCCTGCTGTTTGAATTCCTCTGCAAGTCGACTCATCCTTTCTTCATGCTCACGTTGCATTTTTGCTCCCTGCTCTTTTATTTTTTCTAGCTCTCTAGCATGTTCTTCCTCACGCTTGCGCGCTTGTTCATTTAATTCCTTCATATATTCATCAAAGTCTTTCATAGAGTTCTCCATACATTTGAATATACTTTTGTCTTTTGATATATATGAGCAGCTAAAAGTTCAATGAAAGGTGACCTATAAACAAAGACGGGACCAGACCCTGAGCTATGCCCAGAAGTTTTTTATAAAAAATCTAGATATTTCAAAGGAATGCTAGATTTTTTTTATGAACCATAGGTTTAAATCATCATCGACACAATAACTTTGGCCTGGAACAACGCTTTGGTATTGATAGGTTATACCCCTACCATCAGGGATATAACCTCTTTTTATATACATCTTTTGTGCTTGACCATAATCAGCATATAACCCAAACCCTATGCCTACGCTTTTACTCAAACTGGCCGCTTGTTTTTCGGCGACATCCAGTAATTGCGATCCAATACCTTTATTTCTGAATTGTGGCAATACATTTAAATCATTCACCTCAGGGATATTTTGTTCATTAAAAGTCCGATAAGATGAATTTAGATTTAAAGTAACATATCCTGCAAAACTATCATTTAAATAGGCACACCATACGTAGCGTTTTTTACTTTTTTGATCTTCCAAGTATGCATCAAAAAGGGATGCAGGCTTATTCCAACCTATATTCTTAAACGCCGTTACAATGTCTGAAACATCATTTTTCGTCATCAATCTAATCACCACTTCGTGATCTAGCCTTGTTTGCTTATCAACATTTTTTTCTAGATAACACATGATATGATCAGGGCCATAAGTCATCAATTCGAAAAGCGGTTTAAAACCATTACGTTCATAAAACTGATAGGTTTTTAAATAATGCGGATCATGATGCTTTGGGCTTAACGTCTCAACTGTGATCGTATTTACCTTTTGCTCAAAACAGTAGTTTTGTGCAATCTGTAACAATTGTGTCCCAACGCCTTGATGATGAAAAGATTTATCAACAGCCATCCAATAAATATTGGCATTATTTGGAAACGGAAATTCAAGAACAATTAAACCAACGAAATTATTCTCTAATTTTGCACAAAATGAAGTACGTTCCAAACATCCTTTAGCATAACGCTCATTGGCCTCTGGAATACCAAACCATTCTGGCAAACTGGCAGTTAATTGACGACAGGCTTTTTCAGCCATAAGAGGATCAATACCTTGAGTGATAATATTTTTCATAAGTTAGCATCCCTGCGCAAACTTAGGGGTCAGGCCCCCGATTTGAGTGACTTAATGGCTTCTTTATGTTCTTTCAAACGATTCTCACCCACATACAAGCCGGCTGCATAAGCTTTGTAGTTGGTGGGGGAATATGTTTTCAAATTCAAAAAGCTATTGAAATAGCCTTTCCACTGTTTTGACTCAAGTCCTGCTACTAAACTTTCTTTTATCGCATTTGTAGCTGGCGCTTTTTTTTCATTTAATGCTTGTAAATGTTTTAAACCGGCTTTAAATATTAACTTTTCACGTAAAAGTGAAATAGCGCCACCCACATTCACACCTAAGACAAAAAGGAAGGCGGCTGAAAGTATGCCTGTGAGAAGTCCCCATCCTGGTAAAAATAGGGTGGATAACCCTACTAA
This sequence comes from Uncultured Candidatus Berkiella sp., assembly GCA_964606325.1. Lineage (GTDB taxonomy): Bacteria > Pseudomonadota > Gammaproteobacteria > Berkiellales > Berkiellaceae > Berkiella. Next base: position 25,021 of record CAZSGE010000028.1, read on the forward strand.
GCCATATGCTATTCCCGTGTTACGGCTCCAATCGAATTTATATTTTGAACGATAGACTTTGTTCTTATCTATGTTTTTATTTATTAAATATTTCATTCTCTCATTTAAAACCGAAGCAGGGAAGTTTATTCGTCCGTAGAAATCACAAGATTGAAGATGTTTACATTTTTCAAGTTCATAAAACAAGAAAGCCCTTAGCATTACCAGTTTCATTTCTGCATCACTAACGCCATCAGACAACTTAAATTCTAAAAATGTAATCCTTTTTGCCTTATAAAAATTAGGATCATCAAAACGAAAATTATCATGGTGAATGGTTTTAGGATTATCAATATAAGAATACATAACTTTAATGTCAGCCTGCGGTACTAAAAGTGTACGAACATTTACTGATATATGCTCGGCTAATTTTAATCTATCTTCTGCGGCAAAGTTATTAATAAAATTTATAAATTTCTTCACTCTCAGCAAATTTCTATTTTCCAATAAGGCATTTAGCAAATGTGCTCTTTGTTCGGGATCCGCTAAGGCGTCTCTATCCTGCTCATTAATGGTAAATTCTACAGCCGTGCGCGCTGAGTTAAGATCAAATGCCATGTATATACCCTTGTCATGATCTGAAGTTTATAGGGGATGGATGCTATAGTTAGAAAGCTTTGTTGTCAATTATTATATGACACAAGAGTAAACACAAATTAGTTGCACAACTCATAAAGCTGGTCCCATTTACTTTTTCTTTGTCGCTTTTTTACTTTTAGCCTTCGTTGAGCAAGCACTTTTCTTGGTAGCCTCTACCCCACGTTTTTCCGCTAACGTGACATGATGCAATTCTTGTTTGGTGTCTTTGTATACAACATTTCTTCTAAAAACCCACAAAATATTTCTGTGATCATCGCTGGTAACTTTTTTGTATGGGTATAATCTTATCCGTCCAAATTGGGAACCCATTAATTTACCGCAAATGGTGAGTTCTCCAGTTTTATTTGTTAATTTAAAACCTTGCTGTCCTTTATTGACAGCTTGATGAGGGGCTTCAAATAACTTGTTCAGCGCTTCGGTTTCTTCTTTAGAGCATTTATTATCAACCTTGGGATCGTCTTCCAGCTGAACATAATAATTTTCTACCATACTTAACATCCGACATCGTTGAATGTTGCTTTTATGCTCTTCTCCAAACATTTTTGCAAACTTTGCACTCTGTGCATTTTCAGGTGATATCACCAAGGGTTGAGCAGGAAGCATGGCAGGATTAGGTAACCCTTTGGTTTTTTCCTTTGCAGTGAGCATGGGATTCTCTTGCATGTAACGATGTCCACTGACACTCTCTTTTTTAGAGTCGACCTCAAGTCCTTGAAATTCAGCAGATAAGGCGGATACCTCATTAGCAATACGCTCATTTTCTTTCATTAAGGATCCAGTGACGGTTTGCAAACTATGGCAAAATACTTCTAAGTCCCTCATGGTAACATCAAGTACACTTGTGGTTGTTAGCGTGGTTTTCGTTGAAGAAAACTTGAGTTTGCACCGTTGTTCTTTCAGTGCTTTTCTCATTAGTGCATCAAGCGCTTTCATATCAATGTTCGATGGGCAGATCATTCTAAGCTGTACTTGATTGCTTTCGTCAGAGCCTGTTACAAGCGCAGCATCAGGAAAACACGAGCTTTTCTGGGCATCTAAAAGCTGTTCTATAGCATCTAAGCGTGTGTGTTTTTCTTTTTCAATGAGACCTTCAATTTTTTCAAAAAAATTCCTATCGAAACGTTCAGGCTGATAGGCTGGCGCCATTTGTTTAATACCCATTAGAATTTGAAAGTTGGCATAGCTTTCACTAAAATCGCAACGACCGTCCATGAATTGTGATGTTACATTTTGTAATAAAAGATCGATGCATTTTTTTGCTGTAGATCTACTTTTAGCAAGATTTTCAGCAAGAAGCGTTCCTTGGCGTTTCGCTAAAAAGCCATCAATTTCAGCATAATAGAATTTAAGATATTCCCAGACTAAAGGAAGCTCGTTCCTGTGATTTAAAGAGACTCCTTTAAAGCGCGGATCAACTCTCGCAAGCATTTTAGGATGATCTTTTTTACCTAATAATCTTTGGGCCATGTTTAAACAAAGCTGAAGTCTTTGAGATGTTGTATTTTCATCTGTATCATTCAAAATTGTTTTTAAAAGAGATTTGGGATTAATTTTTTCGATCTGGCTCCCATTAATGGGATCAAAAAATGAGGCTTGACTATATTCAAAAAGAAAACCATATGCATTTTGCTTCCAAGTAGATTCGATTGGATTGCATGTTTTGGAAACAGCAAGCTTATGCTCTATCTGCCTAATTTTAGACTTTAAATAGCCACTTTCAGTACTTAAATCATCAAGCATTTTTATAATTTCATTTAGTTCTTCCGCTCTATTGGGTAAATTCATCACCTTAGCTTTCAGTAAATTGATACTGTGAGCCATTTTTAGTTGTCGCAAATGAAATATCATATCTGAAAAAAACTTTGCAGCAGAGATACTGTTGTTTGCCTTAAATATCAATTGAATTGCATACATCAATCTGAGAATTTCTTCAAGTTGAGTTACAGAGCGTTGAAACAATTGATAACAAGATTCATGAGAGAGTAACATAGCAGAGCCATTTAAAACATGCAGCTCCATCATTTGAAACATGATTTTCATGGTGTTAGAAAATGCATCTAAATCGACGCGGGGAAATTGTTTGCTGATTGAAACGTGGGAAGAAAATTTTCTAAGGGTTGTTAAAAATGTGTCCAGAATATAGTTGCTTAAATTATCGCAAGAAGTTTTCACCCTGGAAACAAGGGTTAAATTATGGCAACTTTGTAGCGTTAAAAAGGTTTCATTGAAAAACCCAACGGTTTTATGTGCAGCATCACGACTAACTACCTTAGGCCCACGTTTCATTGATACATCTCTTTCAAATTAAAAAAAGTTAAGTGGGTTAGATTGTACAGTTCTCATGTGTGAATACAATTAATAGAGACTTATCATGAGCTAAATTCAGAGAGTTTTATCACATTCGAGCATTGCGTCATAATATTTATGACGCAATGGTATAGGAATACAAAAATGACAAAGCAACAAATGGCTTAGGTTAAGAACACTTCAGTTTCATAAATTTTCCGCAAAGTTCATCTTTTTGATGACCATGAATATTTGCGACAAATATTTTTTCATTGTCTGGTGAAACTATTTGATAATCTTGCCCTGAATTATCTTGAGCAGCAAATTGACTATTTTTTCTCTCACCCGTTGTAAAATCAACTGATGAAACGGTTCCCGACGTTAACTTAAGTAGAGTGAAATTTTTAAGCAGTGGACTTGGAACAAAATCTTTTAAGAATTGAACACTTTCATTACAAACATGTGGAATAGCGCTTATAAATGCCTGCATAGCATCATTAGAGAAGGCTTCTGAATAGTTCCCATGACACTCCATGATATTAGGTTGGCTAGTGCTTGAGGAACGAACAGCGCTGATCATCACAAACGATTTCAGCAACAACTGGCAAACCCGTTTTGCGGCACGCATAAAACCATTTAATGGATTAAATAAAAAATTTAACATACAACCCCTCCAGGAAATGAAATATCTTCAAGGAGGTGGAATCTAGTTCATAGACATTGGCATGTCAATAAATTTATGACAACATAAGCTAACGGATAGTCTTGAGTTTTTTATTTAGCATTTTCAAATCGCAAAATAAATGCACTCCTGCCATCCATCCTGCAGGAGCCAGTTATACGAAAGAGCCTGGTCATGATGTTCTTGCTCTTCGTGGTATCTCCCTTGTCATCGCATTATGGTCTACATGCATTGTAACAGCCTGGTTTGTTGGTTGTATCGCAGCCGGAATTGCTACATTCATATAAATATGGTTTGCTTGGGGATGAACATTTTGTCGATTGAATCTGTTATATATACGCTTTTTAATTTCCGAACTTAGCCTGCCAAGAACCATGCCAGCAACTACAGCATAGAGGAGTTCTTTCTTTTGTGACATTAATTGATTAAACACATCGCCTGCTGTATCTGCCAGAGCATCTCCTGCTACATATCGTATTGCATCATCGATACCATAGGATTTAGCGACTTGACAAAGTGGTGTTTCTAATTCTTGCATAGCAGTTATTACCATTTCGAGTTTTTCTCCTAAATAATTCTCCCAGCATGTATCAATAAGGCATTGAGGAATATATTTTTCGCCTGCAATTCCAGGTGAATTTTGGTAAAAAAACTGTTTAACAGCAATAGTGCCATTGTCGCATATTTGCTGAATAAAGCCTGAAAAATGTGTTGTAATTATTCCTAGCATAATAAACTCTCTTTCTGTAGATAATACACTGCATATTGGATTAAAATTACATTTTAACCAGCAGAAAGTATGTGGTATTTTTCTATCGCCCCGATGGAAGGTTAAAATCGTGGCATGTTTGAAAAGGGCTTAGCGCCTATGCGAGGCATGGATTGGGGGTTTGCACATTACCCCCAAGATTTTCTTACTTAAACGCGCCTTTTAAGCCTTTTAAAACCAGCAAATTCTTCACTTGCCGTGGTCTGATTAACTTGCGTCTGTTGCGGAATCTTTTGTGCAGCATGATTGCAATACATCCCTCTTAAACCCTTTAATCCTGACAAATAATTATCAGGAATGCTAGTGCTTGAACTAGATGATACTGCCGCAGGTTTTGCCTTTGGTGTAGATTCATTTTTGTTAGATTGACTTAAGAAGGCAAGTTCTGAATCTAAGGGTCCATTTTTATGTTGTGATGCCGCCTTCATGACGCAATCAAATCTCGTTGTTTGAATATACCTGTCAAGCTTATCAACAACGGTACTTAATTCGCCTTCAATTAAATCATTCAACCTTTCCTCGTTAAGCGCAAATACAATCCGTTCAAGTCCAGGAATTTTATCCCGCTTAGTTGGATTTTGACACAAAGAATAAAACTCCAAACTTCTTTTAAATTCGTTATCTAGCAAAGCAAAGGACTCATAAGAAACTGCTCTCTCATACTCTTTCATGTGTAGTTGGATTAAATCATCTTCTGTAAGCTCCCCAGGTGAACCCACACTACGAACTCTAAAAGGATTAAGGCTAGTTACAACACAGTTAAAAGCACCGGAGCTTCCAGCGGCATGTTTCTTATAATAATTAGGATCGCCCATAAACATCACCTGCCAACCAATTTTTGCTTGTTGGGGTATATTATTTTTATGACCAAGATCTTTAAAAATAACCAAATATGATAAAGGTTGTACCGGTAAAATACCCAATTCAGGAATGAATTGAGTTCCCATGATTATACTAAATGGTGAAATGATAAGTCGACGATGTTCTGGTGTTGCTTTGTGCTTACTACCAAATAATTCATCAAAGCGGTTTCTGCCCTCGACAATACCCCATTTTTCTTCCATTTTTCGCAAAACCAATAAGTTATAAAACACTGCTAATGCAACACCACATTCAATCATGGTTACTCCAGAGCTAAGTAAACTTTAAACTGCATCAGCAGCACTGGTGTTGGGTTTAAGTTGATAGGTTAAGTGTGGATTCTTTAAAGTGTCAAAATGAGGATTAGTGGTGAATCCGTACATTCGTTTAAAATATTCATCGCCAGGGTACTGTAAAGCAAAAAGCTCAGGCATTAATAAGTGTTTGTTATTTTGAGACTCTAAAATGGCATCGAGTATAGGATTAACAATATTTGGGGACAGCATTTTGAAACCTCACTAATTATAAATATGGCTGCAGTAATATAGCTTATGTGAGCACATGCAACAACCAAGCTTCTTGATGATAGGCACGCAAATGTTTACTTAAAAAATACAAAATACACATGGTAATATCGCTCACCATGAACAGTGTCCATACACCAATCACAATTAAATACCATCGAATTCCCAATACCAAAGTAGCATTAAACGATGTGAGATCTTTGCCAAATTAACATAGATTAGCCCTAACCGCTCATTTTTAATGACACATTTATTGCAGGGGACTAACTTTTTTTGTTATCATCCGGCAGGAATGATAAGTCTTCTCACCAAGGAATGCGTCCTGCTTCGCTCAATAATACGTTGAACGCAGGCTCCGAGAACTGGCAAAACCTGGGCTTTTGCTTAGCTTTAATTGAATAAACGGGTTTATCGATAATGATTTGCGTATTCATTATCGAGGTTTACTTGCCAGCTTTACATCAATTGAGAACTAAGTGGCCCCAACCTCACAAACATAAATTTAAGCATATTCAGGAGTTATCCAATGAAAACAGTTGCATTTGCAGGCGATTATCCCGTTCTCTCAAAATTACTAGTGAAATATATGGATGGCCCCGTTTTTGATAGCAAGCTCCGCACAATGGCAAATGGTGAGCAACTGAAGGTTTTGAAAAGAAAGAATCCGCGTACAAGCGTTGATAATGAATATCAATGGACAAGAAATGCAGAGCGCATTTTTGTCTGTGTTGATGCGAATCATCCTGATTTTATGCGACATTTATATGAAGAAACCATGGCTGGTCGATTTGAAACAGAAAAAGTTACCTTGGTTGGGGTTGCGCAAAAGCTTGATCCTATTGTTTTAGCTGATTTTCAAAATTATGCAATCGCACATAATTACCCGATGATTTATTGCTCACTGGAAAGCAATGATGCGCATTATACCATAGGCGAAAATACCTTCTTTCAAGATCTTAAATCCACTTTTGATATGGCCGCTGATGTTGTCGTGAATATAAATGAAGCACAGATGGAAGAAACAAGCGAGCCCGAGGAAGATAATGAACGAACCCGGGATAAAATTAGGCGATTTTTTAGAAAATAGACTATATTTGGGGCATTAGCCCCACATTTTCTGCTTGATTAACGTTGATTACGCAAATAGGCTATGGTTAGCATCCTATTATTTAGGAAATTTCGATGATTGAATTTATTATATCCCTAATTGTTGACGCCATCTTATGGTTTAGCTCAAAAGCACGTACAGCGTTTTATTTTTTGATACTCTTCATTTTAGCCACTATCATCATTACTATCATTTTCATTAAAAACTAAAGCCCTTTATACTTCAAAAGATTTATTGCTTCTTAATGCTTCTTTTTTGATGTTTCGCACTCTCCTTCATCTTTTTTTCGTCACTTTCATCCTCAGATCTGCTTGACACCCCATATGCCACAAAAAAAGATTTCGGTGGTTGATCTGATGATTGATCAATCAAAGTAGAAGAAGTGGAAGCACCGGCGTTGCGTGTATTTAAGGGTTGGGGCAGTCCAAACACCGAACCTGAGGAAGATTTCTTTCTTTCAATATGCATTGGCGGATACTTAAGCTCATGCGCTTGATCTAAATATCGCGCTGTAGCTCGCTGAGCTTTCTCATAGGTAGGAAGTGATCTTGAGCGGGCCATTGGCGGCTCTATACCCATTTTAACTGGAGATGTTGGAGCAGAGGCAGGCACCATCGCACTTGAAGGTTGCAGACTTAATGCTGCAAACTTTTCAATCAAGCTTGGCCTAAATGCATTAGCCACTTTTTGTTTGGAAACAATGCTTTTTCGTGCAGTTTCAAGTTCAGTTAATTTATTTTGATAATTTTGTTCCTGTTTTTTTAATTGCGCTAAAAATTGCTCATGAGAAAATACACCAGAACCATCTATTGTTGCTTATAATAACTT
>CAZSGE010000029.1:0-32668 GCA_964606325.1 Uncultured Candidatus Berkiella sp.
GATGAAGTTGCCTTGCGCCAAAGAGCAAAAGATATGCTCTCACAAAGAAAACTTGAAGAAAAACTACAAGCATGGGCTCGCCAGTTACGTGATGAAGCTTATGTCAAAATTCTTGATGAGACCTAAGATGCGAGTTGCGCGTTTAGCATTAACCACCGGTGAACCTGCGGGCGTTGGACCTGATATTTGCCTTAAATTGGCTTGTCAGGATCATGGCGCGCAGATCGTTGTAGTAGGCTCTGCTGATTTATTAAAAGCTCGCGCAAAGCTGTTAGGGCTTCCTATTGAGTTATATGATTTTGATGCTAAACAAAAGCCAATTCCTCATCGCAAACATCAATTAGCGATTGTCGATGTACCGCTTTTAGCACAGTGCATTCCTGGCGAATTAAATATCGCCAACAGTGCGTATGTGCTTAATACTTTGCAAAAAGCTTATCAATTATGTGCCAGCAAACAGCTTGACGCGTTAGTAACGGGCCCCATTCATAAAGGTATTATCCAAGCCAGTGGAACTATTTTTAGCGGACATACCGAATACTTAGCTGATTTAGCCAATGTTGCGGATGTCTTAATGACATTTTATACCCCCGAAGTGATCGTGGGGATGACAACAACACATTGCCCCCTAGACAGGGTAAGCAGTTTGTTAACAAAAGAAAGATTAGAAGCGTCTATTCGCATTTTGCATGAAGGCCTCATTAAGATTTTTAAAAAATCTCGCCCCCAAATTACCGTTTTAGGGTTAAATCCACATGCGGGTGAAGGCGGGCAGATAGGTACGGCAGAACAAACACTAATGATTCCGCTGATCAATCAACTAAAACAGCAAGGTCTTTCATTGCAAGGGCCTGTGTCTGGCGATACCGCTTTTACACCAGAAAATAGAAAAAAATCTGATGCCATTTTAGCGATGTATCATGATCAAGGAATAGCGCCCATCAAAGCACTGTATTTTGGGGAAATTGTTAATATGACCCTGGGGTTACCATTTTTACGCACGTCAGTTGATCACGGTACCGCACTTGATTTAGCGGGCAGCGGTCTGGCAAAAGAATCCAGCTTACAAAAAGCTATCAACACCGCGATAGCTTGCGCATTTCCTTACAACAGCATTGAGTTGGCATGAACCAAAAACATATTCCACGAAAACGCTTTGGTCAAAATTTCTTAATTGATCACAATGTGATATCCAATATCGTTCGCGCTTTGAATCCAAAGCCTTCACAAAAAATTGTTGAAATCGGCGCAGGATTAGGCGCATTAACCAAAGAAGTATTAAGCGTTATACCCTATTTACAAGTCATCGAAATAGATCATGATTTGAGTGAAAAACTACGAACTTCTTTTACGGCTGATAAATTAACTGTTCACCAGTGTGATGCATTAGACTTTGATTTTCAGAACTTAATCCATGAGCCTACTCAAAAGCTCCGTGTTTTTGGGAATTTACCTTATAACGTTTCCACACCGCTAATCTTTCATTTATTGCATTACGATTATGTCATTGAAGACATGTTATTTATGTTACAAAAAGAAGTGGTAACGCGCATGGCCGCCAAACCTAATAGTAAAGACTATGGCCGCTTAAGTATCATGGTTCAATATGCCTGTGAAGTGCATGCCTTATTTGATGTTGGGCCAAAATCTTTTTCTCCGCCCCCCAAAGTGACATCAAGTATTGTGAGGCTTGTCCCCTACACCAACAACCGCCCCCATGCTAAAGCGCTCAATGTAAAGCTGTTTTCACAAATAGTGACGCTGGCCTTTTCACATCGACGCAAAACCCTGAAAAATGCACTGATCTCCCTAGTGCCTGCCAATGTATTTGATGAACTTGGCATCTCTCCTTTAAGGCGTCCAGAAACACTCAGCATCGCTGAGTTTGTTGCCTTGAGTGATGCGCTACATAAAATCCAGCATCCAACGTAATTGCCGCAATTTGCAAAAACGAGACCGGGCTCGTATTCTGGTTAAGTGATGAACAACCAAGGCTACTGTATGATTGAAAATCACATCAGTATAAGTGCGCAAACACAATTTCTACGCGAGCATTCTGATGCTAGCCAACAACGCTATGCGTTTAGCTATACCATTACAATCAGTAATCGTGGCACTAAAGCAGCCAGATTGCTTACTAGACATTGGATCATCACTGATGGTAACGGCCATACGCAAGAAGTTCATGGCGAGGGCGTTGTGGGCGAGCAACCTTTAATTCAACCTGGCCAAAGTTATCGCTATACCAGTGGTGCTATTCTTTCAACCCCTGTGGGCAGCATGCATGGCACTTATACTATGCTCAATAGCAGCGGAAATTATTTTGATGCGATCATTTCACCGTTTAGTCTTGCATTGCCAGAGTTAGTTAATTAAAAATGCCTACCTATGCCATAGGCGATGTACAAGGTTGCCTACCCCCGTTAGAAAAATTGCTTGATAAAATTAACTATCATCCGCAAAAAGATCAATTGTGGTTTACCGGTGATCTCATCAATCGTGGTTATCATTCTCTAGAAACATTGCGATTTATCAAAACATTGCCTAATACCGTCATTGTGCTGGGAAATCATGATTTAGCGTTGTTAGCTATTAACCAAGGCGCCGTTAGAGCGCATCCCAAAGATACTTATGGCGACATCTTGGCTGCCCCAGATAAATCGGACTTACTTGCTTGGCTTAAGTCCCGCCCTTTGTTACATCACGATGCTAACTTAGGATTCACGCTCACCCATGCTGGGATTTACCCCTTATGGGATCTGAGCAAAGCACAAGCTCTCGCTCAAGAAGTTGAGGACTGTTTGCAAGGCACACATAGTGCTGCTTACTTAGAGAATCTTTTTGGCAATGAACCTAGCGCTTGGCAGGATGGTTTAAGCGGTTGGGATAGATTGCGATTTATTACCAATGCCTTCACAAGGATGCGTTTTTGTACACCAACCGGCGATCTTGAGCTTAAGGCAAAAGGAAATCCTGCGCTGCATCCTGAACTCATTCCATGGTTTGCATTTCCTGGTCGCATGATGGAAAAGCGAAAAATAATTTTTGGTCATTGGGCCGCACTGAATGCACAATCTATCGATGCTGCTGTCTTTCCCCTAGACTCAGGTTGTGTTTGGGGTAATTGTCTAACTGCATTTTGTTTAGAGACAGAAAAAAAAGTAAGTGTGGATTGCAAGGATTACATCGATAAGCCTCTTTCCCTTGGAAGCGATACACGGTAAAGTACGCGCAGCGCAAAAAAAGCAATGAATAAGACTAACCACAGCTCTAGGATGGAAATGGGATAAAGAGGCCATTTGCGCCCCTTTGTACGTTTAGGAACTGACTAATTGTTCTTGATCTCCAGCTAGAGAAGAATATTGAATGGAGAAAACGGCGTGTCTCGATTGCCGAAACTAGCAAGCCTTATCGTAACCCTTCTTGGGCTTTATGCTTCCAATGCCTTTGCAGCCTATGACCTAAATATGTCCAAAGGTGTCACACCTGTTAGCCAAAATATTCACCATTTGCATATGGTGATTTTATGGGTGTGCGTTGCCATAGGTATCCTTGTTTATGGATTAATGATTTATGCGATTATTCGTCATCGTAAAGCAGCGGGCTACCAAGCTGCCGCTTTTCACGAAAGCACCACTGTGGAAATTATTTGGACAATTATTCCATTCATCATTTTGATTGTGATGGCTGTACCTGCCACCAAAACGCTGATCGAAATGACTGACACCCGTGATGCCGAGGTAACCATTAAAATCACCGGGTATCGATGGTATTGGCATTATGATTATGTTGATGAGAACATTAATTTCTTTAGCTATTTATCAACGCCTGAAGATGAAATCAACAATATAGCACCCAAAAATGAACATTACTTATTAGAAGTAGATAGACCTCTAGTCATTCCTGTGGGCAAGAAAATCAAGTTTCTGGTCACCGCCAAAGATGTTATTCATTCTTGGTGGGTACCTGCCTTTGGTGTGAAAAAAGACGCAATCCCAGGCTTTATTAACGAAGTTTGGGCATTGGTCGATGCCGATAAACCCGGCGTTTATCGCGGTCAGTGTGCGGAATTATGCGGTGTTAAACATGGCTATATGCCAATCGTTGTTGAAGCAAAATCTGAAGCTGAGTACAAAGCGTGGGTCGATGAGCAACAAAAAGCTGCTAAGCCTGCCGCTGCAAATGAGGCAACAGAAGATTTCGCTATCATGCCACCCTGTGATGAATCAAAAAACAAAAACGTGCTTTCATAAGCAAACCTAGCCTACGGGCTAAGTTGTCAGACTTCCAAGAAAGGAAAAACAATGGGCGCAAGCAACATATCAAATACAGCAACGACGCATGATCATCATCACGATGATCATGACCATGGTCCAGCCAAAGGGATAATGCGGTGGGTACTCACCACCAATCATAAAGACATCGGTAGTATGTACCTTTGGTTTAGCTTTATTATGTTTTTAGCTGGCGGCACGATGGCAATGCTCATCCGTGCTGAACTCTTTAAGCCCGGCGAACAATTAGTCAACCCAGAATTTTTTAACCAATTAACCACGATGCATGGTCTTATCATGGTATTTGGCGCCGTCATGCCTGCATTTGTTGGCTTGGCAAATTGGATGATTCCACTCATGGTTGGTGCGCCCGATATGGCGTTACCACGGTTAAACAACTGGAGCTTTTGGATTTTGCCAGTTGCTTTTGGCATTATGGGCAGCACCTTGTTTATGGAAGGCTCGGCGCCTAATTTTGGTTGGACTTTTTACGCACCTTTATCTACCACGTTTGGCCCACCATCAACTGATTTCTTCATTTTTGCGGTTCATTTGATGGGAATGTCATCCATTATGGGCGCCATCAACGTGATAGCCACCATCTTGAATATGCGCGCACCAGGCATGACTTTAATGAAAATGCCTATCTTTTGTTGGTCTTGGTTGATTACCGCTTTCTTGCTGATTGCCGTAATGCCCGTATTGGCCGGCTGTGTCACCATGATGCTAACCGATAGACATTTTGGTACCAGCTTTTTCAATGCCGCAGGCGGTGGCGATCCAGTGATGTTCCAACATGTGTTTTGGTTCTTTGGTCATCCTGAAGTGTATATTATGATTTTGCCGGCTTTTGGCGTTATTTCACAGATTTTACCTACCTTTACACGCAAAACATTATTTGGCTATGCCTCCATGGTGTATGCGATTGCTTCGATTGCGTTTCTTTCCTTTATCGTTTGGGCGCATCACATGTTCACCACGGGGATGCCACTGGCGGCTGAACTGTTTTTTATGTACGCCACCATGTTAATCGCAGTACCAACTGGCGTGAAAGTGTTCAATTGGACAGCGACCATGTTCAGAGGCTCCCTTTCTTTTGAAACCCCTATGTTATTTACGCTGGCGTTTATCTTTTTATTCACCTTGGGCGGATTTTCAGGATTGATGCTTGCTATTGCGCCTGCGGATTTTCAATACCAAGATACCTATTTTGTCGTTGCCCATTTCCACTACGTATTAGTGCCAGGCGCGATATTCTCCATTATGGCTGCCGCTTATTATTGGTTACCTAAGTGGACAGGTCATATGTACTCAGAAGTGCTTGGCAAAACTCACTTTTGGTTATCGTTTATTTCTATCAACATTACTTTCTTTCCCATGCATTTCTTGGGATTAGCGGGTATGCCACGTCGAATTCCTGATTATGCGTTGCAGTTTGCTGAATTTAACCAAATCGCCAGTGTGGGCGCGTTTGTTTTTGGCGCGAGCCAAATTCTCTTTTTGTATATCGTTATTAAAACCATTCGCGGCGGCAAAAAAGCAACCGATCAAGTATGGGAAAATGCAGAAGGTTTAGAATGGACATTGTCTTCACCTCCTCCTTACCATAGCTTCACTACACCCCCTATCGTGAAATAAGTAAAGGAATGTGCCCTCTATGGGGGCACATTGAAAAAGACATGACAACACAGCCCACCAAAAAATTGCGCAAACATCTTACCGTTTTAACTTTCGTCGTGGTTGGCATGTTTGGGTTTTGTTTTGCTTTAGTACCTCTTTACAGTGTGTTGTGCAAAACAACCGGGTTAAATGGCAAAACATCTGGCATGGTTGAAACCGTCAGTTCTGATATTGATAAAACCCGAAATATAACCGTCATATTGCTAGCAACCTTAAATGAATCGCTCCCTGATTCAGAGAACGAATTTAATACTAAAGTTAGAAAATACACTGTGCACCCAGGTGAATATATCAATACCACTTTTTGGGTCAAAAATTTAAGCGATAAACCCAAAGTGGTTCAAGCTATTCCCAGCGTTAGCCCAGGACTGGTTGCAAAACACGTAAAAAAAATGGAATGCTTTTGCTTTCAACATCAACCGCTCCTTGCAAATGAAGGCAAAGATATGCCATTAGTCTTTGCGGTTGATCCTAAGCTTCCTGAAGAAATTAAAACCATAACATTAGCCTACACTTTATTTGATGTGACCCAAAAATAGGGAGATCTTGAATGTCGCAAAAGCCGCATCACCATGAACATTACTATGTGCCAGCACAAAGCCACTGGCCTATTACCGGCTCATTGGGGCTTGGTATATTTATGGTAGGTTTGGCCAATTGGATCCAAGGAAAGCCAATCGGGCATTATTTATTTTTTGCAGGCTCACTTGTCGTTGCCTATATGATGTTTGGCTGGTTTCGAGATGTTATTCGAGAGAGCCATCAAGGCTTATATTCCAAACAAATGGATAGGTCCTTTCGCTGGGGCATGGCCTGGTTTATTTTTTCTGAAGTGATGTTCTTTGCTGCCTTTTTTGGCGCTTTATTCTATGCCCGTGCATTTTCTGTGCCCTGGCTAGGTGGTGAAGGCGACAGAGGGGCTTCACACTTATTATGGCCACAATTTAAAGCCGTTTGGCCATTGCTTAATACGCCAGATCCACAGCTTTTCCCAGCGCCCAAGGAAATTATTAACACCTGGGGGCTCCCTGCATTAAATACCCTGATCTTGTTAACCAGCGGCGTGACTGTCACGATTGCGCATTGGGGATTAGTGAAGCAAAAAAGAGCTCTGCTCATTATTGGCTTATTTGCGACTGTATTATTAGGCGCGACTTTCTTGTGCTGCCAAGCTTATGAATATTATGAAGCTTATCACCACTACGGATTAACCTTGGGCTCGGGTATTTACGGCTCAACGTTTTTTATGCTCACAGGTTTCCATGGCGCGCATGTAACGATTGGTACGATTATGCTTATCGTTATTTTGTTGCGATGCCTAAAAGGTCACTTTACTCCTGAGCACCACTTTGGTTTTGAAGCTGTGGCGTGGTATTGGCATTTTGTGGATGTGGTGTGGTTGTTTCTTTTTGTGTTTGTGTATTGGCTATAGGCATAATGCTATGGGGCCTTAACCACCCCATAGCAAAAGCCACGAGTAGTAAAACAAATAACCCCAATGATAAACCTATCCTCACTGTTAAAGCTTTAACAGCTTTGTCGCTTTTATCTCGCCTATAAAGTAGGTAGTAAAGTCCTGATCCCAGCGCGTACACAATTGAGATCATAAAAGCATATATAACTAATTTGATAAGCCAGTGGTTTTCCATGAATTTAAGACCTTTTAAAATAGGTGCGATAATACTACTCATTGTATCACTAACAACTTTATTGTGTGGCTTAGGTTTTTGGCAACTTTCGCGAGCGAAGCAAAAGGATGCTCTACTGGCGCAAGCGGATAAAGGCCAGCAGCATATTGTGTTAGGACAAGAGGAGATATCACAAACCATACATGCAAAAGATTTACGCTACCGCCGTATTTCACTGCAGGGACACTTTCTCAACCACTACACAATTTTGTTAGACAACAAAACAAATAATGGCGCGATTGGCTATCATGTTTTTGTTCCCCTTAGCCTCAGCGATAACAGTGTGATCTTGGTTAATCAGGGTTGGATCCCAATCGGTGCCTCACGATCGCGACTTCCCAGTTTACCTGGCGTGAAGGGTGAAGTTACCATTGAAGGTTATTTAGATTTTGCGTATCGTAACCCGTTTATTCATCAAGCGCTGGAAACTGACTCAATCCAATGGCCATTAAGGGTGCAGCAACTCGACTTAGCGTTGCTACAAAAACTAACAGGTAAAAAAATTCATCAAATGTTAGTTGTATTAGATAAAAACTCACCCTATGTATTTGAAGCGCAAGAGAAAATCGTTACCACTATCTCGCCGGCTCGTCATCGAGGTTATGCGTTTCAATGGTTCTCTTTAGCCGCCGTTTTGTTGGTCTTGAGTTTGGCAGCAGCCTATCACTTTAGAGGTAAAGCATGAATCAAGTGCCAAAAGCGACTGCTTTTAAGAATCCCAAACTTATCCTTTTGTTATTTTTTCTTGTTATTGCAGGGCCTTTTTTGTTTGCTTGGTCCATGGTACAAAAAGCGGAAAAACACGAATTTCGGATGAGCAATCACGGCGATTTGATTACGCCTCCCGTGAACATTGCTAAAACACCGCTGTATAACATTGGTGAGAAAAAGACCTTTCTAGGCGAAAGCTTAAATGGCAAGTGGGTGCTGGTTTATGCAAGCCCCGCTAAGTGCCAACAAACCTGCCATGACATACTCTATAACATGCGCCAAATTCGCACGGCATTAGGCAAAGATGCTAATCGACTAGAGCGTTTATATTTAGCACATCCCAAATGTGACGTCAGTGTTTGTGAAACGTATTTAGGTGAAAATTATCCTGATATGCCACGTGCCAATATTGCACTCAAAGATTATGATATCTTGTTTAATCAAATCAGCAATAGCGATGCCAGAGAGACGGTAGGTGAAGTCTATATTATCGATCCCAAAGGCAATATCATGATGCACTATGATGCTGATATTGAGGCAAAAGCGATTTTAAGCGATTTAAAACGTTTATTAAGAGTTTCAAAAATTGGATAAATCAACACCTTGGTTAAACCACATTATTAAAGCAAGCATCGCGCTTGCTTTTTGCGTTATTTTAATTGGCGCTTACACTAGATTATCTGACGCAGGACTGGGTTGTCCTGATTGGCCAGGCTGTTATGGCCAACTCAGTGCACCCACCACTGAAAGCGAGATTACACAAGCACAAAGTGCTTTTCCGCAATCGCCCGTGGATATCACAAAAGCACAAACTGAAATGACGCATCGTTATTTTGCAGAAAGTTTAGGCTGTTTGATTCTCTGTATTGCCATATTGGCATTTATGAATCGTAAAAGAACTCACCTTCCGGTTTGGTTACCCTCTATACTCGTATTCCTAGTGATAGGACAAGGGATCCTCGGCATGTGGACAGTCACTTTAAAATTGCTGCCACTTGTTGTCATGAGCCATTTGTTAGGTGGGTTTTGTACGCTGTCACTTTTATGGCTATGTTGGTTATTTTTGCGTTTCCCAACACTTCCCAAAGCCAATATTCCTAACAACTTATCCTATCTCGCCATGACAACTTTATTAGTGTTATTTTTACAAATTGCTTTGGGCGGTTGGACAAGCGCTAACTATGCGGCTCTGATTTGCCCCGATTTTCCCCTTTGCCAAGGCAAATTATTACCCAACATGAGCGTTAAAGCTTTTAATATGTTAGGCGCTATAGGCATCAGTGAACCCCTTGCATTTATGGATGCCGTTGAAAAAACAACCATTCATGTTTCACATCGATTTGGTGCATTAATAACCTTGTTATTGGGAAGTTTTTTAAGTTTTCGTTTATACCAAATCAGCAAACAAAATCCTTCATCCAGAAAACTCTTGATAGGTTGCAGCCATGCAATAACTTTTTTATTGCTGATTCAAGTGTGCCTTGGGATCTCAAACGTTGTGATGCATTTACCATTAAGCATTGCCGTCATGCATAATGGCATCGCGGTATTGTTGTTGCTCACACTGATCACAACAAATTATGTGCTCATCAAATCAAGGAGCCATGATGAGTAAAGTGGCGCTTGTTAAACCAACACTGTGGCGTGATTATTGGGAATTAACCAAACCTCGCGTTGTGGCTTTAATGTTACTCACAGCATGGGTCGGAATGCTGCTGGCCAGCCCTGCTGAAATATTTCCCTTAAATGCCATGATTTTTGGCACCCTAGGCATTGCCTGTTGCGCTGGCTCGGCTGCGGTTATCAATCAATTGGTTGAACGTCATATCGATATTCATATGCGACGTACCCAAAACAGACCTCTCGCTCAAGGTCGAGTTGGTCCAATTCAAGGCATGTTGTTTGCTTTATCGCTGGGAACATTTGGTCTTGGGGTTCTGATTTATTTTGTCAATTATGTCACTGCTTGGCTAACGCTCATCAGCTTAGTCGGCTATGCGTTGTTTTATACTATTTTTTTAAAACGTGCGACCCCTCAAAATATTGTTATTGGTGGTGCTGCTGGCGCTGCCCCTCCTTTGCTGGGTTGGACTGCGGTTACCGGACAAATTGATCCCTTTGGCTTATTATTGGTGCTTATCATTTTCACTTGGACCCCCCCACACTTTTGGGCTCTGGCAATTTATCGCCATGAGGATTACGCCAAAGCAAAATTACCGATGCTACCTGTTACCCATGGGATCTTATTCACCAAATTGTGTATTTTACTTTACACCGTTTTGCTGATTGCCTGCACCGTGCTTCCTTTTCTGACTGGCATGTGCGGCATCACTTATCTCATTAGTGCTTTAGGTCTTGGGGCAGGCTTTCTCTATTATGGGATTAAATTATATTTCTCTGACGACCCTCGCGTTGCCATGAGCACATTTACTTATTCAATTATTTACTTGATGGCCTTATTTATTGGTTTGTTGGTCGACCATTATTTACATTTTTTATTGAATTGATATTAGGGTTAGTATGAAAAAGCACACTTTATTCATTATTTTGATTATTGGCATCGCCATAGCGATTGGTGTTTGGCGTGACAATCAAAATATAGCATCAACACAAACAGCCTCTAATGCTTTCACAACCCTGCCACTCACGGTGGGTACTGCTTTACCACAACCACATCAACTGCCTAAATTTAAGTTGACTGATACTGATGGCAAACCATTTACGAATTCAAGGCTTAAAAACAGATGGTCATTTCTGTTTTTTGGCTATAGTCATTGCCCTGATGTTTGCCCTGCAACATTGGGCGCAATGAATCAGATCTCTGAAAAATTAGGTGCTAACCCAAATGTGCAATTTATATTTGTTTCAATAGATCCAACACATGACACCCCAGAAACACTTAAAAAATATCTGCAACAAGATAAACTTAGCAACGCGAGTATCAAAGGATTAACGGGTAACAAAAATGATGTTACCGAGCTTGCTCGTAAAGTAGGCGTTCATGTTCAAGAAGAACAAAAATTGCCTATCGATAAAGAACGTATTGAGCATGGCGGCGCTATTTTATTGGTGAACCCGCAAGGGCAGTTAATGGCTATCTTTACAACGACCGATAAGCCAAATGCCATTGCCAGAGATTTCAAAGAAATTATGCATCATTATGCTAATATGGTATAAACAAATAGCTAATTTTGCCTATTCTTTCCCTCTCAAAAGGTAAAGATTGCATAGGATTAAATCATGGATGATTTTAAAGAAATTAAAAAATGCACAGATGATGAAAAGAAAATCATTATCGATGCACTCGTTCAATTTAACGCAGCCCAAGTGCCTTTTACGCACCCCTCTCATGTAGATTTAAGCTATTCTGTTAAAAATCAACAAGGCGTTGTGATTGGCGGTATTTTAGCTCGAATTTATTGTTGGGGCGTGGTCTTTGTAGATATTTTATGGATAAACGATCATTACCGTGGTCAAGGTTTGGGCACCACATTACTAAACAAAGTTGAAGAAGATGCTAAAGCACAGCAATGTCATTTAATTCATTTAGATACTTTTGATTTTCAAGCCAAAGATTTCTATGAGAAAAACGGTTTTGAAATCTATGGTGTTCTAGATAATTGCCCACCTAACCATAAACGCTACTATATGAAAAAAATACTACAAGCCTAATTATACCTGGGCGGTTTGACATTAACTTTCTCTAAAAAACCTACACTCAACGCTTTCGCTCTTTGGCGACGCCAAATAAATGGAACATGGCAAACTATTTTTTTGATATTTTCGATGCGGTTTTTATTCTCAAACAACAGATCTTCAAATCGACCAGCAAGCGTATAAAATTTCCACATATAATTGCGACAAGATTGTATTTTATTCATACGATGGATAATTTCATCGTCAGACAAGTTGATAGCTGAGCCTTTCAATTTATGTATGATATAGGCAGCAATAAATTTCGTGCGCTCGCTTAAACCAGACTTATCACGTAAATAGGTTAAAAGTGGTTCCCACACTTGCGGATTAGGAGAAAGTTTATATTTTTCAGTATACTCGTCTATGCTAGATAATCTATCAAACATCGTAAATGCTTCATACATTTTTTCTTTATCTATTTTATTTTCCCATGTTAATGCACTATCATCCAACAGTGCTGTCAAAATCACTTCAAAACCCCGTTTTACATTTGAATATGAGCAGTTTTTATTTTTTTGGCGACTCAAGCGTTTATAGTATAATAAGCGTGGATTAAGTTTTTTAAATCCCTTGAGTGATAAATTGCTTGAAAATATATTTTTACGTTTCTTACCGATAGATTCTATCAAACTAGAAAAATCGACGACAGATAAACTTTTCAAATAACCGGCATCAATCTGGTAGCAACTGATACTGGGAATAAGCGTATTCCCCCCTTTATTTGCGATATACAATTTGTCTTTATATAGTAACGTAAACCCTGTGTGACCAGGCCAGACGCAACGAATAATTAATGCCTTCCCTTGATGATAGCTAAGAGATGGATTAAAAAATTTATCATCCCTGTGACGAACAAATTGATCAAATGCTTGCGAAATAATATTCAGCGCCTTTTTCTCAGCACCATTAAAGGCCGTCCCCGTGCTCTCTTCTAGAATTTTCTTTTCAAATAAACCAATGTGGTGCGCAACGATGGGAAAAGCTCTCTCTTCGCTCATGCCTTCATAATTAATACCATAGCTATTTTCTTTTCCCTTTAAGAAAATACTACCTTGCAAACCTAGGCTGTGACCAATTAGCTTTAAATCATGACTATCTATACCACCTGCATCCATCAGCATTTCAATAATCTGTGGATTTGTAGCAACCGCCATTGCCGTAACATAATCATTATCATCCTGATAGCAATGTGTTTTGTTGATATCCACTCCCTCTGAAATAAGATGGGCTACCGTTGGTTTATTGCCCCACGCACTAAAACGATGTAACTGTGGAACATCAGGCTCAGTTCTTTGAAATGAGTTTTGACAAAAATTGTGTAGTTTTTTGGCTGCATATACACAAGCGGAAATAAACGAATGAATCATAATGCCGCAACAAAAAGTTGATTTTCGCTAATGTAATAAAGCGTGAAACAAAAATCAAGTTATTTTACTTAAATCACAGCGTTTCCTGCTGCGCCAATAAGCTTAGCAGGTTTTACGCACACTAGCGCCTTAAACGCTTATGTTGTACCGTTACATCATCGGAAGGTGTTACATTCACAGATTCAGGTTTTGCTTTAAAACGCATGAAGATTGTCTTTGATTGTTCAAATGAGGATTGTGCCTGATAGGGATGATAAACACGTTGAGGCGAACTCGAAAACTGTCTCGTAGAAAATGATTTAAACCAATCTCCAACACTCACCACTTTTTCAAGTATTTTTGAAGCAAAGGTACTTAACCCATAGGTTAAAGATCCTGCTAATACACCAAATACAACCATGAGTGGCCACGAATAGCCCATTAAAAATCCATAACCTGCGCCTATCGCAACACCGCCCATACCAATTAAAATAGAATTGAGATGGTGATCTTTAGCTTCCTCATAACGTTGTACCTGATGTGCAGTTTGTGTCAGCTTGGCTGTATCTTGATTAAGCTCTGTTGCTTTTCCCGTAGCCTGCTCTAACAATTGCCCTCTTTCAATTAACTGCTGCGCTTTGAGTGCCTCTAATTTCTTAACGGCCTCCATATCCTGCTTTACTTGCTCTAAATCTGCTATTTCTTGCTCGGTGAGTGGCGCGTCATCATCATTTGGTGTTGAAATTTCTCTGGCTGCAGCCTCAACTGGCTTGAAATCCTTCTTTTTGCCCATTGAAAAAAGTCCTTTAAATTTTTTAAACGCTGAGTTTACTTTAGTTTCTTTATCGGGGGAATGACCCCATTGTTTTAAAGAAAAAGGATTTAATTTTTGTTGGATCTCTGACGCCAAACGTGCAATGAAATAAAAAATTATTCCACCAATTCCCGCATATAACGCTATGCCAACGGTGGAGGCTCCTCCTAATGCACCACACATGCCACCGATAAGAATACCGACGATTAAAGTTGTTAGTTGAATATTACGCCATTGTAGCTGGCGTTTTAAACTAACAGCACCCTTTGCAAAGTGATGTGATTTGCCCTTTATGGCTTGTGTTTTTTCTTTTAACTCTTCCAGAGCTTTACCACGAACAATGGCTTTTTCTATATTTTTTGCCATAATCTTTTGTGTTTCTTCAACTTGTTTCCTGATTTCTTCAATTTTTTTGTTCTTGAGCATAACGACTCTCTTGGTTATATTCACAGCACATATCTATACAGCATTTACTAAATCATGCTGACCTAACACTAAAGAGTAGCTAAGAATAAAAAAAGATTATAATGCGTTTTTAACCAGGCGCATGGTTTGCCTGAACAGGCTGGAGGTTGGTGGTGCATCTAAAGTGGTGAACTCAAAGAAAGGGCATCTCACACCTAATGAGTGCGCCAATTTTTCAAGTTGTTGGCTGATACAATGTTTTGCAAGCGCAAAGTTAGTGGCTTTTAACTTAATTTCAACACTTAATGGTGAAGATTGCAGCAATTGGTATTTTTCTATTCCACCACTGGCACGACCGATGGCAAGATGGATATCATCAGCAAATACTGTCTTTAAAGAAGGGTTATTGCCATACTTTTGAAAGTACAACATATCTTCGCAACGTCCGATGATACCCTCAACTGCCGTATGAGGGCTACCACAAGAGCAAGCTGTTTTTTTAATGTTAAGGATATCATTCATCCGATAGCGAATGAGCGGATGATGAAATCGATGTAGTGCTGTTATAACGGGGACAAATTTTTCTTTTTTATCATCTATCCATTCTTTTTCAATATAATAGTGCTCTTCATTTAAGTGCAAAACCCCCATTTCACAGGTTGTTCCTAGAAATCCTTCGGCGCATTGATAAAGTTGATGAACATTTTGAGAAAAGGTTGTGGCAATTAATTTTTCTTCAAACGGCGTGAGGACCTCGAAAGTCGCAATAATTTTCTTAGGTTTAAGCGAAATTTTATTTTCATTTTGATATAGCGCTAATTTGCACAATGTTTGCACAGGCGCAATCAGCACATCAGGAGAAAATTGATTCAAGTTAGTAATGAGGCGTTCAATATCTGTTTTTAAATCAAAGAATCGCCACTTTAAAAAAGAGGTATTGATATTGGCAAAATAGGGCCGCTGGCTCAAATAAAAAATAGCCACCTTTTGAGGAAATAGATTGATAGGCGCAATCTTCGCTAATAAACTATGAAGCTCTTCACTTTTTTCATGCGCAGAGTATAAATAGACACTAGGTTCACCGGATGTGCCCAAAGAGTGATTGGCAAAAGGCAAATCTTGTAAATAATCATCATCTTTTATTGATTCAAGAGACACGCCTTTAGTGTTCATCATTTGAAAATTTTCTTGCATCACCGTTTTATCAATAATTGGCAACTGATGAAAACTTTTTGCACTAAATGCTTGATAATAGGGTATTGATTTTTTGGCATATTTTATCAGCTTTTTTAATTTATACTGCTGCAAAAAATGTAGAAACGAAAAAGATAAGCACCAACTTTTAAATCTTGCTATTTGGTGTGAAAGCCAAAAGCCAGAAAATTTTTCCATGTCAGATCCTGATTCCCCAAATTCAATAGTAGAATCATAGATCATTTATTTACAACAAGGTTCAAATTGCAGACAAACGGATAAGGGTAGAAGATAAGAGGAATAAGCTGAACGACATAGAGGATCTAAAATTTGGATCTCTTAAAAAAAAACGGCGCATAAAGCGCCGTTCTTTATTGTGAGATTAAACACTTACTTTTTTGCGCTCTTTTTCGCCTTTTTTTGCTCTTGAGCATCTAGCGCAGGGGCCGCTTTCGCTTTCCCTTTTGCTTTGGCTTCACGAACATCTTTAAGCGAAGTCACGTTTGCTGATGCTTCCTCGGGCGCTGCAAAAACAGCATCCGTGAAATTATCCAACTGAGCATAAATGGCATGCAATTGCGCACTTTGCTGTGCAGTCAATTCTTTACCTGCAAACTTGCAATCTGCAACAAAGTTTTCTTCATGCTTGTGGTTATATTCTTTTAGCTCAGCTTGTTTGGTTAAAGCAGGCAATTGTTTTTCTTTAGAAAAATCAATTTGCTTGTCCCAAATACCCATGCCCCAGAAAAAGTGATTGGCATCCTTAGCACCAACAACAACCATCATGCCAGCGGCACTTGCTGCAAAACCTGCTGCTGCATATTGTAAAGCGGTTAACGCTGTTGCACCCATACCTGCAAGGCCTGCGTTCCAGATAGGTAACGCCATAACACCAGCGGCAGCGCCAGTTACCGCAAGAAAGGCAACATAGCCAATCGCGGCACCTAAGGCAGCTGTTTTTAAAGTCTTTTTGAGACTGACTTTATCGCCCCAACGGAAATCCTTTAAAAAGTTACTGCTTAAATCACGCAATAAGGTTTCAGCTGTACCAAAAGTACCAAATTCTTTACCGCACCAATCAGCCAAAACAACACCCATCGCTGCCGCAAAGAACCAAGCTGGTGTGCTCGCCGTAACGGCTAATACAGCAAACAAGGTCAAAATCATTGACGCTCTTTGTGCAATATAATGAAAAGCTCTTTCACGTTTGGTTGTTCTATCAGCAGGATTTGCAATATCAACGGTGACATCACGAGGTGCAACTGCTCGTAAATTGATCAAATGCAGATTTTTCAAATAATCTGATTTGGTAATATATTTATAAACGGTTGGGGGTAAAGGCTGACCCTTTTGTGTACGATTCATGAGTTCAGGCTTAACGTACGCTCTAACTTTTTCAATCGCGTCATTGTTATAGTCTGAATAAATCACAGGCAATATCGCTAATTCAAATGGCGTTTTTGCTGTGCCATCTTCTTTATACAATTTGCTGTAAAAAGCTTGATTTTGTTTGTCTTGCAAGGTGGCATCAGGATTTGCTGCCATAAAAGCATCTTCTGCTTGCTGAGCAATTAAACCGCGAACGCATGCCAATTCATAAATTTCAGGAGCAAAAGAACCAACTGGGTTCTTATCGTTGTCTTCTAGAGGCCAATGCGCCATTTTAATGTTACGAACAACAGGGGGAGCTTCTTTGGGCTCTCTTAAGAACATGACAAATTCACTCAACATCCCTTTAGTATCTTGATAAAGATCACCAAGATCGAAAGTCAAACGTGGCATACAACCTCCTAAAACTGCTTTACTAATCTCAAATTATTCGCTCATTTTTAGTCTATTTTTTTGAACGAAAATCAACACTACCACGGACTTTTTTACAATGCAAAATAAATTAGTTAATTCTCTGAAAAAATATAATTTAGTTGAACGGCTTATATTTTGAAACAGCTGTCGTTACCAGCAAAATACAGGCACTGATAACCACAATGGCAGGACCTGCTGGCAGATCCCAAAAATGAGACATCAGCATCCCCCCTATCACTGAGAGCATACCGATACAGCTCGCCATAAGCGCCATCCTTTCTGGGCTGCGCGCCAAAGGTCTAGCCCCCGCGGCAGGAATAACCAAAAGTGCTGTGATGAGTAAAACACCAACCAGTTTCAAGGCCACAGCTACAACAATCGCCAATAAAATGGTGTAAAAGAATGAAATGCGCTCAATCGACACGCCTTCTACTTTGGCTAAGTCTGCATCCACAGTAAGTAGCAAAAGCTTTTCCCATAGCAGTTTCATAAAGAAAAGTACCACACCTGCACCCGCATAGATCCCCACCACATCACGCCAAGTGATAGTTAAAATATCGCCATATAAAAAGCCCAGTACATCCACTCGCAAATCTTGCATCAGCGCCAACACCAATAAACCCAGCGCTAGGGAGGTGTGAGAAAGTATGCCCAACAAGGTGTCACTCGCCACTTTAACCTGCGATTGCAGCTTGAGTAACAAGCAAGCAACGGCCACAGCGATTAAGCAAACACCGATAATAATATTGAGATGCAAAGCAATGGCAAGGGTTATGCCTAATAAACCAGAGTGCGACAAGGTATCGCCAAAATACGCTAAACGACGCCACACCATCACTGAGCCTAATGGGCCAGCCAGCAACGCCACACCTATTCCTCCTATTAAAGGAATAAATAAGTAGCCAAAATTCGCTATTAAGAATTCAGTCATGTTTGTGCCCCTTGTGAGGGTCGACGACTTTACCATGCAAATCATGATGATGATCATGACGGTGAGTATAAAACGCTAAACCTTGTGCTGCTTTTCCAAATAGTTGCGCAAAAGCAGGATCTCGACTCACCTCTTCTGGGTGTCCTGAACAACACACATGTTGATTCAAACAAACCACGGTATCGGTACGTGCCATCACCACATTTAAGTCATGAGACACTAACAAGATGGCGCAATGATGCTTATCTCTGATCTTGGCTATCAAGTCATAAAGCTCACCTTGACCGATCAGATCAACGCCTTGTGCTGGCTCATCTAAAACTAAAAGCGCAGGTTGACGTAATAAGGCACGCGCTAATAATACACGCTGTAGTTCTCCACCTGATATGGCATCTAAGGGGGTATTGATAACATGTGCAACACCCACTTCATTGAGCATTTCGTTTAGTTCATCTTGCGACCAAGTTTGGTTTAATTGTAAAAATCGCCCGACCGTGAGTGGAAAAATCGGGCTAATATGGATGCGCTGTGGCATATAACCTATTGTCAAACCAGGAGCACGCGTGATGGTGCCTGAGGTTGGCGTTAATAATCCGACCACCAACTTGACCAAAGTTGTTTTGCCCGCCCCATTAGGACCAATTACCGATACAATTTGGTCGCGGGTTAAGGTTAATTCAACGTCATCAAGTAAAGTGCGCTTTTTATCCACATAGGATAACGCTTGGACTTGAATAAGAGGTGTAGTAGTGGTTGGGCTCATAACTTTAATGATAGTAACAGATGTGGTAAATTCTAGCACTACTCAAGATGAACACCTATAAGAAACCATGCTAAAACGCCTTGCCATACTGATTTCCCTGCTTCTCAGCTTTAGCTGCTTTGCTGCGCCTAAGGTGGTGGTAACCATTAAGCCCCTACACGCTTTAGTGACGAAAATCATGCACGGCGTTGGCGAGCCCGTGCTTTTATTGCCAAATGATGCCTCTCCCCACACCTTTGCGCTAAAGCCTTCAACCTTAAAACAATTACAACAAGCACAGTTGGTGATGTGGGTGGGCCCTTCTTTAGAACTTTTTATGGAGCGTCCCCTTAAAGAGCTCAAGCCAGCTTATGGCATAATTACTTTTCTTAAGATCCCAACGTTACATTTATTAGCGCAACGTCAGGGGCGCCTTTGGGAAGATCATGCGCATGAACATGATCACGATCATACACATGACTATCGTGACGAGACAATAGATCCGCATTTTTGGTTATCCGTAGATAATGCCATCATCGTTGTTAATTATGTTGAACAATATTTATCTAAAATAGACCAAGCAAACCAAAGCGTTTATCATCATAATGCACAACAATTACAAAAATCCCTCAAAGCATTAAAAGCATCTATAGATAAAAAACTTCAAAATGTTCATGAGACGCCGTTTCTGGTTTATCACGATGGTTATCATTATTTTGAAAATGAATTTAATTTAAATGCCGCTGGCACCTTTATGCTCAATCCACATTTACCTATCAGCGCTAAAGCTTTAAACGATGTCAAAAAACTCATTCGCGATAAAAAGGTGAAGTGCGTTTTTAGAGAAACTGAGTTTAACGATAGTAATATTGAACGGTTGCTAAATGATGCCGGTGTTACGTTCACAGAGCTTGATCCTTTAGGCGCCAGAATAAAAGCAGGCCCTGATGCTTATCAAGAAATTATGCTTGGCATAGCGTCTTCTTTACAAAATTGTTTGGCATCTAAGTAAGCTTTGTTTTTAAAATTCTTATCTGCTAAAGTAGCGCCGTTTTAATAAAAATAAGAGGTTAATCTCATGAAGCAAGGCCCACAAATGCCCGATCTTTCTCAAGATGGTGAACAATCTCAAACAGGAAACGCCAACGATTTTTTAAGACAACTTCAAAGAGAGCAAACACTTTTAACGCAATATAAGAACGCGGAAAAAAGAGCTCTAAAGAGACAAAATCAAGCGCAAAAAAATCCAGGCTACAGTTGTTCCAAAGGTACACTTGGATTCAAAACAAAAAACCGCTAAAAAAAAGGGAGCCAAAGCTCCCTTTTTTTATTATCACTTTCTTAACCGCGTTTGCCACTTTGTTTATAGCATTCAACGGATAAACCTTCACGGTTCCAGCAACGATAGAACCCTTTAGGATGATTTTGTGCATGTTTCATAAAGAAAGGATGATAGTGATGTCCATAATAGCCAAATCTTGGATAACGATACATAGGATAGTAGCGACCATGATATTTATGGTAGTAACGACCATTTGTATGCACTTGCTTGCAATTGAGATCCCAGTAGTTACCAAATCCATCACCATAGTAACCATCAAAACGATGTTTCCAGCCAGCGGCATCCACAGGGGGAGCATAACTGGTTTCTCGTAATTGACCGGCGAATGAAGCGGTAGCTACACTCATCAATACTGCTAATAATAATACTCTCATAACTTCTCCCCATTATCTTTCGAAAGAAAACAGTGAACGTCAAATTTTTGACATTGCATTAGGGAAATTTAGCCTATTTTTTGAGATTTTGAGTAAATTGGCAGGGTATTTTTACAGGGTTTATATTGATATTGTGCTTTTTTAATGGGCTTTCAAAATAATGAGTGTTCATTGTTTTTGGATATTCATTTTTACTGAACAATTTAACTTATTGAACAGCAGCTTTTTCATAACCCATTGATTTATATAATCATTAACCCCTGAATTTGATTTCTAAAATTGAGTTATTGACACCTTGTCGCTTGTGAGCGACAATATTTCTGAGAGGTAAAAATGATTAATATAAGGATATACACAGATCCACAAGGAAAGTCACCATTTCGCGAATGGCTCTCTTTAATTAAAGATAAAATAACAAAAGCTCGCATAAGGGCAAGATTAGATAGAGTTTCTTTAGGTAATTTTGGAGATTATAAGTTAATTGCAAATAATCTTTGGGAATTAAGATTACAATTTGGCAGCGGATATAGAATATATTATACCATTTTTGAAAATGAGATTGTCATTCTATTATGTGGTGGTGACAAAAGTACGCAGACAAGAGACATTGAAAAAGCAAAACGCTATATTAATGAGTTAAAGGAAAGATGCGATGAGCAAACAAAAATTACTGAAGAATACCACTAGTTATTATGACGAATTAATTCAGTCGTTGCGCGACCCTGAAGAAGCAGCAGCATATTTACAAGTAGCTTTCGATGAATATCAAGAAGATGATAATATGGAAGCATTTTTGTTAGCACTTCGTAATGTTGCACAAGCAAAAGGAGGAATTTCTAAACTTGCCACGAAAACAGATCTAAACAGACAAAGTCTTTATCGAACACTTTCAAAATCTGGTAACCCAAAACTCCACACTTTAGGCGTAATTATTAAGGAATTGGGTTTTTCATTTTCAATTACGCCAAACCAACCAACAGATCGCGGTTGAGCACTTATTACGTTTGAAAGAACGCTAAGGAACCGAGATTTTGGCTGCAACAATGATCTATTTAACCAACGCCTGCACCGCCGAATAATCTACTTTGCCACTTCCCAGTAGTGGTAGCGTGGGTACGATTTGAATGACTTTGGGCACAGCTAATTCACTGATCCCATGCGCTTTGGCATATTGAACGATATGGATTTTTTCAGCATCCTCAAAGGTTGTTAGCAGCACTAGCTGCTCACCCTTTTTCTCATCGGGCACAGACACAACAGCATGCTGTTCATTGGGCCATAATTTGTCGATATAGTGCTCAACAAAAGCGAGCGATACCATTTCGCCGCCAATTTTAGCAAAACGTTTTGCTCTACCTTGTATGGTGATATAACCGTCTTTATCGATCGAGACAATATCACCAGTGTCATACCAATTATCCATCGGCGGCACTAACACACCGGGATTATCAAAAAACATATAACCTAACATCACATTGGGGCCTTTAACACTGAGCCTGCCACCATCATTGATATCTGGAATTATCGCTAATTTATATTCAATACCGGGCATAAATTGGCCCACTGAGCCTGGTTTATTGTGCATCGGCGTGTTCGCTGAAATGACAGGTGAGGTTTCTGTTGCGCCGTATCCTTCGAAAATTCTGACGCCAAATTTATCTGCCCACAAACGTCTGTTTTCCTCTTTTAATTTCTCAGCGCCAGCATAAACATAGCGGATGCTATAAAAATCATAAGGATGAGCGTATTTTGCATAGCCTGCTAAAAAAGTATTGGTGCCAAATAAAATGGTCGCATTAATATCATATGAAAGCTCAGGAATAATACGATAGTGTAAAGGAGAGGGATAAAAGAACACTTTCATGCCATACAAAATCGGCAAAATGGTGCCAGCCGTCAAGCCAAACGAATGAAAAATCGGCAAAGCATTGAGCACGATATCACTTGGGGTAAAATCCACTCGGCTCGCTAGTTGCGCTTTATTGGCGTGCAAATTTTTACTACTTAACACCACCGCCTTTGGCGTGCCCTCAGATCCTGAGGTAAACAATATTACGGCCGGTTTTAAGGCTTGATCTGCTTTTTGCGTCAGCCCAAACAAAAATGGCATTTTTGAGGCCATCATTGCGATCATTTTATCAAAGAAAGAGATCTGATTTTTAATGTCTTCAAGATAAATTATTTTGATCTGATTATCTTCAATCGCTTTAATCATACTTTGCAGTTTAGCGGTTTCAATAAAAGCACGAGAGGTACAAACTATCTTTAATTGTGCCGTGATACAGGCGGATGCCACATTTTGCGCACCACTGGAAAAATTTAATAAAGCGGCAACTCTGGAATAGGCTTGCAAACCAAAAAAGGTCACTATCGTTGCTAACACATTAGGCAATAAGATCCCAACGGCCTCACCTTTTTGGGTCATGGCAGCCAGTTTTCGCCCCATCACCAAGGACCCCAATATCAAGCGTCCATACGTTAGCGGTTCTCGCTTAATATCTTCGGCTATTTTATGTTTAGCGCCATGTAACTGTTTAGCATCCAACAAGGATTGAAATAAGGTTTTATCAAGGTTTGTGCCCAAAAATAAAATGGTAGACATCATCTGATAAAGCTTTTCGCCAATTAAATGACGACGCTTGCTGCCAGAAACATCTTCAAGCACTTGAATTTTTTGAGGCTCAAACAAGGTTATTGTGATTTTGGGGAACCATCTTAATTTGACACGACCTTTCAAACGTGAAAAACGCGAATATTGCGCCCCCTCAATCAGCACCGGCAAAATAGTGGCATCGGCTTTATCCGCTATCATGCCAGGGCCTTCATAAATTTTCATCAGCGCGCCCGTCACGGTAATGCGCCCCTCTGGGAAAATAACCAATTTTTTATCTTCTTTCACATATTTGACAATCGCTTTCATGACATACGGATTGGTGGGATCAAGTCCAAATATATCAACTAAATAACCAATTGGTTTCATCCACCATTTTTGCGCATAAGCGCTGTACATCGCAAATGACAAACGCCCAGGCAAGAAGGCAGCGAGTAATAACCCATCTAAAAAGGAAGTGTGGTTTGGCGAAATAACCACGCGCGCACCAGCCTTGTGGAAATTATCGATACCTTTGACATCAACGCGGTAAAGCAATTGAAAAACCAGTCGTAATATCGATTTAATTAAATCGCCAGGCAGTAAACGACAACTTTGCACCACAGCTATTAAATTAATCAACGCGATACTTAAGAAAATATGGGGGATAGTCATATTTAATTTAAACATGATCATAGTGATAATCGCCGCGACCGTCATAAACAAGGCGTTCATGATATTGTTGCTGGCGATGATGCGCGCTTTATGCGTGTCTTCAGAGTAGTGTTGCATGATGGCATAGAGTGGCACAATATAAATACCACCGCTTATCGCTATTAACACCATATCAATCATAATCCGCCAATGATTGGGCGATTGTAAGAATTGACTGATAGTTAACAACGGGCCAACAGGGGGGCTTTCTAAATGGGTGGCAAAATACAAATCTAAGGTGAAAATAGTCATACCTAATGCTGCCAAAGGCACAAAAGTCGCCTCTATTTGCCCCTTCAGTAATTTATTACAAAGTCCCGATCCGATGCCGATGCCAATGGAAAATATCGCCAAAAATAAGACAAAAACATCTTCATTGCCGCCAATAAAGTCTTTTGCGTAATTCGGGAATATCGCCAAAAAAGTAAAGCCTATTAACCAAAACCAGGAGATCCCTAAAATACATAAAAAGATAGGGGAAGACTTGCTTGAAAACTTAACCACATCCCAAGTTTCTTTAAAAACATTAAAAGATAGCTTTAAGTTGGGCACAGGCGGGCTTGCATGCGGAATAAAGCAACTGCTGAAATATCCGAATGCCGCCATTAAAAAAATCATAGCGGAGATAATAACTAAGCCATTAGGCAAAGATATGAATATAACCCCTAATATATTTCCCAGCAAAATAGCCAAAAAAGTACCCATTTCAATCAGGCCATTACCTGCCACTAATTCATCATCTGCTAAATGCGTGGGCAAAATACTATATTTAATTGGGCCAAAAAAGGTTGCTTGCACCCCTAAGAAAAAAAGTACGATCATCAGCAATGAAACATTTTGCAACACAAAACCAATTGCTCCTATTATCATTAACAGGACTTCTGCAATTTTGATAATCCTAATGAGTTTGGCTTTTTCAAATTTATCAGCGATGCTACCCGCCTGTGCTGAAAATAAAAACATAGGCAAAATAAGTAAACACCCGGTGAGTGTTACGAGTATCTGCGGTTGTACTGATAGTTTGTCAGCGACAAAATAGGTGATAAGTACCACGAGTGCGTTTTTAAATAAATTATCATTAAATGCCCCAAGGAATTGGGTAATAAAAAGTGGTAAGAAGCGGCGCTTGGTTAAAAGTGAAAATTGATTCTTCACCTTTGTATTCCTTTTTAGGCAAATGATGACAAAGACATTACCTTAAAGTATCGTCCATTACTATACAGGTTTGGTAACTATGGTGAGGCTGCACGCTTATTTTATTAAGCGTACTTATTTATAAGTGAAACATATCAACAAAGGTACCCAAAAAGATAACAAACCCAATCCACTGATTGTTTAAAAAGGCTTTAAAGCACAGCTCAGGCTCTCTCTTGCGAATTAACCACTGCTGATAAAGCGCAATGCCCAAAGCAATAAAGATCCCCCAATAAAACCATGGGCCACAATCCTCTCTCATGCCAACGATGGTGAGAAGTGATAACATCAAAAAATGGCAGGTCGCAATCCATAACGTGTCATATTCGCCAAAAAGAATGGCAGTGGATTTAACACCGATTTTAAGATCCTCTTCTTTGTCAGCCATCGCGTATTGGGTATCGTAAGCTATCGCCCAAAAAATAGTGGCTAAAAATAAAAGCCAACAATTAAGAGAAAGTGGCACTGACGCTGCGCTAAAAGCCATGGGAATAGCCCATGCAAAAGCAACTCCTAACACTACTTGTGGAAATTGAACATAACGTTTGGTAAAAGGATAAAGTCCCGCTAAAAGCCCTGCGATAGGGGCTAATAATATAGTTTTTAGATTAGTGAACGCGACTAAAATCAATCCTGTTATCAATAAAATAACAAATAAAATGAGCGCCTCTTTGGTTGAAACTAACCCGGTGATGAGCGGCCTATCTTTGGTTCGTTGAACATGGCCATCAAAATTTCTATCGGCATAATCATTTATCACGCACCCTGCACTGCGCATAACGACAACGCCCAAAGTAAAAACAACAAACAATTTGAGCGATGGTATACCATGGCTTGCCATCCATAATGCGATTAACGTTGGCCATAATAATAAGGCAATACCAATAGGACGGTGCAGGCGCATCAATTTAACGTAACCTTGAAGGTTTATTGAACTCATTCAGTGGCAATCCTATTTATGATATGATGTTGGCCAAATATTTAGAAATTCATTCAACTTAATATATGCTCAATTCACGGGTGATTATACATGACGAATACTGACACCAATAAACCCTTAGTGATAGTCGGCACAGGTCTTGGTGGCTATAATCTGGCCAAGGAATTTCGTAAAATTGACTCAAACACCCCCTTGGTGATGATTACCCAAGACGATGGCCATTTTTATTCTAAACCACAATTATCGACTGCATTAGGATTTGGTAAAACACCCTCACAATTAGTCATCACCGAT
Source organism: Uncultured Candidatus Berkiella sp. (assembly GCA_964606325.1). Lineage (GTDB taxonomy): Bacteria > Pseudomonadota > Gammaproteobacteria > Berkiellales > Berkiellaceae > Berkiella. The sequence continues at coordinate 26,733 of CAZSGE010000029.1, forward strand.
GTCAACGTGATGAAAACACAATTAAATGCCAATATTTTAACGCACGCAACAGTGATTGCTATTTCTCCTGAGCAACAGACTATTCAAGTCCAATGGCAAAACAAATTGCATGAAATTGAATACAAAGATTTGGTTCTCGCGCTTGGCGCCACACCAAAACCCTTTTCGATTTTAGATAATTATCAGCATCATTACCGCATTAATAACCTACATGAGTATGCAAGTTTCGTTGATAATCTGGACAATCTGCAAAGCTTAACCATTATCGGCAGCGGACTTGTTGGTAGCGAGTTTGCTCATGATTTTATTCAAAAGGGAAAACAAGTAAACATTGTTACCATAGATCCCTACCCACTTTACAATTTAGTTCCCGAAGCCCTAGGGCATGATTTACAAAAAGCTTTAGAAAAGCTCGGCGTTGTTTTTTATACAAAAACACATATACAAAGCGTTAATGCCGATTTAGGGATCATCAACTTAATGTTGAGCTCAAATCAGCAAATATCAACGACTGGCGTTTTAACTGCGATAGGCCTTAATCCTAACCTTGCGATTGCTAAAAAAGCTGGGATTGAAACGCATCAGGGGATCATTGTTGATAGCATGCTTAAAACGAGTATTGATAATATCTATGCACTTGGTGATTGTGTAGAAATTAACGGCATTTGTCGGCAATATGTCGCGCCTATTTTACAAAGTGCTCGCGCATTAGCTCAGACCTTGGCCGGCAAACCAACCAACGTCCACTTCCCGGTCACGCCTATTTCTCTTAAAGTAAGTAGCTACCCTCTGATTATCTGCCCTCCCAATGCAAATGGCACATGGCAGTGCGAACATCACCCAGATGGTATTAAGGCGTTATTTCATGATGAGAATGAAGTGTTACAAGGCTACGCACTGTCTGGATCTCAAGTTGAGCACCGTCAAAGCTGCTTAAACTTGCTACATAAAGCACCTGCTGCCATTGCTTAGTTTGTTTTAAGAAATAACACTGTATCCCTTTAAAGAGATACAGTGTTGATTTGCTGCAAAGCAAGAGTATGTCCTACACTTAATTTAAATATGTTAAGTAAGGATTTATCATGGCGCAAGTACACCCTTTCACAAATCCCTTTTTCAAATCAGCAACTTTTGAAGCCAGCAATACTGGTAAAGAGGATAGCTTTTCTCCATATGGCAATTTTTTTAATCTGAATTCAAAAAATAATCCTTGGGGAAAGACAGCTAAAATGTCACAAGATTGGTTTGAATTTCAGCAAAAATATTGGCAAGAATACATGGAATTGGCCACCTGGGGGCAACAAACTTTTCATCAGAACCTGGTTGATAGCGCGCATGCGATGATGCATTGTATGCAATTATCGACTAACCCTGCGCATATGTATCGTTACATCAGAAGAAATTGGCAAAAACCATACATGGCTATGGGGGCTCAATCACTCACTGCCACCAAAATGCTCACAAAATTAATGACTCAAAACATGGCTGCTTGGCAACAAGCCATGGGCAAATTTAATCATTAAAAACTTTCCATGGTTAGTGCGAACTGATGAATTGCATACTCTAGCGCCTCTTGTTGAATGATTAATGGAGGCGCGAAACGTAATGTTGTTTCATGTGTCTCTTTCGATAAAACACCGTTTTCCATTAATTTTTCACATACCTTTCTTGCGGGCACTTTTGCATCAATCTCAACACCAACAAATAAACCTTTACCACGCACATTTTTAATCAATGGATGGTTAATCTTTTTAAGTCTACTGATTAAGATCTCTCCAAGCATTAAAGATCGTTCGATCAATTTTTCATCTTCTATGATAGATAATACTTCTTTACCGATGCGGCAAGCTAAGGGATTGCCTCCAAAAGTTGATCCATGGCTCCCTGGGTTAAATACTGCCATAACATCAAAGCTTGCCAAAAACATCGATACAGGCAATATGCCGCCACCTAAGGCTTTGCCTAAAATCAAAGCATCTGGCTTGAGATTCTCATATTCAAAAGCAAACATTTTACCTGTTCTGGCTAAACCTGTTTGGATCTCATCAACTATCAATAAGACATTGTGAGCTTTGCAGATCTGTTCACATTCTTTTAACCATCCTGAGGGGGGCACAATAATACCTGCTTCTCCCTGAATAGGCTCAATTAAAAAAGCACAGGTATTAGGCGTGATAGCTTGTTTAAGTGCCTTGCTATCGCCAAAGGGAATAGAAACAAAGCCTGGCGTATATGGACCATACCCTCGCTTGTATTCTTTATCTGATGAAAAACTAATCACTGTTGTCGTTCGACCATGAAAATTATTATCAGCAACAATAATTTGTGCTTGATTATCAGGGATATTTTTCTTTTCATAACCAAAACGACGCGCAGCTTTAATAGCTGTTTCAACTGCCTCAACCCCTGTATTCATAGGCAACGCCATATCCATGCCCGTTGTGTGACATAGTTTTTGAATAAATGGCAACAATTGATCATTATAAAATGCACGCGAAGGCACATTGAGCATGTGTGCTTGCTCGGTTAATACTTTAACTAAGCGTGGGTTACAATGACCTAGGCTCACAGCTGAATACGCTGCCATCATATCTACATAGCGTTTGCCTTCAATATCCCACAACCATTCTCCTTGGCCTTTTGTTAACACAATAGGCAGTGGATGATAATTGTGCGCGCAGACTTTTAGTTCATTTTCAATCCATTGAGATGATTTACTCATTTGTGCTCTTATAAGATAGCTGAAACTAATTTAACCACCAGTTGGCTTGTTTTACTATTTTGATCTCTTGTGGGATCAAATTCAACAATTTCAAGTGCCGTAAATTTTTCATTATCTTTTATGGAAATCAGCCCATCGACTACGGCATCAACATCCAAAATGCCATTGGGCTCTGGCGCACCTGTGCCAGGGGCAATGGTCGGATCAAACGCATCAATATCAAGGCTAACCCCAAAGCCATTGGTTTTATCGCTCACTTTTTTAACGGCTTCTTCAAAAACAGTTTTAAAGCCGCGCTTATTCACATCGTCGATATAATAAATTGTAACATTTAAGCTTTTTAATAATTTTTCTTCTCCTGGTTCAAAACTGCGCACACCGATAAGCACGACATGTGCGGGGTTCAACTTTGCGCCAGGTAAACCTACATTCACAAGCCTTGAGTCACCATGCCCTAACAATACGGCAAGTGGCATACCATGAATATTATAAGAAGGCGTGGTTTGAGGCGTATGCGAGTCCATGTGTGCATCAATCCAAATTAAGCCAAAATTCCCCTGCGCATTTTTTGCACTCACCATACCACTCCACGTACCTATGGCAATGGAGTGATCACCACCTAACACAATTGGCACATGCATAGGCTCACAAGCAACAACTTGTTCAGCTAAACGACAAGCAAAATCTTCTACTTGAGTTAATCTCTCTTCATAGCTGAGCATTTTATCGGCACTGTAGGGAATATTAGCCTTTAGGAACGTTCGCCAAGGTTTAGTATTTAGGCTGCCTAATTGCTTTAAGACTTGTGGCCCCATCTCGGTTTCTTTGAGTCCAGCGCCCCAACCAAAACTGGCTCCAATCAGTTCCTTTGCTTTAGATGGCATAACGGATCCAAATTATGTTTTTCATAGATTAAGTTTGGCCTACCTAGCTCGCTTGTGCTAATGAAAGTGCAATTAAATGTATCTGCACGTATAGAAGTGAACTTTATATTTCAATACTGCTCTAATTAGTAAATGCCACCCATGACAGAAGTTTGTTATGCCAAAATTTGATATAAAAAATGCTACTTGCTTTTACTATCTACAAGATGTTAGTGATTTTTATCTTCAAAATAAAAGCCTTCTTTTTCCTGAATCATCATATCCAGAAAATTCACCTATTGGTGAATTAAAAAAAATAATGTCTGCGATCTTTGAAAACAATACAAATTTGTTCGAGGATTATAATGCGAATGAAAACTATAAAGAGCATTATTCTCTTTTTCAAGCAGCCATTGAAAATGTGGCGTTAGCTCAACTTGAAACTGAAGGTGACAATCAAACACCAACCATTTTTGATAACCTTTTTTTAAAAATTTATGAAAATAAAAACCGAATACGAGACAAACTTGGCGAGACCCTAGGAATGCCTAGCACCAGCAATGAAGTGAGAAAAATACTTCAGGAAAATCAGGGCAAAGGAATACGCGTAGGAGTTGCTAAAGTATTAACTATGATGGAAGAACGCGCGGCAGCCCTTTTTTCCAGCATGCTTGGGTTTAAGTATCACCCCTTAAAAAAAGAAAACATCCCCTATATGAATGAAAATGTGTTGATTGGCGAAAGAGAAATTAAAAATTTACGCTTTGGCAATCAAACCCAGGGCACTGAAACGGTTAACCCTACTTTTAAACGCTATTTACTTGCCAATCAAAGAAGAAACATGACCAACCAACCCTTTGACTATGTCTACATCAATTTACTCAAACGGGATCAAGATCAAACTCGGCGAAAAACTAACCCCACTAGCCATAAAGAGAAAATTAAAGAAAAATATAATAAGCGAAGAGAAAAATTCGTTCGGGGTTCAGAGGGTGCGCGTGCCAGCGCTTTGGAATCTCTCAATGAAGACAAAAATCTCGGTGTGGCCGTCATCACATTACCTGCTGACAATGATTTTTTACTTGGTAATATCAGAATGAAAGATACTTCTGAGAAAAACCCTAAAAATGAAGATTTAATGATTACTTACTTTGAACTGGTATTAAGTATTCTACAAAACAGAAATGACTTTTACATGCATAACGATGTCAAAGCGCTTTTATTCGGCAGTGATTTCGTCAACAGCCAATTAACAACTAATGATACTATTCTTAATCTTTTTAAAAAAGCAATTTTAGATATTACAGGTTCAGAAAAGCTCGACCAACAAGTTACCCCTGCGGTGCGAAATGCTATTTTATTTCATTTTATAAAATATCATCTCACTTCTCACATTTTAGAAACATTAAAGCCAACTGCATTTAATGCCTCATGCAAAGATGCTATCGATAGAGGTGCCGTCCATTCATTATGGCTTACCTTGAACACGCGATATGAGGCTCATTTGAAAGACAACAAAAAGCCAGTGCTTTCACTTGCAGAATTTCTGAGCATGTTAGAATCGCCTGCTATGATTGTTAAAAATCGGGGTGTAAATCACAATAAAAATCTAATATGGAATGTGCTTAACGAAAGAATGGCTCATGATGAGAATTTTAAATCAAAACATCCTCATTTAATTAATTGGATAAGGGATAACAACCCACTTATCGCACATGCGAACGACAAGAGAAAAACATTTATCTCATCTAGAAAAGAAGAAGTTCATGATGAAAAAGGTATTAAGGCAATAAAACAAATAGCAAAGGAGCTGGGTTCACGAAGACCAACTAGGCATTAGCATAATCACTTTTCACATTCCAACGCTGGCACATTCTCTGTAGCATAGGGGCGCCAAGATCTTTTAGCAAAACTTCCCACTGTTCTAACGCTTCGAAATAGGCCTTATCGCGATGAAAATCGGCCACTTTAAACTGTAACTCACCAGTTTGACGCACCCCCAATACCTCACCTGGGCCGCGCAGTGCTAAATCCTCTTCCGCGATAACAAACCCATCCATGGTTTCGCGCATAATTTTTAAGCGCGCTTGGGCCATTTTGCTCAGAGGCGATTGATATAACAGCACGCAGAAACTGGCCTGCTCACCTCTGCCTACTCTGCCACGCAATTGATGCAATTGCGCAAGGCCTAATCGTTCAGGATTTTCAATCACCATCAACGTGGCATTAGGCACATTTACGCCCACTTCAATAACGGTGGTGGCCACTAACACGGCTATCTCACCTCGATAAAATGCCTGCATGATAGCCTCTTTTTCGGCAACATCCATTTTGCCATGCACTAGGCCCAC
>CAZSGE010000030.1:0-32380 GCA_964606325.1 Uncultured Candidatus Berkiella sp.
CCAAAAAAAGAATGAAATCTGCTATCACTGCGGCCATTACTTTAGGGATAGTCGCTGGATCAAGTACTACCCTGGCGACAGCAGGCAAAAGCGAAGCACCTAAAGAAATGGAAAAGTGCTATGGTGTGGTCAAAGCGGGTATGAATGATTGCGGAACACCTACCCACTCATGTGCAAGCCATGCAACTAAAGATGCGGATGCTGGAGAATGGATCTACGTACCTAAAGGTATGTGCGATAAAATTGTTGGCGGAAAAACCAAATAATCAGATTTTATAAGGGAGCGGATCTTTGGTATTCGCTCCCCGGGTAAATTTATGTCATATGAAAACACCTAAATGAACTCTCTTAAAAATTATCAAGAGCAGTTTGTTGCGGATTTATTAGACGAGCACTCGTCATTATCTGAAGCCTATATTCAAGCGCCATCCCTCAAAATTGCACAAGATAAAATGGCCATTTATCGTCAAAGTCGATTAGGGCGAATAATCAAAGTGTTGCGAAACACTTACCCTGTTTGTGAGGGGATAGTGGGCGAGAATTACTTTAAGCAATTGTGTTTTTATTATGCAAAATATGAGATTGTCTGTGATCCAGATATAACGCTTTATGGCAAAAATTTCTCATTATTTTTAGAGCAGCATGTAAAACAACCCTTGGCTTATTTGCCAGATGTTGCCCAACTTGAGTGGGCATGTTTTAGCGTGCTATATGGTAGCCAAATGTTTCCCTTAAATGTCACTAAACTCTCAAAAGTGACAGAGGACACACACGCTAAGTTGAAATTTCAATTAGGGGCTACCCATACTTTGTTAAGTTCTATTTACCCTATTTTTGAAATTTGGCGTCAGCACGCCAAGCCGCCAAAAGAACATAGAGAAATTGACTTAGCCGAAGGTGGATGTCAGTTGCTCATCTATCGTCGAGGGTGGGATTTAAGGGTGGACGTCCTCACTGATGAGGAATTTCTTTTCTTAAGTTGTTTTAAACAAGGTATGACATTTGAGCAAACATGGACTTATTGTGAAAATGCTTTTCCAAATAGTCCACTTACTGCCTTGTTTGCCAAGGCAGTTGAGCGTGGCTGGGTAAATGATTTTTATTTATGATGCGAAGCAAAATGATTAGACTGTCATAAACTCTTCTTCAGAAGTTGTGCTGCGTACAGGTGTACTTGGTGCATCAATTAAATCAAATCGTTTTAACAAAGAAGAAAGATCGCGACGCCATTTTTCATGTTCGGCCTTGAGGACGGTGTTTTCTTTTTCAAGTTCTTCAACTTGTAAACGTAACAATTCAATGACTTCAACCGCATGAGAAACTTTTTGTTCTAGTTTTAAAAGAAGATCAGAGGTCATAATATATTCCTAATGGTAAAGGGTAAAATTTGAGTGAGGCTATTCTAAATGACGTCTAAAGGAAAGTGCAATGTCTAAGCAAGATGAAAAAAAGCCAACGCTTTGGCAAGTAATCCATAGTGTGTTGGGGGCTTTTTTGGGGGTGCAAAGTTCGCAAGTTCACAAACGAGATTTCTCCAAAGGCAATCCGTGGGCCTATATTCTGGTGGGCATTATCGCAACAGTGATATTTGTTTTAACTTTATTTGGTGTTGTACGTTGGGTGCTATCAGGTGTGGGGAAAGGCGGCTAGATTGTAGGAGCCAGCACCGTGCCGGCCCCTTCATTTCAGTGGACTGGCACGAGAGCTGGTTCTTTCATCGATTAGGTAAATAACACTTCTGACTCTACACCTTGTGTTTCCAGCACTTGGCGTAATTGTTTGAGCGCTTCAACTTGAATTTGGCGAACGCGTTCACGGGTTAGGCCAACTTTTTGCCCAACTTCTTCCAGCGTGGCCTCTTCATAGCCATATAAACCAAATCGTTGCGCCAGAATGGAACGTTGCTTTTCATTTAAGTTAGATAAGCAATCATTTAAACGTGCGTAGAGATTGTTATTTTCAAGTTCAACGGCAGGTTCTTCGGATTCATTATCAGCCAATGCTTCTAAAAGTGGTTTTTCCGATTCATCACCCATTGGGGTATCCAATGAGAGTGTTTTCTCATTTAAACGTAACAACTTATTGACTTCATCAGGGGAGATATTGAGTGCATTGGCAATATCTTCATAAGATGGCTCATTTTCAATACTTTGTGCTAGTTCGCGGGCCTTACGCAGATAAGTATTGAGTTCTTTAATAACATGGATAGGCAAACGAATAGTTCTTGTTTGGTTCATTAGCGCGCGTTCAATATTTTGTCGGATCCACCAGGTAGCATAGGTAGAGAAGCGAAAACCTCTTTCGGGATCAAATTTTTCTACGGCACGAATTAATCCTAAATTACCTTCTTCAATTAAATCTAAGAGTGTTAAACCACGATTTAAATAACGTCTGGCAATTTTGACGACTAACCGGAGGTTACATTGAATCATATGGTTACGTGCTTTGATATCGCCTTTTAGAGATAGCCTGGCATAGAAAATTTCTTCATCAGCACTTAACAAGGGAGATACGCCGATCTCTCTTAAATAAATTTGAGTTGGATCAACATCTGAGGAAGAAACTGTTTCCTTTTCTTCTTCTAATACATCTTCAATTACCTCTGTTTCTTCTTCTGTTTCGATCTCTTCTTGGTCTGTTGGATTACTTCTTTCTTCGGTTTCGTTGTACGAAAAATCTATGGGTCCGTTCCAAACATGTTTCATTTTTTAACCCTCCACGAGTATTTGTTGATGCTTAATGCTATGCATTCTGTGTGCCGAGTTAGTTTTTTCTTTATTAATCAACTGAGTAGTAAATTTCGTGTGAGGTTTGAGTTTTGAAAATGTAAAAGAGTCTGGCAGTTGAAATGTACTGGCATAACGGTGTTAGAATGGGGAGTAGTTATTGCTATTTAGCTTTTGGCGTTGTTGCCATCGGGAGCTCGCAATCCTCATGTACTGTTAGAGTACACTCCGGTTGCTCACCCCTTGGCGCCTAGACAAAAACTAAATAGCAAAAACTACTTTCTATCTATGGTCAAAGCAGAGGCAAGGGAATGACAAGAGCCGAATTGATAGATGCTCTGGCAACAAAGCAACCTCACATCCCTATCAAGTTGATTGAGCAAGGGGTGAAAGAGGTTTTTGAACAAATGGCCTTTGCATTAGAGAATGGACAAAGAATCGAAATTCGTGGCTTTGGCAGTTTTGCACTGCGCTATCGCCCTCCTCGAACTGCTCGCAATCCCAAAACGGGAGAATATGTTGCCACGGAGGAGAAATATGCTCCTCACTTTAAACCAGGGAAGGAATTAAGAGAACGTGTGAACGAGGCTGCACTTTCACACCAGGAGGAGAACTAATCATTATGGGCAACAGTATGTTCAATAACAAACAACGCAAGCCAATTTACCTGCATGCTATTTCGCTTATCATGCTGCTGTTTTGTTTATCATCAACACTTGCACATGCTGTATGCGGCATGGATGAAGAAGATGACTATTATGGTAACGCTGAAACTTGCCCCTTCAAAAACGCAGTTGAAGGAACGGAAGGGCTCAATCCCAGTGATATTGCATTTTTAAATGCAGTTAACGCAACCAGAATTATTAATCGTTGGTACATGCGTTTGATGGTTGGCAAGCCAAAACTTCGGCTAACTGATTTCGATAATGAATCAAGCGGAATCTTTGCCAATCAACCCGTTGCAGAAGCTGGTATTAATCAAACATTAACCCAGGTCACTTTAGCGGGTGGCTATTTCTGGGAAACGTGGGCAATGGAGTTTGAAATATTATTTTCAAAACGGTTCAATGGCTCATTAACAGAAAACTTTGGCGGCACGCCAATTTCAGCATCGATAGAGCTGAATCAGGTTGCTGCTTTCATTAATGCCCAATATGTTATTCCACGTCTTTTCAGCTGGTATCCCAGAAGATTACAACTTCATTTAGATGCAGGTGTTGGCGGGGCTTTAAAATCAACAAATTCTACGCTGACTGTTGGTGCCATCGCACCCATCAGTGGCTCAACACGTAACATCTCAGCTGCTGCAAACTTAGGACTTGGTGCACGTTATCAAGTCACAGCAAATGTACTCGTTGATGTTGCTTATCGTTATTTCTTTTTAGGAAAAACAACCTTCGGCCCCATCACAACTGGTGGAAATGAATTGCAAATTTCAGCAAAAACGACACAAACAAATGGATTCTTTGCTGGGGCGTTATATCAATTTTAGAAACAGCCAGGGAAATTGGGCAATGACAAAATCGATTTTTCGAATAGCCATGATACTTGGCGTTGTTAGCAGTTTGTACGGCTGCCAAATGCAAAGTGCAAAATGGGCATGGGGAGCAAAACCCGCCAAAACGGAAACGGCGCAGGCACCTTTGCCAGAAAAGGCAATTAAAGACAAAAAAGCAAAGCCTTCCAAAAATGCACTTTATGCTAAAAAATCAACGCCGCAAAAATCGGTCAAGCATAAAAAATCAATCAAACGTAAAAAGTCAAAACCTGCACAAGACGCATTGGTTGCTAAAGCACCTGCATCGAAACCCATCAAAACTTCCTCCTTTAAAGGATGGTGGTCAATGGGCAATGCAGATGAAAACACCGGTGAATTTTGGGGTAGAAGATGGTGGTGGGGAAAGCAAGTTTATTTACCCCCTGGCAGTGATGGCTTATTTCTAAAAGGCGAACAGTATTATCGCGATGAGTCAACCAAACCCATATCCAAGAGCCTAGCCAAAGCACGCTATTATTTTGAATTGTCGGCCAAGCAAGGGAATCGCATGGCGCAAGGACGATTAGGGGAAATGGCATACTATGGTAGAGGCTTGCCGCAAAATGATGAAGTTTCTGCAGCTTGGTTTCGTAAAGCGGCGGAGCAAGGATTAGTTTCTGCGCAGATCATGATGGGTGATATGTATCAAGAAGGCAAAGGTGTGCCTGTTGATCTTGAAAGTGCAAAATATTGGTATCAAGCAGCCATTGCGCAAAACAATGTTGATGCCATGTTAAAACTAGGTCAACTTTTTGAGAATCATTCCAAAGACTATCAGGATAGTCTACGTGCTATCGATTTATACCAACAAGCTATTCAAAACGGTGCGGCAGATGGAAAATATCGCTTAGGGTATTTATATGCCCACAGCGAAGTTGTTCCGCGTAATTATCGAAAAGCATTACATCTCTTTCAAGAAGCAGGTGAAAGTGGTGTCAGCGATGCCTATGCAGAAATTGGTGAAATGTATCTAGCGGGTAAAGGTGTTGCCAAAGACAAAGCCCAAGCTTTTCATTGTTTTATTAAAGCTGCAGAAGCAGGCTCAGCTAAAGGCGCCTTTAATTTAGGTGTGATGTATGAAGTCGGTGATTGGGTTAAAAAGGATTATCATAAGTCCTTATACTGGTATCGCATGGCATCGGATTATCACTATCCTTATGCTGCCTTTCGTTTAGGCGAATTCTATTCTTTAGGTTATGGCGTACCAGTCGATTACACCATTGCAAACTACTGGTTTAAAATAGCCGCTGAAGATCAAATTGCATTAGCGCATACCCGTTTAGGTGATCATTACTTCATTGGCCGTGGCTTCTACCGCGATCCGTATAAAGCTTATGTCCACTACTGTGAAGCGGCAAAGCTTGGTGATATTTATGCGATGTATATGTTAAGTGAAATGTATCTCACCGCAGATGGCGTGCCATATTCTCTTGATCAATCAGTTTATTGGTATGAATTAGCTAGCAAAGGTAGTGGCAATGCAGTCGCTAAATATCTTGTTGGCCGACACTATCAATTTGGCGAAGGATTTGAACAAAACATCGAAGAAGCGATGTGGTGGTATGAACTCGCTGCTAACCAAGGTTATGAAGTTGCGCAAAATGAGCTAGGTGAGCTTTATATGAAAGGCCGCTATGTTACCAAGGATTATGAGCTTGCGGTAAAATGGTTTAAAAAGGCATCGCAAAGTAATTTTGCATTAGCGCAATACAATATGGGTCTAATGTATTACAACGGTTGGGGAGTTTATGAAAATCGTCCGTTAGCGATGACCTGGTTCAAGAAAGCAGCGATGCAACATGAAAGTGAATATGCACAGTTCCTTATCGGTGAGATGTATGCAGAGGGTTTAGGGGTTAAACAAGATAAAGCACATGCTTATGCTTGGATGCGAATTTCTGCAGACCATCGTATGGAAAACATGGAGCAGGAATTAACCAAGTTACTATGGGGCACATCTCCTGCGGAAGATAGAAGAGCATTAGCGCTGTCTAAGCAATATGACTTAAAGTATGGGAACAGGAATTTAATCGAAAACGAAATTCCTTAAGTTCCAAATGGACCAAAGGGGGGGACTATGTCCCCCCCTTTTTTTTGATAAAAATTAAATTTCCCAAGTTAATGTGTTTACATTAGTCCCTCACTGGTTCAAATTATCCCACCAGGGAAAGTAACTTAATTGTTAGTTTTATAGGTTAATTCAGGGAAGGCTGGGAGAAGATAAACTGAAGGTTACCTTTACTACATGAATACCATCGAAAGCACTTATAGACAGTATGATTACTCTCAGCGTTCTAGTCTGCGCGCGGGCGTGGTTTGGGGGCTCGCTGCTCTTTTTTATTTTTATGAACTGATGCTATTAGTATCACCTAGTGTGATGCTAGATGATCTCACCCAATCTTTTTCTACTTCCGCAGAACAATTAGGAAGCTTAGCTGCTTGCTATTATTATGCCTATGCGGCTATGCAAATCCCCGTTGGTTTGTTAATGGATAGATTCGGCCCCCGTATTTTGCTCACAATCGCATGTTTATTTTGCACAGCAGGCTGTCTTATTTTTGGATATGCCCAAACCCTGACAGTTGCCGAAATGGGACGTTTTGTAATGGGTATTGGTGGTGCGTTTGCGGTGGTGGGATGCCTTAAACTGGCTTCACTGTGGTTTCCCGTGAATCGTTTTGCTTTGTTAACTGGCATTATGGTGGCCGTTGGCATGATGGGAGCTGTTTTTGGGCAAGCACCCGTTGCCAAATTACTCATGTTTGTAGGATGGCGACAAGCAATAATTTATGGGGCTGTCCTTGGCGCTCTATTAAGTGTCGTTATTTGGTTTGTTATTTCAGATCATCCCTTTAAACTATCACAATCACAAAAACCTGTTTTGCCACCGTTTATGCAAGAGATAAATGCATGGTTGAAATTTGGTTTAATTGTAATGATGTTCTTTTTACCTTTTTACATTACTCATTTAGCAGAATCCATCTTCAATTTCCTGTTTCAAACTAAGCTAACGGGACTTATACAAGACCCATTACAATTTGCCAGCTTATTTATTTGTTTTTATGCGGGGTGGTTTTTATGCCATCTTCTTTACAAACGTACCCAAAAAGAAAGTAAATTTAGAGTACTGTTAGGTGTGATAGGTTTGTTATCCGGTACTTTTGTTCTTTTAAGCCATCAACTACACCTTTCTCAATTTAGTTTAACGGTATTTAGCACAGGATTTTTTGCTAGGTTACTCTTTGCTAAATCCTTACCCATTCCTCCTGGCCTATATCAAATAATGAAAATGCCGCAAGTGTGGATAGCTTCGCTTTATGCCGGTTTAATGTTTGTTCCTACCACGGGTTTTGGACAACTTTGGGGCGTGCCTTATTTTATAGAGCGTTATCAAATTGAAAAAGATGCCGCGGGGTTGATGGTATCGATGATATTTTTTGGTTGGGCCTTTGGAGGTCCATTTTACGGATGGATTTCCGATAGAATTGGCTTACGTAAAATGCCCATGGGGATTGCAGCCGTATCTTCCTTAATAGTGATGTGCGCTATTTTGTATGCACCTGTTTCGGCCTCTCAAATGAAAATTTTGATGTTTTTATTGGGTGCTTGTTCAAGTGGATTTATTTTAGCTTTTTCCATAGTACGTGAAATTAATGCTCCCTTATTAACAGGCACGGCGATTGGTTTTATCAACACGTTGAACAATGCCAGTGGTGCGCTAGCACAACCCGTCGTAGGAAAATTGCTCGATAAGCAATGGGATGGTGTACTGATGTCAAATGGCAACCCGCTTTATACTTTGCAAATGTACACTGAAGCTTTGCTTTTCTTGCCCATCTGTTTGGTATTAGCATTGATTATAATGCCATTTATCAAAGAAACCTTCTGTCGACCAACGGTTACACGTTTGGAGTGATAGGTCTAAATTAAATTCAAGTCCTTTTCAAAATAAAAAAAGATGCATTTTGCATTAAAGGTGCTTTGTGATTACATGTAACTTTTCATATGACTATCGCCTTTTGAATGCCCGGGGTAAAAAATGAAATATTTTGCCTATGGCGAGAAAATGTTTTCTGCGCAGCTATATGAGATTGTTCCTAACGCTCAGTGTCTGGGTGTGGTAAAGATCATGGGTTATAAGTTGTCTTTTCATAATCGAGGCGCGCAAGATCCTTCTGGCAAATGTAATATTGTTCCAGTCACTGATCCTAATTGCGAAGTATATGGGGTTTTATATGAGATCCCAGCCAGTGAACGTTACCTGTTGGATAAAGATCAAAGTTTAGGCTTGGGAACGCAAGAAGTGACTATTAAAGTTTTTCCAAACAATAAAGATGGTCTGATTTCGCCAAAAGGTGTTTATGCTAGCACTTATATTGCGCATAAAGACAATATATTTGAGGATTTAGTACCTTATTCTTGGTACAAAGAGTTGATAGTGAGTGGGGCTAAAGAGCATCAATTACCTGCTGACTATATTCATCGTTTAGAACAATTTTCAAGCACACCTGATCCTAATGTTCATAGAGCCACAAAACAAAAAAGATTTCTGGAATCCATTTTTTCATAAAGACTTTCCAGGGTTCGCCAGTGTCGCACCTAGTTGGGAATTATTACTTGGTCGATCAATGCATGCTTGGCCAAGTATTGATGATTACAATGCGTTCGCTAAATGCAGCCAACTTAGCATAAGCTTTACTGAGCAGCTAAATGATATGCGGTATCTATGGGAAATTTACCACAACGCAAAAGTACCAACTCGCGTGCAATCTTGGCACGACTTTTTTAATAATCTTACTTGGCTTGTTTTTCCCAAGCTTAAGAGAGCGATAGTCGATAAAATGTGTCAAGATCCTTTTGACACCAAAGCGCGATCATCAATACAAAATACACTCGCTCATTTTGATGAATGCGGCATTATTATTTGCAGCAGCCAACCAAACTTGTTTGAGCTACTTAAAAATCATCAATGGCAAGATTTCTTTTGCAATAAAAACGTTGCTAAGGATTGCTTACCTGTGATTATCGGACATGGTTTAATGGAAAAAGCCTTAAAGCCCTATATTGGCATGACAGCCAAGGCTGTTTTTTTGCAAGTAAAGCCCGATTTTTTTGCATTATCCACAAACGATCAAAACAAAATCGTTGATGAAAAAATTGCGCAGTTTATTTTAAGTGCAGATTTTCCCACACAACCTAAAGCCTTGCACCCATTTCCGTTATTAGGATGGCAAGGATGGCATGAAAATCAAGACGATGCTTTTTATAGCAATAAAGATTATTTTAGGGAAAGAAGAGTAAATCCCTCTGTGCCTCTTTGCGGTCTCTCTATCCCTTCAGGGGATTACTAAAGAGAGATCTTATGTTCGCAAAGCGAACAAGATGCCCACTTTCGTAAAGGGGGCGGCGAGCTTTAGCGAGCGGGGGATTTAACATAATTCTCTTGCAAAATCTGTTTCGTCAACAGCGTGCGCAGATAAAATCCTTTGGGTACAACAGAAATTGATTGACCATGATGATCAATCACTTGTATAAACGTTTTGGCATTTGCCGCTTTGGGACGAATTTGTAAAAATTTTCCTTTGGATGCACTTAATTCTTCATATAAACCTAAGGTGATTAGTTCAATTAATTCTTCCCAATCTTGTTGCAGTTGCGCTTCGATATCAGCGGGTGGTGACCACAAAATGGCTGTACCAATTTTGGCCTGAGCGAGTGGCTTGTCTTCGTTAGATTCAATTGGTACCCAAAGCATTTTTGCCATTTTTCTGAAAACACGTGATGCTTTCCAGGAAGGATCGGTGTTAGGAATAGAAGCCATACAAATATAAGTTGACTCACATGGGATACCGCTTGATGTAACAGGAATTGTTTTAAGTTCAATTCCTAAATCAATAAAATCAGGCTGATCAAGATTCACTGCATTAGCACCCAATGCTTTTTCGATCAACTGTCCAATCCAACCCTTGGCATGGTGCAGTGAGGTGGGTGTTGGTTCTCCCATCTCGCTGGCAACCTCATTTAGGGTTTTACCGGCTATTTGATGGCACCGATTAAGTAATTCGCTTTCACAAAGCGGTGGGGAAGTTTTCATCGTGAAATATAGGCTAAAATGAGGGTACTAAAAGTTAACCTAAATATTAAAGTCTGAGCTTGTGCTTTGCAAGATAATTGGAGAAAGCTTATGAATAAATATCCATTGGCAACACTCATGAGAGCTCGTGCACGTGTTGCTATCAAAGCAATGAACGAGATGATTAGTGGCTTACGTGATAGTGCAGATGAAATTACAGATACCAAAGCGAAAACATTATTTAATCCGGTGACTGAAATTTATCTGGCAGGCGGCGGTGGCGCAGGACGTGCTTTGCCAAGCGCTTTAGCCGAGGCACAGTTACATGGTTTAGATTTTAATAAACTGAAAGTAGTTTGTGCCACGTCTGTTGGCACGATTGTTGGTTTGGGGGTAACACTTGGCATTACTCCTTTAAAAATGAAAAGAATGCTAAGTGAGATGCCAACAGATAAATTTCAAGACTGGAGCTTAAAGCGCATTCTTAATTTTTTCTCAGAATGGGGCGTGTGCTCAGGCAAAGAAATCAATGCCTATATTAGAAAAATGATCAGAGATGAAACCGGTTTAGAAGATCCCACTTTTCTTGAATTATATAATTCAGGATGCACCAAGGAGTTTCGTGTTTTAACGACAAATGTCTCCAAGCGTCGAACCGCGATATTTTCTCATATTTTAACGCCTAACCATAAAGTCGCTGAATTGGTGACGACTGCTTGTAGTATTCCTCTGGTGTATTCGCCTCGTTGGTTAGTGAATGAATTGAGTGAATTAGAAGCACATATCGATGGCGGGCTGATTAGAAATTATCCTTTTGGTTTGGGTGGGGATCCGACAGTGCCCATTGAAGAACAATTGGGCTTTAATTTTGTTAATAAAGCAGCAGCGTATGCGATTGATAATGAAAAGCATACCATTATCGATTCTTTTTGGCGTTATTTTAAAAGTATTTTGACGATGGTTTTGTTTGATGATCCTTTGTCCTTGTCTGATAGCATTAAAGACAGAACCGTGGTCATTGCTGTAAATCATAACCCTTTAAATTTTGACGCAACACCGGCAGAGCAACATGCGCTCGATAAAGCAGGTATTAAAGGGGTGAGACATTTAATTGCGCGTATGCTGAAAAATAGCGAACGAAAAGTTGAGCCCGCACCACCAACATTGGTCTTTCGTCAGCCTGCGATGAAGCCCTCCTTACAACCCGCACCGGTTATTTTGCGGCGATCAGAGCGCTTACAAAAACTAAGATAATTTGCTTGCATTGAGATATAATCTGCTCGTTTTTATTGTGAGGAACAAAAAATGAGCAGTATTTCTTTGGAGGCTAACTCACCTTGTATAGAGGCATCCTGGAAAGCCGCTTTAGGCAATGAATTTCAAATGCCTTATATGCAACAATTGCGTGGCTTTTTGCGTGAGCAAAAAAATGCTAAGAAAATCATCTATCCCAAAAGCATTGATGTTTTTAAAGCATTTGATTATTCCCCGATTGATAAAGTAAAGGTAGTGATATTGGGACAAGATCCTTACCATGGTGAAGGACAAGCGCATGGCTTGTGCTTTTCCGTTCCGCCGACCATCGCATTGCCGCCTTCATTGCAAAATATCTACAAAGAGCTTCAAGATGATCTGGGTATCAAACCTGTTAAACATGGTTGTTTAATTTCTTGGGCAACACAGGGTGTCTTATTGCTCAATAGCGTTTTAACGGTCGAGAAAGGCCTTGCTGCTTCTCATCAAGGTAAAGGTTGGGAAAAATTTACTGATAAAGTCATAAGTATTTTAAATCAACAAACACGTCCGATTGCGTTTGTACTGTGGGGCGCTTATGCCCAACGCAAAGGTGCAGTGATTGATGCTTCAAAACATTTAGTGATTAAATCTGTGCATCCTTCGCCGTTATCGGTTTATCGCGGTTTTTTTGGTAGCAAACCCTTTTCGCAAATTAATCAGTTTTTAGAAAAAACGGGGCAAACGCCGATTAATTGGCAATTGCCAGAAAAGTAGTACATTTATGCAGCATAATAATGCGCCAGATGCACGTGTCTTAGTAATCTTTTACATGGTAAGCTAGGTTTATGGTATTCCTCTGATATAACAGGTGTATCAACCCCCATGGAGCGCGAACAGTACATTGCCTATATTCGTAAAACGCTCGAAGATGCTGTTTCAGGCGCCAAGCGTATTCAAGAGGGAAAGCCTGCTGATTACATCCCGGAATTAGCGAATGTTGATCCAGAACTCGTTTCGGCTTCGATTTTGCTGTCTGATGGTACACAAATATCCAGTGGCGATATGTCGCAAGTTGTGACACTGCAAAGTGTGGCGAAATTAATTTCATTGATTGGTTTAATGGAAGAGTTTGGTGAGGAAAAGATATTTTCTTGGATCCATGTTGAACCATCAGGCCAATCCTTTTCATCCATTGCACAAGTCGATAGATATGGCCCCTTGCCCGTTAACCCGATGGTGAATGCGGGCGCCATTGCCTTGTGTTCGCGCATTCCAGGTGATACCCAAAATCGTGCACAGTGGCTAGATAGCTGGGCGTCAAAACTTTTTGGTAAAACCTTACAAGTGAATGGCAAAGTTTTTGCCTCAGAAAGAGCCACAGGTGATAGAAACCGATCGATTGCTTATTTACTCAAAAGCAAACAAGAATTAAATGTATCGGTTGATGATGCCTTAGAAACCTATTTTTATTTATGCTCATATGAATGTGATTTAATCACCGCTTCTTATTTACCGATGATTTTAGCTAACGGTGGTTTAGCGCCCGATGGCACCCGAGTTATTTCAGAAAGAACCAGCAACACTGTAGTGGCCATTATGGCCACCTGTGGCATGTATGATGAGTCAGGCATTCATTTGGTTCGCACAGGCATGCCGGCTAAAAGTGGCGTATCAGGCATTATCGTTGCGGTGGCAACAGGACGCGGTGGCGTCGCTGTCGCTAGCCCACGTTTAAATGATAAAGGCGGCTCTATCAGAGGCCATCATATTTTGAGTCATGTTTCGCGTGAGCTAGATTGGCATTTTGCGGCTCCATGGGGCTATATGAAAATTGAGGATTAGTATGAGTAAGCGAGAACCCTTTGTCATATGGTGGATCCCCGCGATAGTTTTATTGGCAGTTATATGGCCAATGAGCTTTCGATGGACGACGGTTTATCTTGAATTTGGCATGCCATGTATTGGATTATTTTTTGCCTGGTTATTTGCAAGAAGTTTGATGAGAGCTAAGGAAAATAAACAATATCTCAATAAAGCTGCGATCTATTTTTTACTCATGTTAACCTACAATCCCTTTTCTTATAGTGTTTCGCTAGTTTCATTTGTTGCGCAAATAAATCACACCTATTTAATCTTGCTCAATCTGCTTTGCGCAGCCCTTGTGCTTTATTTATGGTGGGTAGAGAAAGTGAAGAAATAGCGGTGTAGTTTCGCGTATTACCTGTAAGCCTATCTAATTCTAAGTCACATTTCAAAATGTTAAAATAAGACATTCGATAGCTGTTTTTATAGCGGGGATATGTGTCAAATCTTCCCAGTTTAACAACCACTTATATTCGTAGCTTTAAACTATATGGTCAGAGCTTTATTAGCGTCTTGCCTTTCGTGCTCGGAATAATGCTTTGCCAATATGTGTTTAACATCTTTATTCCTCAAACCAGTGAAGTAAATCTTCAGCTCTTTGTAAGAATGCTGGGCGATATCGCAGTGACTACCTTGTTCTTCAGTTTAATCATTAACGTTATGTATGAAAAACACAGGAAGTCGGGGTTATTTTCACCTTCCATCATTAATGGTGTGAAACGGTTTCCCCATTTATTTTTAGCTTATTTATTACTTTCTTTGCCTATTTTATTAACCTTAGCCTTTATCGAAATAGCTTATCGATTTTGGGTTCCTTATGTGATTACACAAACGGTGGCACATGTTTTATTATGGGGTTCGTTAACCGCGATAGGTTTGGCAGTGATTTGTACAATAGTACTTTTTGTCTTTAGCTTTTTGGCAGGTATCTATATTGCTATCAAAAAAGAGCATGTCTTTACAGCGCTAAAACATAGTTGGAAAGTGATACAACCTTTTTGGCTAGATACATTATTATTAATGATCATTTTAGGCATGATCTATGTTAGCTTAGATCTACTCCTAGCCGAGTTTCAAGTACCTTATGCTTATCTTTGGATGACATTAATGCTCAGTTCTTTTAGCCCCGCTTTAATGTTGACGCACTGGGAAAATATCAAAAAAGCTTCATTTTATGTTGAATCAGCCTCGATGCTAAAAGCACTCGCAATAAAATAATATTCGCTATAGAATAATTTTATATTCAGCAATGAAGGTTAAAGCATGTCAAACAATAATGCAGAAAAATCTATGCAACTTGCTATCCAAAGTGCTCGGATGGGGATCCAAGCTAAAGAAGGTGGTCCCTTCGGTGCTTGTGTTGTTAAAGGGGATAAAGTGCTCTCTGTAGCGCACAACACAGTACTCAAAGATAATGATCCTACGTGTCATGCCGAAATGAATGCGATACGACAGGCTGCCAAAGCATTAAATAGTTTTGATTTATCAGGTTGTGAAATTTATTCAACAGTTGAGCCATGCCCGATGTGTTTAACCGCAATTTACTGGGCAAGAATTGATAAAATTATTGTTGCGGCAAGTAGTGAATTTGCAGCGAAATATGGCTGGGATGATAAAGAGTTTTATCAACAAGTCAAAACACCGATGGAATCGCGGAAAGTCCCTTGTGAGATGGGCTTGTTAGAAGATGAAAGTGAAAGCGTGTTTAAAGAATGGCAAGCCTTAGGAGGCAAGTTGTACTGAGGTTTGTTTATTTTGATGTGAATGAAACCGATCTTTAAATAGTTTATAAGTCTCTTCGGGCGTCCAAGAACAACCGAGCCCGTGAAAAGATTTTTTAGCACCATGAAAATCCGATCCACCGGTTGCTAACCAGTTTTTTTGTTTTGCAATCTCAAGCCAGGGTAATTCTTGTTTTTCGCCAAGATGTCCATAATACACTTCAATGCCATCAAAAGGCATTGCCAGCAGTTGATCAATCAATTTTTTGGGTGCGATATAATGAGGATGCGCCAAAACGGCGAAGCCGCCAGCGCGTTGAATGAGTTCAATCGCCGCTTCAACCTCAACTTGGAAGCCATGAACAAAACATCGACCGTTATCACCTAAATAGCGTGAAAAGGCTTGCTTCATCGATTTTGCATAGCCTTTGGCGACCATCATCGCCCCAATATGAGGCCGACCAATTGAGCCTGTGCCAAATTTCTCTCTTAATTCATTCATGGTCATGGGCATTTTTATTTTAGCCAGGCGCTCAAGGATTTTTTCATTTCTATTTTCGCGCTCAATTTGCAACTGTTGGCAAAATGTTTTGAGATCGTTTGAGTGTAAATCAAAACCATAGCCCAGAACGTGGATACTCGTTCTGCCTAGCTCAGTTGAGATTTCAATGCCGGAGACCAGATCTAAGCCTAAAGAGGCAGCAAGCGGAAGGGCCGTTTCATAAGCATCAATGGTGTCATGATCAGTGATGCTCAATCCGCTAAGTTCTCTTTCTTTAGCCAGATT
This sequence comes from Uncultured Candidatus Berkiella sp., assembly GCA_964606325.1. Classification (GTDB taxonomy): domain Bacteria; phylum Pseudomonadota; class Gammaproteobacteria; order Berkiellales; family Berkiellaceae; genus Berkiella. Next base: position 15,944 of record CAZSGE010000030.1, read on the forward strand.
GAGCAACGCTTCTACACTTAAAGAACCATCTGAAAAAGTGGTATGACAGTGACAATCATTACGCACTAACATCAGCTTTGGGACTTTCCACATCAGTTTCTAAGTTGGTGCTGATCTCTTCTTGGTAGAAAATCACTAAGCCCACGGAGAACAACACCATGGAGGCAAAGAAATGCCAAGTAATGATTTCATTTAAGAAGTACCAACCAAATAGAGAAGCAAATAACGGCGTTACAAGGCCTGCTAAAGACATAAATGTGGCTGAGAACCGCTTTAATAAATAACCATATAAGTTATAGCAAACCACATTGGAGATTAAGGTCATCCATAGGGTGCATTCAATAAAGGCTGCATATTTACCGCTAACGACTGGTATGGGAGACCAAGCTTCACCGCTTAAATAAGAGTGAAGTAGGGCTAAAACACCACCGATGAGCATACTGATGCCATTGGCCATAATGGGCGTATAGCGATATTCGTTGATGATCTTTTTCAACAAAATCCATCCATAAACGCTGGAGAACACGGCAATCATCAGTGCAAGCTCTGCGCGTGAGAAAAATAATAAATCTTTGGCTAATTCTGAAGAGCTAGATTGTGTAAACAAAATAGGGGTTAGACCTATAAAACCGATGCACAGCCCTATCCATTTTTTCATGGATAAGCGCTCTTTGAGGAACCAATAGGCAAACAAGGCTGCGATAAAAGGTGATAGGCTGTAAATGAGGCACGCTTTGGCGGAGCTCATAAACTGAATGCCCCAAATTTCAGCGATATTTGTGATATAAATACTCACTAAGCCAAGAATAATCAAAGGTAAAATATGGTTGCTCTTGATAGCAAATGCTTTGCGGTTAAAAATGAATTGATGTGCCAATAATAAAATGCCAGCGATGGTCATGCGCGAGCCAATTAAAAAGAAAGGCTCTGAGAAATCTAAGGCGGTTTTGCTTAAGGTAAAAAGACTCGCAAACAAGGCAAACAATAAAATGACTAAGGGCACTTTCTTCACACTCCTGACGGGCAAAATCGAATCATATTTTGAGTCACAAAACCAATTTGGTTAGCCGTATACTCTCAATGGCGGATAGTACCCCCTGCGGGCCTAAAATGGTAGTCCCTAGCAACTTAACTTTTGCTGGGGATGTTAAGATAATCAGTATTCAGTGTTACCTAAGTCCCGAGAACGGACCCGGCCAAGATTGGTCGGGGTGACAGGATTTGAAACTGCGCCCCCTGCGTCTGATTTCGAAAAAATGGCTGTTTTGAAATTTTAAAATTGGTCGGGGTGACAGGATTTGAACCTACGACCCCTGCGTCCCGAACGCAGTGCTCTACCAGGCTGAGCTACACCCCGACATATGTTAATTGACTCTTTGCAAAGCAAAACTGGCTAAATTATTTAAAGCTTCTTTGTAGGGAGAGGGATCTAACACCTCTAAACATTGCTTTGCCTTTTCAACTTCATGTTTGGCTTTTTCCATTGTATAAGCAACGGCGCCAGAAGAGACAATCGTTTCTTGGATAATGGCGATATCATCTATGCTGCCAGCCAAGATAGCTTGACGAATATGTTTGGCTTGTGCGTCACTGGCATGCTTAAGAGCATAAATCAGTGGCAAGGTCGCTTTGCCTTCGCTTAAATCAGCACCGATGTTTTTGCCCCAATTTTGATTGGTGGCTTGGTAATCTAAAACGTCATCGACTAATTGAAATGCCATACCTAAGTGTAATCCAAACTTGCCCAGAGATTGTTCTATTTCTGAGGATTGCTTGGCTAAAATGGGGCCTAACTGGCCAGAGGCTTCAAACAATTTTGCTGTTTTATAATGAATTACCTTTAGATAACGGGCTTCGTCTATATCAGGTTGAAAGCGATGTGATAATTGCAGCACTTCCCCTTCAGCAATCACATTAGTGGCTTCAGATAAGATTTTCATGCAAGCCATACTATTAATGCCTACCATCATTTGAAAGGCGCGCGAATACAGAAAATCACCGACCAAGATGGCAGTGGGGTTATCCCACACACGATTAGCGGTTAACCGGCCACGGCGAAGTTTAGAATCATCAACCACATCATCATGAAGTAAGGTGGCTGTGTGAATAAATTCGATGATAGCCGCCATAGTAACGGCATGGTCAGATGGCGCTTGGCAAGCTCTTGATGTAAGTAATACAACTAACGGCCTTATTCGTTTGCCGCCACTTTCAATTAAATAATGGCTGATCTTGTTAATCACTTCGACTTGGGATTCCAAGCAACGAATGATAGTTTCATTCATGGCCTGCAATTCGGTTTGTAACAAGGCTGTGATAGCGGCAAATGGCATAGGTTTAGCACTAGTTATGTAAAGACTGCTTTTTACCGCGTTGGGCCGGATAAGGCAAGTATGACTAAAGCATAGACCAAATCTACAATACTTAGTCTGTTAGCACTTGATTAATCCTTTCACATTAACGTAAAATTGCTGCCCTTACCTATGGTTTGTGGATTTTATTGGTTTGGCAAGCAATTCCTCAGATAAATGTCAGCCAACACAAAGAATTAAGTATAACGAGGAGCGAGAAGAGTGAGTACTCAAAGTGCCAGTGCCTATGCCATTATCCGCACAGGTGGCAAGCAATACCGTGTCAAAGAAGGCCAACGGTTTAAATTTGAAAAGTTAGCTGGTGAAGTTGGTGATACAGTTGATCTAGGCGATGTGATCCTACTGGCCGATGGTGACAAGATTCAAGTCGGTGCACCTTTATTGGATAAAGCCAAAGTAACCGCTAAGATTCTTTCACATGGTCGTGGCGATAAAGTGACCATCATTAAAATGAGACGCCGTAAAGGTTATCGTCGTAAACAAGGTCATCGTCAAGATTTCACTGAAGTTGAAATCACTAAAATTTAATCGGGGTGAGAAATGGCACATAAGAAAGCCGGTGGTAGTACAAGAAACGGTCGTGATTCTAATCCACAATATCTTGGGGTTAAATGTTACGGCGGTGAATTAGTTAAAGCGGGTAGTATCATCATTCGTCAACGCGGAACAAAGTTTCATGCGGGCATGTTTGTTGGTATGGGCAAAGACAATTCTCTCTTTGCAAAAACCGCAGGACGAGTAGAGTTTACGGTTAAAGGCGCTAAATCACGTCAAACCGTCAACATCATTCCTGAAGAAATTCAAACAGCGGTATAGGCATTTTGTCACCTGTGGGTGGCGCAAGGTCTTAGCATTAAAACCCCTTAACTGGGGTTTTTTGCTTTTTAAGAATAAGTGAGTTAATCGTGAAATTTGTAGATGAAGCCATTATAAAAGTGCAAGCCGGGAAAGGAGGCGATGGATCTGCAAGTTTTAGGCGTGAAAAATATGTGCCGCTGGGAGGCCCAGATGGTGGCGATGGCGGAAGAGGCGGCAGCGTCTATTTGCAAGCAGAGGCTGGACTTAACACGCTGATCGATTTTCGTTATCAAACCCAATTTAAAGCGCAAAACGGCGGAGCTGGTGCAAAACGTCAGTGCAGTGGTGCAATGGGTGAAGATTGCGTCATATTGGTGCCTGTTGGCACCCAAGTGCGTGATTTGCACACACAAGAAATTTTAGGCGATTTAATTACCCCTGGAACTCGTTTGATGGTCGCCAAAGGCGGTCGTCGCGGCTTAGGTAATATTAACTTCAAAAGCCCTACCAACCGCGCGCCCAGACATTTCACCCCAGGTGGTGAGGGCGAATCGCGTGAATTACAATTAGAGCTTAAATTATTAGCAGAGGTGGGATTATTGGGCCTTCCTAACGCTGGCAAATCGACTTTGATCTCAGCAATTTCTAGTGCCAGACCAAAAGTGGCTGATTATCCCTTTACTACGCTTTACCCTCATTTAGGTATCGTTGCTCTCAGTGGGCAACGCCGCTTTGTTGTGGCGGATATTCCCGGGGTAGTGCCTGGCGCGGCGCTTGGCAAAGGTCTAGGCATACAATTTTTAAAGCATTTAAGCCGCACAACCGTGCTGCTACATCTTGTTGAACTCATGCCAGTTGATGGATCAGATCCCGTTGATAATATTCGCGCAATTGAATATGAATTAGGTGCTTTCAGTGAAGATCTTTTACAAAAACCCAGATGGCTTATTTTTAACAAAACAGATTGCTATACACCATTAGAAGCTAAAGAACGTGTAGAGGATATTGTAAACCGGTTGGGTGGCAATGTGCCTCACTTTGCTATTTCAGCATTGGCTAAAACCGGTACGATGGAATTATGCGAAGAGATCATGAAATTTTTACAAAGTCAGCCAAGGTTATTTGCACAACCTGTTGAAGAAGAACCCGAAGAAGAAATCGAAGCTGAAGACATAGTCGAAGAATTGGAAATATAAGACGTAGGGGCCGAGCACTGTGCCGGCCCTGGCGAGCTCTAGGACCCGCCTTCAAACCAATTAAGCCAAAGCAGCAATATGCTTATTCAGACGGCTTTTATGACGAGCAGCTTTATTTTTGTGAATTAAGCCTTTGTTAGCCATGCGATCAATCGTGCTAACAGCATTTTGGTATTCTGTTTTAGCAGCGTTGACATCTTTGCCTTCAATAGCAACCAATACACGTTTAATGAAAGTATTCATACGAGATACTTGCCATTTGTTTTCAACGCGATGTTTTTCAGCTTGGCGTGAACGTTTTAGTGCTTGTTTGGTATTAGCCAAGGGAATATTCCTTCTTTTCGTTACAGACGAGATAAAATTTGCAATAATCCTCATTTTGGTGAGTGATGTCAATGTTTTGGACAAAGTGGTGAAAAGGTTATGGCAAATAAGCTATTCAAATCGACCGCTATAGTAAGCTTTATGACTTTGTTGTCCCGTATCGTCGGCTTTATCCGCGACATGGTGATGGCAAGCGTCTTTGGTGCAAGTCCGGGTATGGATGCTTTTTTGCTCGCCTTCAAAATTCCTAATTTTATGCGCCGCCTTTTTGCTGAAGGGGCTTTCTCTCAAGCCTTTGTGCCAGTGCTTTCTGAATATCGAACCAATAAAACCGAAACCGAAGTCAAAACGTTAGTCGATAATGTGTTTGGTGTATTAACAGTGGTGTTGCTTTTAGTAACTATCATTGGCGTCATCTGCGCCCCTTTTCTGGTGTGGATATTTGCTCCCGGCTTTGATACCAAAGATCCGCGTTTTTCGATGGCAACGCATTTGTTGCAAATAACGTTTCCCTATATCTTTTTTATTTCACTCACAGCTTTTGCCGCAGGGATACAAAATGCCCATGGTAAATTTGCTATCCCTGCTTTTACACCCGTGTTATTAAATTTAAGTTTAATTATTGCGGCCTATTTTTGTAGCAGCTATTTTGTAGAACCTATTTATGCGTTGGGTTGGGGCGTTATGGCAGCAGGTATTGCCCAACTTTTATTTCAAGCGCCTTTTTTATCTCGGCTGTCATTGTTCCCCAGTTTTAAATTAAATTGGCACTCACCGGGTGTAAAGCGCGTTGTAACCTTGATGACTCCCGCGATTATTGGCGCATCCGTGATGCAAATTAATCTCTTAGTAGATACAATTTTTGCGTCCTTTTTACCAGTGGGCAGTTTAACGTGGTTGTATTTTTCTGATCGCTTACTTGAATTTCCTATTGGCATGTTTGGCGTGGCTTTAGCTACCGTTGTCTTGCCACATTTATCACAACAATATGCCAAAAATAGTCAAACTGGCTTCTCTGCGAGCATTGATTGGGCCTTGAGATGGATATTGCTGATTGGCATACCGTCCACCATAGGATTAGTAATGTTGGCGAGCCCCATGTTAGCAACTTTATTGCAATATGGTGAATTCACGCCACATGATGTCATGATGGCTTCACGCAGTTTAATCGCACTTTCTTTGGGCTTGGTTTTCTTTTTGGCGGTGAAAGTATTGGTCAGTGCTTTTTATGCAAGACAAAATACCAAATTGCCTGTGAAAATTGCGATAGTCTCTATGCTGGCCAATGTCGCGTTTAATGCTTTATTGATTGGGCCTTTAGCGCATGCTGGTTTGGCGCTAGCTTCGGCATTATCTTCTGTTATCAACGTTGGTTTATTGCTGTTTGTATTGCTCAAAGAAAAATATTATGTGCCTGTGGTTGGTTGGAAAGTCTTTTTCGCAAGGTTGTTCGTAGCGAACACCATGATGGCGTCAGTTTTGTGGTACTTTGCCCCTGAGGTCTCTCAATGGTTTGAATGGGATCCGCTCATGCGTGTGATTGCGTTGGGTGGATTGATTGGGGGAGCCGTTGTTGCCTATTTTGGAGGCTTATGGCTGTTTGGCTTAAGAATATCCCATTTGCGTTTAGAGAGTGCCTAGAAAAACATGAATAAGGGTATCAAATTAATACGTCATGCTGATTTGCCAAATGCTTTAAAACCGTGTGTTGCGACCATTGGAAATTTTGACGGTGTGCACCTGGGTCATCAAGCTATTTTGCAAAAGGTGATTAACAAAGCGCGACAATTATCCTTAGTACCCACAGTTATTACTTTTGAACCTTCGCCGTTATCGGTGCTTAGACCAAAAGAGTCCTTTGCGAGAATCATGAAGTTTTCGCAAAAATTAGCCATGCTATCAGCGATGGGGATTGAACAAGTAGTTTGTCTACGCTTTAATCCCGCGTTTGCCAAACTCACACCGATGCAATTTATTGAGCAATATCTGGTGAAGCTCATTGGACTTTCCCATCTTTTTATTGGAGAGGGGTTTCGTTTTGGGCATCAACAAGCAGGTTCTGTGCAAACGCTCACTCAAGGCGCACAAACGTTTGGATTTGATGTGCAAGCCATTGAACATAAGCAATCGAGCGGCGCTAAAATCAGCAGCAGTGAGATAAGACATTTATTAACCCAGGGCGAGTTAGATCAGGTTGCGCAATTATTAGGCAGATCTTTTAGCATTACCTCACGCGTCGTTAAAGGTTCAAGACGAGGCACGGATTTTGGTTTCCCGACAGCAAATTTAGCTAAACATCCGGGGTGTGCGTTAATCAAAGGTGTATTTGTAACGATGATCACCGTAGATGGTATTGATTATCAAGGGGTCGCCAATAGTGGCACGAGACCAACGGTCGATGGGTTAAAACACATATTAGAAGTGCATCTGCTTCATTTTAATGGCGATTTATATGGCAAAAAAATCACCGTAAAATTTTTACACAAATTAAGAAATGAACAACGTTTTGATAACATTGAACAACTCAAACAACAAATTACTGTGGATGTGCAAAAGACGAAAACTTTTTTTGCACAAAGTTTACTAAAAGAGATTAATTAGGCTGATATATGACAACTGAGAATTATAAAGACACACTAAACTTACCCAAAACCGATTTCCCGATGAAAGCGAATTTAGCGCAAAGAGAGCCTGAATTACTTGCGAAGTGGCAAGAAGTCGACATTTACCAACAAACAAGAGCTTATGGTAAAGCGAAAAAGAAATTCATTTTGCATATGGGACCACCCTATGCCAATGGTGATATTCATATTGGTCATGCCTTAACCACCATTTTGAAAGATATCATTGTGAAATCAAAAGCCTTAAGTGGTTATGATGCACCGCTTGTGCCTGGCTGGGATTGTCATGGCTTGCCCATTGAAGTGAATGTTGAGAAAAAAATTGGTGTCGTGGGCGACAAAGTCACTGCCAAAGAATTTCGTGCCAAATGTCGCGAGTATGCTCAAAGCCAAATCGATATACAAAGAGCCTCTTTCATTCGTTTAGGTATTTTTGCGGATTGGAAAAATCCCTATGTGACGATGGATTACCAATATCAAGCTAATATTGTGCGCTCTTTAGGTAAGATTTTATCCAGAGGTTACCTACATCAAGGCGCAAAGCCTGTGCATTGGTGTGTGAATTGTGGTTCTTCTTTAGCCGAAGCTGAAGTGGAATATCAAAATAAAACATCACCTGCAATTGATGTGGGCTTTAAAGTCAAAGATGTGGGACATTTCTTAAAAGCGATTTTGGGTGAAAATACCTATGAAGTAGATAATATCGCCTTTGTGATTTGGACAACCACACCTTGGACGTTGCCCGCTAACCAAGCGGTGGCATTACATCCTGATCTAGCTTATGTCTTAATTAAAGGACATTTCACAGCAGAAATTCAAGCGATTTGTGTGTTAAAAGATCTGATGGAAGATTGTTTAAAACGTTATGAGTGCACTCATTATGAAGTGATCGCCACCTTCCAAGGCAAGCAAGTAGAAAAGCATTTATTGCAACATCCTTTTTTAGAGAGAGATGTGCCGCTGGTGTTAGGCGAACACGTTACCACTGACGCAGGTACCGGTGCGGTGCATACCGCACCAGCGCATGGCTTGGATGACTATTTGGTGGGGGCGCACTATGGGCTCACCGTACAAACAGAAGTCGACAGCAAAGGTTGTTTTTTTAATGATGTTCCTTTTGTGGGTGGACAGCACGTTTTTAAAGCCAATGATAAAATCATTGAGGTACTCAAAGAAAAACATGCTCTCATCCATGTCACCACGCTTAACCATAGTTATCCACACTGTTGGCGGCATAAAACGCCACTGATTTTTAGAGCGACTCCGCAATGGTTTATCAGTATGGATAATCAAGGATTGCGTAAAGAAACGCTCGCTGCCATAGAAAAAGTAAAATGGGTGCCGAATTGGGGCCAATCGCGCATGAACTTGATGATAGAAGGACGCCCTGATTGGTGTATTTCTCGTCAACGTACTTGGGGTGTGCCGCTTGCTTTAGTTTTACATCAAGACACCGATAAATTACATCCTCAAGCGAGTGAGATCATAGAACATGTTGCTAAGTTAATTGAACAGCACGGTGTAGAAGCATGGCATGATTGTGATTTAAATAGCCTGCCTTTTGATGATATGGCGAGTTACCGTAAATCAACGGATATTTTAGATGTGTGGTTTGATTCAGGCTCCAGTCATTTTGCAGTGCTTAGTGCCAGAGATGATTTGCAATTTCCTGCTGATTTGTATTTAGAAGGCTCTGATCAACATCGCGGTTGGTTTCAAACCTCGCTGCTTAATAGCATGGCGATGCAATCGATTGCCCCTTATAAAGCGGTGCTAACCCACGGCTTTACCGTGGATGCGCAAGGTCGCAAAATGTCTAAATCCTTAGGTAATGTAGTGGCACCTGAAAAAGTTGTTAAAACCTTAGGCGCTGATATTTTGCGTTTATGGGTGGCCTCCACTGATTACAAAGGTGAAATCCACGTTTCTGATGAAATTTTAACCCGTATGAGCGACGCTTATCGCCGTATTCGTAATACGATGCGATTTTTATTAGCTAATCTTGACGGCTTCTCTCCCGATACTCATTTGGTTGCACCAAATAAATTAATCGCATTAGATGCTTGGATTGTCGAGCGTGCAGCAAAACTACAAGAAGAAATTATCCAAGCTTATGATACTTATCAGTTTCATCTTATTTATCAAAAAATTCATAATTTCTGTGTGGTGGAGCTGGGTAGTTTTTATTTGGATGTTATTAAAGACAGACAATACACCACCAAAACCAATGGTAATCCACGGCATTCAGCGCAAACAGCTATGTATTACATTGCGCATGCCCTTACGCGTTGGCTTGCGCCAATCTTAAGCTTTACGGCAGAAGAAATTTGGCAATACTTGCCTGGTGAAAAAACAACGTCCGTGTTTTTAAGTGAATGGTTTGTATTTCCTCAAATGGAGACAGCACAAACCATGAACAACGATTTTTGGCAAACGTTGATGCAAGTGCGTAACAGTGTGAATAAAGCACTAGAAGGTGAACGCAAACTGGGTAAAATTGGTGCACCATTAGATGCACAAGTAACGCTGTTTGCAGATAAAGAGCTTTATGCGCTGCTCACACAATTAAAAGATGAATTGCGCTTTGTCCTCATTACCTCGGATGCGCAAGTTTTGCCTTTATCTGAAAAAGCCGATGCCATAGCAACTGACATGCCAGAGCTTTGGCTGAAAGTTGAAAAAAGTACTTATGAAAAATGTGCACGATGTTGGCACCACCGAGATGATGTAAACAAACATGAAAAGTTTCCACATTTGTGTGGGCGTTGTGTCGACAATATTGATCCCAATAGTGAAGGGGAGATGCGTTTATATGCTTAGTAAATATTGTTCATCAGCAAAAGAATGCAGCACAACCTCACTGGTAGGCTTAAAATGGTTTTGGACAGCACCGGTGCTGTTTTTGTTAGATCAACTCAGTAAATATTGGGTACTCACCCATATTACATTTGGTGAGAACTATCCGCTATTTCCCAGTCTCAACTTAACGTTGGCGCATAATCGTGGGGTTGCCTTTAGTTTATTTGCCTCCAAACCCGCTTGGGGACAAGTCGTTTTAATTGTTTTTATTGTATTTATTTGTGCTTTTATTGCTGGATGGCTCGCCAAAACGCCAACTAAAGATAAATGGAATGGCATTGCCTTGAGCCTTGTTTTCGGGGGCGCGTTAGGCAATTTGTGCGATAGAATTTGGCATGGTTATGTTATCGATTTTATTGACTTTTATATTAACTCTTGGCATTGGTACACTTTCAACTTGGCTGATACCTTTATTACGATTGGCGCACTCATGATGGCCAAAGCGGTATTTTCTAAAGAATCTTAAGAGGCATTTATGCAGCAATCACAAAATCCTATTACTGTTTTTCTGGCTAATCCTCGTGGATTTTGTGCTGGCGTTGAACGCGCGATAGATATCGTTGAAGCGGCACTTGAAAAATTTGGCGCGCCCATATTTGTTCGTCATGAAGTGGTGCATAACCGCTTTGTGGTCGATAGCTTAAAAGCCCGTGGCGCTATTTTTGTTGATGAGCTTAAAGATATTCCTGATGGTAGCACGGTTATTTTTAGCGCGCATGGTGTTTCTCAGCAAGTGCGAGAGGAAGCGGCGAGCAGAAATTTCACGGTTGTATTAGATGCAACTTGCCCTTTGGTAACCAAAGTACATATGGAAGTGGCCAGACAAAGCAAGAAAGGCCATGAATGTGTGTTAATTGGGCATGCTGGTCACGCGGAAGTGGAAGGCACCTTAGGACAATATAAAAACCCTGAGGGCGGCATTTATCTGGTAGAAGATTTAGAAGATGTAGAAAAGTTACAGGTTAAAGATCCCGAAAATTTATGTTTTGTTACCCAAACGACGCTGTCGGTAGATGAAACAGTACGTATTATTGATGCTTTAAAGAAGAAATTTGAACATATCAAAGGCCCCAGACGAGATGATATTTGCTATGCAACGCAAAATCGTCAAGATGCGGTAAAAGTATTGGCGCAATGCTCACAGGTGGTTTTAGTGGTGGGCTCTGTGAATAGTTCTAACTCTAATCGCCTGCGCGAATTATCTGAGCATTTAGGTACACCCTCTTATATGTTAGATAAACCAGAAGAAATTGATTGGAACTGGTTTAAAGATGTTACCGCGATTGGCATCACCGCTGGTGCTTCTGCGCCTGATATTTTGGTTAAACAAGTCATTAAAACTTTGCAAGATAATTTACCGGTTGCTGGGATAAAAGAAGTTACCGGCATTGAAGAGAATATGTCGTTTTCTATGCCCAAAGAATTGAGGGAAGTGAAGATTGTGAATTATTTTAAAGAGAAAGAAGCGGTTTAATCTTTTCTATTCGATCATTCCCAGATAAATCCCCCCGCTCAACTTCGTTGAGCGACCCCCTTCGCGTACCCGATCTTTTACAGGGTATATGAAAGTGGGGCTTTGTTCGCTACGCTCACGAATTTAAGATCGGATGCTTTGAGTTTGGTGGTAAGCGTAAAGATAAATCCCCCCGCTCAACTTTGTTGAGCGACCCCCTTTATGAAAGTGGGGCTTTGTTCGCTACGCTCACGAATTTAAGATCCGATGCTTTGAGTTTGGTGGTAAGCGTAAAGATAAATCCCCCCGCTCAACTTCGTTGAGCGACCCCCTTCGCGTACCCGATCTTTTACAGGGTATATGAAAGTGGGGCTTTGTTCGCTACGCTCACGAATTTAAGATCGGATGCTTTGAGTTTGGTGGTAAGCGTAAAGATAAATCCCCCCGCTCAACTTTGTTGAGCGACCCCCTTTATGAAAGTGGGGCTTTGTTCGCGGTACAAACCGGGCGCATAGGTAACACTTTAAACCGGACGCATAGGTAACAGGTTAAAATCCCCCCGCTCAACTTCGTTGAGCGACCCCCTTTACAAAAGTGGGGCTTTGTTCGCTCTGCTCACGAATTTAAGATCGGATGCTTTGAGTTTGATAGTGAGCGTAAAGATAAATCCCCCCGCTCAACTTTGTTGAGCGACCCCCTTTATGAAAGTGGGGCTTTGTTCGCTACGCTCACGAATTTAAGATCCGATGCTTTGAGTTTGGTAGTAATTGGCAATTTGGATCTGACCTTAGTTCGCGTAAGCGAACAAAGCCCCACTTTTGTAAAGGGGGTGCCTGCGCAGCAGGCGGGGGATTTATCTTAGGGGATTTGTAGTAACTTGCCGTTTCGATCTGACCTTAGTTCGCGCAAGCGAACAAAGCCCCACTTTTGTAAAGGGGGTGCCTGCGCAGCAGGCGGGGGATTTATCTTCAATCCGGCTTATATTTCTTTGAACTATCAGTATCTTTATCTTTACTCTTATCCTTGCTTTTCTTGTCCTTACTTCTATCACCAGTGAGTTTTGATAATAGGTTTTTGCCCTCTGTTACTAGGCTTCTAACCTCGTCACTAACAGAAGAATCATTTGTTTTAACTGATGTATCTGTTTTAGATTTATCCGCTTCTTTTTCAAGCTTTGTGGTCGTCTCTGCGAGTTTGGCTATTTGTTTTTCAGCTGCTTCTCGTTCTTGTTTTTGTTCCATTTCTGCTTGTTCCACCGTTTTCTCGGTAGCAGTTACAACGACTTTAGCTGCGCTGCCTACGCCGCGAGCCAGTGTTTTTTTAGACAAATTCCATCCCACTTGCAAGACTTTTACGCTAGTTACGCCAAGCGCTAATCCAAATATGGCAGCAGATGCTAAAAATCCTGTTTTGTTCATTCCAAGCGGTAAAGTTGAGTCGTACCGATTATTTGTTTGATGTGCATATTCATTAGCCATCAGTGTAGTCGTTGCAGCTATAACTGGGCCCGCAACGGTAGCGGCATGCCGATCTGGATTGGACGGACTAATTTCAGCTAACCAATTCAAAATACTTTCTTTGTTAGCGATAATTTTCTTTATGCCATCCACTCCTAGTTCTAGGACAAAGGGAATACCTGCCGCTGTTAAACCCGCTAATAAGGCTTGCATTTGTGATGCGTCATAGGCTGTCACGGCCAAGATCACACCACCCGCACCAAACACAGCGCCATTTTTAATTATCCTTTTTAAATTCATAAGGTAAACCTCTCCCTGATGAGTTAATGATTGCAATAAGCTTTTCTTCTAACAAACTTATAAGTTTGAGTTTAGCGAACGAGATTGTATCAATTAATTTTTTTATGTCATAAAAAATTAATATAAAAGCGTAAGGCACACCTTAATACGGGCACTCACGAAGTAAGCGGGGAGATTTAGGGATTTATTACCAACACGTCGTTGACGGCCCTTTGGTATTCGTATTGGTAATCGTTAACGAACCACAGGTGGTGTCAGCGGTTTGTGCACCTTGTGGGGTTGCCGTTAAAGTAAACGCAGTGGCAGAGGCTGCTGACACAGCAACGGTATAATAGCCTTGTTGAGATGCGCTGGTGATGCCTAATGCCGTTGGGGTGGCGCCCACATAGGTGTTGTTCTCGGTAAAGTAATGTTCCATTAATGCTGCTAAATTCATGAGTGCCGCTTGGCCGTCGGCTCTGCGCGTTTTAATCATATGATCAGTATAAGCAGGGTAAGCAATCGCTCCTAAAATACCAATCACGACGACAACAATCATCAGTTCCATTAAAGTAAAACCTTGAATTAGGTATGTAGATTTTTTCATAGAGATCCCTCACTCTTTTGCGCAACGGGCATGCCCCTCATGGGGAGAATTGTCGTATATACTTTGCGTACATAATGATCATTAAATGGGCCTAGCTCAACATCCTGTAACGTATAATACTTTGAATCTAACATAAGGTTGGCTTTTTCAGGCGTTCTTAATAATAAGCTTAATTTGATATTGATAACACGATCCATCAGCAATCCGGGAAAATCGGCCGCAACATAACGATTCGCTATGCCATCATGATCAGTGTCTTCACCAAAGCGAACTCGCATGGCTTCAACCCCCTCAACGATAATATCCACTTGCTCTACATTGGGGGATTTTCCTTTGATCGGCGCACACGCTAACTCGTGGTTCTCGGTAATAAACAAAACGCTTTGAACTTGTGAGTCGATAGGTGCATTGATGGCCAAACAACTGAACATATTAAATTTAGACATGGGATAAGAAACGGTAATGGTGTCATTATTATTAACACTCGCATTGGTGCCGCTGACAATTTTGGCATTAAAGGGTATGATATTACGATAATCTTGAAATATATCCGTTTTATTAAACGTAGAAGAAATGCGATAATCGGCAATGCGAAGTGCGCGCGAAAAGTTATTAAGACCTAAGGAGCCTCGTCGCTGCAGTTGTGTTAAATTATATTCTACTTGGTACCCATTATTATGGTTGATCATCACCATCGCAAAGCCAGAAATGAGGATAGCCAAGATAATGATCCCTATCATTATCTCAATCAAACCAAATCCCTTTGCTTTAGCGTTTATAGGCATTTTCATTTAAGCCTGTAATAATATGAATTTTAGTTGCAATGCTTGAAGGCAATGGCGGCGCATTGGTTGCGCTTACTTTATCTTGAGGATGAGACCAATATTGAATCTGCTGACCAGGCGCTAAAGATAACAGATTGAGGACTTTCTCGTTCTTCGCGGTTAATTGAATATCATCTGCAATTTCAACTGCTTTGTTATCGATAATAATTTGACGATCCTCTATACTCACCGCGTTAATGGTTCCCGTTTTTACTTCTCCTCGCTCATATTTAATCGAATCTTGGTGTGCTTTGCTACTATCTGCAAATGCAGGTGCCAAGAAGCAACTTGCAAGAAGCAAAAAATAGAACATGTTCCAACGCATATTTTTCTCCTTGCCTTAGTAGAGTTGACGCCAATTTTGTCGACCAGAATGACCCGTTGCTGGGTTTTCCTGAACCGTACCAATTCCTTGAGAGCCGCTTAATACTTTGGTTTCTGTCTTCTTATCTGGCGATAACATAATGGCTGGTGTTCCTGTCATACCGACCTCGGATTTTTGACCTGCTGCAGGAACATAAACATGATTACCATTAGTGCCTATATCAATGTAGTCAGCGTTCGTGAATTGACCATCATTATTAATATCAAAAATATTGAGCGTAGGTTGACCGCCATTCTCAGCGTTTAACTCCATTAACCAGCTTGAACCCCCAAAGCTACAGACATCAGCATTAGGGATAATTGTGGTGAAAATAACATTATTATTTCTTAAAATGGGTTGTGAAACTTGTCTTTCGCCATTGTTAGAGGCAGCACCTGCTACGATTAAATTAACGTACCATCCTAGATTTTGATTAGGAGTAGTCCATTTAATCGGATTATTACTCACCGATCGATAGCTAGTCGTACTTTGTGGCGGCGTAATTTCACTGGTAATAGTTTGCTGTAATAAATTACTTTTGGTAACCGTTGTGCCGTTAAGTTTGTCCCATATTCCATAGAATGCCTGGGTAGTTTGACCTGTTGTTGCATCATCACCCGGCTCTAGATATTTACCTGTACCAAAATAAACCATCACGCCTGAAGCTAACCCATTGGGGTGAGGACCAACGACCAATGGTGCTGTTATGGGTTGATCACCTGGTGTGGCAAAAGATGCCGTAAACAAATTGGTCGTATTATTTTTCCAATTGGTCGGTGTGGCGTTTGTGAGATCAAACTTCCAGACATTACCTTGAAGATCGCCAGCATAAACATAATCCACAACATAATCGTTATTAATGTCGATTGCGTAAGGTGCGCCTAAGCCATTAGGCGTTGTCACACTGCCGGTACCAACAGGTATTTTAATATAACTAGAATCCGCGACCCAATTTCCGCCAATGCCTTGCTCGATAAAGAGAATGAATAAAGCGGCCTTACCCGTTGTGCTGGCAAAACCATCGGCTTGTGAATTGTTGTAACCATTGCCAACAATCACAGCCCATTTGCTTGTGGTAGCGCTTGTTCTTACTTTGGCGATAACCACATTACCTTGCACATATCCCAAATCGGGATCATTTTGATCGGTAAACTCCCATAAATAGGTTTGTGCGGCATTTGTTTCTGTTAAATTTGCAGGGTTAGTGACATCCAGCGCAAAAACGCCCTGGCCACCATTTCTTAAACTACTTGCGATAATGGTGCGCCAAGCACTATTAAAGT
>CAZSGE010000031.1:0-31868 GCA_964606325.1 Uncultured Candidatus Berkiella sp.
ACTACTAGCCAGAAATATGAAAAAGATCCTTTACAATAAG
Organism: Uncultured Candidatus Berkiella sp.; assembly: GCA_964606325.1. Taxonomy (GTDB): domain Bacteria; phylum Pseudomonadota; class Gammaproteobacteria; order Berkiellales; family Berkiellaceae; genus Berkiella. The sequence continues at coordinate 41 of CAZSGE010000031.1, forward strand.
GGTGGGTCCATATACAGGGCTAGCAACGTTCCTCGCTACCGCGAGAAAATCTAAGCAAATCAAATATCAGAGAAATAAAAAAATGTGTAAAACAATCTAGATAAAAAAATCCTAGCCAGCCCCCTATCCTTTGCGAGGTAATATTTTACTGCACAATTCATGTATATCTGAGCTCCCCTCGCGGCAGCGAGAAACGTCGCTAGCCCCTCGTAAAACCGAGTCTGCGAGGTGGAACGGGGGGAAATATAATCAACATAAGAAAGCCCCAGTAGGGGCGCAAGAATTATCCTAAAACAAATGGTTCGGGGCCAGCCACTGCGCCGCTCCTTTGTTATCTGGTATGTATATGCGTGGGATCTATCTCAACCACCGTAAACGGCTGAACTTGCACTTGGTTCTTGGCCTCAAATTGCTCGCCATCCACCTTCTGCGTATGTAGCATCGGCGTCCAAGCAGCTTGTCTTCGTACCATTTGCTTTAGTTGAGCAATATCTTTAGGTTGTTTTTGTGTGGCAATCTGTGTAGAGGATATGTCTACTGCAACCTGAGGTAGCATACCGCTTAAACCGGTTGCGTAAATAGGGAAACTTTCCATTAACTTTGGGTAAATACTGTCATTTTCAGACATAAATAAATTTTTAAGCGCATCAGCACTCCCTTCGTGGAGCTGCGCCTGTATTTGAGATAAGACAACACTGTCGTGAAAGTCTGCAGGAATAGCACTTATATCTAGTTCAATTAATCTTTCTTGTGGAACGCGATCAAACAAGTAAGAACCTGGAATCTTTTGATGCACTAAATCACGCACAAACATATCGTAGCAATATCCAAATGCCTCAGGTAAAAGCAGAAAGTTATTATAACCTTGTTTGTCACTCAGGTTAAACAAATCGCCCTTTAAATAATCTTTGATAAAATCATATTCAGAATACAACTGGCGAATCACCGCGGTCAGGGCTTTTTCACTTAAACCACAATGTTTTGTAAAAATATTCGTATTCACAGGATGTTGCATCCATCCATGGGCTTTGCGTGGCGTTTTAACGGTATCATCTTGAGAAGACAAGCTATAATTAACACCCTGAAGTGAGTCGAGTGATACTTTAGCAATAAAAGGTAAATGCTTTGTTAAGGGTAGTAATAAACTTAATGATAAAGTCACATTTAACTTATCGCATTGTTGCTTTTCTTCACGTTGCAACACAACATTCGACTGATAGTGTTTTTTAGAAAGTGTTGGATATTGAATATGAATCGTACGTAATGTATCAACGATTCTTTGATGACGTTCGTTTATGTGCGTAACACAAGTTCTTACATTAAATGGAATCATATTTAATTCAGGCGGTAACAGCAATAATTTGTTAACAGCTTCATCATCATAAGGCGCCAACCCAAAGCCATCAATCACTTGCTGGTAAGAATATATGAAGGTAATAGATGAAAGTAACGTAAACAAACCTGTTCCATCAGCAGGTAGATCCATTGATCCATCAAGGTTAACAATAAATTCATATTGATTCCCAGTTATATCTGTAGCCAAAACAAATTCTGGCTTAGGATAGTTATCCTGCGATAACTGCTTTGCACAAAAATGATTTATCATTAAGGGGCATGCAAAATGTCTGGCATTATTAAAATGAGGTTTTTGAAGTAAATCAGTCATTCCCATGATAGGAACTGAAATCTCTAGCGCACTGTCTTTGGTCATTGCTTTTAATTCTTGCGAAATATCGATTTCTAAGCACAATGGCCTTAACGCTCTCAGTCTTTCTTGCGTGGCTATCGAGGCAAATTGTGGTTGATGTAGATCAAATCCAACTGATTGCGTGCTCGGATAGCAAACGTTGGCATTCAAGTTCACCGTTGGAAATATTGTCGGCACCACACAAGATTTTGATTTTTTATTTGCTGGAAAAATCACTAGGGAACTCCTGCTGCGGACTATTAATATAGTTAAGGTATCTAACTATATCTTTAGCACACAGTGGAAGTTAAGCACAAACCGAGCAAAAAGAAAAAGTCCTAGATTTTCATCTAGGACTTCCCCGATTTATCGTAATTTTTATTATTATAATCCCTGCTTGTTTATTCATTCCGTTAAAAGTGATTGTTATTTATTGTTATTTTATCCCCACTTCTTCGTTACGCCTATCAGTCTTTTGCTGACTTGAATTTATTACATCACACAAAGTAGGTGTTCGATATTGAACCAAAGAAGGATGGACTATCAACCAAGTTTGGTCATAGGTCGTTTTATAAGCCCCTCACCCTACCCCACTCCCGCAAGCGGGAGGGGGAGTCTTTTTACTGAGCTATTAGCGACGTAAAAAGACGGGTGAGGGTCTTAAAGTATGGCGAAGGAATAATAATATATAAGGGGTTATTACTTATTAATAGAAGCCAACATTTTATTGATTAAATCAGCTTGCGGACCTGTCGCGGTAGGTAACAACTTCTCTAGAACTTCCCTGGCTAAAGCTGTTTCGCCAACGTCCTGATAGGTTCGAGCGAGTGCAATTTGAGAGTTAAAAGCCTCATCGTCTTCGCTAACAAGTTCTAATTTCGCAGGCAAAGCAGTGATAATTTGTTCTTGCACTAGAGGTTCAGGATCAACTGGCAGATCGGTGATATGATGAGTCGCTAAAGCAATCCGATCATCATCCACACTGCGCTTTGTTTCTGTTGATTCTGTTGTGTCTGTTGGCGTTAGTGATAAGGGCACCACTTTGAGTGGCGTAACCGCTTTATCCGCTTCTACTTTATCAGCAAGTAACTTGATTTTCGACCAAACTTTCGGAGCAATATCTTTTAGATCACTTGGAATCGTTGCTACCCATTTTTCATACTCAGTATATTTTTCAGTTAGTACATACAGTTCTAAAAGTTTCAATAAAGCGTCCCAATAAATAGAATTTTGTGCTGTTTCTGAAGTTAAAATTTCTTGCAGTAATTTTTCAGCTTGCTGATATCTTTCATAAGCAATATAAATTTCAGCATCCTCTAATGAAGATTGTGATTTTTTATTTAAAGAATCTATTTCTTGTTTATTCAAAGAAGTATTAACCGTCGGTTTTAAGTGTTTTCTTTCTTCGTTAGCTACTGCATTAAGTGCTTTATCCAAATCAAACTGCAAACCAAAATTAGCTTGAACTTCTTCCTGAGGTAAATCAGAAACATATTGAGATTTATCAGCTACTTTTAAAGGTTTCAAGTTTTTGAACTTTTTGTTGGCCCAATCAGCTAAAACAAATATTCTATGACGACTAAACCACAACCAGCCTAAGATTGAACAAGTAAAAGCAAACATAAAGACAATAAAAAGGAAGTTTCTTTTCATCACGTCAGTTTGTTTTGTCTGAGATGATGCCAGATCATTTGATGTATCAAGATGAGAATTTAAATTTGTTTTACGAGCTTTAGGTAATTGGGTTGCCCCCTGAGGCGCAACCTCAGGATGTTGAACTTCCTCTAAGACCGGCAGTGTTTTATTTGTCAACTCAGGATCTTGCTTTACAATAGCATATTCATTTGGCAAAGTTGCTTTGGTTGAACTTTGTTTTGGTGCAACGGATTGATGAATCTCATCTGTCGATGCATGTATGTCCGCAGCCATTTTTAAGCGATTTATTTCTTGTTCTTTTAAAGCTAATTCACCAACCAGAACCTCATTTTGATTCTTCAACTGAGCGTTCTTTTGAGCAATTTCTTCATTTGATCGTTTAAGTGTATCAAGCGCTTCTTCAACCATGGTCAGTCTTTGAGAGTTGTCCTTTGCGACAACGTTAGTTTGCACAATTTGTTGATTGCTATTTTGCGCTGGGGTTGACTCTATACTGACATCTTTATCTTGATTATGTTCAGGCGCAACGAGCTTCAAAGCTTTGGGCGTTGCTGTTTCATTTTGTGATACTTTTTGAGCAACTGGTTGTGTCTTTCGCTCACGAGGCGCAGTTTTTTGCGCATAAACAACCATACTTTGACCACTGTTGGTTTGATTCTCGACAAACTGCCTAGCTGAATCTTGAGAGTATTTACCTACTTCGCTCTCAGTTGGCAAACGTAAAACAGCGCCGGGCTTGATATGATTGATATTTCCGTTTGTAAAAGCATCTGGATTTTTATAAGCAATTGCCATTACCGCTTGATGAACAGAAAAATGAGAACCTTGCGCTAATCTCTTAGCGATGCTCCATAAAGTTTCGCCTTGAACGGGGCCAAAGCGTCCACCAAATTGAATGGGTTCATAATCATGAGCATCACTCAGAATCGGCTGAAATTGCTGCTTTACCAACGAGGCGACCTGCCTGGGCGCCGCTTCTTGATGTGATTGAGCAGAAAAGGTTTCGAGTAATTCTTGCGCTTTAGCGCTAGAGGCTTTTGATTGTGTGGTCACTATTTTGGGCGGATCAAGCAATAATGTATATTCTTTGATTAGCTTGCCACCAGGCCAAGCAACTTGAATTAATAAATCTGCAAAGGGATCTTGCACTGGGTGCTGAGTGGATAAAAAAATAATTAATTTGCCCTGCTTATCAGGACTTACTTTAAATTGGATATGGTTAATCCAGCCCGTAGGCTCTAACCCTGCTTTGACAAATGCTTTGTTATCAGCGAGTGAAGTGAGAATATCAGAAGGATCAATGCCCTTCACATCTTCCAAAGGGATTGTTGCTTCGAGCGGCTCATTTAAATGCGACGCAATTTTTAATTCGCCCATGCCTAACGCAAAAGACAGAGATGGCGCAGCGAAGAGCAAACACGACAAACATGCCGAAGCAAGATTTTGCACTTTGCTCATTGTCGCTCCCTTGAAAGTAATCCCTTTATTTGGTGGGCTTGCTAACTATTATTGGCAGTCTTTCCCACCATCTCTCACCTAATACTATAGGTTATAAATAGTCTCTTGCCAGTAATTGTGCAATTTGTACACTATTCAATGCCGCGCCTTTACGAATGTTATCAGAGACAACCCATAAATTAAGGCCCAAAGGATGCGATATGTCTTCTCTTATCCTGCCCACATATACGGCATTCGTACCGCAGGCATCTAGCACAGGGCTTGGATATCCTTTGTCTACTTGCTCATCTTTAACAGTGACCCCTGGCGCTTTTTTCAGCAACTCTCTTGCTTGATTGGCCGTAATTTTCTGTTTAGTTTCAATATGCACGGCCTCTGAATGTCCATAAAAAACGGGAACTCTTACTGCTGTTGGATTCACTACGATATTTTGATCATTGAAAATTTTCTTGGTTTCTCTGACCATTTTCATTTCTTCTTTGGTATAACCATTACTCTCAAAAACATCAATGTGCGGAATGACATTAAATGCAATTTGAATCGGATAGACTTCGTTGTGTGTTTCACGACCACTTAATAGATCTTGAGATTGCTTGGAGAGTTCCTCTATGGCAGCTTTTCCAGTGCCAGAAACAGACTGATAAGTTGCTACATTAATTCTTGATATCCCAACTGCATCATAAATCGGTTTTAAAGCAACCAACATTTGCATAGTTGAACAATTAGGGTTAGAAATAATATTTTTATTTTTATAATTTGCTATTGCCTCTGGGTTGACTTCAGTAATAACTAAAGGAACATCATCATCTGTACGAAATTGAGATGTATTGTCAATAACGATACAACCTTTACTTGCGGCTATGGGGGCATACTTTGCCGAAACGCTTGCACCAGCAGAAAACAATGCAATTTGAACTTTGGAAAAATCAAATCGCTCAACGTCTTCAACTTTCACGTCGCTGCCATTAAATAAAATTGTCTCACCTGCTGAGCGATGGCTAGCCAAGGGGTATAATCGACCTAGGGGAAACTCAAGCTCACTCAAAATTTCGATCATACATTGACCAACAGTGCCAGTTGCGCCTAATACAGCTACATCATATTTTTTCACAACGATTACCTTATTATCGCTTTAGCATCATTACTAACAATGCAACAAAACCTATCAAAATTAATGCCAAAACACCCATGGTAGTAAAACTTTTACTAACATTTTCTTTGCTGAGTAATTCAGGATTATCTTTGATAACTTTATATATCCTCCAAACAATAAATAGGCATAAAACAGTAACTGCTATTTGTATAAATGTGTCCATTAAGGCTTATCCTTCTGGCCATAAACAATTAACCAATGATCCATCAACACACAAGCCATCATGGCCTGAGCTACTGGCACTGCCCGAATACCAACACAGACATCATGCCTACCGGTAGTCACAACTTCTACGGCGTTGCCTTTGTCATCAACACTTTTACCTGGGATACGAATGCTTGATGCAGGTTTTAAGGCAATGCTTGCTTTTATCGTTTGCCCCGTTGATATACCAGCTAAAATGCCTCCACTATGATTGCTTAAAAATTGAGTAGGCGTCATTTCATCTCGATGATAAGAACCTGTCTGTGAGACAACACTAAACCCATCGCCAATCTCCACCCCCTTAACAGCATTAATACTCATTAAAGCTTTTGCTAAATCGGCGTCTAATTTATCGTAAATTGGCTCGCCTAGTCCGCAAGGCACACCAGCGGCTTGCACATTCACTCTCGCACCAATCGAATCGCCTTCACGGCGCAAGGTTTCGATAAGTTTTGCCATCTGTGGTACTTTAGTGCGATCTGGGCAGAAAAAGGGATTTTGAGAAACTTCTTCCCATGAAAAATGATTTTCATCAATTTCTATATCTCCCATTTTGGCTAGATAAGCTTGAATTCTTATCCCTTGCGATTTTAAAAATTGATTAGCTATTGCACCTGCCGCTACTCTGGCGGCAGTCTCTCTGGCAGAGGCTCTACCACCACCACGATGATCGCGAATGCCATATTTTTGCTGATAAGTAAAATCACCATGTCCTGGTCTAAAGACATGTTTTAATTTTTCGTAATCTTTTGATTTTTGATCTGTGTTTTGAATTAGGAGCGCAATCGGCGCTCCTGTTGTGTAACCATTAAATACGCCTGAAACAATTTGCACAATATCAGCTTCTTTGCGCTGCGTGGTAAACATTGACTGTGCTGGTTTTCGTCGATTGAGAAAATCTTGTATATTTTCTTCCTCAAGTGCAAGACCTGCAGGGCAACCATCCACGATGCATCCAATAACAGGGCCATGGCTTTCGCCAAAGGTGGTAACACAAAATAACTTGCCAAAGGTATTACTCATTTTGGTTACTTTAACAAATGGCCATATTCTCTTAACTCTTCTGCATTAAGTAGAAAAACACCTTCGCCGCCATTTTCAAATTGAAGCCAGGTAAATGGAACTCCAGCAAACTCAGCCTCGACTATTTCTTGGCTAAAACCAACTTCCACTACTAAAATACCCGTTGCGGTAAGATGGTCAGCAGCTTTTGCAAGAATTCTACGAACCACGTCTAAACCGTCGTCTCCACAAAGTAATGATTGCTCAGGTTCCTTTGCATATTCAGGTGGCAACGCATCATATTCTGCTTTACTGACATAAGGTGGATTCGAAATGATAATATCGTATTTTTTGCCGGCAAGACCCGTGAAAAGATCGGATTGAATCAACGTGACATTTTCTTCTAATCCAAATCGTTCAACATTAATCTTAGCAACTTCAAGTGCGCTAGGACTGATATCTACAGCATCAACTCTGGCGTTTGGAAACGTAAACGAAGCGCTGATGGCAATGCAGCCAGATCCGGTACATAGATCAAGTATAGCTTCTACGTTTTCTTGCTCTACCCAGGGACTAAATTCATCTTCTAATAATTCCGCAATCGGTGAGCGAGGAATAATAACCCGTTCATCAACATAAAAATTAAGACCTGCAAACCAGGCTTCATTTACAAGATAAGGAACAGGCACTCTGTCCATCACCCTCTTTTTCACTCTTTGCGCAATCACTTCTTTTTCAGGAGATGTGAGCTTTGCATCAAGTACATTGGTATCAATATCTGGTGGCAAGTGAAGTGTCGTCAAAATAAGATTGACAGCTTCATCCCATCCGTTATCCGTCCCATGTCCGTAGACCAAATCGGCTTGATTAAATTGGGTGACTGCCCAGCGGATAAAATCCCGCACAGTGACCAACTCTTCTATTGCTTCGTTTATCCGAACGCCTTCTGTCATTAGTTTACTCATCTTTAGTTAAATGCTATTTATTTTGCTTAGAAAAACACCTAAAAGCAATGATTCTCACTGCCCATGATGCTAAGTTTACCAAATTAGGTTTTTAAATGCGCTCTCGATCCCTGTTCGGGGTAATCCGCCTGACTATTTTTGTCATGATGTGGGATCGGCACGTTTAGGGGGATTTTATTTTGTGGGCCCTTTCCAACAGTGCCCAGAATTGGCTGTGTTTGTTGATGCATTATTTTTGTTGCTGGAGCTAGCATTTTGCTTAGGATATTAACCCCTTGTGTTGCACAACCTGCACAAAACAAACACGCTAAGCCCAACGTATACCAACCATAGCACAAGGCAAAAACACCCATTAATGCGCTAAGGCTTCCTGCTCCCGCAATAAATAACCCAGCTTGCAGTTGATATTGGCGCTTGTGTTGATTGTGTAGGGCAAAACGATAAGCTAATCCGATGCCCGAAGAACGTTTAAAACCACTTTTACTAGGCCCTCTCATGTCCCTAAGCATAACACCTCCTGTTAATAGTCTAACTAAATCAATGAGTTGATTTCGCTTTGCCAAGTAAGACTAAAGTCCAGTATACACATCCAGCGCAACATGTTTTGATATCAATATCATCTAATAATAACTAAAAATGCGTGTAGTAGCCCTATATCGCTGTACGATGAGCAGGTAAAACCATGAGTGAAATTAAATTTAATATCACAATGGACAAAGATACGATTGATTATCCTCAGAAAACACACGAGGAAAGTACTTCATTTGTAGATGAAGAAAGCCTATTACCAGGAACTGAGGAATCTAGAGAAACTACTGGATTTTTGCCTATCTCCCACAGTCAAGTAAATCATAGTCTTGAATTCATGCCGCTCTCGGAACAGCAAACCTTGATGCAGTTAGGCCTTAAATCTAAAGGTGCTGATCTTCACTATGAATTAACACACAACAATACGCTGCTGATTGCCACCGTTGGAAATACAGACAACGCCGTTTTCACTGTGTACTTAGATCAGAATGGTGCCTACACATTTACCTTGCATAATCACTTAGACAGACCCATGCCACCTAATCTATTAACAACATGGAAAACTGAAGAAAAAGAAGGTTCAGTAGGACTTTTTCAAGAAATCAAAACACAACCACAAGAGGCCTACCATTTAACTTTTCAACACGACCCCAGCCAAACAACGCATCCGATACAAGTATATTGGGGAGAAAAATTGCTGCATACACTGACAAACGCTGAAACAGGCAAAGTTTACAATTTTACTGTTGAAGGCGAACATCACAATTCAACTCAATTGCAATTTATTGGTGATAATCTTGATGTACATAAGGCCATTCATAATGTCTCCGTTACCAGCGCAGCTCAAATTAAACAACCGATAGAATTGAGCTATTGCATGTTTGATCAAAACAATGAAATGTCAACAAACCAATTTACTGTCAACGTGACGACAACCCCTCCCATACAAGTCAATAGCCAACAACCATTCGATGTTATTTATGAACAAGCAGTTTACCAAACGATTATCATTAACGATGGGCATTCTCAATCAGCCGCAGTCACGACAATCAATTTGGATAGTTTATTTAAGAATATGGCTATATCAAATGAAAATAGAATGGTTGAAGTGGTTCAGCGAGAAGAAAATGGTAATGCCACAAATGTATACGAAGTAAAAATTTCAGATAAAAGTCAAACTCTTGCTCCTATCACCGTTGCTGATGTGCAACTTTCCTTTCCGGGTGGTGATGGTGGCGTGAGCGTTTTTCATAAACACATCATGATTGATGAAGGAAGTGGTGGCATCCTGCCACCAACTGAATCACACTATATTTAACATAACAACGAAGATTAGTGATCAACGTGTGGTTGTTCAATAGCCGGCATTGTATGTTCCATCACGATTGCTTGTGGAACAACTAAATTTGCAGTTGGCGCTGCTTGTTCAGTTGCCGCAGTTGCCATATGTTCAATATCACTTGGCTCTAAGCCTTTAATGGGATCTGCTGTGTGCAACAATGAATCCAAGTGTAAAGTATGCACTACTTTTCCGGCAACATTTTTACCAAAGTTAAAAGCACTTTCGAAGAAACCAGGTTTATCAGCAGTGGTTTCAACTTTAGATGTTGTTTTGTCGCCAAATACAATCGCATCCTTTGCATGGTCAATCGGTGAACTGATAGGCGCTGACTTAGAAACATCTGGCGCAGCATCAACAACTTGTTTCACAACTACATCGCTTGATGAACTTTCAGTCTTCTCAACTGTTTTAGTTGACACATCGTCTACTTTGTCCGTTTTGGTTGCGATTTCAGCCATTTTGTTGATCTTGACATCATCAAAATCGTCATCAAAATCGTTATCATCATCTGAGCTGTCATCATCTTGATAACCGTGTGCTTTCTTCAATGCTTTCATTGCATCTTCGAAACTTTTAACAGGTTTAGCTTCAACAACTTCCTTTGGTTTCAAGTCATTTACTTCTTTTTCTAAAGCAGCAAGATCCTTTTCAAATTGCGCCTTGATTTTACCTGCAGGACTATCTGAAGGTATAAAGCTTTTTGGCGCAGCTTTTGCACCCTCTGCGTCAGTAGCGCTTGGTTTTTTAACTAAGTTTGCTGCGGCAGCTTCAAACTTAGCCTTAGCAGAGCCAATAGCACTGCCTAATTTAGCACTTTTTTGCTCATAAACAATGGTTGGTTCGCCTTCAAGATAGAAATGTTCTTGCGAAAACGCATCCTTCATTGTTCTGACAAGAATAACTTCTACTTGCTCAGCAACATCAGATTGTTCTTGAAGTGCTTTGGCCGCAGCGACTAATTTATCTTCTGTAAGATTGTCCGTTTCCAATACTTTAACGAACTGATCATTCAATCTATTTTTGAAATAATTTTCAAAAACTTCATTGGCAGCCTTTGAACACTGTTCAACAACGACTGCCTTCAAAGCTTCTAGCTTCAATACAATAGACGCTTGAAGTTTTTCATTGTGCTGCTCAGGAATTTTAAATTCCTTGCGCAATTTTACTTCATAAGATTGAACAACCTTCATAATATCCGTATCTAATGCTTTAGCAACTTTACTTGCTACAGCCGATACTATCTTCTTTGAGGTTTCATTGTTTACAATCGAAGCGGTTACTTGATTTATTTTAGATAAATTTTGTTGCTTTTGCACAGCAAGCTTTTCTTGCGCGGCAAATTCATCATGCTCATCAATCGTAGATGAACTATTATCAGTATCCTTAGCACTTGGCTGATGTTGTGTAACATTGCCCATCTTTTTAAATAACGCTTCTGCAACAAGGTTTGTATCGACCTTCTTTTCAGATGATTCAACTTTTTTAAGTTTCTTTCCTGCTTTAATTGCATCAAGTAAATCACCAGGTTGTGTCTTACCAACAAATGCTTTCTTGTCAACATTTCCATCACTAGTGGATTTTTGCCCCTCAACAACTTTTGGCTGGTTGTCCACTGCAAATGACACTGCTTTTTTAGCAGCCGCTTCTTTAGCTTCGGTTGAGCCTGGTGGTGGTGGTGGTGCTGGAATCTTGCCCGCATTTGCGCCATCACTACCTGGTAGCGGTGGTGGGGTCGGAATATTATTCGCATGAGCAGGAGCGCCACCCACATCGTCTGAATTTACAATTTGATCAGCTAGCAAATCAAGCGCTTTGGGATCAATATCTTTATTTTCACCAACTGCTGATTTTTGCGTACTTGCTTTTGCCATTTCTTCAATTTTGGCAACATCTACTTCAGATTGTGCTTTTGCATCAAATTCTGATTTAACCTGCGCTTTCTTACCAAAGTTGAGCATACCAAATAATGCATCTTTAGCTTTACCAAAAGTGAGACCTTGATCAACTTCGCTTGCCTTTGGTTCTTGTTGTTTTTCAGTCTGTGTTGCAATTTTAGCCATTTCTTCTATACGATCTTGAGCTACTTTATCGGCGGCAGCTTTTTCTGCGGCAGCTTGTTCTGCAGCAGCCTTTTCGGCAGCCGCTTTCTCAGCAAGAGCAAGATCAGCAGCAATCTTTTCTGCAGCCGCTTTTTCAGCAGCAACCTTTTCAGCAACAGCTAGTTCAGCAGCGGCTTTTTCTGCGATTTCTAATTTTCTTTGTTCTTCAGTCAAAGTAGCAATTCGAGCCATTTCTTCAATGCGATCTTGAAGAGCTTTTTCAGCAGCCGCTTTCTCTGCAGCCGCCTTCTCAACGGCCGCCTTCTCAGCAGCCGCCTTCTCAGCAACCGCCTTCTCAGCAGCAGCTTTTTCAGCAGCCGCCTTCTCAGCAGCAGCTTTTTCAGCCGCAGCTTTTTCAACAGCAACTTTTTCAGCAGCCGCTTTCTCTGCAGCAGCCTTCTCAGCAGCAGCTTTGTCAGCAGAAGCTTTCTCTGCAGCAGCTTTTTCTTGTGCTTCTAATTTTCTTTGTTCTTCAGTCAAAGTAGCAATTCGAGCCATTTCTTCAATGTGGTCTTGAATAGCTTTTTCTGCAGCAGCTTTTTCTGCAGCAGCTTTTTCTGCAGCAGCTTTTTCTGCAGCAGCTTTTTCTGCAGCAGCAACCTTGTCAACAGCAGCTTTTTCTTGTGCTTTTTTAGCAACATCAGTAGATTTATCTTTAGAACCAAAGAGACTATCAATGATACTCTTTGCTATTTCTTTCACTTTATTGCCTTTTGCTGATGTGCTTGGCGCCTTTTCGCTATCTTTGGCAATCGGTTTAATCACGTCTTTCGCAGAAGCAGCAGGTTTCCCAGTGCCATCTGCTTTTTTAGCACCACCTTGAACAGAACCTGTGGCTGCACCACCAGTAGCAGGAACACCGCCACCAACAGCAGGAACACCGCCACCAACAGCAGCAGGAACACCGCCACCAACAGCAGCAGGAACACCCGCAGCAGCAGCAGCTGGCATCGGAGCGACAGCAGGCATAACAGGTGTGGTAGATGTAACAGGTAATGCTACATTATGATTGGCATGCAAATCTAAATTATCTAATTGAGATTTTAATGATTGATGTATATCAAATGAAATTTGATCAAATAGTTTTGACAAATGAATGGAGTCGCTTTTTACATCGAAAGATTGCTGTGTATGTTCAGCCGTATGAATTTTAAGTCTTCTGAAATAATTACTCTCAATATCAGCTTCTGGGGCATTTACTTCTTCTATTTGCTCTATTGAAACTGGCATCACTAAATTTTCTTTCCCAATGGTGGGTAAGTCTCTTAAAATATCAGGCACATCTAAGCTCTCTTGTGCCACTAAAGCAACTTCTTCTTTCGCATTAAAGAAAGCCTTGATGTCAGCCAGCAATGATGAAACATCTTCTATCGCTTGTGCTTGTTTGAATTTAACCAATAAATCTTGAATCAGATTCGCGCTCATTAGATTTCCCCCAATAAGGATCTTTAAACATTAAACTGGGTCTAAAATATCATTATTATTTGTTTGATGTCATACTTTGCCGGATGATAAGTGACCAAGCGTGAAGCGAATCAGATAAAGTGAAATGCGAGAAACTTCACTTAAACTTCTAGAGCGTGTAGATCATCGGTGTATATTAGCGTGAATTTTTGAGGTTTTTTGGCCAAAAATGTTAGTGCTGAGACAACAACTTGTCTAACGCAGCTTCGTCTAACACGGAAACTCCCAATTTTTGGGCCTTTGCGAGTTTTGATCCCGCATCAGTTCCAACAATAAGACCATCTGTTTTAGCAGAAATACTGTCAGTGACTTTAGCCCCAAGTGCTACTAACTGGGCCTTAATTTGGTCCCGAGGGCGCGACAATGTGCCTGTGATCACATAGGTTTTACCACTTAAGGGTTGATGAGATGATTTTTGCACAGCTGGCCAGTGTATGCCTGCATCAATCAATTGTTTGATCACTTTTTGATTATCTTTTTGCAAAAAGAAATGCTCGATATGACCGGCCACAACTGGTCCGACGTCTGGTAAAGATAATAATTCCTCATGTGTCGCTTTCATGAGGGTATCCAATGTAAAATGTGCTGCTAGCAGCTGTGCTGTTGATTCACCGACTTCTCGAATGCCTAACGAATAGATAAACTTCGCAAATGTAGTTTTTTTACTATTGTTAATTGCATCAAGTAAGTTTTGTGCAGATTTATCGCCCATTCTTTCTAAACTAATAAGTTGATCTTTTGTGAGATGATAAATATCTGCTACGGTATCAATGCGTTTTTCTTGTACCAATTGCTCAACAATTTTTGAGCCTAAGCCTTCGATATCCATGCCTTTTCTGGAAACAAAATGTTTGATACTTTCAACTTGTTGCGCATGGCAGATAAGTCCACCTTCGCAGCGCGCAGCAGCTTCTCCCTCTAAGCGAACAATCTCTGAACCACAGACTGGGCATTGAGAGGGTAGCTTGATGTCTTTAACAGATTGGCGCTTCTCAAGCACTGGGCGTACGACTTCGGGAATCACATCACCGGCACGGCGAACAATGACATAATCGCCAATCTTTATATCTTTTCGTGCAATTTCATCCATGTTATGCAGTGTGGCATTACTGACTATCACACCACCGACGGCAACCGGTTTTAATCGAGCGACAGGTGTTAAGGTGCCCGTACGACCGACTTGAAAATCAACACCTTCTAGGTGTGTCATCACTTCTTGAGCAGGAAATTTATAAGCTATTGCCCATCTGGGAGCGCGTGAAACAAAGCCTAGCTGATCTTGAAGCTTGATATCATCTACTTTCACAACCATGCCATCAATTTCATAGGGCAAGCTGTCTCTTTTGGCCAGCAATTTTTCATAATATTTTTGGATACCCATGATACCAATAACAACTTTATTTTCTGGAGAAATTCTCACGCCCCATTTTTGTAATTGCACAATCGTTTCATGGTGGGTTGCACTGACAGACTTGCCTTTGGTACTTTGGGCACTGTAAGCATAAAACTCTAATTTTCGTTTTGCAGTTATGCGTGGATCTAGCTGACGTAAACTACCTGCTGCGGCATTACGTGGATTAGCAAAAGGTTTTTCGTTATTAGCCAAAGCTTGTTTATTTAAAGCCTCAAAATTTGCTTTTGGCATCACCACTTCACCCCTGACTTCCAACAAGTCAGGATAATCTCCCTGCAAGATCAATGAAATTGTAGGAATAGTGCGCAAATTTGTTGTAATGTCTTCACCAGTTGAACCATCACCTCGTGTTGCGCCACGAACGAATATCCCTTTTTCATAGATTAAACTTACCGCTAAACCATCAAATTTTGGTTCACATGAAAAGCTTATCTCTTTTGAGGATTTTAGTAATTGTTTAATTTTATTATCAAAGCGTTCAACTTCATCCGGTTCAAATGCATTTTCCAACGAAAGCATCGGTGACAAATGCGTGACGGTTTCAAAACCTTCTACTGGTACATGGCCAACTCGTTGTGTTGGCGAATAAGGCATAATTAATTCAGGATGTTCATTTTCGAGCGATTGAAGTTCACGAAAAAGCTTATCATATTCAGCGTCAGGGATAGTTGGTTCATCTTTTATGTAGTAGCGGTAATTATGTGCATTGATTTCTGAGATTAATTTCTGAATCTTTACCGCAACTATATTCTTTGAATCCGTTTTTACCACTCCTGATATTCCTTTTCGCGCACAGGAACTCTAACGGCTGCTTTAGCTTTCTCACGATACTGTTGAATCAATGCAGTGGTAATAGGTTGTCTTGTGGCATCACAAAGTTCTGCTTGTAAGCTTGCGGAAAGTTGTCTTGCACTGGTGAGCATCTTTTCAAATGCATTCACAGGATCTTGGACATCGTCTAAAAGTAAGTAGATCAAAAGGCCAGGGTAGGACTGCGTGTTTGTTTGGTCAAAGTACCCAGGTTTAGCAATAGAAGCAACGCTATATAAAATGGGTTGTGTAGCATTATCTTGAAGGTGGCGATGATATAATTTTTGAACGCCAAAACGAAAATGATTTTTTGTTAGTGTGGCTTGCAAGGCAATGCTTGAAAATTGACCATTTGCTTTTGGCATAATGGTTAATGCTAAAAAGCCATGTGATTTTGGCTTTTCTTGTATCTCTTCTTCTTCTTCATCCTGATATTCACTTAATTCTTCTTCATCCATTTCAAAGCGAGCCGCTTCATGTTTGGAAGGCTTCTTTAGCTCTTCTAGTAAGGGATCTGCTACTGAACTCACAAACGGAGCATGTGTACGTGGTGAAAGATCTTTAGCGTAGGAAACGTCACTATTATGATCTTGCTGCATCTGTTCAACACGAGTGAGCAGCTTTTGATTTTGAGAATTTTCAAGGATAGTTTGTTCAAATTCATCATGCAGCGCTTCGCTCTTTTTCTGCTTTTTACGGCTAAAAGAACTAAAAAGTAAAAAACTGCCCAAAACCATGGCAATAATCAATAACATTAGGCGCATAACATCTCCCTTGATCTAATTAATCTAGCATGTCATTCCCGCTAGAATACTATTCACTTTGAATTATAGGCTTACTCAGCTTGGGCCGTTTCTTGCACAGATTGAGCCATCGATTTAGCTTCTTCAATATCTACTGTTACTAAGCGTGATACACCTGGCTCGCGCATGGTAACACCTTGAAGTTGCTCTGCCATCTCAATGGCCAATTTATTATGGCTCACATAAATAAATTGAACAGACTTAGCCATTTCTTTTACCAAATTACAAAAACGACCGACGTTATTATCGTCCAGTGGCGCGTCAACTTCGTCTAACATACAAAATGGTGCTGGGTTCAATTGGAAAATTGCAAAAACCAACGCCACTGCGGTTAAGGCTTTTTCACCACCCGATAGCTGTTGAATTGTGCTGTTTTTCTTTCCTGGGGGTCTTGCGATTAATGCTATCCCGGTATCAAGTAGGTCTTCCCCTGTCATTTCCAGATAGGCTTGACCACCACCAAATAGCACGGGGAACAATTTGGTAAACCCAGTATTAACCCTTTCAAAAGTTTCTTGAAATTTCGCGCGCGTTTCTTTATCAATTTTTTTGATTGCATTTTCAAGTGTTGTCAATGCTTCACTTAAATCGTTACATTGCGCATCTAAATATTCTTTACGCTGAAGGGCTGCATCGTATTCTTCAATAGCAGCTAAGTTGATTGCCCCTAAACGTTGAATTTTATTTTCAAGCTCGTTAATGGCATCTTGCCAGTCTTTTTCATTGGCTTCAGGCGGCATATTTTCTAGCAGGGTTTCAACGGTGTACTCAGTATTTTTTAGCTTTTCCACTGCACTTTCACAACGTACTTGTAAGGCTTGCCATAGCATTTTGGTTTGCTCAAGCTTTTCGCGCAGTTGTACAGATTGTTGTTCATGCAAAAATAATTTCTGCTCTAATTCACGAATGATATTATCAATGGCAGCAACGTTATCACGCGCTTGGTTTAACTGACTTTCGATAATAATCCGTTTCT
Source organism: Uncultured Candidatus Berkiella sp. (assembly GCA_964606325.1). Classification (GTDB taxonomy): domain Bacteria; phylum Pseudomonadota; class Gammaproteobacteria; order Berkiellales; family Berkiellaceae; genus Berkiella. The sequence continues at coordinate 17,602 of CAZSGE010000031.1, forward strand.
CGAGATTAATTTCTAGCTCTTCTCTCAATTGAGCAATCGGGTCTTCGTTACGCTCTAATGCCAAAATAATATTTTGCACTCGTAATTGAGCGCTTTCAATTTGATGTGCAAAACGTTCGACGTTGCTCAGCAAAGATTGCTCTTGCGTTTTGGCTGTTTGCAAATCCATCGAAAGCTGCTGAGCAGTTTGAGTAGCATCTTTTACTTTTTGGCGTGCGATACCCACAGCATCCTGTATTCGTTGCTTGCTTTGCTGCAACGCTTCTTGTTCAGAATTTAAGCGCGACATTTCATCAACTGCGTTATGCAAGTTGCTACGCGAGATTTGCACTTCAGATTGCGCAGTTTGAATAATCTCTTTGCACTCATTTTCTTCGCGTAGAATTTGTTGGTTACGCTTTTGAACTTGCTCAAGCTTATTTTGCTTAATTTTACGTTCACTTTGCAAAGAGACAATTTCTTGCTGAACTTTATTCTTTTCTTGCTGTTTTGATTCTTTTTCTAAGCCAATGGTTTTTAGCTTTTCTTCAGTTTCTTCGAGCGATTGCTGTAATTGCTCAAGCTTTTCGTTAAGCAGCGCAATATCTTGGGTAAGCGATTTTATTTTTTGCTCTCTTACCAAAATCCCCGTGTTATTATCATCATTGGGCGCCTTAACTTTAAGCCATCCATGCCCCATCCAATAACCTTGTGGCGTAATCACCGACTCATTGTCTTTAATGGAACTAAGCAGTTCTCTCGCACTTTCTAATGTCGGTGCCATATGAACGCTATTGAGCAAAATCGAAATGTTCGCGGGGAAAGATGCTGTGGATTTGATACAGCTTAACAATCTTGTAGGATCAGGCGTTAGCTTTTCACCTTGTTGCCATTCAATTAAATTTAATCCCGTGTTTTGTAAAGACGCTAACGCTTTTGATAATCCCAAAAGTTGGCCTTCATCCACAGCTATTGCTTCTAAATAGCCTTCAAGCACAGTTTCCACTGCTATTTGCCAGTCAGGTGAAACTTCTATTTTTTCAGCAACATAATGTGTGCTAACGCCAAGGGATTCAAACCATGCCTTTTTAGCACCTTCATCTTTACCCAAAGCAGATGCTTGCAAAGCTTTGAGCGCCGCCAGTTGCCCTTGTTGCTCGTTAAGTGCTTTTTGTTGTTCTTTAATTTCTGGACGAATGCTGACAAGCGCTGCCGTTAGCTTATCTTTGGTTTCACCAAATGATGCAATCTCAGCAGAAATAGACTCTAACAATTCTTCTTGAATCAGAATTTTTTCGTCGATGACATCCATTTCTGAAGCATCAGCAATACTTTGCTCACTAAGCTCTTTTTGCAGACGGTTGATTCGCTCTTGGGTCAGATGAATTTGACGCTCAAGTTGGGTTATTTTTGATTTTTCAGAATCAGCGAGCCTTGTCGGTGCCACGGCATCTTGTTGCGCTTTAGAGAATTGCTCACGCCAAGCTTCCAGCGCCATCTCAGCTTCAAGTTGAATTTCGCCTTGCATATCTGCCATCTCTTTGGCTTCAAGATATTTAGGCTCAATTTCAGCGATACGTAATGCTAAAGAGGATAAAGTTTGTTTATCTTGTTCTAGCTGAGATTGCGAGCTTAATAAAGTTTGCTCTGCATCTAGTTTATCCGCCTGCAACTGCTGTTGTCTTTCCTGGTGATGTGCAATCGCTTGTTCTGTTTTAGCTATCTCACCACCAACACCATAGTAGCGCTTTTGCACTTCATTCAAGGCTTCATTAGCATCCGTTTGCGCTATTCGTTGCTTCTCTTGATCTGTCTTATGGTGTTGAGCATTTGCCTGCTCTTCTTCCAGCTTGACAGTTAGTTCTCTTATTATGTTGTCAGCTTCTTGGATTTGCGCATGTAATCTATCCCATGCAAGAGCTGCCAATTGCGCGCTCTTTTCTTTTTCTTCTGCTTTAAGGATTTTAAATTGCTCAGCCGCCTGAGATTGACGCTTTAGTTTATTTAGCTGGTTTTCAAGCTCGCCTCGAATGTCATTTATTCTCGCGATATTATCCAAAGTATGTTGGATTCTATTCTCAGTTTCTTTGCGTCGTTCTTTGTATTTTGAAATACCAGCAGCTTCTTCAAGGAAGTTTCGTAAATCTTCTGGCTTGGCTTCAATTACGCGCGTAATCATGCCCTGTTCAATAATTGCGTAGCTTCTGGGCCCAAGACCGGTACCCAGGAAGATGTCCGTAATATCGCGACGTCGACACTTTTGACCATTGAGGAAGTAGCTGGATTGGCCGTCCCGTGTTACTTGCCGCTTGATAGCAATTTCTGAGTAGGCGGCATACTCGCCCCCAAGCTTGCCCTCGTTATTATCGAATAATAATTCGACGGTTGCTTGGCCAACAGGTTTACGACTATTTGAACCACTGAAGATAACATCGGTTGCGGAGCCTCCACGAAGATGCTTAGCAGAGGATTCGCCCATCACCCATCGAACAGCGTCGATAACATTAGACTTACCGCAGCCATTTGGGCCCGCTATTGCGGTCAAATTACTCATCAGTTGGATCGTGGTTGGATCTACGAATGATTTAAAGCCAGCAAGTTTAATTTTATTTAATCTCATTTCGGTCCTAATGCGTTAAAGTGGCCACCGCAATCTAGCTCCAGTCTTACATAACATGTACACTGAATCTATAAAATTCGAACAGTATACCATGGATGTGTTATGAGTCAGGATGTATCAAACAATCACTTAAAAATACTTCTCGTCGAAAACAGCCGCACCGCCCGCTTACTGCTAACCCGCCTCCTCCAAGGCCAAGGCTATGACGTTGACTCAGTGAGTAGCGGTACAGAAGCCGTAGATGCTATTTTACAGTCAAATTATCACCTTGTAATCATGGATGTATTCTTACCGCAAATGAACGGTTATGAAGCTACCGCTCACATCCGAACACTTGAAAGTGATAAATCTAACATACCTGTAATTGCTTTTACATCTAGCACCGATGAAAAAGATAAAAAAACCTGCTTTGATGCTGGCATGAACGACTACGTAATTAAGTCAGATGACAATGAAGAGCTTCTAAAAACATTAGCTAGATATCAAAATCAATTATTTTCAGAGAATAAAAAGGTTTCTTAAATTCCCGCTCGCATGAGCGGCATGTTTTGTAGAGTGGACAAAACGAATGTGTGTCCACCATCATAAAAAACGGTGGACACGCTATCGCTTAGTTCACCCTACGCAGACGTGTTAAGCAGACGTGTTAAAAGGAAGTACCCCATGCTAAGTTCGTTTACCCAAGCAATTAATGATTCCCTGAAAGGCTATAGTCCTGTTCAAGTTATCTTAGGAACACTCGCCTTACCTATCACTTATGCACTGTCGCAAAGAGAATGGAGCGAGGATCTCGATTGGTTACAAGATAAAACCTATAAAATTTTACCTAAAATTCCATTGCTAGGTGCGTTTGTTAAAAATAAATTAGATACCAAATTTGAACCCGAACTGGATAAAATGGATAAAAATATCCACAGCAAACGTAAAATGGTTTTTGATACTTTACCTAAGAAAGGAATAAATGAGGAAGCATTACTCAGGCAAATTGAAAAAGATTGCGACTCTGTTCATCTTGGCGATCAAATGTCTGGCGCAATTTACCGAAGCGGCACTGACTTAGATGCCTTCAACGCTAAAATTTTTGCGATGAGTTGTTATACCAATCCGTTACATGCTGGCGCATGGCCAAATATAGCCCAACGCGAAGCAGAAGTATTAGCGTGGTGCTCCAAATTATACAATGGTGATGATACGCTCACGGGTACAATTACATCAGGTGGCACTGGCAGCATTATGGAAGCGATGCGCACCTATAAAGAATGGGCCAAAAATGAAAAAGGGATAACTCGACCTAATATTATTATTCCCTCAAGCGCACATGCGGCCTTTGAAAAAGCAGCAAGAACTTACGGAATTAAGCTTATCAAAGTTCCTGTAAACGCAAAAACCGGACAAGCTGATGTCAAAGCGATGGAGAGCAAAATCAACGGCAATACCATCGCCATGGTAGGCTCGGCGCCAAGTTTCCCCACAGGCACTATCGATCCCATCGAAGCTTTAAGCAAAATAGCCTTAAAAAGAAACATCGGCTTACATGTGGATGCCTGTTTAGGCGGATTTTTAATACCTTTTGCCAAAAAAGCCGGGTATCCGTTAGCACCCTTTGATTTTAGTTTGCCAGGTGTTACCAGTATATCCATGGATACCCACAAATATGGACAAGCGCCTAAAGGCTCATCGGTTATCTTGATGCGCAAACATATTGGTAAATATCAGCCTTATGTTTTGATAGATTCTGAAATCGGTATGTATGTCACGCCCGATCAGCCTGGCAGCCGCTGTGGTGCTAATATTTTAATGGCATGGGGTACACTCGCATTGATTGGTGAAGATAAATATGTTCAAGTCACTCGCGATATTATTCGGCTCAGAGAAAACCTTCAGAAAAAATTAAGACGCATTCCAGAATTAACTTTAATGGGAACACCTCAACTGAGCGTGATAGCTTTTCATGCCAAGGATCTGAACATCTATCAAATTTCTCATAAGATGAAAGAAAAGGGCTGGCATCTTAATAATATCCAAAAACCTGCTGGCACTCATCTTTGTCTCACCGCCAAACATTTGGAGGATCCCAAATTTGCGGATCGGTTTATCAATGATTTAACAGAATGCGTAAAATCTGTAAAAGCAAATCCTCAAGAAAAATTGGAAGGCGATGGCGCTACCTATGCCACCATGGCGCAAATCCCCGCAGCTTTAAGCAGACCATTAAAAGAAGAAATGGGTCGTGAGTTTACTTATTTGAGTTCAAGGGTAAGAGCGACCAGGGGTGTGCGGGAAGAGCAAACAAAGATAAATCCCTCTGCCGCTTCGCGGCCTCTCCCTTTACGAAAGTGAGATATTTGTTCGCTTTCGCTCACTCGAAAAAGAAAGATCCGATGGTATTGTATTGTAAGTGAGCGAAGCGAACAAAGCCCCACTTTTGAAAAGGGGGTCGCCTTTTAGGCGGGGGGATTTATCCGAGATCACTCCACCATCTGCACTTTATTCGCAAACAATTTCTTCGCTAAATTGCCAGACGGGCTATGCATACGCGCATCGAAAATGCCTAAATCGCCTATCACCCAAATATTTTTAGTCGAACGTCGTTGTAGGCTATAAAGCATATTGTCACCTTGATCAAACACAAAAGGACGTTGATCATGTGCACTGTATACAGGGGAGAAAATAATATTTTGCCATTGCTTAGCTGGCAACTCATCAAACGTAAACACTTCACAATTTATATATTGTGCTTTAAGTTTCTGTTTTAGTAACACTTTCTGAGACATGAACGGTGTGATAATGGCGGTTCTTTGAAGCTCATTTACAAGCGGACCTGTTGTTAACCATTGAGCAATAAATTGCGCTTGCATCTCATTGATATAGCGATTGTCACTGATATTGCTCGCACCATTAACCGCCAATGCATGATATTGAAGCTCATATTCATCATTGCTTGCGATGCTAAAAGAAGATAATTGCACGCTATGATCATAAATTTCTTGATAGGTGCTGTTAACCAGCGCCACACTAAACGCGTTACCGGTACTAAATAACATGCCCTTATATTGTAACTGCTCAATGGTTATCTCATCATGCAAGTTAAAGCGCGCTAACTCCCACTCTTCCGTTGCTGGGCTCATTAACGGTAATGCCGTGATGTCTTGACTATCCCCCAAACATATTACTCTTTGTGCAAAGGGTAAGTATTGCGCCAATTGTGCAGGTAATAATTTTTGTGAATCTTCAACAATAAGCATTTCACAATCTTGAATTTTCTCAATAGCACGCCATTGTCCTTGCACTAAGCCAATGTTATATATTTTGTGTGAAAATTCACCTTGCATCGCTAAAATCTGCTCTTCTAAAGTAGCATTTTCATTTACGCTAACATTTGCTTTTAACCATTGTTCCCAGCGATTTTTAGCTCCCATCAGAGTGGCATTTTGCTCAACTAAATCCACCAATTGCTGATGTATTTTAGTACGCGACACTTTCGTTTGACGGATCCTATCACTTAAGACACTCACCAGTGTTTCTTGGCTCACAATATCAGGCTCATCAATTTCATGTGCAATTTTTGCTAGATCTTTTTGTGAGGTCTTTTTGCTAGGCAATAACCACGAAACTAATGCGTGTCTTCTTTTTTTATTGACATATTCAGTTTGAAGTTGTATCAAACGGGTTAATTGCTTTTCATAAATTTCATCTTCGGCTTGCAATTGCGCAATCGTTTCTTGAGTTTCATCGTCTGTATATTGGTCTGCGATATTATCAAGAATATCAACTATCTTCACAGCCAAATCTAGGCCCTGCTCTACAATGGCCATCACGGCCCTTACATCCTGCGCCTTTTTTTCGTCTATCGTAAAATCATATAAAAAAACTTGTCCCATCTTGTATTTTAAAATCAAAGGCTGTGACTGTTTTTCTAAGTAACTATGAATGAGTTTTGAAGTAACGATACTATCTATAAATTTTTCATTGTCTGAACCAACTGGCGCCTTCACACCTAATATTTCACCTTGCTCCAATATCATCGTATGAATTGATGACATAAAAGCACCTGCAGATAAGGGGCGCGGATCTTTTTGTGAACACAAAAGTGCTGCTTTTACTAAACCTTGCATCAAGGTTAATTGTTGCTTTGCTTCAAACTCATCCATAAAAGCATAATTGGTACTCAATGCATTCGCGGATTTACTTTCTTTAACAAGTTGCTTTTCATCGATGACAATTACGTTGTCACTTAAACTCAGACCTTGTATCGCTAGCCAATTTTGCCAAGTATTGTTGCTTAATTCATCCAGTAAGTTCTCAATGAGTGCACGGCCTTCATGCCATGATTCACTTGCTAGTTGATTATTTTCATCTAACCACTCAAAACGTAAAAATTCATCAACAAAATGCATACCGCCCGCAAACGGACTCGAACCAAGGGATTCTGTATGAGCTGGAGGCATCCAAGGTAAAGATTTCGTTGATAACGTAATTTTGTTGTCTTTAATTTCAATCGGGATCCATACTGGGATCCAATATGTATTATTTTGCCTGATCGCATAGAGAGGAGCTATCCATCTTGCCCCCTCTTCTTTAAGTAGCGTACCTTGTTCTAAAGCTTTTCTTTCAATAAATTCAAAATAAGGCTGGCAAGGTACTTCGAGATGATTTAAATCACTTCGCCATATATTGCTGTGCCAAAGACTAAGAATGGGATTATGCATGATTGATGCCTTATATGATTGAGGCATAGCTTAGATCTTAAGCCCACTTTCGTAAAGGGGGCGGCGAGCTTTGCTCGCGGGGGATTTGCAAAAAAAAACCGCTTCACGTTGCCGAAAAGCGGTTTTTTAATTTCAAAATCTGATATTAGAAGCTAAAGCCCGGCTTTGGCGCACGACGCTTACGCAGATCTTGTCTTGGCTCATACTCTGGATATGGCTCAGGAACAACATTCATATAGGGATCAAATCCAAACTGATTGCTGGCCCGTCTCGCTTTTTCTGCTCTCATTGGATCAGGACCGCGTCTTGGATCAAAGTCTGGCATGATGACATTGGATAATTGAGAACGCATACTGTTGGCTTCCAGGTAATCGCCCTGTCTTACAACATCAAAACCAAACTGTGAGGCCTTACCCAGACCTGCACGAGCGCTATAAACCTTATCGTAATGATCTGAAAAGGTGTCGTAATCTGTCGGAATAAAACCTTGAGGTTTGTTTTGTAGTTTAATAGACATAACAACCTAACCTTATTGACCTAACTTATGCATTTTGCGTGATTATATAGAGGCTAAAATGGCTTGTCTAGCAACCCTGCGATTATTTAGAAATCTTTCCAAATCGGGCTGGTATTTTCAGCGACTATTTTATCGCGCTTGTCGGCTATTTTTTTCGCCTTCAATACTTCTTTTGCAACAGAATCAGGCACTTGGCTACGGTTTTGATTAAAATCACGTAAAAAATCATCGATATCGCTGGTAAAACCTGTTCTTTGAATTTTATCTGCCATAACACTCTCTAACTATATGTTTAATCGTAGTAGGGATTTTCACCACAGCTGTGATCGGTCGAATCGATAATAGCGGTTACTTCTGGGATCTGCGCCATGATGGTCTTTTCTATCCCCTGCTTCAAAGTAACATCCACCATGCCACAGCCATGACATCCGCCACCAAACTTTAACACGACTTCATTAGCTTGCGTGATTTCAACTAAGGTGACCATACCACCATGACTGGCCAAATTGGGATTGACTTCATTATGCAGGATATAATTCACTTTTTCAGCCAAGCTATCATCTTCGTCAGGCTTTGAACCACGCAGATTGGGCGCTGTAATCGCTAATTGGCCACCCAATTTATCGCTTTTATAATCAATTTCAGCATCAATTAAGTAACTGACGCTGGCTCTATCCATATAAAGGGTAAACCCTTCGAAGGGTACAGGGATATCACCTGCGCGATGTTCCCCTGGTGGACAAAAGGAAATGCTGATATCGGCATTGGGTCGACCTGGATGATCAAGAAATATTCTTAATCCCATCCCTGGCATATCTTCTTTAGCAATCAGGTGCGTAAAATGCTCAATAGCACTCGGCGTAATGTTAATTTTGGGAAGCACAACTGCATCTACACTCATCTAGCACCTAGTTATTGAAACAACAGGATACTATTTTACTCGATATGCCAGACTATTTGCTACCAAGCCAATCCTTTGGCATCATGGAGTGATTGGCCAATGGAGATTATTTATCCTGCTAATTAGGTTTGATATACTCCCCGTTGACGTCTAAATAGGATAACAAGCAGTATTGCCATGGAGAGTTTGTTTAATGGCTGACAGAAACGTTCTTGATTTTCGGGCCCAAGCCGAACAAATGATGCGGATTATTGAATCCCGCCTCCAAGTTGGACAACGCAATTCTGCAATTGAATTTCTTATTCTCAAGTTTAAAGCCCTATATGAGCAAGGTGTTTCCAGCGGCAGGCTTTATGAAAATCAGGGTATATTCCCGTATAGCCCCTTCTCTGAAGATTAGATATAGATCCCCCCACCAACATGGGTTTCTTATAACACCCTAAGTGATTTTTTTAGCTAATCTATTGATAAATTTAATATTTTTCCCATTTACACCATTTGGCTATTTAACTCATTTATGTCATACTTATATAAAGGGTCGTTTCAAAGGCTGGAGTTCACATGCCAAAGAATAATGAAATAAATACAGAGTTCGAATCTGGCAGCACATTTATTCCCAGTAACAAGCAAAAGACTGACGTACAAAATTTCTTAGAGGAAATCCGCAATATTTTTAGGAGCTCCCCGTTATTAAAGGGAAATATTCCACCAGATAAACTGGTGCTAGAACATTTAAGTCCTGTAATGAGTCAAAACCTCAAAGAATTAAAAAAAGTGGATTCTGAAATTGTAAAAAAAGCCGCAAAAGCTATTGAGGAAGAAAGAAATGGCATTAGAAAACCAGGAAAAGGAAAGAAATAAATTTTCTTTTGACGTCTAATACAAGTCGTCACATAATGTAGACCTTTTCGAGTAGTAGCAGTAGTTCGAAGTTGTAGGTAGGTAGGTAGTAATGCCAATATTAACCGGTTTTAATAACGACAAAAATCACGGTAAAATCCTAATGGAAGAACTTAAAGCTCTAACGCAGAAGAATGATGACTTTTTTGCTAAAGTTGCAACAATGGATCCAAATTATCCAGCTACTGCTGAAATTGCAGCTTTTGGTAAACAACAAAAAACACCCAACGTTGTTGTAATGACCACACCGGAAGTCGATACATATAAAGAGACTCAAGGACTCATCAATAAAGCCGAAGCGAACCCCGCTTTCAACCTTGATACGCCTAAACAAACAAATACAACAAAACCGGGGCAATAATTGATTTCCCCTCTTTACAAAAGTTTTTAAGTCTTTATCCTTGTCTCAAATAATAAGAATCACAACTAGATTGTGCATTTACACGTATGTTTATCTGATTTAAGCGACCAATTATCGGATAGCTGCTAGGCAAACTTTGATTTTTATGAGAAATTTCTGCCGCAACACACTTTACTTACCATCCAATTGTGTTAACATACTTAAAATAAATAAGTTGGAAGGTTAATTAGGATTAAACTATGGCTACATTTACATTTACACCTGGAGCAGAACGGTTACTCGGACTGGCGGCGAAGGATCAGCCAAAAGAAAAATTTCCTGATTCTATTTTTATCCATCCCAAAGCACTGAACCCATATTACAGCGCAATGTGCGTTATTATTGCTGCAGAAGATCCAAGACCCAAAGCTGCTTTAGAAAACGCGAAAAGATTGACAAGCTAGATTAAAAATTGAAGTCTTCAAAAAAGCGCCAGACCAACGTCTTGGCGCTTTTTTTTATGTCTGAAATTAAGTGGGTTGCGGCTTATAAGCTTTGTAAATATCAAATCCAATCCAGCCTGCGATGGCTGTCACACCCAGTGCAATACCCCATCCCTGCAATAAACCACCCACAATAGCACCGGCGCCTAGGCAAAAAATGCTCAGTGTTTGTTCAGGTCGAGCAATACCACTTTGACCTAATGATTGAAGATCACTGAATACGCTGCCACCAGATACTTGATGAGTTTCGATTGAGTTTAAATCGCGCATATTTTTATACCTCCCTTACTACGTAAATAACACGACACAAGAGGTAATTTACACTGGTGGGCGAAATAGGGCAAAAAAGTTTTCGGTTGTAATTTTTGAAATCTTGCTAAGTGGTTCGTTGCGCAAATTCGCGATGAACTCGGCAACATGAGATACATAACCTGGGATATTCGACTTACCACGATGCGGTATGGGAGCAAGATAAGGGCAATCTGTTTCAATTAACATTTTATCTAGCGGCATTTTGCGTGCAACATCTTGCAGCACCAAAGCATTCTTAAAAGTGACAATACCTGAAAAAGAAATATAAAAATTCATCTCCATGGCCTTTTGCGCCATTTCCCAATCTTCCGTAAAACAATGCATTACGCCACCTATTTCATGCGCATTCTCTGATTTCATGATAGCTAAAGTATCCTCTTTAGCATTGCGGGTGTGAATAATGAGCGGCTTATTAAATTTTTTAGCACAGGCAATATGTTGTTTAAATCGTAACTGCTGCCAAGAAATATCACCTTCTTGACGATAATAATCTAAACCCGTTTCACCTATCGCAATCACGCGCGGGTGCGCAGCATATTCTTCTAATTTATCCACATCTAACGGCATCGTGGGATTTTCATTGGGATGAACGCCGGTAGAGATAAAAACGCTAGGAAAGTTTTCTGTAATTTTTACTAATTCCAGATGATCCTCTAAAGTAACAGCCACACTTAAAAAATGGCCTACCCCATTATCAGCAGCATGCGCTAACACTTTTTCAAGCTTGCCATCAAAAGGGGCTAAATCGATCATATTTAAATGGCAATGAGAATCTACTAACATTTTTATATCTACATTGTATGAGTGGGTCTGTCAGATTTTAGCGCACCGGCCAAATAGGTTTCAATTTTATTTCGGATTTTAATCCCTTCTTCACCTTGAAATTGAACGCCAATACCCGCAGCACGATTCCCTTGAGCACCACTAGGTGTGATCCAGATAACTTTTCCTTGGCCAGGTAATTTTTCAGTTTCTTCCATTAAATTTAACAAAACAAACACTTCATCGCCCAAATTGTAAGGTTTACTGGTTGGTATAAATAAACCACCATTTTTTACAAATGGCATATACGTAGCATACAACACGGCTTTATCGCGGATCGTTAAAGAAAGAATCCCCGGTTTTTGCACATTGCTAGCATTCTCTTCTTGTCCTGTGCTCATCACTTGTTTCCTTGATGGCATAATTGTTGCCAATCACAAAATAAAGCTTCAAACAATAACGATTTATTTATCCCTGTCATTGCAAGGGACTGTATGGCTTCATTTACCTTTTCCACAAAATCACTCGCCGATGGTAAAGAAAGTCTTTTTTTCAATTCATGCACAGCGTTTACTTGATTTTCGTTGTATAAATACTCAGCAGTGCCGGTGAGTACAAAACGCTGGTAATCCATCAAGAAGTAATAGAATAAGTATAGTGCAACAAGCGGTTTTGACAGGATAAATTGCTGTATGTGCTCAGTATCGAAAGCGCTTGCTTTGCCTGCCACCAAGGCGTCTAGCATCGCTTCTAATACATCTTGATTTTCATAAAGCATTTTTGCTAAAAGCGGTGCACCGCCTGCAAAATATAAGCTTATTTTTAGGCGTTTTTCATTCGCATCAGGTATTTCCTGCTTTAACCATGTTAAGGCAATATCAACAGGTGGCGCAGGAATATTGACCAAAATGCAACGACTTTTAATCGTAGGCAATATGCTAAGTTTATTTGCCACTAAAATGATGACCGCATCAACTGGCGGCTCTTCTAGCGTTTTTAACAGTGCATTGGCACAAGCAGTTTGCAGCTTATCAACGTCAAATAGCGTAATAACTTTTTTGCCTTGTTGATGCGCAGATTCTTCTAAAAAACCACTCAACTCACGAATGTCATCAATACCGGTAGTCTCTTCTGTTTGAGCGCGCAGATCAGGATGAAGCCCCTGTTCAAACAAAAAACAAGATCGGCAGGTATTACATGCACCAAGAGAGGTTGGCGATTGGCACAATACAAGCTTTTCAAATGAACTTACTAAGCCATCAATACCAATGCCGCGAGATCCGCAAAATAAAAAAGCATGGGGTAGTTTACTATTTGTTAAATTGACTAAACGTTGCCAAATGGGCTCAAGCCAAGGGTAAATACTTTGTGACATGATGGCATTGCTCTACTTTAAAATAAGATTAGCCATAATTTTTTCAATTTCAGTTTGTACTTCAATAAGCGCTTTTGACGCGTCAATAATGATATAACGCTCTGGATGACGTTTAGCCATCTCTAGATATTGCAGACGAATTCTTTCAAAAAAGCTCTTTTTCTCTCTTTCAATTCTATCTAAATCTCGGTGCTTTAATATTCGTTCAAAAGCAAGATCAACCGGCGCATCCAATAGAATTGTCCAATCGGGTTGAAAGTTTCCCAACGTCCAATGATTTAATTCATCAATTTTAGAAATGGGAATGCCACGTCCTGCACCTTGATACGCATAAGTTGCATCGGTAAATCTGTCGCAAACGACCCATTGTCCTTTTTTCATTGCAGGCTTGATCACATTTTCCACATGTTGCAAGCGCCCGGCATAGAGCAGCAATAATTCCGTTTCGCCTAACATATGCTCATCAAAATCAGACAAAATAATACCACGAATAGATTCGGCGATAGGCGTACCACCTGGCTCTCTGGTCACAATCACTTGATTGCCCGCGTCATGGATATATTTTGCAATAAAATTGACATTGCTGGATTTTCCAACGCCTTCAATACCTTCAACGGTAATTAACTTTCCTTTGTATTCCATTTTATTGCCCATTTGATACATTTCCTAAACTCATACCGACACCAATGTGATACGACGTAGGCGACAGCTGATATTGTGATACGGCTTGATTATGTGCTTTTAAATCATCTGAAAAAGCATGTGTGCCATCACCTTTTGCAACAAAATACAGCGCATCACTTCTGTCTGGATGCATTGCTGCGATAATAGATTTCATTGAAGGACAAGCAATCGGCGTGGGTGGCAACCCCAAACGGGTATAGGTATTATAGGGTGTGTCTCGTCGAAGTTGTTCGCGCGTTAATTTTCCGGTGTATTCTTTTTGCAAACCATAGACAACTGTGGGATCAGCTTGTAAGCGCATATTTCTTTGCAATCTTCGCTGAAACACGCCTGAAATCAGACATCTCTCGGTATCCATCGCTGCTTCTTTTTCAATAATTGAAGCTAAAATCAACGCTTCATACGGCGTTTTCACGACAACTTCAGGAGATCGCATATTCCAAGCAATTTGCAATTTTTTGTTCATCATCTGATGAGCGCGTTGCAACAAGCTCAAGTCTGTCATGTTAGCAGTATAAAAATAAGTCTCAGGAAAAAACTGCCCCTCTAAGGATCCATGTATGTTGAGCAATGACATAATCTCATCAATGGATTTTCCATGAAGGGTTTTTTCAATTTTGGGCATTGAGGCAAGAGTGTTGAAGAGCTCTTCAAATGTCGTGCCT
>CAZSGE010000032.1:0-30377 GCA_964606325.1 Uncultured Candidatus Berkiella sp.
CGAATGTTCACTGTCAGTGACATTGGCAATAGTTGACAAAATAAATGACAAATCGTTTTCATTTAACTCGACATCTACTTGATTTTTCCCATGCTTTTTTACAACCCTGGATGCAAATGGATTAAGTGGTAACTTTTCTATGAAATCTAAATTTTTTTGAGCATCTCTTTTAGTCAAAGCACTAGCAGTTAATTTAACCAGTTTGGTTAAATTTTTATAAGCAAAGCCCAAATACAGTGTTCTTCTCTCTTTCGCTTTGGCAACATTATCTTGTTTGTTTACAATGGTTGCAAAGCAGATATATTTAATTTCTATCTTAATTCGTAACATGCAAAGCTCTAGAAGCGTTTTACTCAAAGCTTGATAAAAATCTTTTTCATCAGTGTTATTTTTCTCTTCAAGCATGCTACCCATCAGTTCTTGAAGCACATCGGCATAAAGTACATAAAGCTCATAGTTTTCTTCAAATCGTTTACAGTAGAATGAATATTTTCCTTTAATATTTGCAAAGTAAGCTTCAAAAAACATGGAATATATTCCAAGTAAAGATTTTCCTATAGCTGTTTGCATCAACATCACAAGGTGATTTCGAAAGTGTGCTAATTTAGGATCATTTGGAATTATGTTGTGTCTAATTATAAAATAAAGAATATGAATATTATTCTGAAATATGCTGATATTAAGAGGACCACCTATTTCTCGCAAAGCTTTATCTACGATATATTTAAATGAATCACTGAGATTGTGTTCTGAGAACAGATGTACATACTTATGATACAAAGCTTTATCATCTAAAGTTTTCCATGTTTGATGTTGGCAAACCTCTGATATAAGATCATCGATAGTAAGAGTGGACGAAGTGGCACGTTTGGGTGCACTAAGAATATAAACCTCATCCATCATTTTGAGATTGCTTAATAGCCTAATTAAATCTGCATTTGCGTCATACTTAGATCCATCTACTTTTTGGATAGCAACGACTTTATCCCTTTTATGTTGCTTTAATCTTTGTCTTAAACGCTCATTAGCTATTTTTGATTCCTCAACCATTCCAACATTATTTAAAAAAACACTATGAAAGTGATCAATATTAAATAATGAAATATATGAGGCCCATAACCCAATCTTATTTTTATTTGCCAACGCTTGAGCGAATGTTTTATTTTCAATTAGCACATCAATCAAATTTGAAAATTTAGGCGAATAATATTCTAATAATGAAAAGCATTGTTTAAGAAAATCAGAATAGTATTCACGATCATTTACGCTTAACGTTTCAAGTGCCAGTATTGCTGTTACCGTAGAATAAGTTAAAACAGCGCGATGCCAAAATTCATAGAGAATAGCTTGGTAAAACTTCGTGATTTGGTTCTTTGCCATGCAAACTAACACTGCATGTAGTAGATTGATATGATGCAATTTATGCATTATATCATCGACAATGAATTTTTCTTCGTTATTATCTTCTGGTAACAGTACGCTAACACAATCCTCTATGTCTTTTTGACAAGTCAGAAAGTCAAAAGGGTGCTGCCTTTTCAGATCTTCATATACTGCAGGATCAAGGGTTGCTTTTACTAACATTGCTTTAGAGAGAAAAGCCAACACTTGGGGATCTAGATTTAATTGACTCGGTCCGGTTTTAATCATGAGAATTGAACTTCGCTACAAGCTGCTAAAAATTGGGTATGGGATCTGCAAAAAAAGGGGTAATCTTAGCATTAAGTAGTTATTAATCTAAGTATTTTTTGATATAAAAAGTGAACAAAAGTTTACCAGAGTTTATTTGTAATACTTTTTATTACTTTATTACGTTAGTCGTCAGAGGAGACCGGCATGCCTTTGTCGTTTTGCTTCAAATCCCCAAAGGCACCTGTGCACCCAAAATCGTCTATCAGCGATGTAATACGCCTTGAAATGCTTTTTCAATTCTAGCTGCTTCACGCTCTTCAAGTTCTTGAATTTGAGCTTTCAAATTCCTCACTTGATATCGTGCTGCCGCAAGCTTAACCGTATTGTGATTAAGAACATCTGAGGCATATTTTTCAAGCGATGCTAGTTCCGTTCGCATTTCATTCAAAGTTTGCACCTTTGGCTGCACATCATGTGTTAAGCCGCTTGTTAGTCCGGAGCGTTGTTGTTGGCTTGTTGCAGTTTGAGAAAAGATAATCACCGGTGCAATTGTTCCAACGACTCTTTGAGGGGTTAATGCAGCAAAGTCCATATCCTTTGTTGTGCGATTGTTAACTTTGATAATTTCTTGAATCAAAGTAGTTCTCTTTTCTGACGTAGATTCACCATATGAAAGGTTCTCTTTTAACTCTTCCATGAGTTTAATTAGACATAAAATATTCGCTTTCATCTGGCTTTTTTGTTCTGATTCCATTTTGTTTTTAAGAATTTGAATCTGCTCTGAAATTATATTAACCTCTGTTAAATTGATATTCTCTAAAATCATGTTATAACTCCTCAAACTCATGATGATTTTAATATTTTTAATTGGAAAATTTTAGAAGCAGGTATAGTAGAATAATGACTTGCAACTGTATTTCGCATTACTGGATATAGATATTACCATTTCAAATCAATTTTGTAAGTATCTATTATAACTATAATCAGAGATAATCTTCCCAAGCAAAATCGCAATATTCATACTATTGACTCAGTTTTCGTATTTCAATTATGGTGAATCAGCCACGCCATTGAGTATGGTTTTGAAGATTTAAATACTTGTGAGAACAAAAGCACCTATGAAACACTATTCAAATGTCAATGATTTTTCCTCTTCCTTTAAAATTATCATCTTAATAAATGCTATGTGCTTTCTTCTTGGGGCCATTACGCATTGGATCCATATTTGGACAGGTGGGTTGTTTCCTTATCACTCTGTTCCCTTTGGCTTTAACTTGTTTCTCACTTCTCTTGCGCTACTAGATTTAATTATCTGCTGGCTGTTAATTAAGAGAACCACTTTGGGTTTTATGCTTGGCATGTTGCTGACAACCGTAGATCTGCCGGTGCATGTGTATTTATGTAACAACTACTGGAATGAGTGCAATGTGTGGAGCAATAGTGGAATTTTGCTATTGATGGGCTTTGCCGTGTTTTTGGGGGTAAGTGCACTGGTCTATGTGATAAAGATAGTGGCCCGATAAAAGCCACTTAGCTTTGCGAAAAGCAATATAGAATGGTTACAAGTAAATTGTCTATGTATTGATCTTCAACATACCCAGGCACAGAAACCAACATATTGTCTAATTGAGCTTCAGTTATCATATCGTTCAGCCATAGATTATAAGCATCATCTAAGGTAGCGTAGTCGTAATATGGGATCCCTATTGTGGGAACAACAACGCATTCCCCATCACCGCACAACATTCCGCCAGATGCGTTGAGTTATCCAACTCAGGTGTCTGACCCCACGAAATTACATCATGCCATCTAATCTTGAACTGAGAGTATTTGGCTTCGTAGTGACTAAAGGAGGCACTGCCTCCAACGGTGCTGCTTGCTGAGTATTACAAAATGCGGGCACGACAGGTACTGGCGCAAAACCAGGTTGACTTATCGGCGCGACGATATGATTTTGCGTGGAAAGCATTTGAGCTAATTTGCCTTGTAAATCACTAGTGTGTTCAGCAAATTTAACATTTTTAGCCGTGAGCGAACTCCCTACTGGCAGTTTGATATTAAATTCCGTTGCAAGCAGTGCAAAAAAATGTTGCTGAGATTCTACCAACGTTTCTTTAACACCCGCAGGTGTAGACACTTTGAAAACATTTTGCATTAAGGTTTTTCTACCGGTGGTTTCTTCAGCTATTTTGAATGGAATAGTCACGAAGAGACGCTCTAAAAATGGCGATTGTTCTGAAGCAGACACCTTTTGATTACACTCGGCTAGTTCCTGGGTGCCACATTCATTATCTGTTTTAAAAGCATAGAGTGGTTTCCAAAGAGATTCGGATCGCCAATCTACTTTGATCTGTCCCTGTAATTGAAATTCGCCATCTTCATCTAGGATAAATCGAAATCTTTTTACATCATGTTGTTCAAAAATTTGATCCTTTTCATACAGCTTTCCATTTTCTCTAAAAAGTAGTGGCTCAAGAGGACTTGGCGATCCAAAGCCTGGCTCCACCAGATATTCATTACCCGCCAGATTTACTACTAGCACTTCATGACACGGTGGTATTTTTTTGGGCTTTAACCAGTGGACCCCGGCATTAAAAATCTTAACATCAAATTTTAGAAATTGCAGTGCGCGCCTTAGTAATTCATTGGTTTCAAAGCAATATCCACCTCTACCATTTTGCACCATCTTTTCAAAAATTGAGTTTAGATCAATCGGCGTTGGCTTAGTATTGGGTTCATTAATCACATTGTGCATATCTAAATTTTCAAAAGGAAATGTTATTGCATGGTGAAAAAAAATCTCTCGCAGCGTTGCTAGTGAAGGTTTTACTTGTTCCTGTTGAAATGCTTCAAAAAGAGGTAATTGACCGATTCGTTCGAAATATTTTCTGGCTTGTTCAAAATTTAGCATATTACTATCGCTTGGTTTAATTAGGGTAAATATTGTATTTTAACTAACTGTTCCTTTGAGCTTAAATGAAACAGGCAAAATTAAAATCCAGAGAGTATAATAATAACTAGCGATGACTACAACGGCTGCTCATTTTATATGATTACAAGATAAAATCCCCAAAACAAAAAATAATCACCAAGGCATAAAGCCACTAATCTTGTAATTAGGTAATCTTATCTGAATTCAGGTTTTTTATGATAATATTATTTTCTCAATCTGCTATAAAGCATACAACATACACCAGACAAACAGTAATTTTATGAAACATGGCGTTAAACCTGTCATTAAGAAGAGCTTAGTTAAACGTAAAAAAAGAGAGCGCGATATAAGCTTTGAAGCCGAATTCGAAGCGGCTGAAACCTTTTTCAATGCGGAGAAAAAAGCGCGAGCGGCTCCAACAAAAATGGAAAAAACAGATCCTAATCTACATTCTTTTATTCAATTAGATAATAATGACATTATCAGGTTAGCCAATAAAAAGACGGAAGGAATTCTTGGAGAAGGTAACTTTGGCGTTGTAGTTAAAGGCATCAAGCGTGATCGCTCTGAATGTGCCATCAAAATTGAAGCAGGAATGAAAAGAAGCCCGCAAGATGAAAAAGTTAAATTAATGAAGCGTATTGGTTATCATCTAGGTGAAACGCATAGAAAGCTTATCCGCAAAAAGAAATTTAAGGGTAAATTGACTCAATACAAGCGCTATACAGCCTATACTTTACTTCGAGGTAGTGAATTAAAAAAGCAACTTCAAAATCTTACTCAAGAACAAAAAACCATAGTTGCCATAAAATGTTGTGAAGCTTTAATGGCATTACATAAAAAGCGAATTATACATTGCGATGTAAAGCCCGAAAATTTTATAGCAAACATCGAGGGCAATAGCATTAGTGCCAAAACATGTGATTATGATTTTTTAATGATGTTGCCACCCAATACTGATCACTTAGAGCTTGATTACTGGTGCGGCACCCCTGAATACATGCCACCTGAAATTAGTAAAACCCATCAAAAGTCAATTTTTTCATTTGCGTCTGATATTTATTCTCTAGGAATAATGTTTAAAAAGGATCTTGAGCTTCCGAAAAATATTTACACACCAATGCTGCACGCCGATCGTTTAAAACGTTGTTCTCTTGAGGAAACCCACCTAAAACTAATGACCACTCTAACAAACAATACATTAACTAAATTTTCACAATTAAACTTAGATTCTGATACCTCTGGACAAACGCAAGATGCGAAACAACCGAACAAACGTAAAAGAAAAGGCATCAAACCTTAATTTTTTCAACTCAGGGGCTACTCTCTAGATTTACAATCAGATGAGGCAAAGATTGCTGAGCTGTCCTATGCAAAAAAGATTTCACAGTTTTTATCAATGGGTTTTGAAGAGCGCCATCTTTCCAACCTAAATAGAAATCCAAGGTGGGCGGATTCTTAGGCGAGTACAAAACAACAAGTTTTCTTAACTTAAGCGCTTCTTTGCAAAAATAGGATGGTAAAATGGTGATCCCACATCCACCACTAACAGCATTTAACATGGTCCACAAGTCAGGAATAGTGAAAGGAACAGTGCCACTAAAAGGTTCATTGAAAACCGTAAGAAAGTATTCTTTTATAAATAATAAACTTTCATCATAAGCTACCCACGGGAGGGAGTTTAGAACATAGTAAATCTCCATTGGAGACTTGCCTGAAATCATTTTCTTCCATTTTGGATGACCTACAAGCACAAATTCTTCTGTAAAGAATTTTTCGATTTCAATCCCAGGATGTGCAACATGAGCACAAAATTGAGCGATATCGATTTCCTTCTCTAGCAGACGTTCGACTAAACTATCATGTCCAAACGTAAATCGACAATGGATCCCCTGCTCTGCTAGCTCATAAAGATGTGGGACGATAACGCATGAATAAAATTCTCTAATACCACCTAGATGAATGGTTTGAATAGAAGAAGACTTCAATTTGAGTGAATTCCATACTTGCTCCAGTGAATCCAACGGTTTACTGATTTGCAATGCAAGCTGATGGGCTGCGGGCGTTGGCTCAAGCTTACGGCCTACGCGTTTAAAAAGTGGCTTGCCAAATCTTTCCTCTAAAAACTTAATTTGTTGTGAAACCGCAGGCTGCGTGAGATGCAGTTGCAGTGCTGCTTTGCTTTGAGAACCGTGACGGTACACGCTAAGAAAGGTAGCTAAGGGAGATCTTTGGTCCATGCTTAAATATAAATATATTTATAATATATATCATTATACATAATTATACTTATATGTAAAAAATTATTATGCTTATGACAGTACTAATAAGTAGGAGCTGTTATGAACACTATGATGAAATGTGAAAGAATAAATTATTATCAAAGTATCCACAAAACGTTACGCCGTTTATTATTTTTATTTAGCATCGAATTAGGTACTGCAGACTTTACGAGTGATAATGAAGTACTTTCATTAATCGTTCAATTCGAAAAAGTTAAAAAATATCTGGATGAACACGCAGATCATGAAGACACCTTTTTTCATCCGTTTATTCATAAACAGATCCCTAATGAATGTGAGCAACTAGAGATCGAGCATCGTGCACTAGAAATACAATTAGAGGAAGTTGCAAAGGCTATAAACGGAATATTAAAAGAAGTCTCAGCACTTCAAAGGCAAAACCTGGGATATTCTTTATATTTATCATACAATAAATTTATAGCAAGTTATTTAGATCATCTTCACGAAGAAGAAACTAAGATCATGCCAAAGTTGTGGGATAAAAATGAAGATAACATCTTGTTAACACCTCTGAAATTTTTCATAGAAAATATGACTCAAGAAGATTTCATTTCCTCTAAAAATGATTTCATACTTGCAATCAGCCCGCAGGAAAAAGCGAGTCTATATGGCGAGTGACATTTGCTGCAAGCACCAATCCATCATACGTGGGACGCATTGTTTATGCGCCCCGCCTTTACAGCTTAGTTAGGCTTTGACACAACCATAGCAGCTGGAAGCACATCTTTGGGCTCATCAGCAACGACACTTGGGCTATCATAGGCTATCGTTAGCATTTTGGGAGGCTCAGTACTAATAACACCTGTCAGAGGGATTTGATTGCTTTCACGTCTGTTAAGTAGGCTATTAAGAACAAATGTAGCTTGGGTGATATCTGTCATTTGTGGAAAAGGCGGATTTTTCTGATAGGGAACTAATTCTTTACTTACTTTTACTTCTATAGTATCTGTGCTCAAGGTAGCTTCAATAGTTCCTTCTCTCAAAACGTGATGCATTGGAAATGTTTTAAAAAGTGTCTTCAAATGAAGCTTCGCTAATGGCGCATGAACAACATGCCATCTTAAAGTACTTTCGATAACCATCATCAAGGAATTTAGCCATTTAGGCGCAATGGCTAAATTTTTAATATCATAATGTTGTTGTTCCGATGGACGAAAAAACATCTTTGCGATTGCATGCAAGGCCTCCGGAGCAAAAAGCCATTTACCCTCGTTTATCTTTTGAGAAATTGAAAGCATCTTTTCCGTAAAAAATGAATTATAAAAATGATAAAATCTGCTATAAAGTTCACTTGTTTTAGCTTGAAGCGTTTCTTCAGCCTTTGAGCGTTCTCTTTCCTTCAGCTTAGCTTGATCTGGGTATGCCTGTCGCATGTAGAGATCTGTTAAATTGATATCTCTTTCGCCCCCTCTTACAACAGGGCTTTTCGCATTCATTTCATCTGAAATTTCGACATCAGTTTCACAAATAGATTTGGCTTCTGACTTATACATGTCCACTTTTTCAGGCACAAATACACCTTGATTAGTTTGCGGTGTGAAAAATATAAGATCATATTTTTCACAAACAAAAACAGCATCGACTTTTGTTTGCAGTTCGACACTAAACGAATCTGTTGATACCATTTTCTGATTATCAACTGTAACGGCATCGAAATAAGGAGATCCATTTTGCACCATGCGAACATTGATATTCTTAAGCTTCACAATATTGGGTACCCCATCTACAGATGCACCAGGTAAAAAGAACTGCATAGCACAAAGAGGCGCGCCATCAATTCCCTTTTTAACTAAAGCATGAGAAACAAAAGTACCCGTTGGTTGTTTGAACCGATCTTTATACCCTTGGAGACTGTTATATTGTTGGGTGTAATCATCTATGTTGTACTGCCTATTTCTAGCAAAAACTCGATTGATTTGATTAATAACCATCATATTGTTATTTGTTTTTGCTAATCTAGACAATGCGTTATACAAATCATCCGTTATAATGCTTTCATTTAGTGCGTTATTTTTTAATAACTCTATAACAATTAACCATTCATGTTTTTGAGCAGCCCTGATAATAGTAACGATTACATCAGCATCATATTCTGCTTTAACATAACCCTCTCCTTGTGCTGAACTAGCCAATTTATCAATTAATGCAAAATCATTAACAGTGGAATTACTGTTTAATAGATACCATAATCCTTCAAAAAAAGCATTTCTTGCTTCAATGAGACGCTTTAATTTAACACACCAATCGCAATTGTGTGCAACACCCTCTTCTATCATCTCATGAATGCTGGGTTCATTTTCACTCTTGCGTAACATATCTTGTTTGCTACAGATATGAGGTATATTTGTTAAAATAGCATTAATAACTTGTCGATTAATTTTTTTATCTTTAGCAGCACGTATCAGTACATTGATCATTGATAAGTTTTTAAAAGGGCCTTCTTGCACTGTTGCTCTTAAATCGTCCGCGGTTAGTTGACCGCTCCAACGTTGTAAAACCCAGTTGATGGGCCTGGGTTGAATTAGAGCAGCGTGTGCCAATAAGCACTGACTAGATGGCTCATTTGTACCAACTTGCTGAAAATCTTGATAGGTGTAACTTTGATTGTATTTCAGCCATGCAAATTCAAAGGCCTCTGCACGCCCCTTAGATACAGCCCATGACAACCACCAAATCAAGGATTTACCTTGATGAGTAAGACGCAAATTCTCTAAAGTAAGGGTATTAAAATATACTGAATCAAAAGGGAGATTTTCCGCCACCATATTGCATATTTTGCTTTTGATCTCATTATATAGCTTTTCACTTTGTTCTATGTGCGGAGTATTTCCAACTAACATGCATCTTACCTTTTACTTTCAAAGTAATAATTTTTGGTCAGCTAGTATATGCAAGATATCATACAGTGTAAATTAAATGGGACATTGTGATAGGTCCTAATCTCTTCAAACACTTGCTTGGCCCTAAATCAGTGCAACTGCATGAAAAAAGCTTTATTAAAGATCTGGATACCGCGCATAAAGCGCGGTACTCACAGAGTAGGAGTAATAATCGTTATAGCTTGTTGGCTCGTAAAACCCGATATGGTTCCTTTACAATATTGTCATTTTGCTGTGTAATCTTGTCAACTTCTTTCAATGATATATTGGGGTTCTTAAGATATCTCAATTCAACAGCATGGCCATTAGGATCTTTAACAAATGTGTATATTTCCTCATTAGCACCACCTTTGTTAGCTATTGTAGGTGCTAGCAAGCAATCCTTTCCATTTTTAAAGCCGTTAATTATTTGGTCTATCTTCGACCTTGTTAGATCTGATATACCAAAATGCTCTGCGACTAAAAGATGTGTTTCTTTTGCTTGCTTAATAATTTTGCTATTTAAAGAAAAGCCTTTACCTACTTTTTTACCTTTAGAAAAAATGAGTTGATGCCCAAAAAAGTCAACATTCAAGGCATCCTCTGTTTTGTTAACTTTACAATCAAAGTGTGATTTATAAAATGCTTGCGTTTTATCTAAATCAATTGTCCCCAATACAACTCTCATACCCATTTTTTTTGCTCTAGCATTCAGTGGTTGTCGCTCAAAAAACAATTTATTCCCAGCAGGATCAAACAAGGTGACATTCCCATTGCTCTCTCTTTTGAAATCGACTTTAGCTTTTTTACAATTATGCTGAATTGTCCTTAAGATTTCATCTGGTGTTGCAAAAAATGATAATGTTTGAGCCTCTACTTCTTTTCGTGGCTCAAAAGCTAACAGCGTATTTGAGCACCTAGCAAAAGCATGTTCACCTTTGTTTTGCCCAGCATTATCCTCTCCAAAAATATCTTTATAGAATTTGCTCATTTTATTAACGATATCTTCGCTTTCTTTAATGTGTAGCGCCAAATGAAACAAATTAGACATAAATCACCTCTTTTTTAAGTTAATAGAAACAAGAGGTAGATTATTCTATTACTTTAAAATTGATAATATGTTATTTTAGAAATTATTATTACCTTTTTAGCGATAATTATTATGAGTATCTACACGAAAATGCTTACGTTTGTGACGGTTATTCAAGAAAACAGTTTTAACCAAGCAGGCAAAAAACTGGGCACCTCTGCTGCGGAAATTAGTCGTCGCATTTCAGCTTTAGAGGAAGCGTTAAAAGTTAAATTAATCAATAGAACAACCAGGAAACTCACCCTTACACAGCTGGGTGAAATATATTATGAAGATTGCAAAAAAATAATTGCTGACCTTGATAATGCTAATCAAAAAATGCTAGCACAACAAATAGAACCTTCTGGCGTGCTTTCTATTATTGTCAGTACTGATATATTTCCTTTATTAGATGAATTCACAAAGCGATACCCTAAAATCATTTTAAAACTGAGTAGAATAGAAACATTGCCCGACTTTACTCAAAATGATACTGATATCATCATTGGCTTATCTGAATCAAAAGCACTTCCTGATGATTATGTGAGAAAATTAATTGGCAAAACACGCTATGTTTTATGTTGCACGCCCGAATATCTTTTACAAGCTAAACGTATTAATAAGCCGCTTGATCTGAATTATCATCGGTATATCGCTCATTCTAATAGGCCATCGGCTGATACGGTTTTATTTAAAAATGAACTCTCTATACGGGTCTGTCCATCACTATATTTAAATGATTCACAAGAAATGGTAAAAGCAGCTCTATCACACTTAGGGATCATTTGGGTTCACGAATACAGAGTAACTGAGTTTTTAAAAACCAAGCAACTCGTTGAGGTGTTGTCTGAATATGCTTCCCCTCCGATTAATCACTATATTGTCTATAAATATAATCGGTATTTAGAATCTAAGATCAGAGCTTTTGTTGATTTTTATATTGAGAGATCAGTTAATTGAGGCGTGGGGGATCTGAACTCCCCCCATAAAATCCAAAGCGATACAAACAAATTATTTACGTTTGAATTTAAGATGATTTCCAAAGGATTCTTCTAGCCTACTTACGTGACTTTCCTTAGTCCGAACTACCATTCCATTTGGAAATTGTTTTTTAAATTTTTCAACGCTTGAATAGCCTTCTTGCAAATAGTTCTGATATTTTTGGATAAGAGCACGCAATTTAGCATTTATTGAAGCTGGGTTATCAAGAATTTGCGTGCCAGTAGGTAACCCTAAGGTGGCATCTGCATCAAACAAATCTGCCAGTTCAATTTCACCAATGTACAAAAGCTCTAACCCCATACTCAATGCAATAGCAAAAGGTATCTCTTTAACCTTATTCACATTGGCTTCTTCTATTGGAAAATATCGAAAAATTTCAGCACAAAATATTAAAAAGAGGTTTTGCTGTAATTTTTTCAACAAATCATGACCTTTAGTGGTTTCGGGAAGCTTGAGCATTTTACAAGTAATTTGGCCTGGGTTGGATCCATACTTGGCAATAACCCTTTTTAGTAAATCGGTACCACTGTAAACTTCAACATTGGCAAAGTCATCCAGTACATTCCATTTGGATTTCTTACCTTCTAAACGATGCCCATAACTCCCCAAATTCCTGATGAGCAAATTCCCAGCATTTTTATGTGTTGGCTTGCGCTGTAAGCTTAAAGGTACGCCTTGCCAGGTAAGCTTTGCTTCGTGCTCGACGGGCCGCTCTTTAAGCAAATGAACGGATCGTAATGCTTCACATGCTGCAACAATTAATGAGCCTGCACACAGATCTGTTTCAGTAGATTCTCTAAGATAAAAAGCTTGCGCAGCTTTGGCAATGTCAGCTGTGTTTCTAATGTGTGTGGGCTCAAAATAGAATTTGGTTGCTTCACGCATTGCACTAAGTTCAGCCTGCATCGCCATACGAGGATTAGCCATGCCTGTCATATTACCGCCTAAATCTACCTGGAATGATTTGTTTAACTGCAAAGACAAATCACCCATCTTTTCTATCAGCGCAGTCACATCTGTATTCACATCAACAGCTACTAAAGGTCGAATACCTTGAGATTGATATCGCCATAAAACATTGCTTTCAAATTCAGTGTCCGTTGGGTATTCACATTCACCACTGTCTGGATCGATAAAAGGTTCAAAAGCTTCATATACATGCTCAGGAATATCATCATCGGGATCAAGCTGATTAACTTCAAGATGTAACTTCATGCCCTTTACGTAGGCACGGATTTTCTTAAATAATGTTTCAATTTTAATTGTGCTTTCAAAATCTGGCTCACCAAGTGCCAGCAGCTTGCAAACATTATCAAGTAACGCTATCAGCTTCTCACGATGCTCTTGAAGTAGTAAATTACCAGTTTCGAGCTGTTGGGCCAAGTAAAGTATGCTTTGCGCTTTATAGTCTATGGTTTCACGATCTTCCGTTTCTAAAATACCGTCATCTTTAATGAGCTTATAAATTCGGTTATCAATTTTGTTCAATAATGAAATATTCGTCGCCGTCACAACAATCCCCATAAATAATGTATATACATGTATAAGTTATTACCTCATTATACCAAAAAGTGTCTGAATTGGGATTTGGTGATTTTAATCTAAATCCCTGCCACCATATTATCTCAATGCGGTTTTACACTTTTTTTCTGTTGAATGTTGGTTTGTGGCACATTTTCCACTGAAATACGCTCATTAGCATACTGTGGGTGATATCCTCGCACAACATTTAGAGCTTCATGTGAAGACTCTAATTTTTCTGTATATTGTTTTTCAAATAATTGGAACTTATGATACAACCCCAAGTTTCGCATAGATGGCATCCCCTGAGCCAGCACAACTTCTTTATCCAACAATATGGATTCCAAGGCTTTCGTTAAAGCATTTTTATTTGCTGGGTCCTCAGTATCAAAACATGCCACAAACTGATTAATGCTATGTTGAATATGTTCATTCGTAGAACCTACTGGTTGACAAGCTAATATAGGTAACAATAAAAAAAGCGCCAAAATATTAGCCTCATGCTTTGGCAGATTATTCAGCTCATTTAGTTCTTGCCGCCAAAAAGCCAGCAGCGCTGGGTGCTGCTGGTCGATAAAAATAGCGTAGCGGTTAGGTATAGTCGGGATAACGCTCGTTAAAAACCCTAAATTATAAATTAAATTAAAATTTTCAACGCAATTAGGGGAAATAAATAGTTGCTTTATACAAGTATAATATCCTCTTAATTGCAAGCGATTTACAACACCTGTCTTTATTTGATTCAAAATGGATATTAAAGGTAACGGTAAAAGCACAAGTTCAGTTGCTTGCCTTCTTTTTTGTGCCTGCGCCAAAATAGCTGCTTTAGCCACCTGCATCTCATGTTGTTGTTTTAGCAGATTTTCCTGGTGTTGCCTTTGGACTTCAAATTCTACCTGTAGACGATATTGATGTAACGTTGCTAAATTCACTTCATGCTGAGCTTGTAATTCAGCTTCATACTGTTTTGCTCTGCTAGCATGCACCTGCACGGGCAGGCTTTTTTGGGCAGCGTAAAAACTACTTTGTAGTTCGGTCATACGCTTTTGAAATTCAAGCGTCAATTCATCCATCTCTTGTTGTGATTCAAGTTGCGCACGATAAGCTTGAAGATCTGCACTATTTTCAGCTCTTAGTTCACTTAATTGTGCTTGATATTCCTCATGTTTTCTAGCCAATTTTTCTTGCTGTGTTTTTTTCACTTTAGCAGGGAGTGCTTCCTTTTCCGCCAAAAACTTAGCTTTTAGTTTTTGTATTTTTTTGACCTGCCTCTTGTTCGCCTTCTCAAACTTCTTATTGTATTGATTCGTTATGAATGCTTTAGCTTCTTCTAGGGCTTTTTCATTTTCACACTGTTGAGCTTTGAGTTTTTTATCATGCGACAATTGCACCGCTTTGAGTCTGTCCTCAAGTTCAACTGCGTAGACATCAATTTCTGATTTATTCGCAAGCGCCTGTTCTTCGCGTTGTACAATACGAGTTTGTGATAATTGTTGCGCTAACAATGCAACTTGTGAATCTATTTCCTCTTTTGACATGGACTCTTGCAGATGTTGAGTTGACGCTACCTCTTGGGGTTGCACATTAGGGGAAATAGCGGGTGAAATTTCTGGTGTTTGCTCAGCGGAGATCACGGGCGTCATTGCATCTTGCTCTGCGACATACCCAAAAGATTCTTCCATTATCTCTAGCGCTTGATTCTGAGCTTGATCCTGAGCTTGATCCTGAGCTTGATCCTGAGCTTGATCCTGGGCTTGCTCCTGCTCTGCTGGCTCCTCCTCCGCTTGCGCTCGTGGCGGTTCTGACGTTGGTTCAACTAATTGCGCAAGGCCTACCAAGGGCTTTGCTTCCTCAGGCGTAGATGCTTGTGGATTACTATTAGCTTGATTCATCTTTAAAAGCATCAACAGAAGACTTTGCATTTGTGTCGCCATCTGCTGATATTGATCATTTTTATATCGCTTAATTATTGACAACATTAAGGTATATAACACTTTGGCTGAAAATTCTAATCTTTCACCAGGAAGTGATTTAAAATCTCTAACGACTTGCTCTAAACGTGTAACAAGCTCTAAATGCCTTGTTGTAAACCAATCCGGCGGATTAGAATTTGCATAGGCTTCATATTCCATTGCCAAATCTTTACAACGAACTTCAAATTCTTCTATGGTTGGGACTATCTCTTGGTTTAATGGAACCCCTCTTAATATGTCATAGCACAAGGATATTTTTTGGATCACAGGGGTTTGCGAATTAACATGTATGTCATTGACGATTAATAAAATGATATTTCGAATCGCAAAAGCCATTGAGTCATCTTTGGGTAAATTTTTAGCGAGGCATTTGTTATATATCGATCTCACAACTTCCATGTATTGATTATTTAAATCAAGAGAAATAGCTTTATTGAACACAGCATTATATTGCCTCAATAGGATTTTGAAGCGCTCAACAAACTCGCTTTGTGCTAACAGACTATCATTCTCTAGCAGGGCCAGTAATGCTGGACCTTCTGCATCGATGTCGACCACTTGTTCGCCTTCCACTTTGTCTATCCACTCTTGCTCATAAAAAGGAAATAAACTAACAAAAGGGTTGCTATCGACTCGTTCTTTTGCTTTTTTGTGTTTATCTATTAATGAAGAAAGTTTTATTTTTAAATCTTTGTTAAAACTGGTTTCTTTTTTGGTACTCAACAAATCATGAACCATGCTGCTAAGCTGGAAAAATAAATGATTGAATTTCGGCGCTTCATCCGATTTCATCATTAAACTAAATTCATATCCTTTAGCTAGCGCTGCGAGCAACCTAATTGACCTCGCTAGAAATAAACCTTTTGGTGCATTAGAGCTATATTCCAATACATATTCCTGAAAGAACGGTAATAAGTGATCGATTATTTCAATTTTATCTACTCCATCTTCTAAAGTAGTATATGATTTTATTGCAATCTCTAAGCAACCAGGCAAATGTTCAAATAGTCCATGAAGTATACCTATCCTAATTATGTCACCTTCACCATCAGGTAAATCAACATATGGCAAAACTTTCGTTAAGATAGCCAACCACAAATCAATTTTGTACAAACCCGTTCGATAACCATGATCCAGATCTTCATACAAAGAATCGCTCTGTGCATTTTGGCCCCATTTCTTTGCTAAGCGTTTCAATTCAAAATCGAAATATTTGTCGAAACTGTTAACGAGCATAGTATATTCGATACCACTCTCAACACCGTAATCATTAAAATATCTTACAAATTCAATAAATTCTTCAGGTTTGATTTTTTTAATCGACACTGCAAACGAATCTAAACCCCACTCATGTAAAGTTGTATTTGGATCACAAATATTAAAAAATTCTTGAATGTAAGGCTGCGCCTTAACTCGGGGATTGGAAGCGGAAGATCGCTTTTTGCCTGACATAGCTACCTCTGATGAATCATCTGCTAAAAGGGGGTAATGCTCCGAGATCGGAGGGATAATAAAACTAGGCGCAGTTTATTAGCCAGATAACTACTTGTCAATATAAACATGTCATATTTTAATTTATTAAATCATAGGGATCATGTCTCATCTCAGCGTGTAAAAAAGATTATCGTCATTCCAATTTCTATTTAAATCAATTTAAACATCGCGGTTTATTGACCTATCTAAATTTCATCTATCCTTAAAATAGTGTTCTATACTGATTTAAGTTAGTCATGAACCAACATGGATACTATGAGACCAAGACTAAATTGGCTTCTTCCAGTAATAGCGATTGCTGCTTTTCTAGAGCATTTCCAACCCCAGATGCATACTCTTATTTTTTTGTCGGCTTGTATTGCTATCATCCCCTTAGCCGCCCTTTTAGGGCGCGCCACAGAAGGTTTGGCCGAGCATCTTGGCGAAACAGCTGGTGGCATACTAAATGCTACGTTTGGCAATGCTACTGAATTAATCATTTGCTTTATTGCATTAAAAGCAAATCAGGTGCAAATTGTGAAAGCATCTTTGATTGGCTCATTAATTGGAAATGTTTTGTTAGTACTTGGTGCATCTTTTTTAGCCGGCGGATTATCTCATAAAACACAAAAATTCAATGTCCACGGTGCAAAATCACAGTCTATTGATTTTAGCATTGCCGCAATAGCACTCATCATGCCTGCTGCGTTTTATGGTTTGGGAAAAGATTTTCTAACGGATAACACAATCAGTGGTTTGAGCCTAACACTTTCTGCCATTTTAATCATAGCTTACATGCTTTCATTGGTATTTACTTTTACAAATCGTTACTACTTTTCCAGTGCTAATCCTGAGACCAATGTCAAAGCAGAAAGTAATCTATGGAGTCTTAAAGTTTCAATTGCGTGGTTATTCATTTCTGCAATTTTGATTGCATGGATGAGTGAAATTTTAGTGGGCTCGGTATCACAAGCTGCCCAGAGCATGGGTATGTCGAATGTATTTGTGGGGGTAATCATCGTTGCAGTAGTAGGAAATGCTGCTGAACACTGCACAGCTATCACCATGGCAGTTAAAAATAGATTAGATTTGAGTATTTCGATTGCAATCGGTAGCGGTATCCAAATAGCGCTATTTGTCACACCACTTTTGGTCATTTTAAGCTATTTACTGCCCATACATAGCATGGATCTAATTTTTGGTAAAGGTGAAATATTAGTAGTGGTTTTGGCTTCTTACATTTTAACTCAAGTTACATCCATGGGTGAATCAACTTGGTATAAAGGTGTGCAACTGTTAACTGTCTATTCTATCATTGGCATTGCATTTTACTTTTTTAAGTAGCAACACACCACTGGCTTTTATTACTTATTAGCAGGATCTCTTAATACAACAGCATTGGCTAATCTTGAAACCAATAGCGCCAAATAAAAAATTCCCGTGATTTCTTCTATGATCACAACTGCTTTGGCAAAAATACTGACCGGAAGAATATCGCCAAATCCGACAGTGCATAGTGTAGTAAAACTAAAATAAACAAAGTTAAACACTTTTTCTTTTGAAGAGCTGAGCGCACTTACATCTATCCTCCCAAAATCAAATGATTGCGGGTAATAATACTCAATATGAATATAAATGCTTCCAAAAAAAAGTGCGACAAGGATATAAACACATAACGATCCAAGCAATAGATCTGTAGTAATTACTTTTTGCTTTGTAATATCGTTCAGCAAAACGGCGATAGTGAAAAAATAAAACAAGAGCATCAAGGTATATCGCGCAAAAAACACAACATCATTGTTGGTAAAAATCACTAACAAAGCACTAATTGAACTTGCCAAACCTAATAAAATAATAAAGGAAAAAATCAATAAACGAGGGGAAAGATGATAACAAACAAATGAGAGAAAAATAACAAAAAATGTATGCGCCACCCATACGAAATATCGACTGTCTAAATCAAGCGGATATAATAAAATTAAAGCCATCAATGAAATCAAAGTAATTAAATACTTATGGCTCAATATATATGAATTTGACATTTCATTAAATCGCTACAATTATCCTGTCATTTAATTCTAGTATGAAAACATATTACACACCCAACCTAGAAAATTTATCTGCATAAATAACCAGCCAAGATCATATTGCAGGGCATTAAGTCTTGCTTCACAGGCAGCCCAAGACTAATTAAAGTTTCTTTACTTAATTTTCAAATATTAAAAACTGCGCTTATCTAACACTACTCTTTTTTAACCTTTTCTTTTTTCTTTTTTCTTTTTGGGTTTGGGGAATGGCAATTCAGTAGCGCAGGCTCTGATAAGGGAACTTAACCAATCCGCATCATCCCATTGTTCACCAGGGATAAGATACCACAGCTTTGCACCGGGGAAGGGAGGCGCTTGAGTAACCTTACCAATTATTTTTTTACCTATGGTTGTTGGTTTTACATAAAGCTTATCGTCACACACTAACGCCACAACTTTGCCATCACAATAGATTGCATACTCCCCAAACATTTTACGAGAAGATACTTTACCAGCTTGTGCCAACTGCTCTAGCAAATATTCAATTGTACTTTTACTAGTCGACATTTTAGTCCTCTAAGTTTGTGCTTATCGTGAAATATGACTGCGTAATTCAATCATTTCAGCAAAGACAATGAACCAATTTTATATAGTTACACTCTAATCAAGTGAATTAATGCGATTATCTAACATGTTCTATCGCCAAACAAGTCATTGGTGATTTACCGGTTCAGGGGGGAATATGAAGCACCTTAACATACTTTTCATAATATCCGCATTTAGTTACGCATCTGTTGCATCTGCATTGCAGTTAAAAGACTTTAATTTTTCAGTTGATAACCAAGGGATCAGAATAACCCCTGCAGACAAGCGTGATAAGTATGATAATGATAGCAACACCGATCACAGAGATAGAGGTTATAGAAAGCATCATCATCGCGACCGCTCAAAAGATGATAATAATCAAAGTTATCAAGGTAATAATAGTCAGAGCCAAAAATTTACCAGAAAACAAGCTCCGGCTGAAGGCGAACAAATAAATCAGAGATCTCGAATAAAGCGTGATGCATACGGTCGTCGTTACAAAGAAGATAACGATTCAAACCAAGCTGCCCCTAAGACAGAGATCGGCGATGCTTGGACATCGGAGACTGCGCAGCCTGCCCCTATAGATAAAGCAGCACCTTCTGGCAAAGTTATAAGACAAACGAATGAGCAAACTGCCCCAGGGCAAAATGAAAATGCCGGCGGACTACCGCCACCCACTATGCAACAACAAGCTGCGCCACCTCCTGCAGCGGCAGTCCCAAAAGCCTATCAAGCCGAGCAAGCTAAAACAAAAAAGCATAAGAAAAAGAAGCAGTAATACATATCTGAAGTGGTACAACTTTGCAGCTGCCCCACTGAGATTGACAATTGCATTTTAAATCTTCAAAATTGCATCGCAATTCAGATAACTATATTAAGCATGAATAGGAGATAAGCAATGTTAGGGCAATTCACTCCCGCGTACAATCAATTGTATGATCTTGATACACAGAAGACAGTTTTTACCAATGCTTTGCTTGAGAATAATAGAGCACGCGCGGAATTTCTTTACCCATCATTAATCAATGCTTTCTTAAGCACGCATCAATTTTTTTTACCTCACCTTCAAAATTTCCTGTATTCGCTTGCACGTGCAATTGCGCCAACTTGCCAGCTTGAAACTATGTTGTACTTATGTAATCTGAACCACGCTAATCAACGTATACTGACTTTAACGAATGATCAGTTTATTACGTTAATGAAAGAAACAAGTGATCAACCAACTTTTATGTACTTCCTAGCTACTTCTAATTTAACACTGCAACTACTAGCACCTCATCTCGATGATATGACAGAAACTAAAATCCAAGCGATTCATAACTTATTTGAAGAAGAACAAGATATGCAACCACATCAAAGAAATGGGTTTGGTCGCCGAGCAGGTTAAGGTCCCAGACTGATCAGAGCTTGGGGCAAAACCTAATCAGGATGCTGCCCCTTTGCTGCTGCAAGCATTCAATACAAATATTTATGTCTCATTTATTCAGAGCTTGGATCTTCATGCCCTTAACAACTATTATAAAGATAGACCACATCGGTTAGCTGGATTTTTAAGAGAATATATACCATCCAGATTGAAATAGGTGATCACAACTATGCACGAACTTACCTTGAATGAATGCTTATCTATTTCTGGCGGCGAAGATGATACCTTTGATTTAAACGATGTATTTATCATGATTGAAAATGGCGAATCAAAACTCTCCATATTAGGTACATTAGTAGCGTTTGGTATAGGTTACTATGGCGCTAAAATTGCTGGGCAATATGGTCTTGGTTATGGTGTGCTTGGCGCTGTGGGTGGCGTTGTGGCAGGTGCCTATTTAGTCCCAATGGCGTTCATTGTTACTTATGCCATGGTTGATCAGTCTTACCGCTATTTTGGCTTTGTGAAATAACAATTGTATCTACCTAGTGCATAGCAGGGAACTTAATTAGCTATTATTTGTCGAAAAGCCTGTACAGACCCTAAGCTGTAAAGGCTTTATATGAATAAAAACATAGTCCTCACGGTATCTCTGATGTTCATATCCCCTGCCGCTTTCAGCGACGAAATGATAGATTATTGTAACTCGCCAGGATATACCTGTCATGAAGTTTCTCCAAACTATGTGGTTGTTTACCCTATAGATAGCGCCCCATCTCAACATCGCATGAAGACAAGGATGTCTCAAGACTCTTATGACACCACACCTAAGCGTTTAGAGACTAAAGATGGAATAGATATTGATCTGAGTAATCTTACTTGGAGCGCTTATGAAGGCGGTGACATTCTTGGATCGGGACGCATTTCTGGCGGAAAAGAATATTGCCCTGATATCGGCAAAAACTGTGAAACAGTAACAGGCACGTTCACTATTTATAGGAAAGGAGGCGAAGACTGCAAGTCAACGCGATTCCCAGTGGGCAAAGGTGGTGCCCCCATGCCCTATTGTATGTTTTTTCATGGCGGCTATGCGTTGCATGGCTCAAATTCTGTGCCCGATTATAATGCTAGCCATGGCTGCGTGAGAATGTCACCTGAGGATGCACAATGGCTCAATGAGAGTTTTGTGCAAGAAGGCGTAACGAAAGTTTATGTTCACTATTAATTAAGAAATCTCTATGAACAACTAATAACCCTCAGATACGCCCCAACCTTACCATTTTCCTTGACAAACGATCCATTTCTTCATCAAACAACTCATCGACTGCACCTATAGATTGCAACTTGGATATACTATTAAAATCTGCTGCGTCCGGCACGACCGTATCATAGCGTATACGATTGGGCGGTAATCTTCCGTTTATTTCACGATAACGCAAAGCCTGAAAGCTGGGCACATAGGAGGCATACGGCAAATAGTTAAATTCAGGCACAATCCTAGGATGCGATATCGGATCCAAGTATCTCCGACTTTTTATTAGCTCATGCCAAGTAGTAGGTTCGTTGCTGCCAAGATACACAGGTGTATCTTGTAGCTTCGTTAAATCAAGATGAAATAGGCGTAAAGAAGTTACGTGAATAAACTCCTCACCATTAGCATCGATCTGGACCATGGGCTGAGTAACATCGTAGCTAACAGGGAAAGTAATCGAAGGTCCAGCAAAGTAATCTGTTTGTTGTTGCTCACTCGGTGTTACCGTATCTTCTGATTCTGAATCTTTCGTTCGAAAACCGAGTGCATAAAGAATTGGCCAGCAACCATTAGAGGCATGAATTGCAAGATTTCTAAAATCATCTCTTAAAGCAATTTCAATGGCAGTTTGGACAAAAGGCTGAGCTGCTACGCTGGTGTCATTTTCAAAAAAATCCATTAACACTGACAACGTTACAGGTGTGTAAGAAATAACTCCGTTTGAGTTTATTTGATACCACTGTTTTAAATAGTCAGAGGGGCCTTGAATAAAAGGTGGCGTATCACTCTCCCATGATGGACAGATTGTTATGTGTCGAAATCGATGCTCAAAGGTCGCATCAATCTTCAAACCCACACACAAAGGATTACCATGATTTTCTAAAAAAACACTGGTGCTTGGCTCCGCAAAAGGGATATGTGCTTCTAACCCTTCACCCAACAAAAATAGTGGGTTATCTAGCGCATCATCAAGTTCATCATCAAATTGTCCATTCCGTGTTAATAACTCTCTCTGAGCTTCTCTTAAACTTACAATCAGCTCATCTAGTTGTGCTATGCTGGTTTGCAACGTTAGGTTTTGAAAATCTGAGCTTACTAAATGCTTATAGAATTGTTGATTTTTGGCTCTATTCTCTGCCTTTCTTAGAAATTTAACGAGATTTTTATAGTTTGCTTGGAAACGCTTAAGGAGTCTAAGCAACCCTTGTAGCGCATTACTTTGATTATAATACTGGGGAAGACTAAGCGTTTCGCTTTCAAGGATTGAATCCTTTTTTGAAGTAATTAATGCTGAAATGGCATTCAAATGAGCAATAAAAATATTTTTTTCGGATTCAAAAAAAAAGGAACCAGGTGCCTTTTCTTTATCTCTGAGTAAAGCATTGGCGCTGACGGTAACACAACCCTGTTCATCAACCTGAAGTTGCGAGGATAAAGCTTTACGAGGGTCCCATTGCATGGTTAACACCATTGCATTACTGGTGGTGACTTCGGATTGAACATTTAACTGAGGTGCTAGCATTATATATTGTATTTATATTTATGATGGATTAATGTAAATCATATACTATAACCATATCGGTTTAGTCAAGTAATCTAATATTAACACCTCAGTGTGAGCCAAAAAATCTCGCTATATTCTTTTTATCAAGTGAATTTGTCTTACGACTACTATCAATCGAATTAAGCGCTTCCCTTGCCAGAGTATATTGCATCAAGCAATGTTGACTTGGCTGCTCGACAATTTCATCTTCCAATTTAACACTTTTAAACTGCTGTGTTATCTCAGTTATCTCTGGTATATCACTTATTTTAATTGGTTCCGCTAACGCCGTGTGCAGTTTAAGAACGCTGGATGATTGGTAGCAGGCCGTTGCTCTAATAAATTTTTTATCTGAAGTCGTGAGATTACTACCACAGTAGCGAATGAGATCTAACAGCAAATCCGTGTGATTATTTGATGCAGCTAATCTTATAGCGTGACTTACATTTTGTTCAGTCAAGGTTTTTGCAGCGTCATTCATGAAATGTTCTATTATCACCCGTCTTCCCTTTTGTGCGGCATTGTAAAATATATCTCGACGAGCATAAGGTGCGATTTTTAAACTACTTTTTAATAGCAACAACACCGTTTGATCGTCAGGTTTATTCATCGCCAAGTGAATGGCATCTAATATCCGAACCAGAGGGAATGTTACTTTTGCATGCTTTAATATCACACTCATCATCTGTGAATTTTGTTTATCCACACTCAATTTTAACAGATCAATCATGAGTAATTGATTGTTCGCCACGATAGGCTCTTGCAGCAGAACTTCAAATGTAGTTAATTCTGAAAATCTAACCGCGCATTCAATGGCCTCTTTTAATGCGGCAAAATTTCTTTTGAGGTTGTCGTTTCTTAAAAGTTCAGTGACAATTGCCAAACCACCTTGCATGCAAGCAAGATATAACGCCTTTGGTAAATAAAAAGTAAGTGCCTGTGCTCTGGGAGAAGCTAACAATACTTGAACCAATCGTAGATGCCCTAAAGCGCATGCATTAAGGAATGCATCTTTTAGGGTTTCCCTATTTATATCAGCGGGCGAATGCGTTAACAAGTAAGTACATATTCTTAATAAGCCATATTGTGAGGCGACAATAAAAGCTCGTCTTTTGCAAGATGTTGATGGCGGCACTGGGGCATCCATAAGCTGCATAAATGTTGTTCTGTTTCCTAGAGCAGCACTAAAATAAAAAATATAATTTTTCGCTTTCGCTAAATATTCATTTCCAAAAACCCTATTTTGACCGGATGCAACGATCAAACCTATCAAAACAGGATGCTTTTCAACAGGGATATCAGACCATTCATTTTTTAGGGCTTTGATGTAATCTTCAAAAGACAATTGTTCGTTCTTTAGAATGGAACCACAACGCTCATATAATACTTTAAAGAGCTGCCAACGATTCGCCAACAAGATATCGCTAACACCTATTTCTTTACTAATCGATTTATTGCTCACGAAGGGAAAGTAAAGTTGAATTGCTGCACTCCACAAATGATTGTCTCGAGCTACTCTCAGTCCTTGTAAATTCACTTGCGAAAAGCGCACAACAGACCTGGGAAAATTTCTACTGTGAATTAATTCGTCTAAAAACATTAGTTGGATTTCATCGGGAAATGCTTCACCAAAAGATATCATAAACCCTCCTTGGCTTTATGGGCTTTCGCTTACCATTTTTAGAATAATCGATCTGAATTTGAAAAAGCTAGATCATGTTTATCACAGCATGCGAATTATGATAGATTTAGGAGAGCAACTCAGGAAATTATTATAATATCGAAATCATTCTACTTCTTTGGATAAATCAGCCACGCCCGCTTTCAAGCTGACTTTTAGCTAATGAGCAGAGGGGGTAGTTTCATCTATGGTGTTTATTTCTATGGGAATGTTGATGATCATCATGTTCATGATCATCAACATCAAGCGTTAACGCATATACTCGGTTCCCTGCGTATTGTGGGTTAAACGCGCCACCTGTACCAGCACCAACACCAAGGTATATAACGCCATCCACGATTGCGGGCCCACCTTCGTATGATCCATTTGGAATGAAGTTACCATTTCCATCAGAGTCAATTTGAGCGTTAAACTGGAATAATTTTTTGCCTGTATTTGAATCTAAAGCGACAAACGTACCCTTCGTGTCATAATACCCTGCAAAAACAATATCCTTGGTAACTGAAATTGAACCTAAAGCGGCTGAAGGTGCTAACTGACCGGTGATCCCATCGACTGCGGGTCGCTGCCATAAAATTTTCCCACTTGATGCATCCAGTGCTGTTATCATTCCTGAAATTGCCTTAAGCTTTCCTTTTACCTTGAAAACATTTATACCATCTAAAGGAACGTCACTTGGTGGATTAATCAACGTCCAAAATTCTTTAGGACCACTAATGGGGCCGGTCATTGGATCAGGGACAAATCCTGCATACTCAGCTCCTGCAGCACCGTAAACCGATTGTGGCGCAGGGAAGGGCAAGAAAGCTCCTGGTGCCGGATAAGGTGTGCCAGGATCGCCATCGTATGCAACGTATAGCCCTACTCTTAACCCTAATGCAGTGAATCCATTAGCATCTAGAAATTCTTTTTCAGCGACAAAAGGAAGACTTTTGTCTCTATTAATGTTAGATGCATTTCCTGTTGGTACGAATATTCTTTTACCATCTGTAGCTATACCAAATTGGGCGCCGCCATATATATTGCCAGGATCTACTTTTTGCTCCCATACTAATTTCCCATTGTCAGCATCTATTGCAAAAACGCGTCCATCCTTATTTGCGGCTACCACTAAATCCTTTGAGCCATTTTTGCCTGTAACACCTTTTATAAGCATTGGTTGCTGGCCAAATCCCATATCAGGCCCTGGAAGTTCAGGGCAGTTGTCTTTATTAGCAAGTGGTATGGGGACAAATGCTGGTACGAAAAGTCCACCAACGGTTAGATCGGGTGCATCGCAAGCATGAGTCCAAGGATCATATTGTCTTGCATAAAATGCCCACTTAACCGAACCATTGTTTTGATTTAAAGCAACAATAGCATTTCCAGAGGTTTTGAGTTTTTCATTTAGATTTTTGCAATTAACGCCGTCAGGGACTCCAGGAATTTGCACGTCCGCTTTTTCCAATGCACGACGTTTTATTTCACACTGCATTGCCTTATATGGCGCAGTATAAGTTTGAGCAGTTGAAATATAAATACTTTTTCTCTTAGTATCGATTGCAGGTCCATGACCGTAGCTTGAAACACCAAAATATCCCTTGCCACCATTTTCGGTTAAAAGACTTTTAAGTTCAGCAGATAATTTGTTTTCAGGATCATTACCGATAGACGTATAGCTTTTCCATAAAATCTGACCATTGGATTTATTCAAGGCAACCACAGAGCCCCTAAATGAGCAACAGGGATAAGGCTTGGAAGCATCGCTTGGATCAGTATAATTTCTGGCTTGATCTTCTTCCCAGCTTGCAACAGGTACATACACAACATTTCCAATCACCTTGACAGAGCCTGTTATTCCAGACGCCTGATGCTCCTCTACTTTGCGTCGCCAAAGAACATGACCATCATTTTCATCTAATGCGACAACGGTTGCGCCATCGCCTTTATTGCAGCCCATTGAATTACTTGCAACTTGATTTGCTGGACATTGTGGTGAATTGATAAGATGACTTTCGCCTATAATCACCATGCCATCGGAGTATACTGGTGTGTTTCGAGAAAAATTCATTACATTGCCAGGCACAGAAATGTCGTTTAACAAATTCTTCTTCCAAAGCAAAGAGCCATCATTTCGATTCAAAGCGGTAATATTACCTGACCAATCAGTGAAGAATACTTTGTCCTTGTTAACTGAGGGGGTAGAGCTAACAGTACCCATCGCGCCAGCCGGTGTATTTGTGTCGGGGACGGTTTTATATTCCCAAAGTATTTTTAGTTTACCGACATTATTTTTATTGATTAGAGACTCGTCAACCGCAGATGACGTGTTTTCAATGTCACCTTTTGCTGAGGGCCACATTTTTTGTTTATTATCGGCATTTACGTTAAATACAAGTACAGACAACAATACAGCCATAAACATACAAGGTTTGAACATGACATCACCTCAGCTGTGAACCCATATCGGAAAGTGATCGATTCTAGGTTATTTTGATGTACATCCTAACTTCAAAACCAAATCTAAAATCCGTGTATGAGGGTTTGCACCATTTCATATGTATATCCCCGATTTTTTGCCTAAGAATAACAGCCACTAACGATCATATTATCTTTTTGAAAGAAAGAAATCTAGCTAAATAAACCTTAACATTCAAGACAGAAACCAGTACCTAAAATGTTTTTGATTTTATCTTTGGTTTGATAACAAAAAGCACTTCCTCTGGATGCTCTTTCCTTTAACTTGTTTATTTTCAAACTATCTGGCAAACTCACCCCTGCTCAAACATTCAAGAGAAAACCATGCAATTATTTATCCTGACTCCCTTTAATCCCCTTTGGCCAACGGCTCAATTTAAAAAAATAGAATCCATCGTCGTGAGAGCATCATCAGAAGCTAAAGCACGTGATATTGTTAAAACAGCAACATTTAACCCTGTTAAATCAAAAATTGGCAGACAAACAAATAACCCTTGGCAAAATCGCTCATTTACAAAGTGTGAAATCTATCAAGGTGCTGACTTTACCAAAGAAGGCAAAGAAGAAATTTTGTTTCCCGCCGATTTACGTGACATCTATTTGAAGCTAAATAGCAAATAACCGCTGTTGCTGAAGTCTATTCTTGATTTCAGCAACTATACTCACGCTGGCAGAACCTTAGAAGTTATCAACCAGCTTAATTTCAATACGCTCTTTGCCACACCCCACATTCACTCTCTTGAGCGTTATCAATCCAACTTCTGCTGTTGATTTCACATGGGTTCCGCCACAAGCAACTTTGGAAAATCCTTCAATTTCCCAAAAACGCCTTTGATGAGCCACATCAGAAAAACCTGTTTTAATTGGCAAATCTTGGTTGATAATTTCGTTATATTGATTTTGTACTAACGAAAAGACATGTGAAATATTTTCATTATAGATAAAATCTATTCTGGCTTTGGATTGTGCAATATGAGCACCTATCTTTGGGACTTTTAAATGCCTGGCAACTAGCTCGAGAATTAATTCAGCGGCAAAATGTAAACGCATTAAACTGTATCTGCGAGGCCAATCAATTTCCATGGACACCTCGTCGCCGATTACCAAACTATGTTCAGGCGCAAGTGTATAAAATATATGGTTACCCTCTATTTCTGAATGAATAACAGGGAAATCGTTTACTAAAGCCTTATCGCTTTCTTGACCACCAGAGAATGAAAAAATAATGGTTTCTTCAAATAAAACACGCGCCCCGTCAACTTGTGCCACCTTTGTCGTTAATGATCTTTGATAGGGATTGTCCCAAAAAACTTTGCGCATATGACGACCTACCTATTTAATGCAAAGTACTTTTCCATTGGTGAGCTTTTGAAGTTCGGTTGATGGCAAACTAAAAACCGCATGAGGTGTGCCTGCCGCGGCCCATAGGGTTTCATGTTTCAATAAGTCTTCATCAATGAGAATATGATTTATTTTTAACAAATGCCCTATTGGCGCAACACCACCAATGGCGAATCCTGTTACTTTACGAGTAAAATCTGCATCCGCTTTTTCAATTCCCTCACCCAGATATTTTGCAATTGTCTTTTCGTTTACCCGATTACTACCGCTCGCTAAAATCAAAACTGATTGGCTTGACTGTGAGCAAAATAATATAGACTTAACAATTTGAGCAACCTCACATCCCAGCGCTAAAGCTGCCTCATTTGCGGTGCGTGTGCTTGCTGATAGCTCTATTACTTCACATGATAAACCTTTTTCAATTAACATCTCATTCACTCGCAGCGCACTTTTGCTTAAGTGTTTATTCATCTTCATAATGTGCCTATCTAAACAGAGAAAATTTCTTAGTTAAATCTGCAAGCTTATTCCATTCGCCAAATAACACTATTCCATAGTAAACCAGATCGGCTTCTTTGGTTTTAAGCGTGTTTTCTAATTGCTCTTTATAGGTGCCTACCGTCATTGTGTCTGTGAAATCATTAAAAATGATATTGTGTGTGATAGCCTCTATACGTAATTTTCTAATTTTATTAGAATTTGCACCCAAAATAATAAAAGGAATATCTGAAATAAAGGGATGGGAGCCACCATCAGCATCTTTATAATGAGATAACTGCAACGCCTCTCTTGGAATGTTAGCGCCAATGCCAATGCTCATATGTGCCAGCGCATTCATCAACTTGCCCGTTTCGATACTTTTATTGAGAATTGCTACCAACTTGTTATCAAATTGATGGGTCATTTTTACCTCCAACCAAGACTACCCTATTCACTTCTTGTGCGTTATAACGCATAATAGGGATAGTAGCACTGTGCGCTATAACGCACAAGCGGTTTAGGATGAAAGGTAACAAATGAAGGACATTAGCAAACGGATCTCCACTACCCTTAAAACCTTACGCCAAGAGCGAGGGTGGAGCTTAGATAAGGCTTCACAAGAGACGGGGGTAAGCAAAGCCATGCTGGGACAAATAGAGCGCGAAGAATCTAGCCCCACTATTGCCACCCTATGGAAAATCGCCAGTGGCATGCAAACATCCTTTTCTTCCTTTATTGATGATACAGAACCGTTAGATTTAGCTACTCCAATACATCGTATGGGAGCAGCACAACAACTTCATGCCTGCGATGAAAAAATACGTGTAATGCCCTTGTTTCCTTTTGATGCTCAATTACAATTTGAAATTTTCATTATTG
>CAZSGE010000033.1:0-3104 GCA_964606325.1 Uncultured Candidatus Berkiella sp.
AATTCTACTTCATTGTCTTCAACTTGATTCAAAAAGGCCATAGCAATGAAGGTATTTACCTTTGCCAAACACATTTCCATTTCAATCAAGTCTTCAACAGACTCAAGCCCATTGGCAACTAATA
The DNA here is from genome assembly GCA_964606325.1 of Uncultured Candidatus Berkiella sp. Classification (GTDB taxonomy): domain Bacteria; phylum Pseudomonadota; class Gammaproteobacteria; order Berkiellales; family Berkiellaceae; genus Berkiella. The sequence goes on from CAZSGE010000033.1 coordinate 125, forward strand.
ATTCCATATGAATAAATTGATTTTCTATACTCAGATGATTTGATTTAATTTCGTAGAAAATAGCAGTTTTATGAGCAGCCAGAAATTCATACTCTTTTAAGAGATTTGCTTTAACGAGATGCTCGAGAAATTCGTCTTGGGTTATCATACTGCTTGCAACCCTCTATTGGTATTTATCTAGAATACCGAATTGCAAACTGAAGGACAATGCAACTTTAGTCGGATAGTTATAGTTACAGATGTAGATACATCATTTGAGAATTTTAGCACCCGTTTTCTGTTTGAACGGGTGGGACAATATGCTCAACTACCACAATAGGCGAAGAAAGCGTGCTACCATCATCTGTCGCGGCAGGAACAGACACCCCTTGAGCTGGCAAAGGAGCAGGTTGAGTATTTGTATCTAAAGATAAATCAATTGGATTTTGTGAAACCAAGATATCATTTGCATGAAGCGCATCACCCTTCACAATTTGTCCAACCTTTAAGCTCACATCGGCGACTGCAAAGCTTTGACCATCATCGGTAAGGTATGAACTCATACCATGGATAATATTGCCATTTTGTACCTGTTCATTATGATCAGAGTTTAATGAAATAGCGCTGATATTACGTTGTGCTAAGGTCATGAATTCATTGTTGTCGATAAAGCCATTGTTATTGCCATCTTGCCAGACGCCAAATTTGTTATATTCACTATCAGATTTGCCTAATATGCCATCGTTATCTGAATCAAATGCTTTTAAGCCTTCTAAATCGGTTTTAGCACCTTCTAGATAACCTGCAAAGGCAATTTGATCTTTATGTAAAATACTTTCACCTTGATAGTCATAAACCAATACACCATCGTTAGAATCTACCCAAGCGATTTGGGTAGCATTTTTTGAATTATCTAAGCCAATATATACATGCGAATCTTGAGCGGAATTAAAGTGGAAGCCGTCGCCGTTGAGATCAAGGAAGACAGGCGGTACGACGCTATCAGATTCAAAAGCACCGATATCTCTAGTTCCAACATTGGGTGCCCCACGTTGATCATTACTTGTATCCGCTGGATCTCCAGCATCAATGGCTGGGCTGCCGTCTGCCAGAGCATGAGTATATGTTGGACCGCCATTGTCAGCGAGACCTTCAAGTTTCGCATCTATGACACCACTGCCACTTAAGCTACCAAATTGGTCGCTTGATTTGGAATTAACAGCAAAAGTTGAGCCATCGGCGTTGCCGATTAAGTTATAACCCGAGCTCGTTGTCGTTGAAAGCGCTGCATTATTTAAATCGCTGTTACTCGCATTTTGCGCAACAATAGAACTATATAAATCAATTGTCGCTCCAACACCATATATACCGCTGCCGGTTGAAGTTGCTGAATTATTTGTAATTGTACTATTGTCTATGTTTGTAGTGGAGAAACCAGCAAGGTGCATTCCTCCACCTGTGGTAGCAGCAGTATTTGATGAAATTGTGCTTGTTACTATATTTAAGGTGCCACCAGATACATTTATACCACCACCTGCTTGAGTAGCTGCATTCGAAGAAATAGTCGAACTATTAATGTCAGTCACTACATTAGGCCCACTTGCGCTGATACCGCCACCTGTGACTGCGCTATTATTTGAAAGAGTCGACTCAATAATTGTCAAAGTACTTCCTAAACCATTATCTATTATTTCTACACCACCGCCACTGATAGTAGCAGTATTTCCAGAAATCACACTATTATCAATGGTAACATTTGAGGAAACTGTAATATTAATACCCCCACCAGAAGTACCTGCTGTATTTCCGCTAATAGTTGAATTCTCAAATTTAGCCGTTGCGCCATTATTAACAACAGCGCCACCACCTTCACCATCCGCCACATTATTTTGTATCAAGGTATCTGATATTGTCATATTTGATAAGGTCCCGCTGATCGACAGACCACCAGCAACACCGCCATCACCAGTACTATTTTTATTAGATGAAATCTCACTATTTTTAATATAACCGGTAACATCACCAAGGAACAATCCGCCGCCATCTTGACCACTAATATTAGAGGAAATAGTACTATCTATAATATGAACAACTCCACCTATGGCATTAACAGCGCCACCTTGATCAGTTGTTTTATTATTTTCTAATGTGACATTGTTTAAATCAAGCTGCGTGCCATTTTGAGCATTAATTGCAGCACCTGCTACAGTCGTATCGGCATTTTTAACTGTGACGATATTTAATTCAAAAACTGTACCGCTACCTCGAACATCAAATACACGATCGGTAATACCACCTGCATCAATGGTTGCAGGAAACATGCCATCGGATTTAATAATAACGCTGCCTGTAATATCTAAATCCCCAGTCAGTGCGCCGTCTTCATTATCTCCCTGAATGGTAAGAGAATAAGTGGCCTGCTCACCTAAACAAATGGTATCGTCCCCGGGAAGATCGTAATGGTTGGCTAAAATGACCGCTTCTCTTAATGATAAACCAGTACCAGTTATAGCTTGATTGTAAGCTTGGCTAAAAGAATGCGTTAAGAAGTCATATGTTGAACCAAAGCTGTTTTCGTCAGAAAAAATGGTAGGCGCTAAACATTCTAATACATTCACAGTCATTGTATTAGGCGTTTGATCTAAATTAACGCCACCATTTAATGTGCCGCCATCATCTTCCACTTGAAAAGTAAATGAGGTAATCCCATAAAAATTATCTTCTGGAATAAATGTAATTGTATTAGAGATAGTAGCAAAGTCACCTGATGCCACAGGATCCATTCCATCATATACTGCGCCATCTGTTGGTGAGTAGGTGATTTTTACTCTGTTAAATGAATTTCCATCCAGAGGATCACTGAATCCAAAATCTGATGATTCAAAAGTATATATTTCATTTACAAAAATATTGATTATGTTATCAGCACCTGATGGCTCGTCATTTACCGAGTTCACATCTATTGTAATGGTATCTTTGTTCGGATCTAAATCAACACCAC
>CAZSGE010000033.1:3204-29695 GCA_964606325.1 Uncultured Candidatus Berkiella sp.
GTCTTCGTTAGTGCTTACCGTTGCATCAGCACCTGATGGCGCATCGTTGACCGAGTTCACATCTATTGTAATGGTATCTTTGTTCGGATCTAAATCAACACCACCATTCGTTGTGCCACCATCATCTTGCACTTGGAATTTGATTTGAGCATAACCTGTGCCATTACCATCTGTGCCCGGGGTGTAGACTAATTTGTTCGCCGTAATATCAGCCACTGAGATAAAATCATTGGCATTCACGGCCACACCATTATTTTTCAAAACTCCCAACACCGGTAAATCTGTAATTTTCACTGCCAAGAAATTATTAGGTGCATCTTTGGTGTCACCAAATCCAAAATCAGCCACCTTCAAAGTATATGCCGTGTCTTCGTTAGTGCTTACCGTTGCATCAGCACCTGATGGCGCATCGTTGACCGAGGTTACATCAAAAGTTAATGTTCTAGCCGTTTGATCTAAATCCAAACCACCATTAGCTGTGCCCCCATCATCTTGCACTTGAAAAGTAATATTTGCATAACTTGTGCCGTTTTCATTGGAATCAGGAGTAAAAACAAGTCCCCCATCATCGATATCGGTTTTAGATACAAATTGACCGGCAGTAACTGGATTACCATCAAGAGTTAATGAGCCGTTAGCTGGAACTGTTGTAATTTTAACAGCAAGGAATGCATCGTCTGTCCCATCTATTGGATCTGTAAACCCAAAGTCAGCTGCAGTAAGCTTATGCGAACCATCTTCTAAAAGCGTAATAGTCTTACCTGTGCCGACTGGTGCATCGTTTACACCTTTTATAGTAACTGTAACAGTTGCCTCATCCGATAATCCTTCAGCATCAATAGTCGTTGCTTTAAATGTCGTAGTGATAGACTCGCCAGCTGCTAAATCATCATATTTACCGTCTGTATCAAAAGAAAAACTACCGTCTGCGCTAAATGACACTTTTCCTTTTGTTAAAGTAGTATCAATTGCTGAAATTTCTTTGGTATCAACTGGGTCGTCCGGATCAGTATCATTGCCAAGCAAGCCCTTTGATGCAACAATACTCAATATACTGTTTTCAAAAACACTATAATCTAATCCCATCGCAGGATCATCATTCGCCACAGGCGTTTCATTTAAATCAATTGTTATTGTGATTTTATTTGCATTTAAAATATTAGCATCATTCGCACCTGTTGATGAAACACTGCCGTCAGCATCTTTAACGTAATATCCAAATATATCATCTACTGTGTGATCTTCATCACCATCTAATGGTTGAACCTTGCTGATATCCATCGTATAGGTATAGCCACCTATTCCAGCACCTTGTGTGTCTACCAAAATGCTACCGTAATTCGTGTTTGCTAAAATACTTCCCGCATTTGTGTCTAAATCCCCAACGTCACCATCTTTAACGACTACACCATTAACAACTATCGCCCAAATGATCCCTTGACCATCGGCTCCCCAGTTAACATCCGTGCCATCCGTAATGAGATTTCCAGTTGTTGTTTCAACAAAGTTGGCATCAATATCATGTTGAACCCAATAATTGGTTTCATTAACATCATTGGTTCTATCAAAAGCAATTGGCACATCATCTTTTGAGTGTAAGGTTAATATTTTCTCAGCAGATAAGTCACCATCACCATCTTTTAACTGAAATTTTATTTTAATATCCGCATCAACACCTGCACCGCCTATATTGGTATCGGGTGAAGCTGGGGAGGTATTGTAAAATGCTTTATTTTGGTAAAAAAGATATTCGCCTGTTTTTTGATTGATAAGGTAGATATTACCTAAACTGTCGGTAATCTTGATTGCAGCATCACCCACAATAGAATTGGAGAAACCTTTACTATTAAGATTGGCCACATCTAATATTGACAAAGTTGTAAGCGTGCTTACACCAGTTATAGCTGTGCCTTTACTGTCTGCAGTAGCATTATCAACGCCAACCAATGAAGCACTAAAAACTGTTGCGCCAACTTTATCTGCACCAAAGTAAGTTGCACCTAAAGGAATGGTTGAAGTAGGTGTTTGTTTACCATCAATTACCAGTGTACCCATTTGACTCAGGCTGGTAATCAATGTACCCGCAACGAATTCAGGCGTGGGTGATTTATCTGAACCTATCGTTAGTATACTTTTTTCATTTGCCGTTGGCCCTTGTTGATTATTGGCAACTGGCACATCGTCTAGAATCTTGAAATGCAATTCACCCAGCGCACCATTATTCAAATTATTGATGACGGTATACAAAAATGTGTCATCGTAGCCCTTTCCTAGCTGGTCACCAATTGAATTTAAATCAATTTTCACTTCTGGTAATGGCGGTGTGCTTACAGGGTTGTTAATGGTATAAATGAGATCTCCCTGTTCTCTACCATCGCCTATATCATCTTGAAGATACAGTAGTAGCGTATTACCTTGTAAAGTAGTGAGAATAATTTTAGTTGGAAAAACTTGCTCACCAGAAGGGTTTAAGTTACTCGTACTAAAAGAAGCATCCACTGAAATCAGCGTTGTAGCAGGAGGTGGTCCTGGTGTTGCACCTACGTTATATCCAAAACTGCTCCCAAACACCGATGATAGATGCGCATGAATTTCTATTTTTTGGTATGAATTTAAATAGAATTCATTGACTGCATTATTAAGCGCAAGTTGTTCAATTGGATCTAACCTAGGAAATAGCACACCATCACTCAGAAGATTGGGTGCCGTAGGACTTGGATTTGCTGGATCATTAGGCGGTGGTTGCAATATTTTCGCAGAATACTGAACAATTGTTTCAATACTTAAAGATTGGGGTACAGATAAAATCTTATTTAAATCTCTTTCATCTGATGATTGGTAATAATCACGTCCTAATCCTCTGTTAACAGATTCTACTGCACCTTCGTTATACACTTGGGAAATTTGAACAAGATTATCTCCGCCTGGATTAATTGGGATCTCAAATAGTTTTTCCCACTCCACATTTAAGAAGTCTTCTTCAGTGCCACCAGATGCAACATTTAGGAAATCAATATACTCAGAATCTGGCATTATCAAGAACTTGTAGAGCGCATCTTGCCAAGAAACAAAAATCGATTCATAAGGTAAATTAGCATTAGGAAGGGCTAAGAAAACGCCTTCTAAGCTGATACGATATTCCGGGATCTCTAATACTTCATTACCTACACTCATGGGTGAAGGCACTACTGTTGAAACAGCTACTGTTGGCACAGCCTGATTATCTAATTGAAAAATCACATCTTTTTCAGTTTGCTTTAAGGTCATTACTACTCACCTTTTTGCAATAGTGCAGTTACAACTAATCCAGAACAAAACACCTTGCCTAGATTATTAAAGTAAACCCTCCGTGATGTTGGAGATATAGTACTTTAGTACTATCGAAAGGCCTGGCTTTCCCCCACAAATATCAAGTCATCAACTATGATTAAATAGGAAAAAACCGCTAAGGAGAGCTCTTTTGCTGCTTCGCAATAAATTTACCGCGCTGATTCTGGTCATCGCACTTGCCAAAGTGCCTGTTTGCTTTGCTCAATCAAATCAAAACTTAACGATTCCACCCATACCAACCCCAGTCAAGTATGAACCTAATAAAATAGCAGCAGGTAAAGCGCTTTTTAATGCACCTTTGTTTTCGAGCAATAATACGATTTCATGCAATAGCTGCCATATTCTTAATCGTGGTGGCACTGATAATTTGCCCACATATGTTGGTATTAACAAACAACCGGGAACACTGAACACTCCCACTGTTTTGAATGCCAGCCTTAACTTCAGGCAATTTTGGAATGGGCGTGCAAAATCACTCGCCGATGTGGTTGAAGATCATTTGCTTGATCCCACTGTATTTGATAACAACTGGAATGTGGTTATTCAACGAATTAAGGAAAAACCTAAATTGGTGGCGCTTTTTAAGGACGCCTATCAAGGAGAGATCAATGAAAATACCATTAAAGATGCACTCAGTGTTTATCAGCATACCCTGCTTACCCCAAATTCAGCCTTGGATAGATTTCGTGTAGATAAAGCAGCGATGAGCCCTGATGCTCTTAAAGGTTATCAATTATTTAAAAACTATGGTTGCAGAACGTGTCATCAGGGCCCAGGCGTTGGCGGAAATTTATATCAAAAATTGGGTATTTATAAAGATTATTTTGCCACCAAAAGCAAAATCACTAAAGCTGATTTAGGCCTTTATAACATTACTGGCAAAGAAGAAGACAAATACGTCTTTAAAGTACCATCACTGCGCAATGTTACTTTAACTGCGCCTTATTTACATGATGGTTCCGCTGCAACATTAGAAGAAGTGATCCAGATTATGGGTATTTATCAGGTAGGACAACCGATACAGCCTTTTGATGTTCCCTATATCATTAAATTCTTGCAATCACTTTCAGGGAAGTTACCATCTGATGAACCTTTAATAAAACAAGATACCAAGTAGCATGAATTTACAAGAATCATTTAAAAGTAGAATAATCAGAATAAGCATTCCGTTTTTTGTTGCGGTAATTGGTGGTATCTACTATTTAAGTGAAATAAAACCCTTCCCTTATGAAGGGAATGAAAAACAAATCAACCATTTGCAACGTTTTGATGCTGAATTAAATGAAGCCGTGGTACTCATTCGATTCGGAATTTTAAAGCAATATGGCACTATTGTAGAGTCTGTAAATGCTACCGATGAACGCTTAGCTGTTTTGCAAGAATTATTGAATAAAAACCCTAATGCTGCACTTGAAAACAAATTTAACATCGTACTGCAAACAATAAAAACCAAACGAGAAATCACCAGCAAGTTTGAGCGAATCAACCCCATATTAATCAATGCGATTTTAAATTTTTCTACCATTTTAGGGCAAACACTTGAATCGGAAAGTAACAATCAATTGATTGAAGATCAATTAGAAAAGGCATCAAAGACAGATCAAATCGAAAATGCGAATATTTTATTAAGAGGTATTCTGATTTATGTTTACCAAAGAAATGAATCTAAGAACGCAGAATTAAAGGAAGTCGTAAAATACTTAAGAGCCGTACCAGAAAATGAGAAATTACCCAAGCTGGACCTAGCATTGAATTATGCTGACAAGATTCTTGAACTTCAACCTCAGATGTCACAAATTGATGCAACCTTATTTCAAGTGCCGACTATTCAAACTCTCAACGAACTCCAAGAAGCTTTTAATGATGAATTCAAAAACTTTGATTCCTTGGCTGACAAATTAAGAGTCATTTTATACATCTTAGTATTTATGTTACTGTTAACCTTGCGTTGGTTATTTTCACGATTACAAAATACCGTTGATACTTTACATATCGAAGTACAACGCAAAATCAAGGCTGAAAAGGAACTGGCCAAGATTAATAGACAGTTAGAACAACGTGTCGCAGATAGAACGCATGAGCTCACCGTTAAAAACAAAGATCTTAATGTAGCTTTAGGCGATCTAAAAGAAGCGCAAGAACAACTAATCATGCAAGAAAAAATGGCTTCGGTGGGTATGTTAACGACAGGTATTGCCCATGAAATTAAGAATCCATTAAATTTTGTGAATAACTTCTCAGATATTTCTGTGGATTTGGTAGATGAATTGCATCAAGAAATGGAAGCTCATAAAGAAAAGCTACCACCTGAAGAACTTAAATACATCCAAGAGATTTTAGACGATCTTAAAACCAACTGTAGCAAAATCAAAGAACATGGTGTTCGTGCAGATAATATTGTTAAAAATATGCTCATGCACTCGCAAGAATCTGGTGTCCAAAAGGAAATGATAGACTTAAAAGTGTTGATGGATGAGAACATTCAAATTGCACTGGAAAGTTTTCGCGGAACCTCTGGTAAATTCGATGTTAACATTGAAAAAAGTTATGGCGAAAATGTTGAAAAAGTGTTGGGTGTCCCACAAGCAATCGGCCGTTTATTTATTTATCTCGTAGATAACGCGCTTTATGCCATGAAAGAAAAGCAAACCACCGCAGGACCAAGTTATAATCCTGTTCTTAGCGTTGCTATGCAGCAAAAAGACGATATGGTTACCATAAAAATACGAGACAACGGTACCGGGATCCCCAAAAAATCGATAGATAAAGTTTTTGAACCCTTCTTTACCACCAAACCTACCGGTAAAGGCAATACTGGTCTTGGATTATCGATCTGCTATGATACAGTAGTAAAACAGCACAAAGGTGAGTTAAGAGTCACCTCTGAAGAAGGTGCTTATACGGAATTCACGGTGGTATTGCCTGTCAATCCAAGGAAATCTTCTTAACAAACGGACTTTGGCATGATTAAAAAAACGTTGTTAGTTAAATTATTAGTTAGTTTGAGCATTGGGTTGATGCCACTGCTAGCCACTCCTACTTTTGCACAAGCAAGTGCAGCCCCAGCAGCAGAGCCGGGTGATGCGCCAGACAAAGCAGCAGGCGGCGAACAGTATTCGCCCACATCAAGAGAATATCATCTTAAAGCAGCATTTTTACGCTACGTTGCCAAATTTGTAGAATGGCCAGCTGAATCTATGACAACAGGCACCATTAATTTATGCGTTCTTGGACTTGTGCCTTCTTTTGACGCGTTGAATTCTATCAATGGTAAAGTGGTTAACGATAGAACGATTGTTGTTTCCAAAATAACCGAAGTTGGCGAAGCCAAAGGCAAATGTCAGATCCTCTTCATTACCAAAACCGAAGAAGATAAATTAAAAAATATTATCAGCGCTGTAGATAATCTTCCAATTCTAGCCTTCGGCGATATGGAGCACTTTGCTGAAAAAGGCGGTGATATGAATTTTTATGTACTCAATAACCGCTTAGCCATCATGATTAATCCACCGTCCGTGGAGAAATCACGTCTTAAAATTAGCGAAAGAATGTTGAAAGTCGTAACAATTGTGCCGCCGGTTGAGCAGACAGCAAAGCCTGCTTCTTGATCCAATTCTGAGGTGTACCACATCCACATCCCCGCGGCTTGACCGCGGGGTCCAGGTTTTCAGATTAAAAAAAGATGGATCCCGCGGTCAAGCCGCGGGAATTCGGATAAAGAATTCGAAGGGCCTGGAAATTTTAAGGCAAATCTAAAATAATTGCTTCGACCAAATTCTCAACCCATGACTCACGGGTTTCGATACGTGCTTTTTCGTCTGATTCAGGAAGATTAGCTGCATTACGAATGATAAAAGCAATGCATGCATAATCGAGACCTAATTCACGCGCCAATGCTGCTTCTGGCATACCAGTCATACCGACAAGGTGACAGCCATCATTTTTAAGTCGATTAGCCTCAGCCTGCGTTTCTAAACGAGGACCTTGTACTATCGCGTAGGTTGCCTTAGTTTGAAAGTGATAATCCAATTCAGAGGCTTTGCGAACAATCAATTGACGTAACGTTTCACTATAGGGGGCAGCAAAATTGATATGGGTGATATTTTCATCATCTTCGCCGACAAAGGTGCTGTCACGGCCATAAGTATAATCAATCAGTTGATCAGGAATAACCAAATCACCAGGCGCAAATTCTGGGACAATCGTCGCCACAGCGGCCGTTGCAATCACGGTTTGTACGCCGGCCTCTCTTAAAGCCCAAATATTAGCGCGATAATTGATTCTGTGGGGTGCCATGGGAGATTCACTTCCCCGACGAGGGAGATAAACCACTTCATGATTTCCCAAAATGCCATAACTTAATGGCGCAGAGGGTTCACCAAAGGGTGTTTTTACGCTGGTACTATGTGTCAGACTTAAATTTTGAAGTGCGGCAAAATGAGAGCCGCCTATAACAGCAATTTTACTCATCTTTGCTTATTTATTGGTCTTCTGGTGCCACATAAAATATACCTGGTGCATTTCTTAAGTAGCCTTTGTAATCCATGCCATAACCAAATACATAACGGTTTTCTACAGTGATGCCGGTGTAATCAGCTTTTTGAACAGCATCAACAGGACGTGTCACTTCTTTTTCGACTAAAACAGCAGTTCTGATTTCAGCTGCGCCTTGCGCTTTGCAATAGTCGACAATCTCAGCCAAGGTAACACCTCTGTCTAAAATATCGTCGACAATTAAAACTGTTCTACCTTTGAGTGAGACGCGAGGTTTGGCAACCCACGCGATTTCCGAACCCGTAGTATTATCGCCATAGCGCGTTGCATGGATATAATCCACTTGTAATGGAAAATCTAATAGGGTGAGCAATTTGCCGGTAAGCACAACACCGCCAATGAGAACACACAAAACAACAGGATCTTTATCTTCTAGATCTTGATGAATTTCATAGGCCATTGCTTTGAGGGCTTTTTCAACCTGATCTGAATTATAAAGGCAGGTTGCTCGAGCTAAAACGCGTTTGATATGGGCTGATGCTTTGTTATCAGTCATGTCTTGGGCGAGTCCTGTATCACGTTTGATTGTTTTTTCCATTTCTTACTTATCGCTATGAAAGTTAAAGAACTCATAAAGTTCCAAGCCTAATAGATTAGGGTTTTTTAGTCGAAACTGCAACTTTTTTAGGGAAATCACCTACTTCAGGCTTCACTATGAAGCCACGACATGACCAGATAGCTCTTCCATCACACTATGTGCTTCCTGCCACTGAGGTGAGTCACTCAGCTCTTGCCAAACAGGGGTATCTCCCTGTGCCAGTAAGCTTAAACGACGTTTTTGTGTAGGTTCATGATGATTCTGATGCAACCCTTGTAGCACCTCAAAAGCGCCTTGGCGATTGTTGCACACTAAAATAAAGTCACAGCCCGCATCCAATGCAATATGAGCACGACGAGCATAATTGCCAATACCACTTGCCCCTTCCATGGTCAAATCATCAGAGATAATAGCCCCTTTAAAGTTTAATTTTTGGCGCAATACACTTTGTAACCAATAAGCTGAAAAACCAACGGGGTAAGGATCAATATTAGGATAAACAATATGCGCGGGCATAATGGCTGAAATACCAAATTCAATTAGTGATTTAAATGGCAATATATCATTTTGGATCTGCGCAAATGTGCGCTTATCTTCAGGCAAGGCAAGATGTGAATCTGCTGCGACCGAACCATGGCCAGGGAAATGTTTACCGGTGGCTTTCATGCCAGCTTTGTTCATACCTTTTACATAAGAAATCGCTAATAACGCTGCGAGCTTTGGATCTTTGCTAAAGCAACGGCCTTTCATGATTTCACTGACGCCGATGTCCACATCAAGGACTGGTGCAAAACTTAAATCAACCCCTAATGATCTCACTTCAAGAGCCATTAAATAGCCTAATTTTTCAGCAATTTCTTGCACTTTAGCTAATGGGTAAGTTTTCGCATCGTAAAGTTCACCCAGCACACTCAGATTAGGTAATTTCGTGCATTCTTTAACAAAGCGTTGCACGCGACCACCTTCTTGATCAACACATAGCACTAAGTTTGGACGAATGGATTTGATATGTTTAGCCAGTTCGGAAAGTTGTGCACGACTTTCATAATTACGACTAAAGAAGATAACACCACCTACATGCGGATGATTTAAAATCTCAATATCTTCTGGTGTTAAAGTGTGCCCTTGAACGTCTAAAATGACGGGTCCGATTGCTGGGTTCATTATTAATCCTTAATTAATCCTTAAAAGCATGATGCAGCTGGAAGTACTCCATCTGATTCCCTCTACCGCTTTTACGCGGGAGAGGGTTAGGGTGAGGGTCTTATTACTATGAGCCCTCACCTATTCATCCATTTTCGTAAACTCAAATGGATGATTCCTCTCCCGCAAGCGGTAGAGGCGAATTTGCTTGCTTTCGCTCGCTTAAGAAAGTTTTATCCCTTTATAAAAACTTTCATTCCGACAGGTATTTGATCAAACAATTCAATAATGTCTTGGTTGCGCATTCTGATACAGCCATGAGACAAAGGCACCCCCATTGGCTTACTATCTGGGCAGCCATGGATGTAGATATATCTTTGCATGGTATCGCAATCTCGCAGGCGATTTTTGCCCACTTCAAGGCCACTTAACCATAAAATGCGGGTTAAAATCCAATCTTTATCAGGGTTTGCAGCTTCCATTTCAGACGTTAATTCACCCACCGCGCGTCTTGCAATGAAAATAGTATTGATGGGCACATTTTGGCCGATTTTAGCACGAATTTTATGCCATCCCCGGGGTGTTTGTTCGCTACCCTTTTGCTCGCCAACCCCATTTTTACCGGTTGAAATCAGGTAGCTTTTAAAAACTTTACCCTCTTGCATCCACAACATCTGTTGGTTAGGCACGTCGACTAAAAGATGCTCCTGATCTTTATCATTATTATTTGCTGTAGTCGGTTGTTCAACTGTTCTCATCATTCTATATTCAGCAGCTTACCCATTAAGGAGTACGACAATGGCTATCAATCAAAAAAGGTTTCTTGGTATTTCTATTTTAGCGAGTCAAATTTTTGCAGCAACTGCTGCATATGCAGAAACCCCTTCTTCCATTACGTTCAGCAATTTAACCGATCTAGCACTTACCACCTCAATTGCAGGATTACCAGGTAGAGGTATTGCTGCTAATGCGGTAAAGCCTGTGAGCTATAGCATCGTTACACTGGCCTGCGGATTTTATAATGTTAAGCAAAGTTGTCCGATTGAATTCACCGATAGCGCAACAGGCGCGAAGGTTGCTTCTGTTTACATCAATTCGGATACCGCCACCTTGACACAAGCTCCCACATTTTATGGCATGTATGCCGACCTTTATGAAGTAAAAGGCTGGGAAACATCTCCCCTAAGTGAAATAAGTATTACCAAAAAGGCATAGTACTTAAAAAAAAGGCCGGATAGTTTCCGGCCTTTTTAATCTTTCGAAAATTGGCGATTAGGCCATTTCTTCTTCTAACACTGTAGCATGTGCTGTTTCTGGCATTTGAACCTTACGATTCGCTAACATCTCAAGCCATGCACGCAATTCTTCTGTTTGACGTTGCGTTAATTTTGGATCTTTGAAAGTATGGGTTAACAAGAACATCCCTTGGATGCTGGAAATTAAATTCAATGCTAAACCATGCGATTTTTGATCAAAATTTAATGCTCTGAACTGTTCTTCAGACCATACTAAAATATCATGCAACAATTTAGCGGCTAAATCTGATAAAGCGCCACCTTGTTTGCCTAACTCTTGGCACAAGCCACCGATTGGGCAACCAAAACGTGCTGTCACTTCGAGATTTTCTAAACTGTATTTTACCAAAGTCATCAATCGCGCTAATGGATCAGTAATTTCAGACCAAGAAGCCAATCTCTCAGACCATTCTGAAGCACGCTTTTCAATCACCGCAATACCAATTGCTTCCTTGGTTTTAAAGTAATAATAAACGTTACCAAGTGGGACATCAGCTTCTTGAGCAATATCTGCGAGAGTGGTGAGGTTAAAACCTTGTTGATGAATTAGCGTTTTGGCTGCTTCGATTAGTCTAATACGTTTATCTGTTTTCCTTGGCATAACATAGTCCATTTACATTGGGACAAACTTCGTTCAATAAGGGCTTGCAGATCTTACAAGTACTTAGAACATTGTCGCTTATCCACTACCTATACTACTTATGGCTAATATTTTTCGAATATTAGCCATAACCCCTTTCTAAGCTATCTGCTCAGCAAATTATACAAAATCGTAACGCATTTGGATACCCAAAATATCGGCATGTCCGCTGTAATCACCAGCCAAAGTAGCTTGTGTGATTGGCGTTTCGGAATTTGCGATAAAGGGCGCACGTTCATTGATTGAAGAGCCTTCAAAGAACAGATGTGCATAACCAAAGTCGATACGGAACGCTTCATTTACTTTTAATGCGCCACCGATAGCAGCCCAAATACGATCGCTATCTGGTATACGTGCTGTTCTGAACTCATCACGAACAGGTGTTTGATCATAAGCAGTACCAATTCGGAACAACCAGTTTTGGTCATACTTGTAGATCATACCCAATGCGAGACGTCGACTATCTTTAAAGTGTTCCCAAGTATCGGTGTCGATACCAGGCGTTGTGGCTACCTGATTGCCACCGGCAAACACAGGTAGATTACGATTTGGTTCAAAACGTAAACGTAAGGTATGGAAACGGCTCCAATTCGTCCAAGCGGCATCTGCTGTTACAGCAAACTGATCATTGAACTCATGGAATAGGCTTAATGTCCAAGTTTCTGGCAATGTCATGTTGGAACGCACACGACTCAGTGAGTATTGACCTTCTGCTGGGCCAAATCCTGCCACTGTACCATTTAAAATAGGCACTAAGTTTTCGCTATTACCTTCAGCATTTAAGTTTAAGTGTGAACGGTATGTTAAGCCAATACGTGTTGATAGCATCGGTGTCCACATAAGGCCTGCGTGCCAACCATAAGCCCAACCTTCAGCAGTATTCTTTTGGAAACCATCAGCGAATCCAGGAGTTGCTGCAGTTGCATTGGCCGAGCCAGTACGCACTTCTAATTTTGCTCTTGCCCAAAGCGCATCAGCACCAAATCCCAAAGAAATGCATGGCGAAAATTCATAAGCAATGCTTGGGCTGAAATCTAATGATTTTACGCTGGAGTTAGTAGCAAGGTATCGAGCAATACCGTGTTCGTCGTATTCGGAATTTAATCCAAATGGCGCGGTCACGTTAAAGCTGGCTATCCAACGATCATCAATTCTTTTGGAAAGATGAAACGTAGGAACAAGATTTAATGTGCCGGGATCATCTGATCTTGATCCTGGAACAGGAACTGTTCCTAGATTTACAGGAAATAGCGGGTGAAATGATGTTGTTGCAGAAGTTGCATCAAAATCAAAGTTTCCGTTGATTAGTACGCTACTTAAAACGACTTCGCTTTCGCCCAACCGAGTTAAACCGGCAGGATTGAAATACCCAGTACTGGCATCTTCAGCGAGTGCAGCGGTTCCGCTGTACGCTAATCCTAAGTTTGTTACGTTTTGTTCTAGGATTGCAAATCCAGAAGCAAAGACTTGGCTGGAAAGACAGCTCATGACCAAGCTTGTGCTCAAGATAGCAATTTTTGATTTAATTGAAGTGTCCCAGTTCCTGGCCACGTTTATTTACTCCCTTAACTAAAAGAAAAGTACTCTTTAATCATTGTGGCATAAGGTATTGCATAATTGTTTTGACAATCAACTCATGCTCAGTGACTCTGGAATCATACTTTACCGATATACTCGCCATATGTGAATGCCCTACGACAAATTAAATAAATCTTTTCGGAATTTTTCACTCGGTGGTGAGCGCCCCATCCAGGTTTTCAACACCAAGTTGTAAAACTCATTACCTTTAATAAGGCCTTTCATATTTCCTTTGATAATAATTTTTGTTCCAACATTAGGAACAAAATCTAAAATCAACGTATCGCCTTCGCGTAGTGGCATATCTATCATCTTAAAGAACTGACTAATGCTAATCTGTTCTCGCTGGATGAGATCAGGAGGATTATTTGTTTCAATTCCATCCTCCCAATACTCCCTGAGATTATCGACACTCTGTAAGAAATACAACCACATTCTTTTAGGACCGGGATCATTTATCGCTTCGATAGGGGTTGACTCTTTATTAAGCGAATAAAATGCTGCGATGTAGCTATCTTTAAAATATAATTTGTGCAACGCAACGCCGCGCAAACTTAAAACATCGCCCGTTTCTTCCAATACAACCGTCTTTGGGATCTCTTGTTTATGAAAAGCATAATTTTCGGCATAGCAACATTTATGAATAAACAAAAAGCAAAATAAGAATGTGCGTAAAAGAATTTTATGTTTCACAGTAATTCAAACACCCCTGCCGCACCCATACCCGTTCCTATGCACATGGTGACCATGCCATATTTGACTCGGGAACGCCGAGCGCCATGAATTAACTTAGTTGCTAATATCGCTCCTGTCGCACCCAAAGGATGTCCCAAAGCAATAGCGCCACCTTGTGGATTCACTTTTTGCTGATCAATGCCTAATTCCTTTATCACGGCTAAGCTTTGTGCGGCAAAAGCTTCGTTAAGCTCAAACCAACCAATATCTTGAAGATTAAGACCTATACGCTTTAAAACTTTAGGAATAGCGACGATGGGACCTATTCCCATTATTTCTGGCGCAACACCTGCCACACTATAACCACAAAATTTCGCTATTGGTTTTAAATTAAATTCCGCTAATATGCGCTCACTTACAACCACTAAGGCAGCAGCACCATCACTCATCTGAGAACTGTTGCCTGCGGTTACTGTGCCCCTTGCAGCAAAAGCGGATTTTAATTTTGCCAAAGCGTCCATATTGGTATCAGCGCGTGGACCTTGATCTTGTTTCACAACTTGCGTGTTGCTTAGGATTTTAAGACTTTGTAAATCCACGGTATCACTTTCAACAGTGATAGGAATAATTTCTTCAATAAAAACACCATTCTCAATGGCATTCAATGCTTTTTGATGACTTAACAAGGCAAATTCATCTTGCATCTGACGGCTAATTTGCCATTGTTTAGCCACTTTTTCTGCCGTTATCCCCATGCCAAAGGCAATGCCGATATTTTCATTTTCAAAAAAACGCGGATTTGCAGAAAAATTGTGCCCACCTAAAGGCACCATACTCATACTTTCAACGCCACCAGCAATCACGACATCGCTGATGCCTTGTGCAACTTGATCAGCTGCCATTGAAATAGCTTGCAGACCTGAAGAACAAAAGCGATTGATGGTTTGTGCTGGCACATTGTCGGGAAATCCCGCCAGTAACGTTGCAATGCGCGCCACGTTCATGCCTTGCTCACCTTCTGGCATCGCGCAACCAATAATCACATCTTCGACTTTCTCTTTAGGTATTTGTGGCACGCATGCCATCGCACCTTTGAGTACCGCACTTAATAAATCATCGGGCCGCGTATTTCTAAATGCACCTTTGGCTTTACCAACAGGCGTACGCATAGCCGACACTATATATACATCTTGCAATTGACGAGTCATATTTATTCCTAGTTTCTCAGGGGTTTACCCTTTTCTAACATATATTTAATGCGATCGAGTGTAAGTTGCGATTGCAAGAGTTTCATTATCCCTTCGCTTTCTAAATGACACATCCATGCTTCATCAACCATGGTATTGGCATCAACTTCACCTCCACACAATACGGTGGCAATATGGCAACCAATCTGAAAATCATGATCAGAAATAAAGTTACCTTCTCGCAAATTCACCAATACCGTCTTGAAGTTTGCGATACCAGGCTTTCCTGCCACTGGAAATTGAGAAGGAATAGGTGGTGCATAATTTTGCGCAAGCATGGCTGCTTGCTTTTTCGCCACATATAATAGCTCATCAGAATTGAAAACTACTGTATCAGAAGGCCGCAAATATCCCATGCGTTTTGCATCTATCGCACTGCTTGAAACTTGTCCATAAGCAATTTGTTCAAAGTAAGGTTTTAAAGAATTAAAAACATCACCATCATAAGCACGCTCTGCTGCACGAAGGGCCATTTCCTTGCTGCCAGCACCCGCAGGTAAAATTCCCACGCCCACTTCGACTAAGCCAATATAGGTTTCAAAAGCTGCTACAATTTTGGTAGCATGCATTGAAAGCTCACATCCTCCACCCAGCGCTAATCCACGAATAGCGGCAATCGTAGGCACTTGTGCATAACGCAGTGTTAGGGCAGCTTGTTGAAACAAACTGACCGTTTTTTGCAATAAATCCATACGATTTTCTTTAAAGCCATCGAGGATTTCTTTTAAGTTTGCCCCTACGCTAAAATTAACATCGTTTCTTTGCCAAAAGACGAGGGCATCGTAATCTTTTTCCGCGCGTCTAACAGCCTCAATCAACCCCTCCAAAGCATGTGTGGTAATGCTGTTCTTTTTAGTATTAAAACTTACAATCGGAATATCATCATCCAAAGTCCACATACGAACAGCTGGTGTTTCAAAAATCGTTTTACCCTCATTTGGGGTTGAGGTTAACACGGCATCAGGAAAGTATTGTCTGCGATAAACGGCGAGGTGATCACTCGTTTCAAATTCTTTTGTTGTCGGGTTGTAGGCCTTGCCTTCTTTGTAAGGCCCGTCAGGAATGCTATGAACCCACGTCGGCAGTGCTTCTTCGCACATAGTTTGCTCTTGCGTAATTTCTTGCGAAATTAAATTGGCAATCTCAACCCACGAAGCTTGCCATGTTTCAAAAGGACCTTCACTCCAGCCATAGCCCCAGCGTAAAGCTAAATCCACATCTTGCACAGTGTTGGCGATAGCTTGTAAATGAAAAGCACAATAATGAAAGAGATCACGAAAATGACGCCATAAAAACTGCGCTTGAGGATCATTTGATTTGGCTAATAAATTAAAACGTGTATGAGCTGGCTCTTTCATAATAGTTTGCACAGCACTGCTGATATGACTACGTACGGGGCGATAATTATTATCATTTAAATCCCATACGAGAATTTCATCATTCACTTTTTTGTAAACACCAGCACCTCTTTTTTGTCCCAATGCGCCTTTGATAATTAAATCCGTTATCCATTGTGGTAGTTCGAAATAAGGTGCCCACGGATCGTCTTTAAGATCTTGCTTGAGTGTGTTCACAACATGCGCCATGGTATCTAAACCAACTACATCCATGGTTCTAAAGGTGGCACTTTTTGAACGTCCAATCAAAGGGCCCGTTAACGCATCTATTAAATCCGGTGCGAGCCCCAATTCTTGGCTATGATACAGCGCTGATAAAAATGAAAAAACGCCAATACGATTGCCTATAAAATTAGGGGTATCTTTAGCAACTATCACGCCTTTACCTAAACGAGAAACTAAAAAAGTTTCAAGCTCGCTTAGCATCGTTTTATCCGTTTCTTGATGAGGAATGATCTCCACCAATTTCATATACCGTGGTGGATTAAAAAAATGTACGCCACAAAAGCGTGGGCGCAAAGGTGGCGGTAACGTTTGGGCTAATGTGTGAATACCTAAGCCTGAGGTATTGGTTGCAAAAATAACATCACTACGAAGATATGGATTTACTTTTTGATACAAACTTTGTTTGTACTCCATCTTTTCTGCAATTGCTTCAATCACTAAATCACAATCTTTTAATTTGTCGAGATCTGATTGATAATTTGCAGCAATAATATTGTTTTCAATACCATTGACAGCCAAGGGCGTTGGTTTGAGTTTAGCCAATGATTTAATTGAAGCTTCCACAATGGCATTTTGACCACCTTTATCAGAGGGTAAGTCAAATAAAATGGTTTGAATGCCGGCATTGGTGAGATGTGCTGCTATTTGCGCCCCCATCACACCTGCTCCCAACACAGCGGCTTTTCGAATAATTATTTTCGTCATGCGACTGCTCCTGTTTCCCAACCTTTATCAGGTGCAAAACGGGTACCATATCGCTCTTTTAGTTCTTCTAATTGTTTCAATAGCGTTTCCCAACCTACCGCGTGAGCGTAAGTGATAGGCCCTCCTCTAAAGGGTGGAAATCCAAAACCAAAAATACAGCCGGTATCTAAATGATCGGCACTGTCTACAATACCTTCGCGCAGGCAAGCCACTGCTTCATTTAAAAGTCTTAACATTAATCGATCTGTAATATCAGTGGGTATTGGACCACTTGTTTGGATTTTAGCCTTAATGGTTTTGCCATTTTTATAACGATAAAAGCCTTGGCCTGTTTTACGTCCTAGCTCACCACGTAATACATATTCTCTTAATTTTTCCGGCACCTTTATATTGCTACTGGCTGCGAGCTTTTCTAAAGCGGCCAAACAAATATCTAAGCCCACAGTATCAGCCAATTCAATCGGCCCCATCGGCATTCCGAATTGCACTGCTGCTTTATCTATCACAGGTCCTTCAATACCTTCTTCTAGTAACGCTACCGCTTCTAACATATAGGGTAATAAAATGCGGTTCACTAAAAAGCCCGGCGCGCTTTTCACTGGCAACGGCAATTTATCAATCTTACGGACAAACACAATCGCTTTTTCAACCACTTGGCTACTCGTTTCTTTGCCCTTCACAATTTCGACTAAAGGCATTTTTGCAACAGGGTTGAAGAAATGAATACCCACTAATCTTGAGGGATCATTCAATGCTGTGCTTATCTCTTCTAACGGAATGGTTGAGGTATTGGTTGCTAAAATAGCATCTTTCTTCGCCATAGCCTCTACTTTAGCAAAGAGATCTTTCTTAGCAGTGAGCTTTTCAGTAATAGCTTCTATAATCACATCCGCTGATTTGATGCCATTACCTGTAGGATCAGGCAATAGTCTATCCATTACTTGCTGAACTAAATGCTTTTCTTTTAATTGCTTAGTCGCTAATTCAAAACAACGCTTGATGGCGCTGCCAATCAAATTAGGCGCTTGATCTTGCAAGGTCACTCTGAAGCCTCTGATAGCACACCATGCGGCAACATCTCCCCCCATCACGCCTGCGCCAATCACATGAACATGCGTTGGCTTATAGTCGCTACTTTTTCCTAGGGACTTAAGTTGTTCTTGCAAAAAGAAAATGCGCACTAAATTATGTGATGTGTCTGTCATCAACATTTTACCAAAAGACTCAGCTTCTTTATCATAAGCTTGTGGAATGCTGATACCGGTTTCGACCCAATTATCAACCACTTCAAATGGCGCAGGGTAATGTGCACGACTAATTTTTTTGTTTAATTGATAGGTAAATAATCGACCTAATAAAGGTCTGATTAAACTTTTGTCCGTGATATCTTGCCACTTAAATTGCTTTTTATCCTCTGGCGGATTTGTTGCATAAGACAACGCCGCTGTATTGAGTAATCTTTTTGGCACAGCTTCATTGACTAATCCCATTTTTTTGGCAGATTTGGCTGTCAAATTACGACCTGAAAGAATGAGATCCATCGCGTTGACAGCACCAATCAATTTAGGTAAGCGAACGGTACCTCCCCAACCAGGGTGAACCCCTAACCTCACTTCAGGCAAACCTAAGCGCGTTTTGCCAGAATCTTCGGCGATTCGATAGGTACAAGCTAAGGCCAGCTCTAAGCCGCCACCTAAGCAAAAACCTTCAATCAAAGCAATGGTAGGAATAGGCAGTGCTTGAAGCTTATTAAATATGTCTTGGCCTGCTTTGCTTAAAGCGGCTGCTTGCTCACTATTGGATACTGCCTCTAAACCAGTGATATCTGCCCCAACAATAAATCCTGATTTTTTACCAGAACGTATAATTAGCGCTTTGGCATGTTGATGCTGACCAATACCATTTAATATTTGATCAAACTCGCGCAGCGTACTTTCGTTTAGCGTATTGGCACTTGAATCTTTTTTATCAAAGGTTACCCAAAGAATATTGTTCTCATCGACATTTAAAGACCAATGTTGATAATTTCCTGTCATTACTAGGCTCATTTCTTTTCTTTCCAATTTTAATAAATTCTGTTAATTGATACCGCTATTTAGTTTTCGTCATTGCGAGGAGTCTTCGACGAAGCAATCCAGTCTTGATTTTAGATATTTCTGGATTGCTTCGTTTCGCTCGCAATGACGAAGAGGCTAGACCCCAGACACCCGCTCTAATAAAATAGCGCCACCTTGTCCACCACCGATGCATAGGCTGGCCATGGCCAATTTTGTGTTATTTTTTTGCATCATTTCTGAACAATGCAACACTAAGCGTGCACCACTTGCGCCCACAGGATGCCCTATTGCAATGGCGCCTCCTTCGGGATTTAGACGCGTCGCATCAAGCTCGCCCATTTTGCTATCTAAATTTAAATATTGTTTACAATATTCGGTATCATTCCATGCCTTCAGGCATGCAATCACTTGCGCCGCAAAGGCTTCATTGATTTCAACATGATCAATGTCATTCAAAGATAATTGGTTGTCTTTAAGTAGCGGCGTCATCGCATGAATAGGGCCCAACCCCATGACGGTCGGATCAAGCGCGGCCCATTTGATATCCACAATTTTTGCTATCACTTTCAAATTATATTTCTTCACCGCATTCTCTGACGCCAAAATCACCAGCGCCGCACCATCACTGATTTGTGAGCTATTACCAGCGGTGATTGAACCAAATTTTTCAAACACAGGTTTTAGTTTTGCCAGTTTTTCCATACTGGAATCAGCGCGCACCCCTTCATCCCATTCCGTGACAGAACTATCTGTGCCATAAAGGGCTGATATTTCAGCAAATAGGCCTTTTTTTTGTGCTTCCAATGCTTTGAGATGGCTGTGCATGGCAAATTCATCCATGTCTTTACGGCTAATATCAAACCTAAAGCTCAACTCTTGTGCCGTTTGTCCCATATTCATATTCACAACGGGATCAGTTAAGCCTTTTAACAAAGCAATCACGGGGGTTAAGTAGCTTGGTCTAAATTTCAAAATAGCTTGGCATTTTGCGCCAAAGCCTTTAGCAGATCGAAGTTTAGCCATCCAATTTACCATTTTGCTACTCAGCAAGAGCGGCGCACGGCTCATGGCCTCACATCCACCCGCTAACACCAAGTCAGCACGTCCTTCGCGAATAAGTTCAGCCGCACTGTCAATCGCTTGTAATCCTGAAGCACAATTGCGCTGCACTGTGAAAGCTGGCACTTTATTTTCGCATCCCAGTCTTAAGGCAATGATACGAGCAATATTTGCTTCTTCTTCACTCGGTCCTGCGCAACCAATTACGACGTGTTCAAATTTATCAGGTGTAAAAGGTTGTCTGGCAAGTAGCTCTTTACCAGCACTCACCGCTAAGTCTGAGGCTGAGAAATTACCTGGCGTCCCCTTCATTTTTAAAAAAGGCGTTCTCGCGCCGTCTACAACATATACTACTCGGTTCGAGTGTTCACTTGATTTGGATTGCATTGTTTTTGACTTCCTAAAGCATAGTCTTGATTAAATTCATCCACCGCAATAGCTCTCTTACGGTGTTGTTCAAAGTCTTCTAGTTGTTGCAGTTCTTGCTCGTTAATAATCCCTAAGCTAAGCGCGGCTGCACATTTTTGCGCAAAACTTGATTTTTTATTGATTTCATTTCTTTTTTGAGCCTGTTTAATCTTTGCTAAAACAGGTTCAATCGCCATTAATTTTTCAAATGCTTTTTCAATGATACCCGTTGGATCATTTTCATCTTTGCCAATGTAGCATAGCGCTGTTAAACGGCTTCTGGCATCGGTGTTGGTTAGCATAACTTTGGCACAAGCCTGTCCAACGGTATCTTTAGGTAAAGTGAATGCCTTCCCAAAAGGAAAAATGATCCATTTTAAAATGGTGCCAACACCATACTTGGAAAAGTTTTCAAAAAAGCCATAAAATGCTTCTTGAATTTTGTATAAGCACATTTGCAGCGACCATTCTACCATAGGCCAATCTGATTTCGGACAAGCACAATCGTGATAGTACTTAATGACAGCAGATGCGATGTATAACTGACTTAACACAT
This sequence comes from Uncultured Candidatus Berkiella sp., assembly GCA_964606325.1. Classification (GTDB taxonomy): domain Bacteria; phylum Pseudomonadota; class Gammaproteobacteria; order Berkiellales; family Berkiellaceae; genus Berkiella. The sequence continues at coordinate 24,612 of CAZSGE010000033.1, forward strand.
CGCCTAATCGCGCAGATAAGTTCTCTTTGCGTTTAAGATCGCCACCTAAGGTCATTAATGCCACATCCGAACTTAAAGCCAAGGCACTACTTAACCAATTTAACTTTTTAGCGTAGCGATTTGATTTATCACCTACACTAGAATAACTAAATATGCCTCGCGTTAATGAAAGCGTTATGCACCTAACGAAATTAGAAATAAAATAACCTACATGCTTGATAAAATATTTATCAAATAATTTCAGTGCACTTTCTTTATCTTCGGAATAAAGCTTAGCTGCTTGCATTTCATCAAAGGCATAGGGATGACAACGAATAGCACCTTGCCCAAAAATCATTAAACTTCGAGTCAAAATGTTAGCGCCTTCTACGGTGATACTAACGGGCACTGCTTGATAGCCTCGCCCTAAGTAATTCGATGGCCCTAACATAATCCCACGCCCACCATGAATATCCATGGCATCATTCATGACGATACGTGACATTTCTGTCATGTGGTATTTTGCGATGGCGGTTGCAACGGAAGGTTTAATCCCCAACCCAATGCCTGTTGCTGTTAACATCCTTACTGCTTGCAAGGTATAAGCTAATCCTCCAATACGCCCCAAAGATTGTTCGACGCCTTCAAAAGATCCAATAGGCACATTAAATTGATTACGAATGGCCGCATAGGCGCCTGTCATGCGATAAGTAAGTATACCTGTTGCGGTGCTAAGTGCCGGTAAGGAAATCCCTCGGCCAGCTGAGAGGCACTCCATGAGCATGCGCCAACCTTGCCCCGCCATCATTGAACCACCAATAATCCAGTCCAGCGGTATAAAGACATCTGTGCCGCGAATAGGACCATTCATAAAGGCCATGTTAAGCGGAAAGTGGCGGTGTCCTATTTCTACACCAGCATGATGTGTTGGGATAAGACAAACTGTTATGCCTACATCCGTTCTATCAAATACCAACTTTTGAGGATCAGATAATTTAAAAGCTAAACCAAAAACTGTCGCAACCGGCGCTAGCGTGATATAGCGTTTATCAAAGGTCAAGCGAATACCAAGTGTTTCTTTACCTTCAAACTGACCTCTACAGACAACACCAACATCTTCAATAGCACCGGCATCACTGCCCGCTTCTGGGCTTGTGAGTGCAAAACATGGAATTTCGAGCCCAACTGCTAAACGCGGCAAATAATATTCTTTCTGTTCTTTGGTGCCATAGTGCAACAACAATTCTGCTGGCCCTAAAGAATTGGGCACCATCACTGTGACTGCAGCGCTTCCACTGCGAGTGGCGATTTTAGTAACCACGGTTGAGTGTGCTAAAGGGGAAAAACCTAAGCCACCATATTCCTTAGGAATTATCATGCCAAAAAATTTATTGGATTTAAGATAGTCCCATGTTTGTGGGGTCAGATCGCTTATCTCATGAACAATTTTCCAGTCATCCAACATGTCACATAGCGTTTCGACTTGGTTATCGATGAAAGCTTGCTCTTCTTTGTTGAGTTGCCCTTTTGGCATTTTAAGTAAACGTCGCCAATGAGGGTTACCTTGAAAAAGCTCTTTCTCCCACCAAACATCTCCCGCTTCGATGGCCTGCTTTTCAGTTTCACTCATGGGGGGCAGCACACCCCGAAACCAATTAAATACTTTGCTGGTGAGATGTCGTCGCCATTGAGGAACATTAAGAGGAATAACGATAAGTAAGAGCAGTGGCCATAAGAACCATGCCGACAGCCAAATTAATTGATAATGACCTAAGGTATATAGCACTGCAGCAATTAATATTGCCCACAGCCATCGCGGTAAACGAAAATAAGCAATTCCCCAAAGGAGGACCATGCCACACAGAAGTTGGGAAATTCCGCTCATACTCGCTCCCTTTCTACCTTGAAATAGGAATGTATTGTGTTAAAGGATACTAACTTGTATCTCTTAGCCCTGCTTGGGTTGTAAGAGTATATATTGTTATCGCCAGCGGGATAACAATCACGAGATCAAAACTACTGCTTCGTGTCTTTTCATGTCAAGCAGCCAAACAATCGCGAAAATATTTAAAATCCTGATTTTAAAGAACTATTTACGTACAGCTACACTAATCTGAAAGCTAGATGACATTACAGTTCCAGTAGTGATATCTTATTAAGAGGGTACTTTGAATCTTCAACATTGATGACGCCTGGTTAGGTTTTCCTAAGGTGTTGATATAGGAGAAAATTAAATGCGTCACCATGAGCACCCTGATGTGGGTGATTGGTATAAAAACCAGGAATACAATAATATTTTTGAGGTTGTCGCTTCAGACGACCGCGAAGACTATGTTGAAGTACAATATTTTGCCGGCGAAATTGAAGAATTTGATCTAGAAACTTGGTATGAGTTGGATCTTAAACGAATACCCGCTCCTGAGGATTGGTCCGGCCCTTATGAAATTGCCCATGACGATTTGGGTTACTCTGACGAAACCATTCATCCTGAAGATTGGTCTGGTCCGCTCGCTGAAATAGAACCTAAAGAATCACCTAAATAATCAGCAAATTTACTGATTTTCTATCATGCACCGCAGCTGTTGCGCTGCAATCAGATCAAAAGATATTAAAATACCTTCCACCTTTAATACTTTATCCCTAGTTTACTTAAGAGATCAGCGATTTTGCTTGACAGAAATAGTAGGTAAGAGACTATATATAACAATATGGTATTAAAATGAGTGTAAATTTAAGATCATCGGGATAAAACCTTTCTTGCAATGCAGTAAACTTTGCTAAATTGGTGATCTCATTTTAATATTTATATAGGAATTCGATCTTAACTGTTTTGATATTTGGTTTATAGCAAAAACCAAATGCAAAGCAGCAAGAGAAAAATTATTAATTATGCTAGAAATTCGTTATATTCTGAAATGTAGTGTGAGCGTAGTTGGCGAACTCTAGATCCGATAGCTATACTGGTTCTGTACCTTTGAACAGGGAAGCAAAGTGATGCCTACAAGTTCCTCTCCTCAATCAATGAATCTTACTCGTCGCCAATCGGAAGTCCTCCAAGTTATTCGCAATCATATTGAGAAAACTGGTGCTCCTCCAACACGTGCTGAAATTGCAAAAACCTTAGGGTTTCGTTCAGTTAACGCTGCGGAAGATCATTTGAAAGCCTTAGCGCGTAAAGGTGCTATCACCTTGGCGCCTGGTACTTCACGTGGTATCCAATTAGCGAAAGAGCATGGAATTGGTCTGCCTATTGTAAAAACACACAGTGCAGATAGCCCTATTTATGCTGAGAAAAATTTTGACGGTAGAATGCGGATCCAAAATGAATTCTTTAGTCCAAAACCTGATTACCTTTTACAAATTCAAGGTACCAGTTTAATGGGCGCAGGAATTAAAGATGGTGACCTTCTGGCAATTCATTGTTGTGATCATGCTGAAAACGGCAAAATTATTGTTGCACGTGTTAACAATAAAGTTGTTGTTAGAAGATACTTTCGCCATGGCGAGCAAATTGAGTTAAGAGCAGAGAATACTGATCATTCTCCTATCTACTTAAACTCAAATATGCAACCGCTGGTTATTGAAGGCGTTGGTGTTGGTGTCATCAGAACGACGAGTTTGTAAGTTAGAATATAAGGTTTTTTGGCGAGGCGGTTAAGCCTCGCTAACAATCCAAGTGTGTTGGAAAAAGTACATGAAGGTTGAGAAGTACAAAAAACCTATGCTGGTTCTGGCTCTCGTTTGAATCTAATTAAGGCGTTATAATTTTCGAACGCCTTTTCTTTTTTTTCCCAGTTTGAGATGGTAGGTTTTTTAACATAGGCTTCAGCGGCGTAAGCATAAGCTTGATATAGTTTTTGTTGGACTTCAATGCGTTGAGTTGTTCCTTGTTCCGCTTGCTGCATGATGCACTCCTAAAAATTCTTATCCTGTGAAAACTACCTACTTTTTGCATCATATTCTATTTAGGATGTAATCGCAAAGGTTCTTTAGCGGAATTCTCTCCTTTAAATAGCCAATGTCCTACACGCCGTCGGGAGCCTAAAGGATGTTAGTACATTGATTGAACCTACAGTTAGTTAGAGTATATACTAATATAAATATACCTTGGCAAGGGGGCGCTTTCATGACTAATAAAGGTGCTAATACACCTGAAAGTGGTACTGTAACCCCAGATGAACAACAGTTCTCTAAGCCTCCCACTGTATGGGAAGCCATCCGCAGGCCAGCTCAACTCAATGCCTTTAGAAAGAACTTGATTGGAGTTCATCGGGGAGATCTAAAACTTGCCTTAGCCCAAGCCGTACACGAATTACATCATCCCTCTACTGAATCTGAGGAAACTGTTGATTTTTCATTCAAACAAATGATCGGAAGATCCGGTGTAAAATGTGAAATGAATGAAAATGAATCCGATAGCCCTAGCTGGGTGAGACAATTTTTAGCCATCCTTGACCAAGACCCCAATGTAGAACACGATAACCGCTCTGAAAATATGTCAAAGGCCAGACAAATGGGCTTACAAAAAATACACGTGCCTCAAAGCATCGTCGATTCCGTTAAAGATCAAATTGTAAAAGCTAGAACAAAAATTGACGAAGCAGGATTCCTTGACAAAGTCATCGCAGATTTAAAAAATTCAGATTCCGGTGCCTTAATGCTGCGATTACAAGATAAAAACAACAACACTGACAATTTGGCTTTTATTTCAATTGAAGGTAAAAACGGCACTTTGGTGATGCATGATCCTAAATATAAAAGAGATTTTAATTTTAGTCCCAATGATTATGAAGGTCTTCGCAAATTCCTTGGAGAGCATCTAAAAGAAAATCACAAAGATTGTGTCTTCGCCTCCATCGTACAACTAACCAATAAAAATAAATTAACTTCAGAAAGCACGCCCACACTTAGTCAAACGCAAAAGAGAAGTCGGGCTCTTACCACAGGTAGAGAACTTGATTTAGAAGAAAAGCAAAATCTTGCTAAGAGAAAATCACCAGACACCCCTCGCATGGATAATGGTGATAAAGATAACAAAAAGAAAAGAAAAAAGGACCCTTCCTCACATAATAGCAAAGGGTTTAAATAGACACCTTTAACTCCAA
>CAZSGE010000034.1:0-15603 GCA_964606325.1 Uncultured Candidatus Berkiella sp.
TATGCCTCGCCGAAGTGAAACAAAGGCGGGCTAGTGAACTGGATGTTTACTAAGGTTTTCCAGGATGAAATACGTCTATATCCTTCAAAGCATCAATCATCCAGATTCTTTCTATGTTGGTTGTACCAAAGATCTAAAAACTCGTCTTGAACAGCATAATCAAGGCAAATCAATTCACACAAATAAATTCAAACCTTGGAAAGTAAAAACTTATATTGGTTTTTCAGATCCTATTAGGGCCGATAAATTTGAATCTTACTTAAAATCTGGAACTGGTAGAATTTTTTCCAAGAAATATTTATAGTTTTATCTCTTTCATCATATTAGGAACTTCTTAATGCCCACATACTCGTCGTTCTAGATCTAGGGGGCGGGCAACTAAAGCAATTCCAATCTACACATGGTGTTGCTACTTTTGTCCTCATTGCGAGTATCGCTATTTGTAAGGCAAAAGTACTAATACAGGCGGATTAAAGTGCCCTTAACCTCAATGAAATTGAGAGCAGATTTCTCCAAAAATATAATGCCAATGGCGGTTACAAAAATTTACAGGCTCCTTTAAATGAATATTATTCTTGCTACGTATCCCATCTTAATTTTTCTTTGTTTAGGATTTTCAAGAAAACCATGGTTTTATGGACTTCCCACCCAGAGCCATATACTTCTATCGCCAAGAGTTAGACTCTTGGCGATTTTCATATTTATATTACATACGTTCATTATTATATGGTGTGCAACAAAAGCGTATGTTCATTTTATGCAATAATCTTGTTTTACAAATAGTTGTTAGTTTTGTTTATTTCGAGTATTGAGTTTGATTTTCTAAGGTGTACACCATTTGACCGAGTGGATCAGGATGATATGTATTATAAATGTATTCTCCAACACTCCGACCAAAATCATTAAGAACTTGGGTTGTACTAATTAAAGTAGCACCACCAGCATAAGTTCCTATGCCAACTCCTACGGCCACGTACACGGGATTACCAGCAGAAATAGTTAAAGTTTCATTGTGGTTCAAAATGTGCATTTTATTCCTTATGAAAGCTAAAAAGTGAAGATTTGAACATTTTTTTCATAGTAAATATTTTTTGTTAAATTTAGAAAATTAGCAAAAGTTTTTTAACTAATCAGTTTGATTTTTCTAAGAATATGCGTTACATGCCTTTTAGTTGCTAGTATAGAAAATAGCGGATAAGGTGTCTTTCTACAAGAAAAATCTTTGGTTTATTCTTGATTTATGATTATTTTACACTCTTTTATCATATGCGAATTATGGAAGATCCAATGAAAAAAATTAAAACACAAATATGTAATATTCCAGCCGACATGCTTAGCTATATTTCTGGTGGAAATGGACAAGAGTTTACTTCACCAGGATATTTTGCTATTCAAAATGTTACTGTGACTCCTAATATTGGTGGGAACAATAATGTAACTTTTGGGAATGTTAATATTGCTTACCCTGTAACCGATTATGTTGGAGTTTACGCCAATACGGTTGTTGTAACTGACTATAATACGGTTGTAAATCCAAATAATTCAGTAGGTATTTATGGAAACATCCCCTTCTAATATCTTTAATAGAAGTTGTGCAATAATATTGCACAACTTCTAAGTTCTTATTCAAGAATTTTAAAGAAATAATATTTTCAGGTAAAAATTTCTAGTTTTATACATTAAAAATCTGAAGCAGAATGTCGGTCTAATACTGACGTGCTTAGTTGGTTGGTTTGATGAAAGTTATAAAAGTAGTAAGTAGCGTTCTGTTATTTTTTTTTGCAAAAGCACTCTTTAGTCAAGAATTACAAAAAAATGAAATAAAATATAGTTTTCAGTTTAATTCTGAAAATTGCTTAAATGTTAATGCTGAATTCATAGGAGATGCATCAGGCGAAACGAATATTATTGCCCCATGGGAAGCGTACAATCACTTAAAAGAAAATAATATTCAATATAACGTCGAAGGTGGGATGCGAGTATTAAACGCAAATGTAAGTAATACTAAGGTAGCTCACAATCCGAATGCAAAATTTAAATTAAACTATAATTTATGCTATGACACGTCAGTTAGTAATGCCCATTTGCCTGTTATTCAAGACGAGTTTTTCAGTTTTTATTCAACCAATGTTCTCGTGTATCCCAGTGTAAATTTAGACAAAAAATTGAAATTTATTTTTGATTTTTCCTCATTACCAAAAAACAATAAAGTCTTTTCAAGTTTTGGAGAGGGAAGAAAAATTGAAGTTAATAAAAACATAGCAGAAATTTTGTTTTCACAATTTGTTGGAGGTGGCATACATCCATCGATAATAAATATTAAAAATAAACCTATATACCTAATTGAACATGGGGAATGGTCATTTTTTAAAGACAAAAGTGCTCAAACTATAATTAAAGATTTAAGCGTATTTCAAAGAAATGAAATGCAAGATTATGATTTTCCATTTTATGTGATAACACTAATAAAACAACCCGACAGTGTGCCTTTTAAAACAATATCAGGTGTTCATACAAAAAATAGTTTAACACTAACTTTTCCTGACGGTAAAATCGAAAAATTTCCTAAAGTGCTATATGTTTTATCACATGAGTTATTCCATAACTGGCTTGGCAGTAAAATAGAGGTGCCCCTTAATTTAAGAAACAAATATCGCTGGTTCTTTGAGGGGTTTACCGACTATTTAGCATTAAAAATGGCAAAGGATGGGGGATTTATTACTAATGAGCAATATGCTGATATATTAAATTTTCATATAGTCGATTATTATTCATCTATTCTAAATACCATTCCCAATGCGTTATATGCAAGATTAAATAATCAATCTGTTGGCAATTATAATTTTATTCAGACGAGAGGTCATTTGTTGGCTCTTGCCTTTTCAGAGCTTTTGAAAGACAAAAATCTGCCGGATGATACTATTAAGGTTTTTATCAATAGTTTGATTCAGACATCTTCTGAAAACAATAATAAGTTGACTGAGGAAGCGTTTTGGCATTGTTTTGACAAATATTTCGATCCTGATTTTAAAGGATTAGTAAAAAAACATATATTCAATGGAGAAATGATCATGCCACCAGCGATTGAGGGGTTTCATTTCATTGAAAAAGAAATAGATGTTGTAGAACCTGGTTTTAATATAATCGAAACGATTAATAAAGGTAAGTTGACAAAAATAAGCAAAAAATCACCTGCATTTCAGTCTGGCTTGGTTGAAAACGCGACATTTAAAACATATAAACTGGCAAATGATAATCTAAACAATCCCCAGCTTTGCGTTGTTTTGCAAATCAATCACGAAGATAAAGAAATTCAGTTCAAACCTGAATTTAAAAAAGTAAAAATCTATCAATATTCTTCAGTCAGCGACCCAAAAACCTAATTAGATTTATTTAACAGCTTTTGCCGAATAGAGGCAGGTATATTTTTAGTCATGGTATTTCTTATAGAATCGATTGTAGATGGGGAGCCATAATCTTATATACGCGACAGATTTTGGCGTATTTGATAATCTCCTGAATGTTAATTTTCTTCCTGGCTTTGTACAGTTTTAGTGCTTCAATACAAACGTCCAGCCCAATTTTGTTACGGTACTTAAAGCAATCAGCAAGCGTTTTTTCGATGCAATAAATTTTAACTGACACCCCATCTATGACATGCTTTTCAATACCTTCAGTGAGGGCTTTTCCCGAGAATTTGTGAACTGAAAGGGGAGGATTATCAATCCTAGGAGGCGTTGTATCTTTAGCAATTGCAATATAGACAGTATGGGGTATTTGAGTTGTGATGTTGTGAAATGAAAGTGCGGAGATAAGACAGATAACAGCTTGAGGCACCCTTGCGCCGATGGTAATGAGATCAGGGTTAGTAATGGGTTTGTTAGAAAGTCGATACACGCCGCGCGATAGCTCGGTCAGAAGACCAGTATCACGCAGATGATAGATCGTTCTTCTATGGATACCGAGCTTTAGCGCCTCGCTGGTACGCACGGTGCCACCCAGTTCTCTAATCAAAGAAAGTGCCTGTTTTTCGGATTTTTTCATTTTGGACAAAAAACACCCTAGATATAAACATATAGGTTAATTATTGTCCATTTATTCCAATTTTGTCAATTTCCTCAAATCCGTGGTAATTAAAAAACGGAGCTAACTTTGGATTAACTTACGTGCTGGAATGAGCGCGAACGTCGACGTATTCCAGGGTGTAAAGTACATATAAATCAATGGATTACAAGTGTTCGTGTATGTTCCCCAAAGTACGGACTAGCCCTCCTTCACGGCGGTAACAGGGGTTCGAATCCCCTTGGGGACGCCATCCGCCTACGCTTACGCTTCGGCGCGATGGGACATCGTGCAGCGAAGAGTTAGCGGAGCGTATGCCTCGCCAGAGCGAAGCGGCGGCGGGCAATCCATCTGTTATTTAGCAAATAGAATTTTTGTAGTTGTAAAAAAGAAATTCCAGGATGAAATACGTCTATATCCTTCAAAGCATAAATAACCCTACTTCCTTCCAAAAGATAGTTTTAACGCTATTCAGAGGACAATTACCAGTCCTTATGTTGTTAAATTAGCTATTTTTCACCTTAAAGAAATTATTTTGGTTTATTTGAAGCAAGTTCATTAAGTTTGCCAATTAATCTATCGATATTTTCATTTAAGTTGAAATAAAGAGAAACGAGTTCAGCTATGCATGTGTCGAGCGATTTGTTACCTCTATTTTTTATGAATACAGTTAGCTTTTGAGCCTGTTCTTTATTTGCGGAAAATAAACTGCTGCACATGGTTTGGATTTCTTCATCTTCAGAAATATTTTTGATAGGTTGGATTGATTTCATCTCAGCTTTCGCAACTGGATTATTACTGCTCCAACCTAAAGAGGGTTTATTGATTGATGGTATAATTTTGTCGTCAATCGAAAAAATATCAGGTGCTGGTTTTTTAAATTTAAACTCATAAGCTTGTTTTGCTCGGAGAATAATACTTTCTTCTTTCGTTAATCTTTTGCTCTTTGGTTCAATATTTTGGTTGGCTAATGCATGTTCCAAATTTTCTAAGGTAACGACGCCACAGTCATGCCTGTTGATTTGTAAAATATGTTCTTGATAACTTAGATTATCTATGTGATAGCCCAATTGAGTAAAAATATTAAGTTCATCTCTTAGTTTTAGATGAATTTCTTCTTTGCTTTCATGTTCCGATCTAGCAATAGAGTTGATCACTCTGATATCAAGGCGTTTATTTGGTTTAAATAAAACAATAAGACCTTGATAATGAAGACCGGTATTAAAAGTCCCTACTAAATAAAATGGGAATTTATTTTGAGAATGCAATAAACTTTCTAGAATAAATAGTGATTGAGCATTGCTTGCTTGCATACGTTCTAAACCAGCTTTTGAAGCTGATTTTTCATCTTTTATGGTGTAGGCTGTGAGACTGGAACTCGCAACAGTTGGTATGCCATTATAAATCTTCCCGTCAAATTTAGCTGCAATTCTAGCGTCAATGATCTGATCATCATAAAGTTCTTCTACATTTACTTGTAGTTTTGTCTGATCAGCGAAAACAACTTCATGAATATGATTACCTAACATGGGGGCTCCAGATGCATAAGAATTAAAAAATTAGTGGAAAGTAGATCGTATGATTGTATCAATCCTTAGGCCTATCTAGTTGACAGCTACTCAGTTAAATAGAGCATTCCATCGGGTTTATAGGCAGTTTTCCAGCAAAAGGACTTCCAATTAAGAGGACAGGCATCTAAGGGGGCTGCCCCTAAGTTTGGATAGCTTAGGGGTTGAGCCCAGTGGAGGTGGATCGATTTAGGTTGAAGAATCCCAATTATAACCACGGTAAGGATTTGGCGCTTCATATTTTGGTAAAGCAGCACCACTCTTATATTTCTCTAAAGTTACTTTAAATTTATTCAAATCTTCATTAAAGTCGCTTACGTCTTCTTCATCCCTTCTACTTTCAGCTACTGTATATCTGTAGCCTCTGTCTTGTAGCTCTTCAGTCAAGCTTTGTTGCGCTAATTCAATAGCAAAACCAATGATTTCTTCTAAACCAGGCGTGACAACAAACCTAGCTGAATGTTTATGTAAAGCCATTGTTGCACTGTTAAAGTCTCTTGCAATAAGGTAGCGCAATAATTCTCTAAAATTGACAGCCACTTCTCTTTGATCTTTAGAACTTAGTGCTATTTCAACGATACGCTCTGCATGAGACTGAGTACCCGCGCGTTTTGCCTGTTCTTTCTTAAGGAATCTTCTAAATAAATTATTTTCATACATTTGACGATTTTCAGATTGAGTGCGTAATGAAATAGGGGCACGCCAAGCAATCGATTCATTTAGCATATAAGTAGAACGCTCTCTCATGGCATTATCAAATCTTTCATTCGCCTTTGGGTTGTTTAAATCGATATCCTTATGGAGTAATATAAAGTCCATTGCATTGTAATGGTCGCCTTTCAATAACAAATTTTCAATAGTTTTAATTTCTTGTTCCGTAAAAGCTCTTAATGAAGCTGCTTTTCGTTATTTTTCTGATTCTTGCACAAATTTTGTGGGTACTGGTTGTTGTGAAGTCGCAGCAGTAGGTTTGGCTGCCGTTGTGGTTGGTTGAACTTGTGGCGCTTGTGCAGTTGGTGCTTGAACATTGGCTTGTGCTGCATTTGGCGCTAAACCAAAGCCTAAATTTTTACCTTCTAATGCTTTACGTGCATTTAGAGCTGCTTTTTTAATAAGTTCTAAATCATTACCTTGCATGATAACCCCAAGTGTTTAGTTTAATAATAAATTTGTATACCCATTTTACTACCACATAAAACATTAAGGTATGTATAGTAGATGTACGAAGACTTTATCACGACAGAAATTTATATAATGATATACACGGGATTTTGGTTTCACCAACCATCTGAATACCTTTATGTTTAATCTTATTTCAAAGTCTTTATATGCTTAGTTTTTTTATGATCTAAAAATTGATTAAAGGAGATGTTTAACACCATCACGTTTCGTGCTTTTAATTTTCAGCTAATTGAATTTTTATCGTGCATACCATATTTTTCATTTTTAGATTAATTTTAATGGTTAATGCGCTTATTCAATTATAAGAACGCAGTATGTAAATGAGTGAAGCAGTTTGTTGGCCGATTATATTGGTTGTGCCAAAGGCCTTAAATATCAGATGGAGGCTCGATGTGGTTGGGTGCAATCGCAAACACTCACGTGTTCTATTTTAAATTTTGTTATTTGGTCTCTTAACCTTAATATCATTTAACATCGCTTCTATCTTTCCCTGGGATAGCTTCATCTCTTTTCCCATCTCACGTACTAATTCAGCATGACCGGCAATTGCTGCAAGCTCTATGGGCGTATTACCATCTTTATTTTTTTTATGAAAATCAAATTCACTTTTATTGTTTTCTCGGCTTAACTTATTCATCATAAACTGCTTCCAAAAAATCATATTGCCTGATTTCGCAATAAGATGAAGTGTGGTGTCGCCTCTGGTGTCTGGATTGTTGGCAAGATCAGCACTATTGATTTTCAAGTTTAGGGGCGCATCCTTTAGGTTTCTCTTTAAATCATTTATAAGCCTTTTGTGATCAAAGTGTCCAGTTATAAGAGCAGGACGCTTAGCCGGGATACTTTCGTTCTTGTTCTTGTCTTTTTCTTTTGCTGTTAAAACATCATTAAAAAATTTACCAAGTTCCTCATTTTCCATAGCTAATTGTCGAGGTGTTTGCCCATTTTTGTCAGCCACTTCCGGATTTGCGCCTGCATCTAACAGCAATTTTATAAGTTCAAGGTTTTTAGCCTTAACTGCCAGTGCTAATGCAGTTCCATCCGGACCCACAATATTGATATTCGCACCATGTTCAAGTAACTTCCGAACTAACGTAAGGTTACCTTCTCCCGCGCAATGCAATAACAATGGCTTATTGTTGCTATATAATCCATTTGCATCTGCACCATTAGCAAGCAATAGGCTAAAAACGTTGTCATTAGCCGAGAGTAAGGCATAAGTCATAGATGAAACACCTAAAATTGCATTGACGTCAGCGCCATTTTCAATTAATACTTTTAGCGTCTTTTCATCCCCATTCCAACAGGCAAGTGAAAGAGGGTAAATCATATTTGGATTTGTCCTGATTGGGATTAATTGATCTGTTTTTGCGCCATTTTTTATCAAGAAATCAACCATGTCAGAATCTCTGTTTTTGATTGCAAATCCCAAAGGTGTATTTCCGTGGCGATCTTCAAGTGCCACATCAGCGTTAGCATTTAACAATTTTTTTGCAAAATCCTTGTTACCAAGGATGCCAGCCCACATCAAGGGGGTCATACCCATTGCGTCTTTTGCGTTACAATCTTTTAAGTTTTCTTCTAACATTTTAATATCATTATTTAGTACGGCATAATGAATTGGCCTGAATCCCGAAGTAGAATCAGATGTGGCCTGAAACGGAATAGCCGGCACTTCCACTTCATTGGCTTGAGCTAGCGTGTTATAGAATTTTAAGCCTTTAAAATTAAAATAAAAGCTGCCATCTGTATTGAATTCATTAAATTTTTTGTAAAAATAAACCAGCATGTGATTTGCTAATTCTTCAGCGGTTTTGAATTTCTTGACCCTATGTTTAAAGTTGCTATCGTAGTACTCAAATTCACCCGTAGGCGTAACAATCAATGCTGTGGCGTGTCCTGGGAAGGTTATATCAACGCAAAGTCCAGGCCAATGACTCAAATGGGATAATACCTCAGCCAGCTCTTGAGCATTTTTTAACTGGAACTCGGCGCTGAATAGCTGCTTTAATTCCCTGTCTAGTTTTGGATCCTTAACGAGGTTGTACATATCCTTGCGTGGTTGCTGAGCTGATGGGAGCTGGGTTTCTTTAAAAGTATTACTTGAGGATTGAAAAACTGAAACATCATTGATTACCTGCGTGAGAAGATCATGTATATCCTTGTATTTTTCTTTTAGATTGTCAGGTAGTTTTATGTTATTGATGTTATCAAGATCTAAGTCTCCTATCAGTTCGAGAATTTGGAAAAATTCCTCTTCTTGGTCAGAGCTTGCATAAATTAAATATAAAAAACTCCAACCTGAGCAGTTTCCCTCCCTACAGATCTGATCCTTCCCCGTTAGTCCTTGACTATCCATATATTTTTTGAGTTTTAGATTAATAACGTTCTGTGATATGTTTATTTTTTCTGCTTCATCATAAGTGCTGCCATATAGGGATGGCTGTTGCTCTAGTTCTGCAAAGATTTTGTTGTTGCGCAATTTCTCTATAATGTTTACATTTTTGCCAAACTTTGCATAATGGAACGCATGATAGCCTTCATTATCAGAGGCTAATATGGTTTCCCTAGGCAACGATTTAATAAAAAAATCAATCATTTCCTCAGTGCCATATTTTGAGGCATAATGAAAAATATTAGAGGACAAGACTGTAGTCAGGGTAGAATCTTCTGTCGCTAAAATATCATCAATCAGCTTGTTCATCAGGGTGTCTTTTGGAGCTATTTCTATAAGCTTGTTTAGATATTTGACAAGTTCAGCTCGTTTGATGGCCATTAACTACTCTCACTCTCGCTCTCGCTCCCGCTCCCGCTCCCGCTTATTGATTAGGACGCAACCACGTTAGTTTTAGTTCCATGAAAATACGCGGCTGTAGCGGTAAAGGATTATGTCCTTTTGATTAAAGCTAAAAATGTAGTGTGAATTTACACGCTTAAAGCACTTTGAGCAGATGTTTGTAACCGTGAATCTCAAAGGCACCTAAAGGGCCAGGCATATAAGAAGCGAATGTGCCTGTTCAAAGTTGCTAGCATTATTTATGCAATATATTCGTTTAAATGATAAAATGCCCAATACCCCGTTTTAAACCAATACAACCGAACAATACAGATAAAAAAATGCCTTATTTTTTAGACACTACGAGACTATACCGAATTTGGTTTAGTGATAATCCCGATGTTTTTATGAACGATGAAAATAAACTCCGTTTTATTCAGATACGACTTCAAAATCCACAAGCAAAATTATCACTAGTCTATAGCTCTAAATGTCTGTCTCCTGGCGCAATTGCTGAACTAAACGCCTTTTGTAAAAATTTAAATATTACCTCCTTTGATGTTGACAATGATCTTCCTCAGCTATTAAAAGATGATCATGATAGAAAAATTTATGAGCTAGTAAGGCTTGAGATTCAACATACCCTTAATAAAACAGGTGGTAATTTAGGCTCTGCTTCAGATTGTGCAAGAACATTGTTGCCGGTTATCGAGATGTGCGGAAATTATGCTGAATTTGATTTGGAAAAACTGGATTTTTCTGAAGCGCCTTCTATCTTAAAAATTTGGTCACCCTTGGTGTTAGTTTCAACCTATAAACATCGCTGGATAGGTGGAGTAGGATATCCTAGCATAAACACTGATTTTCTCGCATTTGCATATACTTCTGAAAAATTAAATGAATTACATCCGCATGCCATTCGTGATTTAAGAAAAATTCAATCTCAAATTATACAAAATTATCAAAATATTACGCCCGAATCAATATTCGATGTGGGGCCAAGATTTAAATGGGATAACAATCCGCATTCAAAAACAGCCATGATGAAAGGTATTTTAAGAAAATACATTGAAAGCAAACCAAACGGCTCTCTTTTTGATATTCGAATGTTCATTTACAACATGACATTTGAGTTTATAAAATCACAATGTGAGTTTTTACCTGTTGAGTTTGATGAAGAATTCTTAACATTTCTTAAGTGGGAAATGACAAATGCCACTGTGATTAATACTTCGGGGCCTGGTGCCTATCTGGTATTGTTTAGTGACAGTTTAGATAAAGAATTTGAAGTCGTTGATGCAAAAGCACAAGGATATTTTGGATTCTCAAGGCAGGAGACATTAGTTGTTCCACAAAGTAAATGGCAATCTTACAGTGATAAGAGTCAAAGATATGGAACTAAATGTAATAATCTACATCATTATGTGATAAGTAAACTTTCAGATGAAAATAAATATGAAGCAATGCTGAAAGAACAAAATTCATTAGAAGATGATATTGGCAAAATCGGTGATATGTCATGGACAGCTATCGGTGCGAATAATCAGAAAAGTCGTTCTCATCAAATTACAAAAGCTGCTGTTACCATGCAATACTTATTTAGAAGATGGAAAAGAAGTAATAAACCTTCAGTAAAACCTATCGTTGAAGGGCTTGACAACCTGACTTTGGATCACAAAGATCAATCTCTTAAGCTTGGAGTTTGAATAAAAGAATACGAAGGGAGCTCCCCTTGAGGTAGAATCAATCTTGATGCGAAGCACGAATGATTCATCATGCTAAGCATCGGATCTCAAACTTTACTTGAAGAGAGAATATATATTAGAACATACGGAATAAATAGCACGACAAGGTAAAACTACTATTGATGCAGTTATTCCAGCAAAAAATCCAATTACCCCACCTACAGTATCCACGCCCGCAGAAAAGCCTGATGTAAAATTCACTTCTTGATTTGTATCAACTGGGATAAGAAAGCTTATTTCACCACCATTCACATGCTTTTGTTCAAAATTTGATAATTCTCTCATGATAAAATCTCCGTTAATGAATTTTTGAAATAATATAGTTTTATTATCGCGCGTCTACTTAAAAGTAAGATCTTATTAGAGCCAAGGATTATCGGAGATTACAATTATTATTTCAAGCTATTTGGCTTGAATATGCATGAAGCCGACAAATGGTCGATGGATATTGTGCGTTTTTATAATTTGGTTGGAAATTCTTTATATATTTTTTAGAGAAACTATATGGCTGTTAATGTTTTCTAAAAAATGCTTTGGTCAATCTTTTATATTTAACTATAGAAGCCCCAACTTCTGCCGTGGATTTGATTTGGCTAGTTGTGTAGTTTAATCTTTTTGGTAATATGCAGGTTGGGTTCTTGTGCCTGGAAATGCGGTGCATACTGTTGTTTCGCATTTTTTTCGATGTTATTTTTATAAACTAACGTGTTTGAATAGGATTTGAACTCATGATTTTTAGCCATAGCGGTTGCGTCTTGCGTTGAATGCACGATAAACTCTGTCAAAGTTTTACCTGTTAAGGTAAGTATACCTGAATCGTTGACAGCTCTATCAACCTCTGCTTTTAACAATGTGTAAATTTTAGGTTTCATAAATATGCCGATAATTGAATTTAATGGAATGGCATATTTGATCATTAGTTCGTTTTTATACTCTAACTCCTTATCTTCAGCAAGTTCGTAAGGAGCTTTGCGAGATGGATACAGCTCTTTATCCTTCATACCATAGGAATCTTTACTATACATATAGGTGCTGACTTGTCTGGTGCTGTGGGTATCAAGAATAAACGCGCAATCTATTCCCGATTCCTCAAACAGATCGGTGTCTTCACTTTTGCAAACACGAGTGAATACTGAGTTACCGCTACCACTCTCCAGGTCGCTTTTTGAACTGAGGCCTTCAATAGCTTCGCCATGACGAAAGCGATGTGCTGTTGAGCATAAACCATGAGATAGGATAGCTTTTATTCTAGCTTCAATATTATCTCGACTTAAGTATTTTAGTTGTAAAATTTCATGATATAGAAAAGGCGCAATGTTGCGTTTAATTTTTGTTTCTAATTCATCGTGCACCCATGCCGTTTTCCCCAGCATTACTTCCTCTTCATATGTTTGTGCTACTTTAGAAGCATTGTACGCAAGCACTTTTTTAAGATCCTCTAAACTCAATTCATAATTTTGTAAATCACGTTCTTGATCATAAGAGAGTAGTCGTCCTGCTTGATTCCGTTGGTGCCTTGCACGGTTAGCTGTAAAAATACGCGCTCTTTCTCGATCAATGGGTCTTTGCGGATAAGTGATCGCTCCTAAACCGAGTCGGAATAGAGCGTGTTTAATAGTTGTTTGTGCTTGGTTTAATTGATTTTCAGACAAGCCTGATACACTAATAGTTAGCCTTGATTTATCTGTGAGTATCTTTGGATCAAAGTTGCGTTCTATCAAAACGTCTAAATTATCTTCTTGATATTGAACAACTTGAGATTCTTCACCAAAAACATTTACGGGCTGTCGCTGATAAAAACTTGTAGCGTCATTTTTTATCCATAGAAAAACCCCTTTTTGAATGCTAGGATTTAGCAAGGGAAAGGTTTTATCCACCATTGAAATACCAGGATGATGTAGATCACAATCAAAGATCAAGGCATATTTATTATCTAAAGTGGGGCGTAGCATCAAATTGTAGGTGCCATTGTTTAGGTTGCTTGTTCCAACCGCGCATACATGTGCTCCCTCATAGGTGAGCATTTCTTTGATGCTAGGTAATGGTAAAGGATCATCCTTTAAAGTTTGATAAAGCTTTTCTCGATGGTCAGTTTGTTCTGCTGTTTTAAGCTTAGTAATAAGTTTTTCAACTTCTTCAATCAAGGTGGTCATCAAGCCATATTGAAGTAAATGAGTTTTGTTTAAAATATCTTGAGATCTTTGTACCTGGGCTATCAAGCGAAATAATTCATCTAGCGGTAAGTCTAGCTTTTGGCCTGTAAAGGTGGTTTGAATGATGTCATGTAGAGATTGAGGAGCGCTTTTTTTAAGCGCCTGCATTGATATAGTAGAAAGACTTTGAGGATGATTGAGCATAACTTATTTAAGCCATGAGTTGAGTAGTTCGCATTGATTTTTAACTTGATTCAAGTCTTTAATTTTCCGCATTTTCCTTCAATTGACAAATGAAAATCATAAAATAATTCATCCACCAACAGACATAAAGTTATCTATCAATTGGAAGCGATTATATTTATTTTAACAAATGTGCGAAACCAAAAGGTGACAAATGGCTCAATTGATGCGATTAGGTTTTAACAGCAATGCATTGTTTATAAAGTCTTAACGCTATTTAAGTTTTTTTAAGTAATCAATGTGCGAAAATTTGGGGTCAGATCCTCAGTTGATAAACTAAAGGATCTGATCCCTTATCAAGCAAGCTTATGCTTTCTATTACGATCATGATTTAAGATCTTAGCTATTTCCTCATAATGTGATGAGAGAGGTTTTAATTTAGCATTCTGTTCAAATGCGTTTAGGCCGTTTTTGTTTTTGCTGTATGGGTTCGCGCCATAATCCAGCAAATCATTAAGCCCTTGGCGCAATATTTGTCTGTCTTTTTGAGAAAGTGTATGTCTAAATGCCACAAAATGATGTAATGGGGTATTTCCTGATGCATCTTTAACTTCAGTGTCGGCACCCTTTTCAAGATATAATTTGATAGGACGTGTGACTTTAAACAAACAAGTTTTTAAATCAAGTGCTGTGGCATTGATATCCGCTCCTGCCATTAAAAGCGCATTTAAAACTTCTTTGTTTTGAGTCCATTGTATCGGTTCAACGCCAAATATATTTTTTGCTCTTACGTTTGCTTTTGCCGCAATTAGCACTTTTACAATAGAAGGATCATTGCGGTGATAATGTAAGGGTGTATTGCCCTCGATGTCTTGCGCATTAACATCGGCGCCATTGGCTATCAGCGTTATTATGATTTCAACATTTGTATGTTCATGTAAAGGGGTTGTTTTGGCTTTGCCGAGCTTTCCATTGACATTGGCGCCACAAGCTATTAAAGCTTGAATTGTTTCAACTTTTAAGGGTAGATGTAAAACATTTCCTTTGTAATAGCAATCATCATCAAATACAGAAAATCCATTGGTTCTGATTTCAACGATAAGCCGTGTTTCATCCTTATGTGTGGAGTGCTTTTTAATCTCTAACATTTTTGTTGCGGTTTCACCAAGCATCATTTCACCTGTCTGCTTTTAAATTTAAGAACCTTTGATTGTATTAGGCGATAGTTTATTAAATTAAAATGGTAAGTTGATGTGGTAAGAAAATAGGGAAGTGACGATATCAGATGAAGTGGCTTAGTTAGAGTATCAATGACATGCCATTTGTCGATTTATTCGCGGACAGGCATAAATGATTTTTCAGATAGTTCACCATCAGGTTCTTTTAATGAGCAAGCAAAGTGGGCTTCGTGGTAAGAGAACACCTTCTCTGGTGCTCCCTTATTGCTATTAAAATTAAATCACACTCATTGAAATTAAAAATATTAAATCAATAAGCATAGTCATAATAATTATATGGAGAATGATAGTGATTAGATTTATGTTCTTCATACATAATTGACCAACCTATAGGGCCGGATAGGAACATAAAGAAATCAAAAAGTGGAACTTTACCACCACTCACTTCGAATAATTCATTTATAGTTAATTCTTTCATTAATTAAACCCTTTATACTAGAAAGTTGCCATCTTACTTTTGTGAAAAAATACTGTCAATTACAGTATTTTGTGAAGTAATTTATACGCCAAAGGTTAGGCAGAGGCTGGTACGTATGTCGCTCAAGCTACTTGACATATAGATGAAGCGTCTCTTCGAGATATTGCACATACTTTTCAATGTGCAATTCTCTCGTTAAATTTGAAACATCTAAGGGGACAGGCATCTAAGGGGACAGGCATCTAAGGGGACAGGCATCTAAGGGGACAGGCATCTAA
>CAZSGE010000034.1:15703-28501 GCA_964606325.1 Uncultured Candidatus Berkiella sp.
GGGGACAGGCATCTATCGTATAGCCGAATAACTTATTTTGCGAATTAATATGATATTCCATTCGTTCTAAGTTACAATTCACACCAATTGTTGAGTCCAGCAGTATTAAGGGCTATCTATGAAACCTGAAGAACTTCAAATTGGCGATGTTATTTTCTTTATGGATGCCAACGGTATCCCAATTCATGTTGCGATTTACGCAGGCTTTAGAGCTGAAACACACTTTATAACTCATGCCGTTACTGATCCTTATTATTCTATTATCACAACTCGCCTTAGAGCGGATGAATTTCCCTACCAAGTTTTTCGCCCTAAAGATGTCGCTTTAGCAGCACAAACAGCTCATAGAATGCGTATATGGGCAGAGCATCAAGTCCCCTTTAGCCTTGAAAAACATGAGTTACATATCAATATCTGTGATGCTGTTGGATTTTCACACCCTAAAACAGGTGGCGCCACTCAACGTGATTATGCGATGAGTTTATTTAGTAAAAATTATTACCGCTATATTGAATATGCTGCACATCCGAGCATGCCTTACTTTCCGCATGATAAAAAAACGCAAGGCATGTATTGCAGCGAAGCGATAACAGCAGCCTTTAATGCGCAGAAACTGATAATGTTGAATGCGGTCAAATCTTCCCACGAGCTTCATGGTTGGGTGAGCGATCATACACAAGAAGATATTTTTACAAAACAATTAGAAAGGCAGCAACAACCCGTTCTCACTCAACGTTACGCTGAGTATCTGCGTTCCTCTCGTTCAGAAAGAGCTTATTACCCTCATGGTGAATTACCATCTAATCGCCGACTCGATGAGACGCCATTCCTTCCTTCTATTGCCGCATGGCGTTCAACAACTTGCTCAATTGAAGAATTTGTTGATGAATTTCTTTCTCAAAATAAATTTGAACTTCCACTGGATTCCATTGCTGCAACGCCATGGGCCATGATGTCCTATTTTCAAGCACATGAAGAGCATTGGCAACCATTAGGAGAAATGAAAGTTGTCGAGAAAAAATATCCCTTAGCAAAATTAGAAGCAGATAAAGCCGCTTGGCGTGTTTATATTCATTCTCTTTTCCAAGAAGCACAAGAAAAGCAAAGTATTATTCGTCGCACCTGCGGATCACAAATTGACCTGCTCAAAGATGAACTTGAATCTCCCGCTCCACTAAGGAAAGTAAAACGAAGCCGTTCAATGGAAGATGTCAGTGCTGTTTTATCGCAAGAACAAGAAAAGATTGAATTACTCACTGAAGCCAGTAAATATAGAACAATTAGAGTTTTAACAACCCCAGAAAAACCAACGACAAAAACTGAAGCCCGAAAGGGATCTCCAGTTCTTATAAGCAGAAGTGGGTTAAAACCTAAAGCACTATTTCAAAGTGACGCTGATGAAGTGGCACCATTAGCATCCGGCGCTGTTAATGCGGATGTTCGATTATCTAAAGAATTTTCTTCATTAACATTAAAGAAATAAAAATAATTTATTGTTTCGTGTAATGGCGCGTATGCTTGGTCAAATAAACTATAGTTGTATACAGTGGCAGAGTTTCGCGTTTTTAAACAGTGCTGAGACAAATAATCTTGTATATTAATATGGTTTAAATAAATGATGAATTGCCGATAATACCCAAGTTGGATAACAGAAAATAAAAACTCTTCTCACTAGAGTATTACTCCGTTATTTTCAATATACATAGAAGTCGAGCTCACTAATAAAATGTGCATGGAGAAACTATGGATATTAGTAGTTTAATAAACAATTTTCTTGGTTCCAATCAAGAATCTAATTCCAGCCAAGGGAGCTCCAGTGCTTCAGTTCTTGCAGAAAAAGCAAAAGAGATTGCAAAAAAAGCTACCAGCGGAGGAGTAAATAGTTTTGCTGGCGGTGCAGCTGCGGGCGGATTGCTAACACTATTATTGAGCAATTCTAATGCGCGTAGTATCGCTGGGAGTGCGTTAACTTACGGCGGGGTTGCGCTAGTAGGCGCATTAGCACACAAAGCTTATCAAAATTATACTGCTAATAAAAATAGTCAAAACACTAATGCCGTTCCTCAGTTAACGTCACAAGAATCAGTGCTAGATAGCGGAGATCCTTTTGCTATAGTCCTTATGAAAGGAATGATCGCTGCAGCTAAATCAGATGGTCATATCGATTCACAAGAGCAAACAAGAATATTTTCTAAAATTGAGCAAATGAATCTTCCTTCTGATCAAAAATCATTAATACTTGATTGTATTATGAAGCCAATAAACAGAGTAGATTTGATAAGCAGTGTTCGCAACGAGGAACAAGCAGCTCAGCTTTATCTTGCTTCTTGCATGGCGATAGACATTGATCATCCAGAAGAACAGAAATATTTAAAAGATCTATCAAATGAACTGAAATTACCGCAGGAGCTTGTAAATAGTCTGCATAAGGAATTAGGCAGAATTTGAATTAAAGGCAGGTTTGCCTAACGATTTATGCAGCATTATTATGAATAAATTCTTTCTTTGACTACCCAATCAGCGCGTACTGATGAGAAAACTTAAGAGCAAATTATTGCTGATTCGCCCATCAACATCTGTAAACTTATAATGTAATGCTTGTAATTTTTAATGAAATTACGATGATAATACACCAATTTTTAAGATGAAAATCTGTAAATTGTTGACATTGTTTTAGCGCTTTGATAGTTTTATGGCATTTTAAAGCTACCTAAACAAATGAGTTTTTTATGAATCCTAAATTGGTTGTATTTACGTTAAAACTATTAGCAGACTTAGAAGATCACATTGAAGAAGTAAAAATAAATGACAATCAAAGCAAGCTAATTATCAATGACTGCATTCGATGCGTTGCGGATTATTGGAATAGCTTTATCGTGCCAGAAACCGCTAATTGGGAAAATTATAGCGATTTATTGAATATTTTAAATGAAAAATTGCTAAAACAAGAAAATGGTAGCTCACTTCATGCTGAATTACAAACTGCATTTAATATTATTAAAAATTATCAGTCATTAGTTTCTTTGCAGCCAATGCTAATACGTTCAGAAAAAGTGCATTCTGCTGGGAATAGTATTGTTCGGTTGCATCAACTTGGACTCTTAGAACCAAATGCTCTAGCCGTACTAACGGCAGCAAAAGAAAAACAACTTCCGTTTTCTCTGAATGTTCCTTTGCCTGAACAAGGTGAAACACTCAATCTCTATGGTTTAGTAGAAGTTATAGCTCGGTTAGATATTAAATTTCGTCCAGCTGGCAGATGGCTCATTAATCATTTAAACGTGATAACTTTAAAACAATTGATTGATTCTATAAAAACGTCCTGCGAGCAAATAAAGTCAGATTTAATCAAAAGTGGTGGCTACCATATTTTGATTGTTAAAGATAAGAGCCAAGAGTGGATGGCAAACATTGCTATGAGATTCCTACCAGCAGAACATTTACCACAGAGTGTTATTCCTTTTGGTAAAGATGGAACAGTTGAAGAGCAATTCGAAAGTTTAGTAGATACGCTTGAAAAATCAAAACACCACCATTTTGTTTTGTTTGATGATGCGAGTTATTCAGGTAAGCAGCTGGGAGAATTAATTTGGAAAATTGAAATGGTAATGCAACAAAGGAAAATGAAATTTACACATCCTACCACATTAACGTTGGTAATCGGTGGTATGTCGGAATCTGCACTTAACAGAATTAAAAATCTACTTAAATATTCTGATTTTAGCCAAAAATATAATATAAATATTGAAATTATATGCAACTTTATTTTTAAAGATATTAAAGCGATGGTTAATGATGAAAAAGTTGAAGAGCCGTTGCGTGAGCAAATATTTCAGGTCGCTGCTAATATTACAGATAATGTATTTACATCCTCTTCAGATTTTTTACAATATTTCCATAAAACACTTATGGTTACAGAATGGAAAAGGCCAGATGGGTACTCTACTATAGCCCTTGCTACCAAAGGGTATACATTCTTAAATCGTTTTAATAGAGAGCCTAAGCTAACCTTAAAGGATAAAATGGATCCGAATGAAAGTATTTCTTGGGAGCCTGTCAGAGATATATCTGCGCCTTATAGGACTAAAAAATAATTTCTTGAGTAAATAAGCTGGATAGACAAAGGTTATTCTAAACCACTTATTGTGCAAACGGCCACGCTCATCAATTTTTATAGCGATCAACTTGATTTTGTCTCAGAAATAGTCTAAAAATATCATTGGTCATACTCTAAAAGGCTTTTAACGTATCATGAATCACATCTCTCACTAAAAGAAGTCCGAAAACCTCTTCGCCCCTGACTTTTGAGAGATTGATATATGATGCATTCGCCTATTCAACTGCGCGACGTTGCGCTTTCTTTTCGCCATAAAATTTGTTTTGAAGGATTCACCACGCAAATTGAATATGGTAGTCGTATCGCGATTATTGGTCAAAATGGCTGTGGGAAATCCACTTTACTTAAAATGCTACAAGGAAATGTTGAGCCTACAAGTGGAAAAATTAAAATTCCTTCTTGTGTCAATATTGGCTATGTTCCACAAATGATTGAGTGCTTTGAAAAATTAAGCGGTGGTCAGCGATTCAATAAAGCGTTTACCCAAGCTTTAAGCGCTAATCCCAATGTTTTATTGTTAGATGAGCCAACGAATCATTTAGATCTGATAAATCGAAAATCGCTTATGCGATTGCTAAATGCTTATCAAGGAACATTAATTATTGTTACACACGATGTTGAAGTGCTACAAAACTGTGTTGATAGCTTATGGCATATCGATAATAGTAAAGTGCATCTCTTTTCAGGAAACTATAATGATTATATACGTGAAAGCCAAATCAAACGAAGTGCTTTAGAAGATGAGCGGATTTTACTGCATCGCCAAAAGCAAGATATGCATCAAGCCTTAATGAAAGAGCAAAACAGAGCATCGAAAAGCCGTGCTAAGGGAGAGAAAAGCATTACGAATCGAAAATGGCCAACCATTGTGAGTAAAGCAAAAGTAGGTAGAGCGTTAGAAACATCTAATAGAAAAAAACGAGATATTGCAAACAAAAAGCAAGCACTCAAGGAGCGATTATCAGATCTTAACTTACCTCAAATTATTAATCCGAAATTTTCCTTATGTGCTAAAGACATGGGCGAGGGTACAATTGTAGCCATCAATGATGGGAGTTTGGGGTATGGCGAGGAAACAGTTCTTCATAATGTGAGCTTGTCGATTTGTTCACATGAGCGCATTGCAATCATGGGTCGCAATGGAAGTGGTAAATCAACGCTTATTAAAGCTATCTTGAATGATATAAAAATTACAAAATCAGGGTATTGGCATCTGCCAAAACGTCAAGATATTGGTTATCTTGATCAACAATATGGGACATTAACTCCTGAGAAATCCGTTTTGGAAATAATACAGCAACTCATGCCAGCAAAGAGCCACGCTGAGATTCGGTATCATTTAAATGATTTTCTTTTTCGCAAGAATGATGAAGTGCATGCGTTGGTGTCAACGCTCTCTGGTGGGGAAAAAGTAAGGTTATCACTTGCCCAAATTGCTGCCCAAACGCCCAAACTTTTGATTTTGGATGAAATCACGAATAATCTTGATTTAACCACCAGAGAGCATGTTATTCAGGTGCTACAAAAATACCCTGGTGCCATGATCGTCATATCTCATGATGAAGATTTTTTGAGAGCAATCAATATAAATGAATCATACACTATAAAAAATCGATCCTTATACTATTTACCAAGAAATAACATGAGGTCATACTAGATATGAATATCTATGGTGATTTAAGTGCATCGGTGAGTGTGACATACCCTAGGATTCTGAAATAAACAGCTCATTTCAAGTCGTATCATTTCTCAGCAGACTAATAGCAAAGGTCTCTTGATGAGCGCTCGTTTTAAAATGACAAAAGGCATCGTCTGTTAGTGATTATTATGACATAATCGCCAACGTGTCACCTAACTAACGGATAAATACAGGACAGGTTCTACCAAGTTTCGATGATTGAAACAGGCATATTGAAGCACTAAAGAGTATTAGGAGTGAAATATGCAAGCGGGTCCTTTGTCCTTAACGTTAGACGAAATCATAGCTCAACTACAATTATTTAAAACGCATCAAATGAATGATGCTATGAGTCTTCACTACTTTGATACACTCATTGAAATGATAAAACTTATTGATCCAAAGTTGTCTGCTCCTGAACAAAATCTTGAGGTGATTGCAATGATCAGAGGCATGCAAATGTCAGCAATATCGGTTAGTGCCAGAGTGGCAGGTGAGCCACTTTTTCATGGCTCGAATCATTACAATACCTTTATATTTTCAAATCTTATACTACGAGATGTATTTGGCATAGAGATGAGTTATCCATCTTGGGAAAGCGATTTATTTGAGGAAATGGGTAATTTCTGTAATAAATGTCATAAGGATTTCAAAGTTGCAAGAGATAGCTTAATGCTATTAAGAAAATTTAGTGAAAATATTGTTTCTGAATATAACCACTTTAGAAATAAACCCGCTAATCATCATGTCTTTCTTCTTCAACATAGAAAACACTTGGCGGTTTTAGAGCACAGATTAAATGACATATTATCAGATCCTAATTCAACGTTAACTAAAAAGCTCGAAAATGCTATTGCAGAATTTGAAGCAATTCATGCAACAGAAAAAAGTAAAACACAGTTCAAACATTTTTGTTTTGAGAGCAAATTGAAATTTCAAAAATATAGGCATCACTTCGCTTGGAAAGAGGCTGGTCGTAAGCTAAGCAAGTTTCGAACTTAATCTTATCAATTAGTTATTCAACCAAGTGCTTGAAAGTTGTCGAGCGACAACTTTGGACATAAGTTACCCTAGATATGAATAAGTAGGGTAGTTATAAGATATTATTTACAGCTTTAGTGGTTTCCAAATCGCCTCAAAAAATCTAAAATTAGCAGCGATAATCTAGTAAATTTGCGCTGCAAAGGGAACCCTCATGCATAAAACCTTTTCTGTCTTAAATGATGTTAAAGCTGTGATTGGTGAAAGTTTAAGGTGGAACAAACATAATCAATGTTTATATTGGATTGATACGCAACAACCGGTTTTATTTTGCTATAACGATAAAACTAAAAAAACACATCCCTTTAAATTACCAGCTTCTTTATCGTGCATTGATGTTGATGCTAATGGTGATATTGTTGGCATCATGTCCAATGCCTTGGTGAAATTTGGCTTTGTAAATAAAAAAACAGAAGTGGATCTGATTAAAACCAATTTGATAGATGATGATGCCGTTGCATTGAATGATGGTCGGCTCGATGCAAATGGAAATTTGTGGGTAGGCACCATGGATAAAACTTTTCAGCATCCCACAGGGAAACTTTATCGAATAAGCCCGCTTGGCGAAATAACCATTATGGATGAAGGTTTTATTACTTCTAATGGCATGGGCTGGAGTCATGATAAAACTAAATTTTATTTTGTCGATTCCATGTCGCGCATCATTTACCGATATCCATTTGATAAAAAAACCTGCGAAATAGGACAAAAAGAAATATTTCTGAAATATCCTGAGGCTCAAGGTTTTCCCGATGGATTATATGTCGATGCAAGCGGCAATATTTGGATTGCTGGTTGGGCAAGTTACCATGTTTATCAGTATTCTCCACATGGCGAATTAATGGGGAGTGTTAAGTTGTCAGCCAAAAATATCACAAGTTGTTGCTTTGGCGGAAGCGATCTTAAAACCTTGTTTATTACAAGTGCTAATTTTGATCTGGCTGATATCAATGATGTGGGTGAACATGCCGGTTCTGTTTTTAAATTTAATTCTTATGCAATGTCTTGAAGCGGAGTGCAAGCAAAATGGATAAAAAATATTGGATTGACAGGTGGAAAACTGGAGAAATTGGATTTAACCAGTCTGAACCACATCCATTTTTGGTAGAGGGTTTTAAGCATCTTAATTTACCCAAGGGCGCACGGGTGTTTGCGCCACTTTGTGGTAAAAGTATCGACTTGGTGTGGCTGCTCAATTCGGGTTATGAAGTCATTGGTGTTGAGTTACATTTACAGGCGTGCCGTGAGTTTTTCATAGAAAATAAAATAGCGTATCATGAAATCGTTAAAGATAACTTTACCCAGCTTGTGGGTGAAAAAATAACTTTGCTAGCAGGTGACTTTTTTAAAACATCATCTGACGATTTGGGTAAAATCGATGCAATTTACGATAGAGGCTCATTAGTGGCATTACCTTCAATTATGCGATCTGCATATGCCAAACACCTTATATCGTTAACATCTTCTTCAACGCGCTATTTTCTTATTACGATGAGTTATGACCAATCTCAAATGCAAGGGCCACCCTTTTCAGTGGATGAAAAGGAAGTAAAGATTTTATTTGAGTCACACTTCAACGTTAAAGAAGTGTATGGCAAAGAAATGAAAGACGATATCCCCGCTCATTTGCAAAGCAAAGGACTACAAACCGCAAGGGCGAGTCTATTTTTGCTCTCAAGTAAATAAGGTAGCCATAAATGATATGGGATTAAAATTGATCTTGGCTTAGGTAGATCATACAAATGAGGGGAGCGGTTCAATATTCATAAAATTCAATGTATCTATGATCAAACAACAAAAGCAAATAGCGTCGCGCCCATAACACTGCCTATGAGCGCTCCACTAACCGCGCCTATTGCATCTGTTTTGGATTCAATGCCTAAATGGCCATATTTATAAGTAATAACCGTATCGATAACTTGAGACTTCAGAGAGCTCAAATAGTTTGATTGATCGCCTTTCATTAGCTCAATTGTGGGGTCTAATAATGTTGCACCTACTACAGTTCCTACGGCCATTCCTGTCAAGCTAGCCGTAGAAGTACCTAGGGCAAATAAAACACCTGAACCAGAAATATGTTTTAATTCATATGGTTGAATAGATCTCATGAATCACCGTCGCTATGTGAGTGTTTGTTCACATAAAGTAACTTACTTAAGTATTAAAGTCAATTCATATTTATGGCATTGTTTTAATAATTGTCTAAATGGGGCCCCACTATAAATTACAAGGTTTTATCTTAGGTAGGGCGCATTCGTATGCGCCATTCACATTTTAAAAATAGTATCAGTGGTAGAGTTATGCTCTGGCGCTTTCTCTGTTTTGCTGCTAGATTTTTCTTCTGCCTCATTTTTTAGCGACAATCCGCCCATCGCTAAATCTAATCCTTTTAACTTTTCGAGTCCTTCTTTTATTTGACGATTCGTTAAGCGGCGTCGATATTCGATGAGTTCTTTTTTTTGCACATCATCAAGCTCAGGAAGAACACTTACGGAAGGAGAGCGCTCCAATAATTCATGAAGCTGTTGATTGCCTTGTGCAAGTTCACGTTTAACTTGGTTTAATCTTCTTAGTGATTGTACTTTTTGAACATGCTTACGATTCCCAGGCGGTGAAACTTCAGCTAGCGAGGGAGCAGGCGCCAAGATTGGTTGGATTGGTGCATAAACTGTAAAATCTGCATGTGTAAACTCTACACCTAAAATCGGTGCTTTTAACCAAGCAAACACCATGCGTTTTAAAAAGAAGAGTTCTATTTTTTCCCAGTCTTTGTTTCCAGGTTTATCTTTTTCTGGAAGCAGAAGTTGTTTATGCAATTCTTCAGTAAAAATGTTATTTTCTAATTTAAGCGCTTTGCGTAATATCGGCACTAGATTAAAAGCCATGCCGAATAAATTTTCATCCTGGCTTGCTGGGTCATTTTCTACCTTTTTAAGTGCAACTTGGCGCATAAAAAATAAAAATTGAAATAGGGCTTCCGCTGCTGGATTATATGCGGATTTTCTCAATCTGATAAAAAATTGAAAGAATGGCGTTTGGATCTGTTCATAATCGATTGTCTCAAAATAGGTTTTTGGGTTCTCCCGGTATTTTGTTGTGCTTTCCTTCCAATTCCCTTTGCTCATCTCTAGCTCTTTTTTTAACTGCGTCTTGAGCATTTCTTGCAGCTGTTGCCAACTGTCTTTTAAGCGTCGATCTTCTAAACTAAACAATTCAATATGATTAAAGCAATCTTTAATGACTTGTAAAAATACTTTTAAAATATCTCTTTCGTTGATTAATTTTCTGCGCAGATCAGTAAAGGCTTGCACTAGCTGATCTTGGGGCACATCTTTACCTTCTAATAAAGGTAAAATGCTGGTTGTAAAATCTTCAATGGCTTGTTCAGGGCAGCCCTCTTTACCTTCACGTACGTCATATTTATCAACAAACGGTATAATGTAGGGACCAGCTATGGTCAATAAGCGCAAGAGTTGAGTTGGGGTATAACGTTTGTCCTGAGCGGCATCGCTGATGGTGGTTTCGGATTTTTTGGAAAATGTAATGCCAAATCGCCTCATAAATAAATGACCTTAATATCCTCTGTGGGAATCAGTATATTAAACAGTTGATTGCAGAAGTACATATTAGGGAACATTTATTGAAAATTTATAGGCTTTTAATTTCAGGAATCCAACTTAATATATATTGAGGCAAGTACACATATTCTTCAATATTGATTGTTTACTCAGGCTAGATGCCTTAAATGGGTTTTAGTTTAGATTGTCAGTTTTTTTAAAGTGTCACAAAGCGCTTGTTTTGCAATTTCCTCTTTAATTATCGCTATCGCTTGATGTTGCTTTTCAAGTTGTTGCAATAAAGACAAACCAGTATAGGTAAGCGAATGAAGATACTTCTTGGCTAAATCAGGATGTTCATTTTCAATACATTCCATTTCTTGCATATATTTTTTACGTAGCTTTTCAAACCCATCTACAAATTGGGGATATCGCCAAGGCTTAATTTTGCCTTCATAAGGAATTTTATTCGAAATGCTAGGATCCATTTTGTGCAAACGATCTAAAAAGGGTTGCCACAAGGCATCTAACCTTGTAGAGCAAAGCGTTTGGTTGAGAGAGTAGCTCTGCAAACGGGAAATCTGTCTAAAGCGTACAACCTCTTCCTGGGTAAAATAAGGGTACATAAGATTATAAGCGGTGAGCATTTTCGATTCCTAGCAAGTGTATACTACTTAATTAACTTACATAAAAAATATGCTAAAAAATACCATGGCCTAGCATATATTGCAAAATATGTTTGAGTTCATTTCTTTGAAACGCCTAGCAAAACGAGTCTAATCATACCTTACGCGGCGCTCATTTATTTTTTGCTCGGCAAGTGCGAGGCTGGCTTAGGTATCGATGTGGAGCTGCCATCATTAGATGCCATAAGCGGTGTAACAGGTTGTTCGCCAAATAATAACACCGGTTTTAAAACGTTGGGGGCCTCCTCTACCGTTGCAACCTTAAATTCGTTAAGGCGAAGCAATTCTAGTCGTCTGCGAAGCATATCAATGGGATCACGTAGATCGTTGCCGGTGACTCTTGGCTTTTTAACCATGAATGCTTGACTCATTGTTTGTTCAAATTTTTCTATCAATCCGGGATATACTCGATTTAAAGCATCACAGATTTCATCTACATGGTAAGGATTTTGGCGAACACATGTATCATAAATTTCAAACAAAAATCGATATGTGGTAGATCTTTGGTTTGGCAACTCTTGATTTTCTTTAAGGGTAGCCATAAATACATTAAAATTTTTCATCATGAGCTCAAGTTTGTTCTTTTTGACATAAATTGC
Source organism: Uncultured Candidatus Berkiella sp. (assembly GCA_964606325.1). Classification (GTDB taxonomy): domain Bacteria; phylum Pseudomonadota; class Gammaproteobacteria; order Berkiellales; family Berkiellaceae; genus Berkiella. Next base: position 27,382 of record CAZSGE010000034.1, read on the forward strand.
GGCTAAAGCAAGATGAGCTGGAAGGTATTGGTATCGGATGGCTTCTTTTAAATAGCCTTTAGCTAATGTTTGATTTACTTCATCATTTTTACTAAAAGATAAATGGCTAAGTGCTTTGCGATGTAAAAATCCAGGATATTGTTGAAGGCAGGTATTTAATATATCTTGATAGTTGCCAAATGCGTTATTCAATTTCCAAAATGAATCCCATTTTTGATGACAATCTTGCTCTGTACAAAATGAGTATAGGGTGCAAAGACTGTGAAGATGCTGCTGATCATCAAAAAAATGTGTTATATCTTGAACCTTGTTTTTAGCGATACATTCTCTCATGGCGCGCCCTAAAGGAACAAAGCAGGCGTTCATGACTTCAAGCATTTCTTGTGTGGTTTGTGCTCGTGGTGCTAAGGCTGTTACGCTACAAACGGATAACAATAACACAGCTTGTGTATTTAATGTGAATAATAAATCGCGAGAAAAAAGAACGCGAATCTGATTATTGTTGAGCAGCAAGTACCTATGGGTGTTTTTCGCTCTTTCTCTTCTTTTTCCGTCTTTGGATTCAAGGACTGCAATGAAGGTTTTTAGAATAACTAATTTTTCTTGAGGTGAGAATGTCGCTGTTTTAAAAATATAATTGTCGAGACTTAAGGGATCTAAACTAAGAAGAAAATCATCTTGGTTAGATAGAATAAATTGCTTTATATTTTCATCGAAAAAGCACAATTTAAGGTATTCTATAAATGGGTATTTTCTTCGTGCGCTCGGATCTTGTAATTCTTCAAATGTTGGCCCCTTGCTTTTTCTTACCTGTGAAGAATCTATCTCATCTTCTTGAATAACTTGTGTAGGCAAAAATATATCTTCATCATCTTCTTCATTCGTTTCGTCATTCTCATAAAAGAAAATAACTTTGTCATCAATATGAGGGATTGTTTGTAATTGGGCAATAATAAATTCTTTATTTTCAACACTTAAGAAATTTCTTTCCACTAAGGCACCCAAGAAATATTTGTTTGTGGCAATCAATCTTAAAATTTCAGTATATATACTAAGCAAATTTTTTATATTTGTCTCATATTCTAATTCTGATTGTAATTTTTTAATTATAGTAATGATT
>CAZSGE010000035.1:0-28162 GCA_964606325.1 Uncultured Candidatus Berkiella sp.
AAAAACACGGCGGCAGATCCATCGGTGAGAGGGCTGCTATTGCCAGCTGTTAGTGTGCCTTTAGCACTTTTATCAAATACCGGTTTGAGTAAAGCTAATTTAGCGAGATCAGGATCCATGCGCAAAGTCCCATCTTGCGTTAATTCTTTAAACTCAAAGACTAAATCGCTATAGAATCCTTCTCTATAAGCTTTGGCGCCATTAACGTGACTTAAAAATGCCAATTCATCTTGAGCAATGCGCGATATTTCCCAATCTTGTACCATGGCTTCGCAATGCTCTCCCATGGAGAGATGCGTGCGAGGCTCGACAACAGCGGGAATAACTGGTTTGAAATCGCGGAGGTTTATTTTCCACAACGCTTTCACTTTTTGCCAAAAATTTCTGGCTTGGTGTAAATCAAGTAGTTTCTGCGCAAGTGCTCGGCTGGTCATAAAGGGCAAATCGCTATTGGTATCAACACCACCTGCAATACCACAATCAATTTGATTGTTTGCTATTTTTAGGGCGATTTGTAATGTGGCTTCTAGGCTGGTACCACAAGCTCTTTGTAGGGTGTAACCTGGTGTATAGGGTGAAAGGCCACTACCCAATACACATTCTCTGGCTAAATTCCAATTATTAGCACTGTTCATCACAGCACCTAGCCCCACATCACCCATGATTTTGTCTTGTAAGCTAAATTTGTTCACCAGCGCGGCCAGTGAGGCAGTCATCAACTCTTGTGTGGTGACATGTCGATAGTTGGTTAATGATTTAACGAAAGGAGTCCGAATTCCCCCTGCGATATATACTGGTCGTGTCACCATGTGAAATCCTTTTAGCCTACAATCCTAGCAAAAATGCTAACTATAATAAGTATATAAAGCAAGTGGTTAATCAACATCCAAGTTGACTTCCCAACAACCTACCTAGGTTTGAGGAACAATAGATAGTTATGTTATGGTGGAAAATAGCCTTAATAACATCAGGAGAACATGATGGCTACTTATAATACTATTTTACTTGCCGTTGATTTACATCCCTCCTACGATGAATACACTGCTAAGCGTGCGGTTGATTTTGCTAAAGAGCGGAATGCTAAATTATTTATTATTCATTGTGTTGAGGGTATACATGCCTATGGTGCAGCTCAAGGTTATCAGCTGATTATGGAAGTAGAGCAACAAATCGAACAAGAAGCCAAAAAAGCACTTTCTGATTTAGCACAAAAATATGGTATACCAAGCGATCATCAAATTATTGCTAATGGACCTGCCCAAAAAATAGTTATAGAAAAAGCTAAAGCGTTAAATGTTGATTTGATCATTGTTGGTGGTCATGGCAGACATGGGATCAGTTTGCTATTAGGTTCAACAGCAGATGGTATTATGCATCACGCAGAATGTGATGTGTTGGCGATTAGAGCGAAAGACTAGTTTCATTTAGGAATGAAAAAAAATAATCAGCATGTCGAAAGCGCTATTGAAGGATCTCCTTCATGGCTGAAAACCAGTTACATTTTCATGGTGCGCATGCTAAAGGCGTTTTTACAAGCGCTGGGCTTGCTTAAAAAACTTGACACACTTGCCATCTCATCTGAGCGTTATCATTATTTTCGATCATTGCTAGCCATTCATGAACTCGATGATATGATTCAACTCGATGTACCATGGTGGACATATGAAGCCATTTCAGAAATTGAAAAATATATTCAAAATTTAGATCATAAACCTGCTGTATTTGAATATGGCAGTGGAGCAAGTACCATTTGGCTTGCTAATCGATGTGATAAAATAATTTCTGTAGAACATGATGATGTCTGGTATGAAAACCTGAAATCTAAATTGCAAAAATATCCGAATATTGATCTTACTTTAAAGATCCCTCAAAAAGAGAAAGATGAGTTCACTTCAATAAAAATGCCAAACGCTTCATTTAAAGACTACGTGGAATCTATCAAAAATTATCCCAATCAATACGATATTATCATCATTGACGGACGTTGCCGGGAAGTGTGTTTGAAGATGTGTTTAGCTTATCTTAAGCCTAATGGGATTATTATATTTGATAATTCCAATCGCGCTCGTTATCAACAAGCGATTAACGATAGTGAGTTGTTTGTAAAACGTTACTATGGACGTGTGCCAGGCTCGCCGTTTAAAAGTGAAACCGCGATTTTAAGCAGATAAATTTGTTAAGAGATTGATAGCATCACGTTGTTTATATTTAATGGCTTCATCAAGCGCTGTGTATCCATGGTGATCTTTTGCGTTAATATCTGCCCCATGTTGGATAAGCTCTTCAATCAGGTGCGAATGACCAAATCTGGCAGCGCTATGTAAGGGTGTATGACCTGTACAATCAAAGGCATTACTATTTGCCCCTGCTTTCAAGAGCACTTGAACAGTTTGAGCACAGCCATGCGTTACTGCTTTATGTAAAGGGGTTATACCGCCGCTTGCTCTGGCATCAAGAAGTGCGCCGATTTTGATTAAATACTTAACACAATCAATATGAGCATTAGCACAAGCATAGTGTAATAACGAATAGCCCTTTGAACAAAGTTCTTGAATTTCATATCCTTTGGAAATTAACTCTTTCAGCGTTTCTTTGTCGCCATTTTTAGCTGCAAGGTGTAAAGAAGAAGAGAGTTGGCAGGTTTCAGTGTGCTTAGGCTTGATCTCTTTTTTAGGTTGATTTGATAAGCCGAGTGTCCAATTTATCCAATCGTGAATCATTGACAAAGAATTTAACATACGGATTCTCAACGCACAAAAGTAGGTTGCAGTTATTATAAAAGAGAAGCAATGTGCAACACTATCAAAAATGGCATCAACGGTAGTTGTGAGCCGATGATGATGTAACCAATGAAAAAAATTCTTAGAAACGCATTTTGTAAAATTTAGCAGGAACAAATTCTAACTCATCAGTTTCATCATCCTCGCCTTTGTCTGCCATTATTTCACCATCGTCAAAAACCATCACCGGTAGCGCATAGGCACGAATAGATGGCATAAAAGTGCCATTTGACTCAGTGATGAGTTGATTTTTAAGTTCTATCGGAAACTGTGATTTTGCTAAATTGCAGGAGAATAGTGTGATAGTTTTTGCCTGTTCTACTTCTAAATCATTATAAATGATTTCCGCTACCCATTCAGCATCTCGGCCTGCTAATTCATTTGTTTCAATGCAACCATGACCCGAAATAATAATTTTACTGCTTTTTTTTGATTTATCTTTTAAAGAAATGTTCTTTGAACTGTCATACTCTATGATTTCAACGTCTTGATTGTTTTTCATCAATTTAGATTTAAGACGATTGGCGTTATTGATTAGGATTTCATCGTCTTCAAAACTCTCTCCTTCAGGGCTACGTAGAATGATGATGATAACTTTGTCGTACTTAGGCAAAGAGTCATCGAAAGAGGTGTTTAATTTTACACGTTTTGTTGAGGGTTCAAGTGAACTCCTAACTGCCATTCTGGAAAAATACAGATCTAACATAATTCCCCTGAAAACATCACATGAGATACTACACATAAAATTTGGTCATAATACGATGTTCAGTTTATTAAAGAGGACGTCAAGAGAATACTTGAAATAGATGAATGGTGGGATTAGGCAGATATATCCCCGACTTCTCAATGAAAGAAGTCGGGGATATCCATAAACTAAGGCATTGGAGGAAATGGGGGATTATTAAATGGTGGTAAACAATTTTGGGGAATAGGACCCATAAATGGACCTTGGCATGAAGGCACAACCGTCATATATTGAACCAAACTTCCACCAGCTTCATTCAAAGCTTGTGCAAAAGTAGCGGCATCCATTTGTCCGTTCATTAATCTTGTGACTAAATTAGTTACGCCTGGTGACATGTTAGGATTTGGAATATTGACCGATACGAAAATTAAATTAAATCCATCACCACCTGAAACTTGAGAAATTTCTTGTTGAGTTAACTGTTGCATCCTTGCCTCCTTGGTTAATTTAAACGTGTATGAATAAAGTTATCGAGTTCATCAAAGACATCTGTTTTGAAATACTCATTCCAGAAAGTAACATTAAAAGGGCCATCTTGTCTTACCTTTTGATTCCGCATCTCAATAGATTGCGGATCAACTGCTTGCACAGAGCGCTGTAATACAAAGTTAGAAAGGGTTTGAATTTCCTGAATAGTTTTAAAACGAAACGTATCATAAAATTTGATAATTTGTTCAGTGGGCAGTGCCTCAAAAGCACTCAGTAATTTAGCAACAATGACGGCATCTTCAATACTCATGGCGCCACCTTGTTGATACGTTGGTGCGCAAGCATGGGCGGCATCGCCTATGAAAATAATATTTTTCATCAGATGTGAATGGGTTTTAACTTCACGTACTGTTTCGAGTTGATCAGGGATAAGTTGATGTGGATCAATGATTTGCTCCAGCGCAAATTTAACGTCTTTGCCGATATGTTCAAAATGTGATTTCATAAAATGAATCGATTTGCGTTCATCTTCAGAAATACCATTTGGTGGCGTTAATACTCCAGCATAGCAATACATTTCAGTGTCACTGGTTGGGAAAAGTAAGAAAATAGATCCTGTGCCTAAAACATAGGTGGGTTGTTCTAATGTCGGCGATCTTTTCAATAATAATCGCCAATTGGTAATGCCTAAAGAAAGCGGTGGTTCATCGATATCGTCATGGGAAAGTCGACGCACGCTAGATCGGATCCCATCTGCACCAATGACGAGATCAAATTCATCAAAGGTGCCATCACTAAACTTCACATATACTTTGCCTTTGGTTTCTTCTAGATCCACAATAGTTAAGCCCATGAGAATGTTATGCTGCAAAGGACTTGTTAAAAGAATGTCATGCAATTTGGCGCGAGAAATACCGTAAAACCCAAATTTTTTAGGATGTAAATTATCTGTGGCGCGTCTGCTTAATTCGGTAAATTTATCGTCAGTGAAAATAATGTCTTGAACGTGAAAGGCAATATTACGCACTTTTTCTGCAAGGTTGATTTGGTGTAAAGCGCTTAAGGCATTGGCTGGGAGGGCAATCCCCGCACCTTGGGGGATAAACTGACGTTGTCTTTCAATGATTTTATATTCGACTGACTCTTTGCAATATTGCTCGAGAGCGTTGGCTAGGCTAAGGCCAGCAATACCAGCCCCCACTATTAAGACTTTGCGCTTTTTCATCATTTTCTCCTTGGTCTTGAACACTATAGCGAGTTTTAAAGATCCCTGAAAGGGCGGGGCAACATGTTTGAATTTGGGTTTCTAACATATTGATATTAAGAATGTACAAGCAGTGCTATGTTTAGTAGATATTATGTTGATGGAATGTAACCATGGCTGAATTTCCAGTTGGGAATACTGATGCGAATAAACCCATTTTATTTAACCTTAAAATGGCCAATCGCCATGGCTTAGTTGCAGGTGCAACCGGAACCGGAAAAACCGTCACGCTGCAATATCTGGCTGAACAATTTGCCAATGCAGGGGTGAATGTATTTACCTCTGATGTGAAAGGAGATCTTGGTGGGATAGCCTTTCCAAGGACAGACAATCCTAAAATTGAGGAAAGAATAAAAGCCTTTGGCCTAAAAGCATATTCGCCACAAGGTAACCCAGTCATTTATTGGGATTTATATGGAAAACAAGGCCATCCCTTGCGCACAACGCTCACTGAAATGGGTCCATTGTTATTGGGCAGGTTATTAGATCTTAATCCCACTCAGCAAGGCGTTTTGAATGCGGCTTTTAGCTATGCCGATGATGAAGGTTTATTGCTGCTTGATTTAAAAGACTTGAGGTCGCTTTTAGAATGGGTGGGAAAAAACGCATCATCAATTAAAGAAAAATATGGCAATATGTCAAGCAGCACCATCGGCGCTATACAAAGAAATTTGTTGACCTTAAACGAGGCTGGCGGAGAGGTTTTTTTTGGTGAGCCTGCCTTTAACATTGATAATCTTTTTCGCAAAGATGCCAGCGGCAAAGGGTTTATTAACATTTTAGATGCAACAACCTTGGTGAATGATCCCCGCCTATATTCTACTTTTTTATTATGGCTATTATCCGAATTATTTGAAAACTTACCTGAAGTGGGCGATCTTGATAAACCTAAACTGGTTTTTTTCTTTGATGAGGCTCACTTATTATTTAATAGTGCTCCTAAAGCTCTAATTCAGAAAATAGAGCAAATGATTCGCTTGATCCGTTCTAAAGGTGTGGGTGTTTTCTTTGTAAGTCAAAGTCCTCTTGATTTACCAGAAACCGTGCTTGGCCAATTAGGTAATAGAGTGCAACATGCTTTGCGCGCCTTTACTCCCAAAGATCAAAAGGCAGTCAAGACAGCGGCTGCTACCTTAAGGCAAAATCAAGCACTTAATACCGAAAATATCATCACAATACTTGGGGTTGGTGAAGCACTTGTTTCATTTTTAGATGAAACTGGCACACCCAGTGTGGTTGAAAAAGTCAAAGTTTACCCACCTACATCACGGATAGGGCCTGTTAACGATCAAGAACGTATAGAACGTATGAAAGGTTCTCCTTTTGTAGGCATCTATGAAAAAACACTTGATCGTGAATCGGCTTATGAAAAAATTAGAGCGAAAATGAGCCAAGCAGAATCAGCAAAAGAAAAATCCTTTACAATAACTACGCCAAAGCCGATGCCTAAGCCAAGGGTAGAGCCAGCGTCTAAAACAAGAACCCGAGAAACAGCGAGCGAGGCGATGATTAAATCTGCAGCAAGAAGTATTGGTAGCACTGTGGGAAGGCAAATAGTGAGAGGGTTACTAGGGACAATTTTTGGTAAGAGTCGGTGACAAAAAAAACACCCATTAGGGTGTATTTTATAAGCGCGCCCTTCGAGATTGTCTCGCGCCGTCCATGGCGCTCGAGGCTTACGCCTCATGCTATTGCATGACCAAAACGGCTATCCTGCCGTTTTGTCGAACTGCTATTTAATGTCGGGAGTTCGAATCAACGCAAATATACCAATAAAAAAAAACACCCATTAGGGTGTATTTTATAAGCGCGCTCTTCGAGATTGTCTCGCGCCGTCCATGGCGCTCGAGGCTTACGCCTCATGATATTGCATGACCAAAACGGGTATCCTGCCGTTTTGTCGAACTGCTATTGAATGTCGGGAGTTCGAATCAACTCAAATATTCCAATAAAAAAAAACACCCATTAGGGTGTATTTTTTTATTGGTGCGCCCGGAGAGATTCGAACTCCCGACCAACTGGTTCGAAGCCAGTTACTCTATCCAACTGAGCTACGGGCGCGCACAGGCCGAGATTATGCTTTTATATAGATAAGGTGTCAAATTCGTATTCCAGGCTACAAAACTGACTTATGGGTGTGAATGGGATTATACACTGTGCCTAACCTAGATCACTTCAATTATTTCAGTGCGTGTAAATAGACAGGATCTCATGCATAAATAACTGTCTATACTTCCCTCAATACATATGTCTTGGACTAAAAGACCTGGAGAGAAGCCCGATGCGTAAATATTTCCCTTTAGCTTTAATAATTATCGCGCAATTATTTGCGTCTTGCGCATATGCGCAACAAAGCAATTTGAGTGAGGAGGAAGCCCTTAAATTAGGAACCGAAGCTTACATTTATGGTTACCCCTTAGTTACCATGGATATGACTAGACGAGTCATGACCAATGTAGAAACGGTGGAGGCCACAAGAGGGCCCATGGGGCAGTTTACCAACGTCAGAGAATATCCTAACGCAAGTTACAGAGATGTGACTGCGCCTAATGCCGACACGCTTTACTCTGTTGCATGGTTAGATCTCTCCAAAGAACCCTATGTTTTGCATGTGCCAGATGAAAACGATCGTTACTACTTAATGCCCATGCTCAGTGGTTGGACAGATGTATTTGAGGTGCCAGGTAAACGCACAACGGGTACCAAGGCGCAAGATTTTGCTATTACGGGTCCCAATTGGAAAGGGGAGTTACCAAAAGGTGTCAAGCAATTAAAATCCCCAACCAACATGGTTTGGATTTTGGGTAGAACCTATTGCTCTGGTACACCAGAAGACTATAAAGCTGTGCATGCGATACAAGATCAATACAAAGTTGTTCCTTTAAGTGCTTTTGGAAAAGAATATACACCACCCAAAGGCGTTGTTGATTCAAGTATTGATATGAAAACCCCAGTGCGTGATCAAGTGAATGCCATGGATGCGGCAACTTACTTTAAAAAACTTGCAGAGTTGATGAAGGATAATCCACCGTTAGCGGAAGATGCTCCCATGGTTGCAAATTTAGCTAAATTGGGAATTGAGCCTGGCAAAGATTTCGATTTGAGTAAAGCATCCCCTGCGGTAGCTAAAGGTTTAGAACAAGCAATTAAAATTGCCCAAGAAAAAATTATGGCGCATGAGAAAAACGCCGGTGTACTTAAGAACGGCTGGACCTTCTCATTGAAAACAGGACTCTATGGTACAGACTATATCCAACGCGCTTTTGTGACAGCTATCGGCTTGGGAGCAAATAGACCACAGGATGCAGTTTATCCAACGACATCCGTTGATATGGAAGGGAAAAAGCTAAATGGCGCTAATCGGTACATCCTTCATTTCCCTAAAGGACAATTACCACCGGTCAATGGGTTCTGGTCTTTAACCATGTATGATAAAAATTATTTCTTTGTGGACAATCCGCTTAACAAATATACGGTAAGCGAGCGTAATAAGCTTGTTGCTAACAAAGATGGTTCTGTAGATATTCTGATACAACATGAATCGCCAGGCAAAGATAAAGAGGCAAATTGGTTGCCAGCACCCAAGGATGATTTTATTCTTATGCTGCGATTCTATTGGCCAAAAGAACCTATCTTAGATAGTAAATGGGAATTACCTGGTGTCCAAATGGTTAAGTAAGAGTAAGAGAACAAAAAAACCACCTTCGGGTGGTTTTTTTTTGTAATAGGATAAAACTAAAATAATATTTCTGCTCCAAAAGTGACTGTATTTTCAATGGTAGATTCACCTTCGTTCCGTAGATGTCTTTTTAGCACGCCATATGCAGCTTCATGCTCATACTCAACCACTAGATTTAAACCAGGTGCGACCCTATAAAAAGGCGCTATGGTATAATGCATTGTATTTAATCCACTGCCGATGTCATCTTCAGCCACTGTTTTGGTTGCCAAAATCCCTCTTATGCCTGTATTGATAAAAAAGTTATTGGTAATTTGGGTGTCTCTGGTAAATTCTAGATCTGTTTTAAAGCTGCCATCATGAAAATAAGCTCTGAGATCGGTTTCAATAAAATAAGGCATCATGCCTTCTAGGCCGATCCCAGGTTGGGCATAAGGAGAATTAGATGGTCTATAAAAATAATTAATGCCACCTTTGATTGCCCAGAATTGATCTAATAAATGCCAATAAAAAATATCCAGATCGGCATTTTCAAGTGTGCCATCTTTCATTTGTGCGTCATTTATAAATAGGTTCAATTTATGATAGTCAGGTCCATATAATCCTTTGAATGTCATGCGCTGCACATTATGAAAAGGATCATCGCCGATATCTAAATGATTCGCGAAATAAAACCCATGCGGATGAGCCATAGGATGGTTAATGAGCGCGACATCAATAGGGTGCAACGCATCAACGCGTACCATTGGGCGATTATAAAATTGTGTATTTTCAACAATATTCTCAGGTTTCATTTTATCTTGAGTGATCTCAATGAGTGTAGAATATTGAAACACGCGCGACATGCCTGACATCATGTGATAAAGCAGGTGGCAATGAAATAACCATTGACCACTCACGTCAGCATCAATGTCGGCAACAATAGTTGCCCCAGGAGGCATATCAATCGTATGCAATAATGGATCAAACTCCCCATGTTCATTTCTTACGATAAACCAGTGTCCATGAATATGCATCGGGTGATGCATCATAGAAGTATTTTTAAATATAATCCGATAGCGCTTATTTGGTTCAAATATAATGGGATGTGCAAGATGTTCTGGCACACCGTTGATAAACCAAATATATCTATCCATCCACCCATCTAATTCCATGTTGATAGTTTTATAAACAGGTTTCTTAGGATCGTTTGTTTTGTGTGTAGCTTTAAGGTGTTGATATTTAGTTTTAGCAATTTGCGAGCCTGATGTGTTGTGAGATTTCATAGCATCATGCTTTTGTGTGCCATTAGCCACCGGTTTGTTACTTATTGTTGGGTGTTTCATGCCACTATGATTTTTCTCATCAGCTTTCGCAGGCATTTGAGTATGGTTCATAGTCTCATGATTGATATCACCATGGCTCATGCCACCATGGTTCATTCCGCCGTGACTCATGCCACCATGATTCATCCCATATGTCATCATTTCCCGAGTTACCGGTTGAGGGCAGGGAAAGGGCGTAACCGTATCATAATTAACATAGGGTTTATCAGTTGTAATTAACGCGCCATAGACTGCATTTAACTTTTCCATGGATTCAATATAGATAATATGCGGATGCGAGTGTGTAATTTTCACAAGAACATCTATCGTCTCGCCAGGTGCAATGGTGAAATCTGAAATAGCATACGGTTCCACATCATTACCTTGAACATGTACAACTTGCATATCTGTGTGCGGCAATTTTACATGAAATATACTATTACCTCCCGCACCGATGAAGCGCAATCTTACCACATCCCCCACATCGACTTGTGCTGTCCAAGGAGATGATCTGCTATGGCCGTTGAGTAAAATAGCATCATATGCAACATCATTAATATCGTAAATGCTCATGCGCATTTGCTGCATCATTTTATAATCATCAAGTACATTTTTACGTTCTTGCTTATCTGCTTTATTGTAGTCATTCAAAAAACGTGTCAGGGAAGCTTGCATGGGAAAATTGGGGGCGTAATAATCACCTTCCTTTTTTAAATTAGCTAAAACCTGATCGGGTTTTGTGTTGATCCAATCGGATAAGACAATCACAAAATCTTTATTATATTCATAGGTAGGTTTTTTAATAGGATCAATTATAAAAGCACCATACATACCTTGTTGTTCTTGAAGGCCGGCGTGAGCATGATACCAATATGTGCCTGACTGCTTGAGCGTAAATTGATATTGATAGGTGCTTCCTGGTTTGATCTCTTTTTGAGTAATGCCAGCAACACCGTCCATTTGCCAAGGTAGAATAATGCCATGCCAATGAACTGCTGTACCCTCTTTTAAATTATTTTGTACCTTAATGGTAACCTTGTCGCCCTCTTTGAAATGTAAAGTAGGGGCTGGTATTTGATTATTAATAGCTAAAGCTTTGACTGCTTTGCCAGCGAAATGAACAGTTTTGTAATCAACAACTAAATTCACTGTTTTATCAGAGGCAAGTGCGTTGACTACAAACAAAAAACTAATCAAACCCAAAAATCCATTCATTTTTTATTCTCCCTTTGGAATATGAGTATCCATTCAAAGTGAGAACCAATCAAGGCGTTGGTCAAAAGTTAGAGTGTTAGTTTAGTATCTAACAAGCGTGTAGTCCCGCTTAAGGAACCATTGTGCGCTGACTTTTGTAATAAATTTAATGAACCAAAGTAGCCTTCAGATAATCTATATATATGGTAAAACTGAATTTCAAAAGAAAGAAACTCAGGGTGCAAAAAGGCTATGAAACTAAAGACAAACCATCAAAAGGGAGAAATTGATATTGAAATTACTCATCCTGACAGAGTGGTTTATCCAGAAGATAACATTACCAAACTTGATCTTGCCGAATATTACCAAAATATACATCAATGGATTTTACCTTATGTAATAGATCGCCCACTTGCTATTTTTCGTTGTCCAAGTGGTATCAATGGTGCTTGTTTTTTTCAAAAACACTTAGCTGACAATAAAAGGATAAAGCATGTGTTTGAAGGCGATAATTATTTGTATATTGAAGATCTGAGTGGTTTAATGCAATTTGTTCAGATGGGTGTTCTAGAATTTCATCCTTGGGGAACAACAGTTGATAAAATTGATAAACCAGACATGATAACGTTTGATTTAGATCCTGGTGAAGGTAGTACCTGGGGTAAAGTTATAGACGCTGCTTTTTTAATAAAAGAAGAATTAGAAAAAAAAGGACTGGATTCATTTGTCAAAACAACTGGAGGTAAAGGATTACATGTCGTTGTTCCAATACAGCGTCGGTATGACTGGGAATGTATTGCGCATTTTGCAAAAACATTTAGTCAATATATTGTGAGTAAATATCCAGCTGATTATGTACATGTGATGTCTAAATATAAACGCAATAAAAAGATATTTATTGATTACTTACGAAACCAACGTGGCGCTTCAGCTGTAGCCGCCTATTCTACGCGCGCAAGACCGATGGCAACAGTGTCAACCCCATTAGCTTGGGAAGAACTAAAACCTAGCTTGAAGGCAACTGATTTCACTATACAGACGGTACAAACCAGATTGGAATTGATAAAATCTGATCCTTGGCAGGACTTTTCTTCGCTAAAACAAAAACTTCCCAAATAATCAGCCCTGAATATAATTATAATATTAACGCATTTCAATTATTCTATAATAGTATAAGTACACCTATTGAGAGATTGTCTGTTTGGAAGATTTTAACAATCAAAACATGATATCTGAACCTTTGATGTCTCCCATGGAGATCCAGCAACAGCTGTTATATGGGCAAATTACCATTTTGCAAAAGAATTTTGTTCCTAACTTAATAGCATCGTTTGCTTGCGCTACAGTGGTTTTTTTGGGAGTTTTGCCAACATCTCCAGTAAATATCAAATTGTGGTATGGCGCTATCATTGTTCTAACAGCGCTGAGATTGTGTTTGATGATTCTTTATCGAAATTTGTCTCGCCATCCAAAATTACATCTTTACTTGTTTGTAACGGGTTCTACAATTGCTGCCTTATTGTGGGGAGCTGTCGGTTCCATATTAATGCCATCTGATTTAATCGCACAGATGATAGTGATAGTGGTTGTTGCAGGCGTTTCCGCAGGTGGGATGCAAACATTGAATGCAAATTTAGTAGCAAGTTGGTTATTTCTAGTTGGTTGTGTTGTACCGCTGGATATATGGTTGATGATGCAACCTGGTAACCATTATAATTTACTCAGTGTTGCAATGACGATGTATTTAGTATTTATGATGGTAGCCTGTTATAAAAATAATCGATTGTTTGCTCATTCACAGAATTTATACTTTGAAAATATCAATTTACTAGAGGCATTAAGACAGCAAACAATTCAAGATCCGCTGACTGGGCTGTTTAACAAGCGATATGTAACTCAATTGCTTCCGAGAGAACTTAAGCGTGCATTGAGAGAACGATCACCGCTATGCATTGCTGTTTTGGACTTGGATCATTTCAAACAAATTAATGATAACTACGGCCATGATGCTGGAGATCTTGTGCTTAAGCGCGTATCTCATGTGTTGAAGTCATCGTTCAAAGATAGCGATGTAGTATTCAGGTTGGGTGGTGAAGAGTTTATGATTTTACTCGTTAATACGTCATTGAATAATGCAATGATCAAATTAAATAAAATACGAGATGAAATTAAAAAAATAAACATTCTTTATAAAGGCAAAAACTTACGTTCAATTACAGTTTCTATTGGTGTTACTCATGTTGTTGATGATTCTAAAAGCTCGTTGGAATTATTACGTGCAGCTGATGAAGCGCTAAATGTAGCAAAAAGCAGCGGAAGAGACACCGTCCGGGTGTGGGGCTCCACGCACTAAATACTTTATTACATTCAAATCATATATGAATTTGCTCAGTCAATATCCAATCATTATTAATATGATTTGATAATTAATTGATTTTAATAGATTTATTAAAGGAACTTGTTTATAAGATATAAGGTCATATCTATAAAGTCTGAAGGAAGTTAGATATGAATATGAAGCACATATTATTATTGTCGGCCCTGATTTACATTTTTAGCCCAGGTTTATTAGCTAAAACATATTCATATCCGGGTAATAATCTTCAAGCTAAAGTAAATTACCCAAGCGAAAGAACACGTGAGAGAAGTAGTGATCGCAACCAGCGTTCTACCCACTCGTATATGTATGTTAATCCGTTTTTTGAAGATTATTATTCAAATTATTATGATAATGACGGTACACAGTTTTATTTTTTCTATCAAAAAGACGATCCCACCTATGAGAGCAATGAGATCCCTCAAAACTATAATAATGACACGGATTATAGTACAACGCGAAACGATTCAAGGACAGATTAACAGGATTTAAGAGAGAAATGATGGGTAGGGAGTTCAGTTAAATTTCCATTTACCAAAACTCCCCACTCTTAAATTTAAAAGCCTATACCAAATCTGATAACAGGACCTCGGTTGCGATGATATCGGTAATATTGACCAGTGTAGGGGTCATAATACCAATTTCTTCGTTGATATTTGCGTTGATAATAGTAATGATTATAATATCCAGGGCCGTTATAGTAATAGTATCCAGGGTTGTTATAATAGTAACCATGATGGCGATGATGATGCTTGTGGCCGGCAAATGATGCTGAGGTAAATAGCATTAATGCTGCTAATAACAATAGTCTCATAACATACTCCAATCGAATTACGGATTAGTGCATTTAAGACATGGCTTAAGCAATAAAAGTTTCATATGGAAATACCAGATTTGCGCTGATAAGACATACAGCCAAAGGTGAGAATTAAGAAATTAGCGCCCCACTATCAGTAAGGCGCAAATTTGAACTAAAAGTAAAAAAATTACTTAAGCGTATTTCTTTTATTTAATTTAGCGGTTAACTCATCGAACATGCTGACACCAGCTGCAGGTACAGTCGCTGCTCTAACTTTTGTCGCATTAGGTTGAGCAACAGTAGTAGGTTGAGCAACAGTTGTTACAGCAGGTTTGGTCGCAACATTGTTGCCATCACGCACGGCGCCTGCTTTAGCAGCAGATTTATCAACCGTTACAGCTTTTTTCAATTTACCCGCTTTAGCAGCTAAATCATTTGCACTAAACAACAACCCTTTAGGCGCAGCGGTTACTGTAACAGCAGGAGCAGCAGGCGCTTTGGGCGCAGGAGGTGCTGGTGGCGCAGGAGGTGCTGGTGGCGCAGGAGGTGCTGGTGGCGCAACTGGCACAGTTGCTGCAACAGGTAATTCGATTTTAGCTAACGATTCTTTTCTAACTGGTAGTGCTGGTGGCACAACTGGTTGATCAGATGCTAGTCCTTCATCGTCTCTAGGAGGTACGGGTGGTGCAGGAAGAGGACGATTAGCATTTGGATTTTTAACAAGTGCTTGCATAGGCGCTTTGGCTGGTGCAGGTTTAGTTGTTGGCTTAAGCGCGATAGGTGCTTTAGCAGCAACAACAGCTTTTGGTTCTACAGGTTTAAAACCTGCTTTTGGTGCAACAGGTGCAACAACATTAGCATCTGTTGCTTTTAATGCTGTTGGAGCATTGGTGCCAGTACGTTTTCTTAAACCGCCTCTTAATGTGGCGAGCATGTTAGCATCAGTAATAAAGCCTGTAGCTGGTTTAACTTCTTGTTTTTGTTCTGTTTTAATGGAATCAACTGGGACGATTGGGCCTTCGGTAGACATAATAAATACCTTTAATAATTTAAATTTGTCTCGCTAGGTTAATGATATTATCGAGGATTTGATAGAAATAACGGACGAGCGTTTGGGCGTTTAAGATAATTGGAACTCAATGTGTATGTGTGCAATTACTTTTATTTATGAATGAATAGATGTTTGTTGTATCCGCAATGAAGCCAGGTTTGGCTAAGTTGAAATTATTATAATTCCAAATAGTGATATTTGCTGACTAAAGCTGTTTTTAAGTATCTTGCCAGTCGATTTGCCTTATGGGGTTCTTTACCTTCTTTGATGGTTAATTTAACGATATCTGTTAAATTGAAATTAAGATGAATTTCAATGTTTTGATATTTGTTAATCATTTTGGCAGTGACGCCCCCTTTGCTATTTTTCCCCAACGAATAAAATTCTCTAGATATTTCAAATTCAGCGTCGGGTAACTCTTTAATTTTCCATTTAACAGACTCATCATTTATTTTACATTCTTGCGGGTATCTTTTTTTGATGTAGATTGAAATTTGATGATAGGTTAAGGGTGTAATAATGTGTTCTAGCTCTTTAAAGTAGCGATCCAGATTATCGGCGTCTTGCTCGATTGACAACAAGTCGTTTTCGATAACGAGGAGGTAAAGGCGATGTATAAATAAGCTTATGACGGGGATTTCGATTACGCGGAACACTTGCTTGTCAAGATTGATGGCGAAAAAGGGGTTAAATAAAACACAGACAATTATAAAAGTTAAAGCCTGATCTATCCTAGCCTTCGCAATAAAGTATATAGTGAAGATAACCGAGGTGACAAAAATGATGACTCTTAAATATTTTTCAAACTCAGCATGAACGCCGATAAAGCTAGTCAAAATAGCTATAATTGACAATGATAGTAAAGTGATAAGGAAAATTTTAAATTTTCTATCATTAATTTTCATTATTTTAATTTTAATCGTGTGTAATATATATAATCTAGTACAGTTTGATAAAAAGCCAGAGCATTTTGATTATTCTTTAAGATTATGCCATCAATCCTACAATAGTTTCTTGAGATCGCAATATTTTTTACATAATCTCCAAGATGCCTTGCTACGCCCAGCCGTCTTTGTTCTGGTGTGACATAAATATTATGAACAAAAATGCCAGGAGAAGGGAATATAGTAAAATTATGTTGAGTAACAGAAAACAAGAGCAAACCGACAGGTACATTATTAAGTTCAGCAACTATACATTCTGCGAATGCTTTGTTGGAGAAAAGTGCTTCAAATAGTGTTTCTTGAGTTTGTGAAAATTTATCTAAACATTCTTCTTCATCAAAGAGATTAAATAAGCTTTCATAGATAAATTCTAGATCTCGTGGCCCAGCCATACGGCAAGTTGCGGGTTGGGGTATTGATATTTTCATAATTTACCGCCATTAAATACAGCTTAATTTCAAATTGGCGCGAGTATCTATAATATGAATATAGCTTCTTGGGTTATTTAAATATAAAAAGTCATTAATTTATACATATCTTGAATATGCACGTAGCTATGATTCTCCGATATCTTCATTCCACATTTGTGGATTCTCATTAATGAAATTTGCCATCATTTGGATGGTGTCTTGATCTTGCAAGACTAATAATATCACTCCTCGTGATTTCAAATGGTTTTCATCACCCATAAAATTCTTGTTTTCACCAATAACTATTCTAGGTATGTTGTAAAGTAATGCAGTGCCTGAGCACATCGAGCAAGGAGATAATGTTGTATATAGTGTGCATTCTTGATAAATGTTCGCTTTAATCCTGCCCGCATTTTCAATCGCATCCATTTCGCCATGTAAAATAGCGCTTCCCTTTTGTATGCGTTGGTTATGGCCGCGACCTATTATTTTTCCTTGATAGACCAACACTGAGCCAATGGGGATTCCGCCTTTAGCAAGGCCTTTTTTAGCTTCATTGAGTGCTTCTTGGTAAAAAGTAAGATCTAAATCTGTGATTTGATTTTCCACATTATTCTCCGAGACAAACCTATACTTGCATTAATCATCATTTAAATATTAATAGCAATTATAATCAACAGCTATATTCTTAACTAGTGATCTAAATATCAATGATTGGAGAATGCAAATGAAGTCCCATGGTTATGCAGCGCTTAATGAAACCTCTCCCTTAGGTCCATTTCAATTTGAACGTCGTACAGTGGGGCCCAAAGATGTATTGATTGATATACAGTTTTGTGGGATTTGTCATTCAGACATCCATCAAGCAAGAAACGAGTGGGGCGGAGCGCTTTATCCAATGGTGCCTGGACATGAAATTGTTGGCAAAGTTGTTAGCGTTGGCAACAAGGTGTCAAAGTTTAAGCCAGGCGATACGGTTGGTGTTGGTTGTTTGGTAGATTCATGTCGAACTTGCGGTAGTTGTAAGGAAGGGCTTGAGCAATATTGCGAAAATGGTTTTGTTGCAACTTACAATAGTTATGAAAAAGATGGGAAAACCCCAACCTTTGGTGGTTATTCAGATAATATCGTCGTTAATGAAGATTTTGTTTTACACATACCTAGTAATCTTAACCTTTCACAAGTTGCACCCTTGCTATGTGCTGGTATAACCACTTATTCACCTTTGCGTCATTGGCAAATTAAATCAGGACAAAAGGTTGGTATCATGGGGTTGGGTGGCTTAGGTCATATGGGTGTCAAATTGGCTCATGCTATGGGCGCTCATGTGGTTGTGCTCACAACGTCTCCTTCTAAGGTGAATGATGCCAAAAAAATGGGTGCGAATGAAGTAATTATCTCTACTGACAAGACACAATTAGATCAACATTTGGGTACATTTGATTTTATATTGAACACGGTGAGTGCGCCTATTGATCTCAATCCATTTTTAGGATTACTCAAGCGTGATGGAAAAATGTGCGTTGTTGGCGTGGCGCCTAAAAACCCAACCATTGAAATGGGAAGACTCATATTTGGTAGAAAAAGTCTAGTTGGTTCGCTTATAGGTGGTTTGCCTGAAACACAAGAAATGCTAGATTTTTGTGGGAAGCACAATATTACTTGTGATGTTGAAATGATCCCTATTGATAAGGTAAATGAAGCTTATGAAAGAACCATCAAATCGGATGTCAAATATCGATTTGTGATTGATATGAACAGCTTAAAGCACAGCAGTAAATAAACATCAAAGGAACAATCTAATGGAAAAAATAACTAGCGTAGTCTGCATCATGACGATTTTCTTTTCGACATTGGCTTTTAGTAGTGAAGCGCCAGTGGACACCTCTACAGAAGAAGTCAGAAATTTTGTTAAGAGTGTTTTTGTTGATAATGCAAAACATATCGAAGAAATGTCACATGAAGATTTTAAATCTTTTGCTGAACAGCAAGCACCTCGAGCGACTGTGTTAACCTGTTCTGATTCTCGCGTTCAAACAGATGCTTATCATAAATCACCGATTAATGATTTATTTAAAATCCGTAATATAGGGAATCAGATTAAAACAACCGAGGGCTCGATTGAATATGGTGTGGAGCATTTACATACCCCTTTATTGATTATTATTGGTCATTCTGAATGTGGCGCGATTAAAACAGCGTTGGGCAACTACAGTAAAGAATCTAAAGCTATCCGAACTGAACTTAATCATTTGCATTTATCACCAAATATTAGCACCAATCAAGGCGTGGTTGAAAACATTAATAATCAAGTGAAATATGCAGTTAATAAATTCAAAGACAAGATTGCTAAAAAAGAGTTAGTGGTAATTGGTGCAGTTTATGATTTTAGAGATGATTTCGACAAAGGGCATGGCCGATTGATCTTATTGAACATCAATGGCGAAAAAGATCCGCAAAAACTTAAAAATAATGAATATATCAAAGGACTCACAGATATTAATATTGGTGTTGCAAAGTAACTTTTGATTGATTCCAAGAACTTTAAAAGGTTAGATGTATGCCACAGTCATGGTATAAAAATACTCAAGTACACTATGGCTTAAAACGCTTTTTAATGTATCTATTAATTGCAGTCCCGGCCAGTAATGTGCCTTTTATATTTATAGGAATGGTAATGGGACTGCCAGCAATAGTGTTAACCGCGGTCTTTTTAAGCATCTACGATGGCATTCAAGCCAAACATAATCAAGCAACACCTGTGTTCACGCATACATTCTGGTTAGTATTTGCATCTGAAATAGCGATAGTGATTACGCTGTTGCTTGGATACTTTTTGTTATTCTATACAAAGTGATTCTGTTAAGTTGAGTTGCTGCTCAGCCATCTGTTGCTCATCTACAGTTAATTGATGCTTAATGCCTTCCCATGCTTGCTTAAATTTTGCAGCTTGCGTTTTTTTGATATCTTGCAAAAAGAATATTTTGTCATTGATATCCATATGTGGAAATAAATGTGACATCATCTCGATCATTTGTGTTGAGGTCATATGGTTGTAGGTGCTAGCTTCAACGAGGCTTAATTCTGCATCTGTGCAATGCTCTTGAAGCGCAGGCATAATAAAAGCTTCTTCCATATGAAGATGTCTTAGGTTTTCGGCAACAAAGAATCGATAAGTAAGATAAAATAAATATCCCATGTGCAGACGTTCTTCGGTTGCTTCAGCTGCAATATTATCTAGTGCTGCATAGAACTCGGTAAAACTCTGTTCATGTTCTAGATGATCTTTTTCCAATTCTTCAGAAAGGTTTTCACCTTTGCTTCTTAATAAAGCGAAGATCGCTGTGTCTTCGTAAGCAGCATGTCCTTTCATCAGCTCCCACAGCGAAAGTAGTGGTTCTTTTAGGGCTAGCACATCGGTAATGGCGCTAAAGTCAGTTTTAGCTACCCTTCTTTCAAATTCTGTTAGCCTAAAACTGACATATTTGTGTTCACGAAAGAACCGATATCGCATATGGCGTGCCACCCTGTATATACACATACAAAAAAATCCCTAGCGCACGATATTAGAAGATATGACTTGTTGATGCAATAAGGTTTTTAATGAAAGCTTACAAGCTGCTGATTCTTTTACTACTGCTTGGCATACAAACAGTAGCGAGCGCAAGTTCTTTTGATAGGCCCGCACGCGCTGATTCGCTGAATGATCCGGTAAGCTTGGGTTTAATACCTTTGAAAAGCAAACATTTCGCGATTGAAGTGAATATCAATGGTAAAGGGCCTTACAAATTTATGTTAGATACAGGCTCTTCTGTAAGTGTTATTTCGCAAAAACTTGCTAGTAAATTAAAGCTTGTTAAAACTAAGCAAGTTAAATATACCCGCAATGATAAAAAATATAATGCCAATTTATATAATGTTCCAGAGCTTAGCTTGGGTGATGTACATTTGTATGATTATGATATGTTAGCTTATCCCGAACCTTCATTTATAAGCTACATGAAGAAAGAATTTCATGAAGATATAGATGGCATACTCGGTGTAGGTGCATTTTACCATTATTTATTGACATTAGACTTGCCAGAGCAAAACATTATTTTACATTCTGGAAATCTTACGGCTGATGCGGATACAACAACCTACAAAAACCAAGATAAAATCCCCATGGTGGCAGTTGTTTTCAAAGATGAAAAAAATACTAGAAAAATGTCTTTTGTATTGGATACAGGCTCCAATGAAGAATTTACAATGCCCCCGGGGATCCATACTTTGCCTTTTAAAAAAATCAGCAGTGAATCGATACAAACAGGCTCACATTATGGCGAACAAAATGCCATCAAAGTGAAAATTAAGGCTGATGCATTTTGGGAGGGAAAAGAATTTACTGAGCCTAGTGTTGTTTATAATAAAGGGTTATATGATTCAAGCGTGAACTTTGGCTTAATGGGGCTAGAGGTCATGAAAAATTTAAAAATTACGCTGGATCAGAAAAAATTGCTTATCAAGGTGGAATAGCCAAAAGAACGCTATGGGACTTTTGGCTAACAATTAACCCTGCGAAACTTCTTCGGACTGTAATAACAAATTCATTTTTGTAATAACATCTTCTGAGCAATTGGTTTTCAGATTACCAATGACTTCTTGCATTTGAGCTGCTTCGAGTTGGCCTAATTTTTCAGGTTTGCTGTTTTTGTCTTTTGGCAAGATTTCGTGGTAGTAGAACTTATAGACATGTTGCATCGATTTTAAGCAATCATCAGAAAGATCATCAGCATGTGATAGGGGGGAAATTAAAATTAGCGCTAAAACCAAACTCCATTGCTTCATATCATTGTCCTTTGTGTAGTCAAAAAGCGATTAAGCCAGCATTTCCAATTTAAATCAAGATAAGAAAATCTAAATATTTATGACATTTCTAACTTATTAATATATGTATAATTAGTTTTCTAAATTTAAATTAGTTATTGGAGATTCTTGATGTTACGTAGCGGCCCGTCTACAGAATTTACAGAAGATGAACTAAAGAAGTTTGCTGAAATTGATCAACTAGAAGCAAAGAGAGACAACAATGCTCCCGCATCTTACGAGCCTTATAAAGATTATTTCCCACGTTATAACCATTATAAAGCTAAAAATGCCAAGGAGCGTGAAGCCGGCATGATGCTAAATCAAGAAAATGTTTCAGCCGCAGCTCCACGAATTACCCCACCTCCGGCCGGGTTGCTTGCAGTAGATGCGCCGCTTACTGCCAGCAGACCTTTATCCACCATACCTTTAAATAGAGAGATGATTGCAGCGGCTAGGGAAAGAGAATTGAAAAGAAAAGAAGATGCAGAAAATCTCGCAAAGGATAAAAGGAAATCAAAATCAGGTTGTTGTAGAATAATGTGATTTAACTGACGTATTATATTAAAAGGGGGGGGCAACAGCCCCTTTTTTTGTATAAATCATAAGTGGATGTCCACTTAAGATCGTTGAAGTGGGTACTATTAAAACGCTTTAGAGGATTATTTTGGATGGGTGTCCTTTAAAGCATTTATTGCCGTGGGCAAAGAAGTTATCATATGGCAGATGTTTGACTTTGTTCATACCCCTATAAAATACGTGTAAGAGAACTATGATCAGTTTGCTAAAGAATGTCGCTGTTTCCCTAATGCTCATTAATGTCTTTCTTAGCCCAGTAAGAGCACAGGAAGCTCCAGTAGCTGCGCCACTGCCTTTGGGAGATGAAACTTCATTTTTTGCAACGGTGAATGAAACGGGTGGGTACATCAACCAAACCTTGCATCATGACTTCTGGGACTTGATGCAAAAAAAATATACCGATGAACAACGTGTTAAAATCGTTCATGATATCCAAAGTACCCTTGAAATATTAAAAGAATTTCAGGCATTAACTTGGAAAAGTGCTAAAGAAAGCTATTTCGCCAAAACCGTTATTAAAGATAGTGAGTATGAGCCGCTCAAGCAAAAGCTTGAAAAGCACCAATCACAATATTTTTCTCCTCAAGTCATTATTGATAACTCCGAAAAGATTATTCTTGCTTCTAGCACGCGCACGCCTTTAGATTTGGGCGCTGGTAAATTTTACATCACGCCGGAATTAATTGATGAGAATTTGATTGGAATCAAGGGCAGTTATGACAGATTAAAACTATTGTTGTTGCCTGTTTGGAAAGAAGAATTTAAAGAATACACCTTACCCTTAATCAATGTTTCATTATTGTCTTTATATTCTCCCGATGAATATCATGAAGTTATCCAGCACGGTGATGAACAAATAGATATCCATATTGCTCAATTAAGTGTTGATAAAAATACACTTTATGAATTGGGTTCTGTCGATTACCAAAAAGGCGATAAAAAATTTGTTAGTTTTACGCCAGAAGAGCGACACATTTATATTCAAGAATTTGTAAAAGATCAGTTTGCAAATTATAAAATATCTGAACCTTTATTGAGCAAAGGTAACTGGCGGGGATATGAATATGCCAAAGGGATCGCCTCATTAGATAATTACAATATCGTAATTATGAGCTTATTTGCAGATTCAAAAGCGTTTTATATTAAATATGTGACCGACACCAACCTTTCGCTAGCCGGCGCTGAATTTAATGAGTTTACCAAGCGCATTCAAATGTTAGAGCCGCTTAAGAATTCACCGGCAACCAGTGAGCCGGTGAAATCTTAAGGGCTTGAATTAGACTTTTGATTTACGTTTTTTGCCTACGACTGCCTTCTTTTGTGAGCTACTATCATCTTCAATATCTATGACAACTTGCGGCGCGCCAATTGGTTTAGGCGCAGCTGTCGTTTCATCTTTTTTCTGCTTTTTTGCCTCATACAGCGTAGTAACTGTAGCGGCTGCAGGGGTAAGCAATACCTCGGCGCTTTCTTGAGCTTTAAGCTTGGAGCTGGCCACATCCCGAACTGCTTCAGATGCTGAGCGACTGGCAATGGCATTTAATATAGTAGGTGTAAAATATCTATTTTCATCCAACAACATTTCTAGCAATTTTTCTACATTTTCATCAAGTTTTGAGCTGGCTAATTTAAGAATGTTAACATCTGTTGTAAGTGATGTTGACGCTAATGTTAATTTTTTCTCACGTAGATTTTTAGCAACAACATAAGCAATGGCTTGTAAGACTTGCTGCTGAGTTGGTTTGGGATCAGATTTTAGTACAACAGGATGATCAAGCGGAGCGCGCGCTAATTTGAACGTTTCTTCGAGCAAGCCGCAAATAGTTTCGTCCTGTGATAAATTATTGGTTATCTCATCTAATAAACATTGCAATGTTCTTTGCAACTCACCTGATTTTGCTTTTAGTTCCGCTTCGCTAAGCTCTTCTAAAGCTTGTTCAACCTCGAAGCCTACCAAACCAATAATGTCGGTAAACCACTTGCTTTGTTCTTTTTCAAGCCGCTTATTAATATTATCAATAGTGCTTTTGCTTTCTTGTAAATCAGCGGTACATTCATTAGCCAAAGTGGTTAGTGCTAGCATTTTAATAAAAGGATTTGTTGAGAATGCTCTGCCTTCTATTGTGCTTTTAACAAGCTCTGCCGCTTGAGTAAAGACCCAGGTTTGGATTTGATTATATTGAGATAATGTTGATAAATATCCTGCAATATAATTATGCAAGCTCAGCTCATAAGCACCTTGAAAGCCCAATATAGCAGGCGTTTTTGATTCTCTCAGGTTGGCATAATAAGTGGACATAGATAAGGTAGCGACATAATTCCACGCAGTGCAGATTTCTTTCACGACGGCATCTTTGTTCAAAATATTATGACTTAAGCAGTTTTTAAGATGCGCTATGATTTGATTGTCATCTTCAACGGTTTCGCCTGGGACTAATTGCAATTGTTGAGAAATGTGAAACAAAATATTCGCATTGGCTAAAGTGGATAAGGGCAGTTGTTTGGTTTTGTCTAATCCAAGCTTTTCTACAATCAGGGATGTGTCGTCAAATAAAAATACGTCAACAAAACCTTCATGATTAAAGGCTAATAAAGGTTGAATATGAGGGGTAACAGCAAGATTGACAGGGTTTTTGTTAACACCACAGGTAGCCATAAAATGATCCTCATTCGGATATAAGTTTGCAAACTTATACCAGAATTAAAGCAAGGGAGCAATATAAATATATTAGATGCTCACCTAATGCGTTTCATTATATTGATTTTATCAAAGCGAAAAGCCCAAATCCCAATAAAATGAGGCCGCTGCCGTAGTTAATCCATTTCAATAGCGAGTCACTGAGCTTGTGGCGAATATGGTGAATGGTAAAGCTTAAAATACACCACCATAACAATGAGCCTACAAATACGCCAAGCACAATCATGATTGCTTCAAGGTAATTAGCAGAAGGTTCAACAATGCCCAAGCTAGCATATATCGCTAAAAACGAAATAATGGTGGCTGGATTAGTTAAGGTGAGCAAAAAGGTCGAAGAAAAATCACGCCAAATTGAATTTGCCGTGTCCAAAATTTGATTAGGCGCGCTACGGTTCAAAATGGTGCGCAAACCTAAATAAAGTAAAAAGGCGCCGCCTACCAACGTAATGATTTTTTGTTGATTTAACAAAAAGCTTGAAAGTGAGACAAGACCAAAGCCCGCTATGCACCCATAGAGTGCATCAGCAAGCGCTGCCCCCAATCCTGAGCTTAAGCCAGCGCCTAAACCCATGGCTAATGTGCGATTGATACATAAAATACCGATAGGGCCAACAGGGGCTGCAATCGAAAAGCCAATCATTAGACCTTTAATAAATAATAAGGTATTCATCTTAACCTGAAGATGGGATCATAAAATCCCATCTTATCAGTTGCTTGGTTTTTTTAGGAATAATTTTTGATAAAAAGTTAAATGGGATTGGCTTCGATAGCGGCAATTAAAGCAGCGATTTTCGTATCGTTATCCACATTTATCATTTCATCAGATAATAGTATGGTTCTGAAAATGGTGTTCACCGCTTTCATCTGTTCCATAGTGCAAGAATGTAGGAAATTGAGCGTCGCATCAGTGCATGTGTTGTCGCCACAACCGGCTGAGATGAAAGAGAGATCTTCATGATTGATTTCAATTAACATAATACCACTCCTTGAGTATAATAAAAGCAACTAAGCTTATAAAGTAAAGATCTAATCCAACGTAATCGTTGGAATTGACCGAGGTTTATTATTATCTTCAATGAGCTTTTGTGCAATATCTACTCTAAATGCACTGTAGTCGCAAACACCTTGATGTGGGATAGCATTTATATCAACACCTTTGGCAAATTGGGTTGCCCAATAACAGATAGCTGGTCCGCAGTCTGTATAATTCGTTTTAGGGATGCTTCCTTCTACACCTCTGGATTGTACAGGAATATTGATGCATTCTTTTTTGCCAATGAGTTTTTTGGGATCCTGGTTTGGAAAAAGTGCCGCTAGGGTTCTTTCAGCTTTATGCAGATATTGTTTACGATCTGATGAATTTAGCGAATCTATACAATAAATATTATACATTCCTGATGGTTGCTTTTTAATCAAAATTAAATACCAATGAGTGTTGTCACACATTGGCCATAATAGGGTTTTAGCTTTAGGAGCAAGTAATTTCAAATTAGCGTAATATTCTGGTCTATTATGAAGAAGTCTTGTTGCAAAATCAGGTTGATTATACTGGTTGCATTCGCTACTGATGGCGTACACACCTTTGTTTTTATGGCACAGGTAGTCCATATATTTGTTTACAGCTTCATCGACAATCCAACCATTACCAAGAAGATCTTCTGCATTTTCTTTTGATCTATCACTATGAGGGTTAAGTACAACAAATTTAGCACACTGTGCTACAAGCGCTCTTTTGTTTGGACAAGCGCGGGTAAACTTAAAATTTGTTTTAATTTTATACTTATAATCCGAGAGGGTTTTGAATTGATTATCAGCAAAAAAGCTCTGCATTCGTTTAATGGTATACATGTACATAACCGATGCTGAAGAATCTTCTACTTCATCAGAGATTTCAATCAGGTATGAATGTTGAGAATGTTGTTTTTCTTTTACCCTTGAGGAAATGGAACCTCCTAACAAGCGGTAAAATACAAATCTGATAAATCTGATAGCGGGCGCAGTCAGTCGATGAAAGACGCCAGATGTTTGAGCTTCTGAGAGTATGTCTGCATTCATTTGAAATATAACCTGTACTACATATTGGCTTTTAGTTAATTAACATTACATTTCGTCATAGCAAAAGCCAAAACAGCATAAATATAACGAAGTTGACTATATAGATCTTGTGCGGCGAATTCAACTTATTCTGTGGGAAAAACCCTGAAATTACAAAAATCCCCAGTAAATTTGATTATCTAGGCAATTTTGTTTTATATTTCTCAGCGTAAATTACAGTAAAAATGCTGGAATATACACGGAAATGTAGGAAATTTTGCCTCTCTAGTGGCCTTTGTGAAGGAAGTAGAGAAATTTAGGAGTGATAAGCATGGAAGGCAATGACAGGGATAGTATTATTAAGCCCATTTTTGGGCTTAGTCTTGGCACATACCTTGAATTCTTAGATTTTGCTTTGTACGCCTCTTTAGCGCCCCTTTTCGCAATCAAATTTTTTCCCAGTGAATACCATGATGTATCAATTATCTATTCATGGGGAATTTTTGGTGTCAGTTTTTTGGTTAGGCCTTTTGCAGGTTTCATTATGGGCCCAATCGGAGACAAGATTGGAATCAAGAGGATAATGTTATTTTCTTTAGCGTTAATGGGAGGCGCAACAGCAGCTATCGGTTTGTTGCCAACTTATGAGAGTATTGGCCTGTTTTCTCCGATATTATTGATAGGGTTGAGAATGACTCAAGGATTTGCGCTGAGCATAGAATACGGGGCTTTGAGCACCTACTTATCTCATATTGGGAGCATAAAGAATAAATTTGGATTGTATTCAAGCTTTACATCCGTGGCCGTGCTATCAGGAATGATCTCTGGCAGCATACTTATTGGATTATTATTAAACAACCAAACTATTTTGGATATTCCTGATTGGCAGTGGAGAGCACCCTTCATTGTATGTGGCATATTGGTTGGGGTATTTGGCTTTTACCTAAGATTACAATTAAAAAATATATGTTTTCTCAATACAAGGGTTGATAATAATCCGATATCAAATTTACTCAAAAATCATAGCCAT
>CAZSGE010000036.1:0-26509 GCA_964606325.1 Uncultured Candidatus Berkiella sp.
AGGTGATCAACATTAAGACCTAAAGCAAAACCCACTTCACGACATTGAAATGGCATAACGCCTACAAGCGGATCAACAATCAGTCTAATAATTTTTTCTGGTGTTTCTTCAGCAACTTTCTCAATGTCCATCCCACCTTCGGTGGAAGCCATTATCACAACACGTTGAGATGCTCTATCTAGCACTGCACTCACATAGAGTTCTTTTTTGATGTTGCTTACTTCTTCGATCAAAATTTCATTCACTGGTTGGCCATTCGCATCTGTTTGATACGTAACCAATCGTGAATGCAACATTGCCCTTGCGGCTTGCTCTAACTCGTCTCTTCCTGAAACGATTTTAACACCACCCGCTTTACCTCTGCCGCCTGCATGTACTTGTGCTTTAACGACCAATTTGTCGCCTTTGAGCGTGTTCATTGCGCTCAGAGCTTCTTCGACTGAACGTGCGACTAAATTCTTTGGAACGGGAAGTCCGTAATCCGCAAAAATTCTTTTTGCTTGATACTCATGTAAATTCATTATGGCCTCAAATATCTAGTAATAAACGTGCTGGATCTTCTAATAACTCTTTGATTGTGACTAAGAACCGTACAGATTCAGCGCCATCAATAATACGATGATCATAAGAAAACGCTAAATACATCATAGGTCTAATTACAATTTGGTTATTTTCAACTACCGGTCTTTGCTCAATTTTATGCATACCTAAGATACCGGATTGCGGTGGATTCAGTATGGGGGTTGATAACAGTGAACCAAACACACCTCCATTGGAGATTGTGAATGTTCCACCGGTAATTTCTTCAATTGATAAAGTGCCATCTTTGGCTTTTACGCCCAACGCATGAATGGTTTTTTCAATATCGGCCATGCTCATTTTATCTGCATCGCGAATAACAGGCACAACCAAACCACGGGGTGATGAAACTGCTATCGCCAGATCAAAATATCCATGATAAACAATATCTTTCTCATCAATGGATGCGTTTACAGCGGGGAAACGCTTCAAGGCTTCAAGAGTTGCTTTAGCAAAGAAAGACATAAAGCCTAATTTCACGCCATGCGCTTTCTCAAATTGATCTTTATAGCGATTACGCAAATCCATCACTGGCTGCATATTAACTTCATTGAATGTTGTTAAAATGGCAGCACTTTGTTGTGCACTCAGTAAACGCTCTGCAATGCGTGCTCGCAGACGTGTCATTGGCACACGTTTTTCAATACGATCGCCGGATAATGTCACAGGAGTGCTCGCAACGGCACTTGATGTGCTTGCTTTAGCAACATCTTGTGTTGTGATTCGACCATCCTTGCCAGAACCAACCACTTGTGAAGGCTGAATATCCTTTTCACTCATCATTCTTCTTGCACCTGGGCCAGCCGCAGCTGCGCTAGATGCCTGTTTAACAGGCTCTTGCTTAGCAGGTGTAGCAGCGGCCATTGCGGGCGCTTCATCTTTCGCAGGCTTACTTGGCACAGCAGAATCTTTAGATGCTGTAAAAACAGCAATCACTTCTTCCGCTAAAACTGTATCACCGGTGTTTTTGATAATTCTTTCAATGAAGCCTGGCTCAGGTGCCACTACTTCTAACACTACTTTATCCGTTTCAATATCAACCAGATTTTCGTCTTGTTCGACTCGCTCACCAGGTTTTTTATGCCAGGTAGCGATTGTCGCATCTTGTACCGACTCTGGTAATACAGGGACTTTAATTTCAATTGCCATGTTGTTTTTCCCTTAGATTACAATTATTTCAAAGCATCATTAACAAGCGCTTCTTGTTGTTCAACATGCGCTTGATGATAGCCAACCGCAGGAGACGCAGACGCGGCTCTTCCTGCATAGGTTAATTTTTGTTGATTACTCAAACATGCTCTCATGTGATGCTGTGATGAATACCAAGCACCTTGATTTTCTGGCTCTTCTTGACACCATACAACATCTTTCGCATTAGGATATTGCTCTAGCACTTTCTTTAATTCAGGCTCAGGGAAAGGATAGAGTTGTTCAATGCGAATGATTGCAATATGGTTCTTTTTGGTTTCTTGTCTTTTGGCCAAAATATCGTAATAGACTTTGCCGCTGCACAAAATAACTTTTGTTACAGCTTTAGCATCAAGCTTTTCAATTTCAGGAATAACAACTTGGAAACTGCCATTTGTTAATTCACTGATGTCGTTTGACGCGGCTTTTAAACGCAGCAAGCTCTTTGGCGACATAATAACCAAAGGCCGACGTAAATTTCGAATCATTTGGCGTCTTAACAGATGGAAAATTTGTGCCGCATTACTGGGGACGCAGACTTGAATATTATGCTGAGCGCACAGTTGTAAAAATCTCTCTAATCTCGCGGATGAGTGTTCAGGACCTTGGCCTTCATAACCATGCGGCAATAACATCACTAGGTTACACAAGCGCCCCCATTTTTGTTCACCGCTACTAATAAATTGATCGATAACCACTTGGGCACCATTGGCAAAATCACCAAATTGCGCTTCCCACAGTACTAAAGATGTAGGATCTGTTGTGGAATACCCATATTCAAACCCTAAAACTGCCTCTTCTGAGAGCAAGGAATCGATCACAGTAAAAGGAGGCTGATTCGGTGAAATTCTGGTTAAAGGGATATCGGTTTGACCAGTTTTTTGATCATGAACAACGGCATGTCGGTGGAAGAATGTACCACGACCACTGTCTTGTCCTGATAATCTAATTGAATAGCCCTCATCTAATAAAGACGCATAAGCCATGGTTTCTGCGAATCCCCAATCCATAGGTTGAGCGCCGGTAGCCATCGCCGCTCTTTCTTCATAGATCTTGGCCACACGAGGATGCACATTAGTGCCAGGGGTAATGGCTAACAATTTTGCGGCTAACTGCGAAACCTTGTCAGCAGAAATCGCTGTATTAACTGATTGTCTCCAATCTTTTTCGAAATATTTGCTCCAGTCAAAAACTTGGCTATTGTGATTTTCTTTAATCAAGTTCTTCGCCACACAAGCGCCTTTATCTAACAGAGCGCGATTTTCCTTTACCAATTCACTAGGCTTGTCACTGGTTAATACTTTTTCTTTAACTAACTGCTCTGCATATATTTGGCGAACGCTTGGGTGTGATTTTATTTTGTTATACATAACAGGTTGCGTTGCAAACGGATCATCCGCTTCATTGTGTCCATGTCGTCGATAACAAACTAAGTCAATGACCACATCTTTATTAAAGCGCATACGATAATCTAGAACTAATTGAGCAACTAACACAACCGCTTCAGGATCATCTGCGTTAACATGAAAAATGGGCGCTAAGATAACTTTTGCTACATCAGTGCAATAGAGTGTTGAACGAGCATCTTTTGGATTGCTGGTAGTAAAACCAACTTGGTTATTGATCACAATATGAATCGTACCGCCAATGCCATACCCTCTGGTCTGAGACATATTTAATGTCTCCATCACAACACCTTGTCCGGCAAAGGATGCGTCACCATGAATTGCAATCGGTAGTACTTTATTATGATTTTCGTCCTTAGAACGATTTTGTCTTGCGCGCACTGAGCCAGCAACAACGGGAGTCACAATTTCTAAATGCGACGGGTTAAATGCAAGCGCTAAGTGAGTAGTACCACCAGGCGTTGTCACATCAGAAGAGAACCCTTGGTGATATTTTACGTCACCTGATTCAACTGTTGAGGAATGTCGTCCTTCGAATTCATCAAATAATTCTCTTGGATCTTTACCCAATATGTTGATCAACATGTTGAGTCGACCACGATGTGCCATCCCAATCACGCATTCGCGGATCCCCTGAGAGCCCCCACGCTGAATTAATTCATCCATTAAAGGAATTAAGGCTTCACCGCCTTCTAAGCCAAATCTTTTTGCGCCAGGAAATTTAACTGCTAAATACTTTTCAAGGCCTTCTGCCGCAGTTAAACGTTCTAAAATTTGCTCTTTTCTCTCGGGAGAAAATTTTGGCGTAGCACGTGTACCTTCAATCCGCTGTTGGATCCAAGCACGTTCTTCATTGGAAGGAATATGCATATACTCAGTAGCAATCGAACCACAGTAGGTGTCATTCAAGGCGCGATACAAATCGCCCAGGGGCATTTGCTTTGGCCCAACGAAAGTTTCTACATCAAACGTGGTTGGCATGTCTTGTATCGACAAACCATGATCTTCTAAAGACAACTCTTGCGCATTCTCATCTAAAATTTCACGCATGCCTAAAGGATCTATTTGCGCATGCAAGTGACCTTGCAATCGATAGGCATTGATTAGTCTTAAAACTTGGATTTGTTTGATTTCATGTTCAGTGCTATTACCCGAGGAAGCGCTTGCTCCTCTGGCACCATTTGATTTCGCTAACTGTATAAATTGTTCTTTGATATCGCTATGTGGAACATCTTTTTGGTTACTTTGGGGCAAACTTGAAAAATACTTTTGCCAATCCGCTGGCACTTGGCTGGGATCTTTGAGATATTGTTCATAAATCTCTTCAAGATAAGCAGCATTACCTCCGTCCACCATGGAGGAGTCCCACATTGCATTCATCGTACTCATCTGCACAATTTTCCCCATTAATAATGACTTGAGAACCGTAAATTTAGTAAATCAAACAACTTTTACAGTTCATGTAATTAGGCGTTCAGTCAAAATTATACAACATTCAGACTAAGTTTGAGTAGATTTAGATTTCCTGCTAAGGCAATTTAACTCGATTAACACACCTAAATGGTGATTGGGAAGATTTTCTTACGCCGCTACCGCGGCTAATTAGGTGAGGTGGTGATTTGATCCCCATGTTCCGGTGTTCTTCGAACACCTTCACAAGGGGCTAAATTCCTACGCAGCTGTGCTGCTTTTGGATTGAATTTTCACCACGGCAGTGGTCTAAGAATTTAGCCCCGCGTAAGGCGATTCTTATCGCCGCAGCGTGGGGGGATTAAGCATCCTCATCCAGCATTTTGGTGCGTATGTTGGCTATGGCTTGAGTAGGATTCAGGCTTTTGGGGCAAACATCAGCACAATTCATGATACTTCTGCAGCGAAATACACTATAGGCATCATCGAGCTGCTCTAAACGATCGCGTGTATGAGTATCTCGACTATCTTCAATAAAGCGAGAGGCTTGCAATAACGCTGCTGGACCTAGGAACTTATCAGGGTTCCACCAGTAGGAAGGACAAGAGCTTGAGCAACAGCCACACATAATGCATTCATATAAACCATCCAGCTTTGCTCTGTCTTCAGGTGATTGTAAACGTTCTTTGCTAGGTGGTGGCTCATCATTTTGTAAGTAAGGCTGCGCTTTTTCATATTGCGCGTAAAATTGTGTCATATCGACGATTAAGTCGCGAATAACAGGCATGCCTGGAAAAGGCTTTAACACAATCGGGCCACTGAGCGAACGTATTGGAGTAATACAAGCTAAACCATTTTTGCCGTTAATATTCATACCATCTGAACCACATACACCTTCACCGCAGGAGCGGCGAAAGGACAAGGTTTCATCTTGTTCTGCTTTGATGATTAATAACGCATCCAATACCATGACGGCATTCGTCTTCTCAAGATCAAGTTCATATTCTTGCATGCGCGGTTTTTGATCTTTTTCTGGGTCGAAACGGTAAATTGAAAATCTCATAGTTTATCCCTAGTTAGTAAACTCTCTCTTTTAATTCAAATGGCGGAATCGTTAAAGGCTTCATATTAACGGCCCTTGTCGACATCTTGTCATCTGAAAAATAGAGCGAATGTTTCAACCAATTTTGATCATCTCGTTTTGGGTAATCCTCACGAGAATGTGCTCCTCGACTTTCTTTGCGATACAACGCTGAAACTGCCGTAGCCATGGCCACAGCCATGAGATTATCTAATTCCAACGCTTCAATGCGCGCGGTATTAAATGATTTGCTCTTGTCTGACAAGGTTGCATGCTTTAAACGTTCGCGCAGTTTTTTAAGCTTCTCGACGCCTTCCGTCATTACATTTTCTGTTCGGAACACACTGAAATCATTTTGCATGACTTTTTTCAATTCATGGCGAATATCAGAAACACGCTCACCGCCTGCGGAGGTGTCCCAGCGCGCTAATCTAACCAACGCTTGTTCAATATTATCTTGTTTAATTAAATGGGGTTCCATGCCTTGATTAATATACTCATTCACATGGATGCCAGCAGCTCTGCCAAAAACAACCAAATCTAATAGCGAGTTACCACCTAAACGATTTGAGCCATGCACCGACACGCAAGCACATTCACCCACAGCATATAATCCATTAACTATGGATTCTTGACCTGCTGAATCTACAGACACAACTTGACCATGCACATTGGTTGGGATCCCACCCATCATGTAGTGGCAGGTAGGCACAACAGGAATTGGATCTTTAATGGGATCGGCATTAGCAAATGTCATAGAAAGTTCTCGAATACCTGGCAAGCGTGATTTAATCACTTCTTCACCAAGGTGATCTAACTTCAATAGCACGTAGTCACCTTTAGGACCACAGCCTCTGCCTTCTCGAATCTCTATTGCCATCGAACGAGCAACCACATCTCGTCCAGCTAAATCTTTCGCATGGGGCGCATAACGCTCCATAAAACGTTCACCGTTTTTATTGATTAAATAACCACCTTCGCCCCGACAACCTTCAGTGACCAGTACCCCAGCACCAGCAATACCGGTGGGGTGAAATTGCCACATTTCCATATCTTGTACCGCAAGGCCTGCGCGTAACACCATGCCAATACCATCACCGGTGTTGATGAGTGCGTTGGTGGTGGAATGAAAAATTTGACCTGCGCCGCCCGTGGCCAAAATCACGGCTTTACTGCTCATGTACAGCACTTCACCGTTTTCGATATTCATGACCATCACACCAGCAATGCCACCATTGTGCGCTTTCACCAGATCTAGCGCATACCATTCGCTAAAGACGGTAACTTTTGCTTCAAGATTTTTTTGATACAAGGTGTGCAATAAAGCATGACCAGTTCTATCAGCAGCAGCAGCGGTGCGCGATGCTTGCTCGCCACCAAAGTTTTTAGATTGCCCACCAAAGGGACGTTGATAGATCTTCCCATTCTCAAAACGAGAAAAAGGTAATCCCATGTGCTCTAGTTCGTAGATAACTTCTGGCCCTACCCGACACATGTACTCTATACAGTCTTGATCGCCAAGATAGTCTGAGCCCTTAACGGTATCAAACATATGCCATTGCCAATTATCTTCATGCTTATTGCCCAGCGAGACGGTAATGCCTCCTTGAGCAGATACAGTATGAGAACGTGTTGGAAAAACTTTTGATACTAAGGCAACTTTTTTACCCGTTTTGGCAAGTTCTAGGGAAGCGCGCATACCGGCACCCCCTGCCCCAATTATTACTGCATCAAATGAACGCTGCGCAGGAAAAGCCATTCGCTAATTACCCCACAAAATAAAAATGCCCCAAACGACATAAACAAATAAAGTTAATACAATAATTGCTTGCAACAAATACCTTAGCAACAGTGGTTTGACATAATCTGTTAAAACTGTCCACAAACCAATCCAGGCGTGCAAAGCAATGCTGATAAGTGCAAACAGGGTACTTAACTGCATGACCCTTGATGAAAATAAATTTTGCCAATCTGCGTAAGAGAACGCGGGATGACGTACGATAAAAGCAAATAAAAATACGGTATAGATTGCCAAAAAGACGGCGGTGAACCGTTGTACTAACCAATCACGGGATCCATTCGAGCTCGACATGTTACCCCCAATACCAAAAAGCAAGCACAAAAGTTATGAGCGAAAATAGAATAACCATTCTTGCTCCCCAACGGCCAGATGCGAGTGAATCACCCAAGTGCATATCCATTAACAGATGCCGAATCCCAGCAAAGAGATGAAAAATCATCGCGCCAACTAAGGTCCAGATAAATAATTGCACCAGGGGTGTTGACCAGGCATCTTTCACTTGAGCTAGCCCTTCAGGGGAAGCAAGTGAACGACCTAATGCATTCAAAAGTAAAGGAATGAGTAAGAAAACTAATACGCCAGAAATCCGATGTAGTATGGAAACAACAGCCATAACAGGCAATCGAATTGTTAAAGGATTAATATTGATTGGTCTGTTGGTATTCAACTTAACTCCCTGTCCTGTTATCCCTTTAAAAAATTTACCCATTATAGTCATGTTGCATTTAATTTTGCATCAGGAAAAAGGGCCCCCGCAGGGACCGGCCCCTACATTTGATTCTTTTGGGGCCTGTCATCCTGGAGTCCCCTCGTTGGAATATTTTCTAGCTTAGTAAATTCAGTCTTCCAAAAAGTATATACTCTACCTATTATATGAACCCCGAATCAAAACCAATATATAAAGGAGCTCCCATGGATAAAGAGGTTGCCAAACTAACATTGCCAGGCAAAGAACCGCTGGATCTGCCTGTCATTAAAGGCACCATGGGTCCAGACGTGGTGGATATAGGTGCACTGAGTAAAGTTGACCTGTTCACCTTTGATCCTGGTTTTCGTTCCACAGCCTCATGTGAGTCAAAAATCACCTTTATTGATGGTAACAAAGGTTTGTTATTACATCGTGGCTACCCTATCGAGCAATTAGCCGATAAGTCCGATTTTCTTGAAGTGTGTTATTTACTCCTATTTGGAGAACTTCCCACACAGACACAAAAAGATAAATTTATTTCAAAACTAAAAAACCACACCATGATCCATGAGCAATTGATCAAGTTCTATAGTGGATTTAGAAGAGACGCTCACCCGATGGCGATTATGTGTGGCGTAGTTGGCGCGTTATCTGCTTTTTATCATGATTCATTAGATATCCATAACGAAGAACATCGCGAAATGTCTGCCTTACGCTTAATAGCAAAAATGCCAACGTTAGCAGCGATGAGTTATAAATATTCTATTGGCCAACCCTTTGTTTCACCTCTGAATAAAATGAGCTTTGCAGAAAACTTTCTGCACATGATGTTTTCTGTGCCCACTGAAGAATCCGTTCCTAACCCTATTTTGGTCAAAGCCATGGACAGAATTTTTATTCTGCATGCTGATCATGAACAAAATGCTTCAACTTCGACTGTGAGATTAGCGGGCTCCTCTGGCGCTAACCCCTTTGCCTGTATTGCAGCGGGTATTGCCGCTTTGTGGGGGCCGGCTCACGGTGGTGCTAATGAAGCGGTTCTTTCGATGCTGCAAGAAATTGGCTCTGTGAACAATATTCCTAAGTTTATAGAAAGAGCCAAAGATAAAAATGATCCTTTCCGCTTAATGGGTTTTGGGCACCGGGTTTATAAAAACTTTGATCCCAGAGCAACGGTGATGCGTAAATCGTGTTATGAAGTGCTTGATGAGCTTGGATTACATGATGATCCTTTATTTGCCATTGCACTCAAGTTAGAAGAAATTGCACTAAAAGATCCCTACTTCATTGAAAAGAAAC
Organism: Uncultured Candidatus Berkiella sp.; assembly: GCA_964606325.1. Lineage (GTDB taxonomy): Bacteria > Pseudomonadota > Gammaproteobacteria > Berkiellales > Berkiellaceae > Berkiella. The sequence continues at coordinate 9,453 of CAZSGE010000036.1, forward strand.
TGTACCCAAATGTCGATTTCTATTCAGGCATTATTTTGCGCGCAATAGGTATTCCAACCAATATGTTCACCGTTATTTTTGCAATGGCACGTACGGTTGGCTGGATTGCGCATTGGAATGAAATGATAAGTTCGCCTGATCAAAGTATTAACCGCCCACGACAGTTGTATACCGGCGCTGTGATGCGAGATTTTATTGATGTCTCAAAAAGGTAACGGAATACTTCTGACCGGTGGAGCCGGTTATATCGGCAGTCATATTGTCAAAGCCTTAAACCAATCAAACACAACCGATGTGGTTGTGTTTGATAATTTATCAACAGGCTTTGCTGATAGCCTCCCTTCTAACGTAAAACTCATTCAGGGCGATATACTAGATGCGCAACTGATTGAACACGTTATACAAAAAGAAAAAATCGATACGGTGATCCATCTTGCTGCAAAAACCGTGATCCCAGATTCTATTGCACGCCCACAAGATTATTACCAAAATAATACCCAAGGCACATTAAATTTGCTTCGTGCTTGTGTTGAAAATGGTGTTAAGCATTTTATTTACTCATCAACAGCCGCTGTCTATGGCAATATATCTCAAGATAAAATAGATGAGCAAAGCGAAACGCACCCCACCAATCCTTATGGCTACTCTAAATTGATGAGTGAGCAGATCTTAAAAGATATCGCAAAACAATACCCTTTAAATTATATCATTCTGCGTTATTTTAACGTGGCCGGTGCTGCAATAGACGGCTCGATTGGTCAACGCACGCCACAAGCAACTCATTTAGTCAAAGTAGCAGTGCAAACGGCCTGCGGCTTACAACCAACACTCTCTATTTTTGGAAACAATTATTCAACGCCTGATGGCACTTGCGTCCGAGATTTCATTCATGTCAGTGATTTAGCATCAGCACACCTAGATGCTTTATCTTATTTACAAAAAGGAAATGCATCTTGCATTTTAAATTGTGGCTATGGTCACGGATATAGCGTGCTTGAGGTGGTTAAAGCAGTAGAAGCAATCACACACCGACCCTTGCCTGTTAACTTTGCGCCCCCACGCGTCGGCGATCTCCCCTGTGTTATTGCTGATAATAGTAAAATCAAACAAGTGCTCAATTGGCAGCCACAGTTTGATGATATTGCCGTGATTGTGAAAAGTGCGTGGGAGTGGGAGAAGAAATTAGCGGGAGAAAAAGAGTAAATCCCCCGCTTGCTGCGCAAGCTGCCCCCTTTACAAAGTGGGCACACATCGCTTCGCGATGAAAGATCTCACGAAGCGATTCCAACTAAACGTTCAACACTTCCAAAGGCGAGTAATTCTTATAACCAAGTGCTTGCGCGACAGCAGCATAAGTAATTTTACCTTTATGTACGTTTAGACCATTACGTAAGTTAGCGTCTTCCAGTAACGCACGCTTATAGCCTTTGTTGGCCAAATCAACGACGTTACGTAAAGTTGCATTGTTCAATGCAAAAGAAGACGTTCTTGGCACGCCACCTGGCATGTTGGCAACGCAATAGTGAACAATGCCGTCGATGGTATAGGTAGGCTCAGCATGGGTTGTGGGCATACTGGTTTCAAAACATCCGCCTTGATCGATAGACACGTCTACCAATACAGCACCGGGCTTCATATCTTTTAACATGCTTCTGGAAACTAATTTAGGCGCTGATCCACCTGGCACGAGCACTGCACCAATCACTAAATCCGCACGAGGGATATAACGTTCAATCGCATCTTGAGTGGCATAAATCGTGTGTAAAGAAGAACCATATTGAAAATCTAATTCACGCAAACGATTTAAAGATTTGTCTAAAACGGTGACTTCTGCTTCCATACCAATCGCCATACGCAGCGCATTGGTACCTACCACACCGCCGCCAAGGACAACAATATGTGCGGGTGCAACACCTGGAACGCCACCCACCAAAATACCTCTACCGCCTTGAGCTTTCTCTAAAGCATGAGCACCTGCTTGCACAGACATTCTGCCGGCAACTTCACTCATAGGTGCAAGTAAGGGTAAACGGCCTTGATCATCCGTAACAGTTTCATAGGCAATAGCAATACATCCTGATTCTAAAAGGAGCTTGGCTTGTTCTGGATCTGGAGCAAGGTGAAGATAAGTAAAGAGGACCTGGTCTTCGCGTAACATTAAGCATTCAGCAGGTTGTGGCTCTTTCACCTTCACAATCATATCCGCAGTGGCAAAAATTTCAGCCGCAGTATCGACAATAACTGCACCAGCTTGGCGGTAGTCATCATCATTGATATCAATACCCATGCCTGCATTGCTTTCAACAAAGACTTCATGACCGTTAGCGACAAGTTCTCTGACGCTGCTTGGCACTAAACCAACACGGTATTCATGATTTTTGATTTCTTTTGGCACACCTACGCGCATTTTTGCTACTCCGCCTGGTTTGAAATGATGTGCACATTAAGCCTTTAACCGACCGATGTCAACACAATAGTTATATAGCTAATTATTTATTGTGATCTTTTAGCTATTGGATCTGTGATCGATTGTAAATTCCTATAAATATGAGCGTTTTTATAGATCTATGATATTGACTCAGATCTATGAATATGAGGTACTACGTATAGATCCTTCATAAACTATTGACAAGGAATGTCATGGAAAAGTCATCAGAAGGTGTAGTGATCAGCTCCTTAAACAGCGAGCTGGGAGAATTGCAAAATGCGCTTTCTCACCTTCATTCACTACCAAAATTAGCGCGTCTTAACTTTATTAAAGATATTGAAACGTCAATTGGATCGCTTGATGATCCGCATTTGCCGATCAGCATCAAGCCTGTGCTTAGCCAGTTATTGGAAGCCTCCAAAGGATACCTCGAATCTGGCAATGCAAAAGCATTTTTGCCTTTATGCGAGTTGGCCATTTCAATTTGTGGACAAGGATGGAGCTACTTGAGCTACTGGATAAGCTCCGAGCAAAATCTTTGCTACAGCATTTTCTGGAGCTTAAAAGATGCGCTTGAACGACATCGAAAGCATTTATCCATGTATAACGCGAGTGGCAACGACGGTTCTCCTCGCATGCAATTTTACAAATTGCCCGTACAAAAAGTGTCTAGATTAAGAGATTAATCGATAACGTATAAAAAAAGCCTCTGATGAGGCTTTTTTTTTAAGGTTTTTTTTATTTCTTTCTTTTAATGCAAGATGTAATTTTAGATCTTGCTGCTTCCTTTGCTCGTCTAGGAGCGAGCTCTTCAAACACTAATCGGTTTTGTCCTTGGATTGCAGCTTTAAACGCAGGAGTGAGGCTGGGGTTTTTCGCTGTTGTGTCGATTTTCGTTTTGGAATTCGTCGCTTTATCTTCATCTTGGCCCAACCTTTTGTCAGTAGAAAAATCTAAAGGAATACTGCTGTTTTGCGCAGCCTTAGGAATCGTAACGGGAATGTCACTATTTTCCGCAAAAAAGCTCATCACGTCAAGAGCTGATATTTCCAACTCAATATCACTTCTTTTTAAACTCGCTTTTGCACTGCCAGAATCATAGTCCAACTCGTCAATGCTGCTTATGTCAGAGGGAAAATCAATATTTGAGTCGCAAAAAGTTGCATTCAAAGGTTCAAATTCTCGATTTACCGCATTTGGCATCTCTTTCAAAATGGTAGAGCCAGAGAACAATTCACCCAGAACCTCGCTAAAAGAGGCCAAGGTTGAATTGTTACTTGATTGGTGAGCAATCTCCATGCTTAAAGGATCTTGGAAATCTTGCAGTGAATCGAATGAATTTTGCTCTGGCCAATCAATGTGATCAAAACTGATAGTCATACATTTTCCTCAACAAACTACGTGAGATAAAAATAAGCTATTAATTAATTTGGTTAGTTAACAAATGAATAGCAGGTTAAAGCGCTGCCTCACTGGCGGGAAGATCGTCCTGAAATGAAGGGTGCATTATACACATAGTTAACCACTCATCAAAATACTCTTTCAAGTATGGCTCATCTGCGCAGATTTCAGAGTGTTTCCACTTCAGTCACCTGTTCATGGATATGGAGTTTTTCCATCATGTTATAGAGCGTAGGCCGTGTGATGCCTAATAAATCCGCCGCTTTGGAGATATTTCCATCACAGTAGTTGATGGCCCGTAAAATGGCTTCTTTCTCAGCGGTGTCTCTTATATGTTTGAGATTAAACGGCATACTAGGTGAATCATGCAAAGGTAAATCAAGATCGCTTAACATAATCTGATTATTCTCAGCCATGATAACGGCTCGTTTCATGCGATTTTCAAGTTCACGCACATTGCCTGGCCAGGAATAGCGGTTAATCGCATCAATTGCTTCATCTGAAATTCTTTTCACTGGGCGCTTAAATTCTCTGGCAAATTTAGAAAGTAATACCCTGGCCATAATCGCCGCATCACCTAATCTATCGCGCAGTGGCGGAATAGAGATGGTGACTTCACTTAAGCGATAGTAAAGATCCTCTCTAAAAGTATGCGCTTGAATTAAATCTTGTAAGTGATGATGACTTGCGCAAATCACGCGTACATCCACTGGAATAGGATTTCTGCCACCTAACCTATCAATAGCTCTTTCTTGCAAAAAGCGTAATAACTTGGGCTGCAGTGAGAGCGGCAAATCACCAATTTCATCTAAAAATAAAGTGCCTTTATGTGCTAATTCAATTTTACCTAAGGTTTGTTTGACCGCTCCCGTAAAAGCCCCGCGCTCATAACCAAACAATTCACTTTCCAATAAATTTTCCGGGATAGCAGCACAGTTGATTGCAATAAACGGCTCTTTGGAACGAGTACTTTGTTCATGTAAAGCACGTGCTAGCACTTCCTTACCCGTACCGCTTTCTCCATGTAACAAAATAGTGATGTTATTAGGCGCTACCTTTTGAACAGTGCGACAGACTTTGTGCATGAGGGGGCAGCTTGTCACCACACCTTTTATGGGCTGATCTGCTGAAAAATCAGTGAATGCTTTATGCTCACGCTCAAGCGTATCTAAGTAAAAGGCGCGATCCACTATCAAGGCTAACGCACGAGGATCAATAGGTTTTACATAAAAATCATAAGCTCCGATGCTTATTGCCTCTACTGCAATTTTGCGTGAAGTTTGGCCTGTGACCATGATGACTTTTGTTTGGGGTCGTAGTGAAATAATTTCTCGTAAGGTATTCAAGCCTTCTTCGTACCCACAAGGGTTAGGTGGCAGACCTAAATCTAATGTGACCACAGTTGGTTCATAACGACGCAACTTAGCGATAGCTTCTTTCCTATCTTGCGCCATGATAACTTCGTAATTATCAAACGACCACAATAATTGTTCTCTTAAACCTGGATCATCTTCGATGACTAACAAATAAGGTTTTTCACTCACAATTGTTTCCTTTACGCTACCACCTGCTGCTGAATATGAGCAGCAAGCGGAAATTCTAATCTGAAAATTGAACCAAGGCCTTTTGTTGTTTCAACATTAAGCTTTCCACCCACCGCATGCAAATATTCTCGTGCTTCATACACACCTATCCCCATGCCTTTATCTCCCTTTGTTGTCACAAAAGGTCTGTATAAACTTAAGTGGATAAACTCAGGGTCCATGCCACAGCCTGTATCATGAATAGAAATTTGTAATTGATCTTCTTTCAAAGATACCACTAATTTAATTTCACCGTCTTGTGGCGTTGCTTGTTGAGCATTCTCAACTAAGTGACACAGTATATTAATAAACTTATCTTCTTCGCCTTTCACAGTGACTTCTTTTAATGGAATTTGCCAATCAAGTATGGGAACTGGTTGACGATGATTCGTCAATTGAATGACCTTCTGTAAAATCTCTTGCACTTGTACATCATCCGCAAAATGATTTTCTTGCCTATCTCGCACTTGCAAAAGTAATCTATCAATTTTATCAGCGGCATGTTCCACTGTTTGATAAACACTCGTTGTAAAAGCGGGATTACCTTCATGTTTAATACGATTACTTTGAATGATTTTCAATTGCGAATAAACATTTTTAAGATCATGCATCACAAAAGCTGATAAGCGATTATAGCCTTCAAATTGACGCGCAATCGCAAGTGCTTGTGCATTTTTTTCTTGCGCCAAACAAATTGCTGCTTGTCTTCCTGCCATAGAAAGTAAATCTAAAACTTCCCAGTTTAAGTTAAAAAAAGCGATTCTGGGATGCGCCAAGATAACAAATGCTTGTAACCGATTACCGTGAATCAAAGGAACCAACAACCACGCCCAATTAATTTGGCGAAGTGTATTAGGCAAAGTGAGTAAACGATTATCCGCATTAAAGCGAGACGGTAATTCAATTGCGCGTTTAGATTGTTGCAAAAATTCAGTAAACGCACCTGCTTCAACTACCATGTCTTTATTAGGAAAAGGATGATTCCAGCATTCCTTGAGAATAAATCCACGTTTTTCTTCCCATTCAAACAACATGCCCTTTGGGCTTTCTAACATCTCAGCTAATGCTTTGATAACGCGAGAAGGTAACTGTTTACCATCCTCGTCAAACGAGAGTAATGTAGAAAATTTTATCCATTCTTCTCGATAATCATATCTGAGTTTAAAAAAGTTTTTAGTGATGAAATGCTTGGCCGACGCTCTGACTTTTCCGGAAGATAGCATAAATGATAAAACAATGAGCGAACCTGAAAAGAAGATAATTTGTAATCCTTTGCCCCATGGTCCACCCCACTCACGAATACAATATCCTAACAAAGCCATGAGTAGTAAATATATGCCACAACTCACGAAAACCGTGGAGCGAAATATCAATGCGCGTGAGGGTAAAATCTCTGCTTGCCATTTATGATGACGTAGGGCGCTCAATCCAATTAAAGGGGCAATCGTAGCGCAGATAGCACCTCTAATTTCCCAAATTGAAAGACTCATACTATTAAAGAGAACCGCATGAGCATACATGTAAAATTCATAGCAATACATCAAGCCAATACCGATACATAATAGCTTGATACCCCAGCGCCTTTCTGGCACCGTACCTCGGTAAACTTGTTCAATCAGTGCCAAATTGAGTACACAAAAAATCACATATCCAATGTAAGCATATTTTGCATAAGAATGAGTGCTACCTGGTTGCCAACTTGTTTGAGTGATAGCGGCATCAATTAATAGACCAAGTAAAATACTACCAATAAACGCTAAAAAGAAAGGACTAAAAAACCAACGAGATTTATTCCCACGTTGAGTTAATTTTAACAATTGAATGAGGGTAATAAACCATAGGCCATCGCAAATGACTTCGCTCATGCCAGCAAAACTATAGTTTTGCATCACTTGAGTTGCGAATAGTACTTCTAATGTTGCCCAAAATGCTGTTGCCGCACAGCTGATTATCAGAATCGGAAATTGCGAACGTGTTGGTCTGTGACAGGCCAAAACAGCACTGACAATACTAAACGCAATTGCGCACGTTAAGTGGCTCGCAACTGCTACGCCAGACATAGACTCTCCCTAGATGTCGGTTGCCCTCGCAACGTTACATTCCCTGTAAACGCCCAAGCTCTCTTTCAACTACAAAGGTGGAGCAGATCAATAAAGTCATCCAACCAATCAGATCGTGACGACTTCCCCATTATTCTGGTTATGGTTTCATCGTACCGTTATCTACTAAGCCACACAGTAAGCAAATATCCCATCTCTCTGACAGATATTTGCCCGATCTCAACAACCTGACTGAGTTTATACCACCCTTTTGGCAGTTTTCTAATGAATAGCCTTAATAATAATTACCTACATTAAGTCTGTGCTGCTGTACAAAACTATCGCACGCTAATGCACGATCAACTTTTTGCAGGGATCGCTACCCTTGTAAATAGGTAAATAGACAAACTGGTTTGTCGCCCTCTTGCTAAACAAACAGCTAAAAAATAACAGTGTATCTTCTTAATAAATCCTCATTATCCTTTATAAAGGGAATAAACCAATATGGACCATTGTCCAATTTAACCTATTTTCTCATTACCGGTAGTCTAAGGATAAAACTATGATTTTTAATACAAAACAAACTTTATTAGCACTAACGTTAGCTTTAAGCAGTACTATTGTTTTAGCGAGTGCTAGCAGTGGTGGTGCAGACGGCAGCGCTGGTAGTAATTCGAGTGGTGCATCTGGCAGCGCAAGCATGTCAAGTTCGAGCGTTAGCGGTGCTAGTAGTAATGACGCAGGTGCATCAAACGCTGCGGCAACAGATCCAGCCACATCAACGACAACTCAAACAACTACGACAAACAGTTCTGAAACGACAACGACAACAACCCCAAGCGCCAACACCACATCATCCAGCACAACAGGCTCTGGCGTGACAAGTAATACCTCGATGAATGCAGCTGCAGTACATGGTGGTAGTAGCACGAATACTGCTCAGTATGATAATTCAGGCGAAAGCAATGAAGCTTATACCGAAGGGGATTACGAATACAGTCCAGAAAATGATTATGATCCCAATTATGATTATCTGAATTGATTTAAAAGATAAAAGGGTACGCCTTTGCGGCGTACCCTTTTTTTTTGCCCAGAAAATATCTCAGATATAAAAAGCCCCAACTCTCCTTTTGAGGCTCTTAGCAAACCGTTTACTCTAGAGTAAACATATAAAGCTTATTACCTGCATTACCAGGGTAAAATGGACCTGCTGTACCTGCTCCCATACCCCAATACACTTTGTTACCAACAATGGTGGGGCCTGATTCAATCATACCAAAATTAATATCTTGATTTTGTGCATCTTTAATTTGAGTATGGAATTCAAATAATTTTTTACCGTTTTTCGCATCAAGGGCAACTAAAGTGCCTTGTTGATCGCCATAACCGGCAAACACAACACCGTTGGCAACGGTGACTGATCCGTGCACCATAGAAGGTTTGATTTGTCCTGATATGCCATCGATGGCGGGGCGTTGCCATCTAATTTTACCGGTGCCTACATCAATCGCAGTGACCAATCCTGTGATAGCTTTTAATTTGCCGCCCTGATTAACGACATTGACGCCATCAGCTGCAATATCACTAGGGGGGTTAATTAAAGTCCATAGTGTTTTGGGGCCACTGGCAGGGCCTATCATCGGATCAGGCACCACTCCTGCATACTCAGCCGCTCTAGTTCCCCAAAAAGACTGTGGTGCAGGGAAAGGCAGGTAAGCTCCTGGGCCAGGTCGTGGTGAACCTGCATCTCCATCACGCGCATGATGCAAACCGCCACGAAGACCTAAACCAACACATGGGCATTTAGCAGGATCACTGTTAACTTGTGCCTGTGTACATGTACCCATGCAATTTTTGTCTCTAAAAATCTCTTCTGAAAGAAATGCTGTATTAACGTTTCGATTGTTATTGTATGAGTTAGCAGTGCCAACGTAGATTTGCTTACCATCATTCGCTATGCCAAATTGTATACCTCCATAAACAGCACCCGGCTCAATTTGCGATTCCCAGATAAGTTTACCAGTTGTTGCATCCAACGCGAATAATCTTCCGTCTTTATTGCCGGCAACCACAAGATCACGATTTTTGCCATCTCCACACTTCGCATTTTTAATCAGCATCGGCTGGTGACCAAAGCCATAATCTGGGCCAACAAGTTTAGGGCAGTTATTTTTATTAGCAAGTGGAAGCGGAACTATCACTGGCACGAATTCAGAACCGACGCCCAGATCTGGCGCATCACAAGCATGATTCCAAGCATCATATTTTCTGGCGAAAAAGCTCCACTTAACTTTGCCTGTTTTGCTGTGCAAGGCAACAATGGCATTACCATAGGTGTTTAACTTTTCATTTAAATTATTGCACGTCACGCCTGGAGGTAAACCTGGTATATTGGCGTTAGGATCTTTCGTTGCTCTTCTTTTATCTTCACATAATTTAAGTGCGTTTGGCGCAGTATAGGTTTGCGCGGTGGCATAATAGACTTGATTTCGTTTAGTATCTACTGTTGGGCTATGGCCGTATGTTGATACTCCCCAATAACCATTACCACCTTGTTCTGTGAGTAGTTTACGCACATTTTTTGGCAACTCATTATTGCTATCTGTTCCGATAGCGTTATATGTTTTCCATAAAGTGTTACCCGTTTTAACATCCAAAGCAACAACGCTTCCACGGAAGGAACAGCAAGGATAAGGCTTACTGGGATCATTTAACGCCGTATAATTTCTAGCCCAATCTTCTTCCCAGCTAGCGACAGGTACAAACACTACACCATCATGCACACTCACTGAGCCAGTTACTTTAGCTGCCGGATGAGATTCAACTTTCTTTCGCCAGATAACATCCCCTGTATTCTTATTAAGCGCTACAACAATAGCACCATCACCTTTGTGACAGCCGATAGCTAGACTTGGCGCTTCATTTGGAGAGCATAATGGTGCATCGATTAAATATTCATTACCAACAATCACCTTATCATCAACAATCACTGGAGTATTACGAGACAAATTCATACTCATGCCAGGCACAGATATATCAGTTATAAAATTTTTCTTCCAAATAACAGCACCCGTTTCTTCATTTAAGGCTGTGATATTTCCTGACCAATCGGTAAAATAGACTTTGCCATCTTTTACAGAGGGAGAACTTGTTATACTACCTGTCAATCCTTGTAATAGTGCGCTATCAGGAAGTGTGGTATAAGTCCACTTCACTGTTAAATTATTGACATTATCTGAATTAATGTTGGTGAGCGAGGACGCATCGCGAGAGTTTTCCAAATCGATGTTTGCCAGCGGCCAATATTTGTCATTATTGTCATCATCATGATCGCCCCAACCCCAGGCACATGATGTGCATATCATCAAAAGTGAGGCGGCAGCAATATTGATTACTGAATGATTACGCATTTGGAATTCTCCAAGAAAAATAAATTTGAAAACTACTTAGTACTAACGTACATGCGGACTTCAAAGCCAAATCGAAATTCTTGGTACGTGGGTTTACACCATTTCATATATACCACCATTACATCAATAAACGATATGAATATAATTCAATAGCATAAAAACAGCTGGTATATACTCCAGCTAGAGAATTATTTCTAAGTTATCTTGCGCAACCTCAACATTCATATTGGCTATTTGTTGATATTCAACTGAATTTTCATTCAAGATAGGATTGGTATTATTGATATGAATAAGCATTTTTCTTTTATCTGGAAATGCTTTCAGAATGGATAACATGCCTTGTTCACCCGATTGGGGAATATGTCCCATGTCTTGCGCTGTTTTTGTAGATATTTCATGATGCAACATTTCATCTTCACTCCAAAATGTGCCATCGATCAGTAAAAGATCACTTTTTTGCATCCATTGCTTTATCTGGTCATTAACATTTGCCAAACCCGGGGCATAAAACAAAGAACGCTTTGAATTATTATCTTGAATAAACAAAGCAATATTGTCACCCTTTTGAGGATGCAGACGGTGCGGTGAATAAGGAGGAGCTTTACCATCTAAAGGAATGGCTGTGAATGAAATATCGCTTAAGTTAGGCACAACAAAAGTTGCATTGTTTTCTACGTCAATGGCATGATGCTGCGTTTTGCAATAATGTTCTAGAATGTTGATAACAGGAAAGCCTCCCGTTAAATCTTCATATACCGCAGGAGTGCAATAAATATTAAGCTTTTTTCCTTCTCGCAATAATAATAAACCACAAGTGTGATCCAGCTGGCTATCCACCAAGATAATGGCTTCAAGGGCAGTATCACGAATTTTTTCTTGTCTTTGCAAGCAAGTTGAGGCTAACAATTGTGCTCGGATATCCGGCGAAGCATTGACAAGCACCCAAGATAATCCTTTGTCATCAGAGATGGCAATCGAAGATTGTGTTCTTGCTTGAGCTTGAATTTTGCCGTTTTTTAACGCACCACAGTTAGGGCAATTGCAATTCCATTGAGGGAACCCCCCACCTGCTGCTGAACCAACTATTCTTATTTTCATTTACAATATGTCCTCAAAGGATTTTTTTAAAAATAGTGTTGATGATATAGCTAATATGATTATTGTTGATGAGACAATCACAACAATATCAGTTATCTGAGTATAATGCGCAAGCGGCTGCATATTCATCGCATGTTGAATTAAATCTACACAATAGCTAAAAGGGTTAAGTTGAATAATGTATTTCATGAATTTGGGCAGATCGTTCAAAGGATACAAACCGCCACTTAAAAAATACAAAGGAAAAACAACAAAATTCATGATAAGTGAAAAATTTTCCATGCCCTTTGCCAAAACAGCAAAAAGCACCCCAACAGCCCCCCACAAAATGGCAATGCAAATGATACTTAAAGCCATCAAGGGAATATTAATGTCTGGAGGAAATAATCCAAAAGGTAAAATAACTAAAATAAATAGCGAGACATAACTCACTGCGATCACCGCAGCACTTACCGTGCGCATCAGAACGATCCAAACCCGAGAAAAAGGAGCAAGCAACAAAATGCGTATTGTTCCAGAATCTTTTTCTAAAGCTGTTGTTAAGGCAGAAAGTACCCCACCAAATAAAAGCACCATGCCAATTAAACCTGGTAGCAAATAAGTTTGATATGGATAATTAGCCAATGGATGGATAACCGTACTTAGCCCTGTACCTATCACAAACAACCATAATAATGGTCTTACTAATGTGCCCAGCAGGCGTAATCTCTGGCGAAGTGCACGTTTAACATCTCTTATAATAACCGTGACGGCGGCATTCAACACGTTGTGGTGAGTCCTGATGTCATGTTAAAGATAGCATTACTATGTATTGTTTCATCTAATTGATGCGTTGAAAATAAAATGGTGGTTTGAAACTTATTTTGTAATACTTGTAAGTATTCAAATAATTTTTTTCGGTGGGCAACATCAAGCCCAGCTGTTGGCTCATCAAGTAATATAATCTTAGGGTTGTGAATAAGACATCGAATGATATCCATCAAGCGCCCCATTCCCCCAGATAATTTCTTAACAGGAACATTGGTTAAATCAGCTAATCCGAATAAATCTAAAATCTCTGTTATTTTATGTTTAGCTTCTCTTGTAGGTAAATCAAACAGTGCGCACGCAAATAATAAATTTTCAAATACCGTTTGCTGCTTATCAAGCAACATCGTTTGGAAAACAAACCCAAGGGATTGTCTCACTTTGACCGGTTCTTCTAATATTGAATAACCATTGATCCATGCATTCCCTTGCGTGGGCAAAATAAGGGTGCCTAATATTTTTAATAAAGTGGATTTGCCTGATCCATTAGGACCAACCATCGCAACACATTGGCCATACTCAATAGTGAAACTCACGTCATGAAGTAGTGTTTTACCTTTGACTACTTTTGTGAGATTTTCTATTTTAATCGCATGCGTCATATGTTAACCATATTGATGCTAGTTAGAATGGGAGTGCAAACAAACCGTCCTTAGTAAGCATCTATAAATAAAGAATATATGGATAAGTATAACGCTAAAATAGCTCTATAAAATGGTACAACGTGTATAAATTCACAGGAATGAGCTTTTGCCAAAATTGAGATGTTGAACGAGAGCTTTAAGAACGGGGGTAGATTGATCCTCTACAGATTTATATGTGAATTTCAGCACAATAAGAGCATGACTCTACCCTAGTTAACTAGTTTTAAACTGGTAACGCTAACGGATACTTACTCACGAAATGATTGCCGCATCATAGTTGTGCCACCATCTACCAATAAATCTTGCCCAACAATATAAGAAGACTTTGCAAGAAAAAGGGCTGCATCTGCAATTTCTTGGGGTGTTGCAAAGCGTTTGACTGGTATTATTTTGCTGGCCGTTGTTAGGACGCTGCGATCTGTAAAGATAGGTGTATCGGTGAATCCGGGGGAAATCGCATTCACTCTAATGCCGCGATCTATCAAATCCGCAGAAAAGCTTTGTGCAAGCATACTGACGGCAGCTTTCGCGGCAGAATAAACACTTAATCCTTTCCAACCACCATGACATGCCATCGAAGAAATAAGGATGGCACAAGCATTATTATTTAAATGAGACACCGCCTTTTGCACAGTAAAGTAAGCGCCCTTCAAATTGGTGTTCATGATGCTATCATAATGCTGCTCATCAACTTGATCGACAGTTTGGTTTCCGGCAATACCAGCATTTGCAACAAGTACATCTATCTTTCCATAGAGTTCATTCACTTGATGATAGAGTTTATCGATATCTGATAATTTACAAATATCACCTTGAACAGCAATGATGCGCTCATTTAATTTTTTGACTACCGCATCAAGTTTTTGTTTGTCACGCCCAAAGATGGCAAGCTTTGCACCTTGTTGATGAAACGCATCGACTATCGCTTCGCCAATACCACTGTTTCCACCGGTAACGACAACCACTTTATCTTTAAAATTTTGCATATGACGACCCTACTTTATTTTGCTACATTTTTTATTAGTTTAATTAATTCGTACCACAACACACTGGCTATGCCAATTCCCACGCTGAATGCTAAATTTCTAGCTGAAAGCGGCGCGAATTGAAAAAGTTTTGACAAAAATGGTAGATAAATACTTAAAGCTAAAAACGCCAATGTAGATAATGTAATCCAATTTAGTATTTTATTATTTAACATGGGGGAAAAAAATAATGTTCTGTTTACTGTTCGATTTGAAAAAATTAACATGATATTGGCAATTACCAAGCTCACAAAGGTAAAGGCTCGTGCTTGCGGTTCTGTCATGGCATCTAATGCAAAGTGATAGGTTAATAAACAAATAAAGAATATCCCCATTCCCTGCAATAAGCAGAAAATGAGCATGTTTTTATCTATTAGGGGCACATGAGGATCCCTAGGTTGTCGCTTCATTAAATTATCTTCTGGTGGCTCATTTTCAAATGAAATAGAGCAGGCGGGATCAATGATGAGTTGTAAAAAGGCAATATGCATAGGATAAAAGAAGGCGGGCCAACCTAACAGTACTGGCAAAAGTGCTAAACCTGCAATAGGGACATGAATAGCGAGTATGTATGACATCGATTTTTTGATGTTATCAAAAATATTCCTGCCTCGTGCGATTGCAGCCACAATTGAGGTAAAGTTATCATCTGTTAATACAAGTGCTGATGCCTCACGCGCTACGTCCGTACCTCTTTTGCCCATTGCAATGCCAACATGGGCAGACTTAAGTGCTGGCGCATCATTGACACCATCCCCTGTCATGGCAACAATATTACCCTGCTTCTTAATAGCTTGCACAATTCGTAACTTTTGCTCTGGGGTAATTCTGGCACAGATTGAAGTTGATTTTATTTTCTCTCGCAACTGTGAATCATTCATTGATTCTAATTCTGCACCAATCAAAATATTTTGCGAGGAAATATTTGCCTGACGCGCTATTGCATTAGCCGTCACCGCATAATCTCCGGTTATCATGATAACGCGAATGCCGGCGTCGTGACATTCTTGAACAGCCTCTGGAATGCCTGTCCGTACTGGATCGGTAAAACCTACCACCCCAATAAAGTTAAATTGAAAACCACGCTGACTGCTTGGCCAAGATTCACCTTGAAAATCAGCACGCGCGACACCTAACACGCGTAAGCCTTTATCAGCCATCTCTTTAATCGCCAAATTAATAGGATGCTGTGACTCATTATGGATTTGGCAAAGTTCCATGATAGCTTCAGGAGCTCCCTTGGCAGCAACTACGTAGTGATGTGCTTGATTAGATGTCCAAACATGGGTTTTGGCACGCAATTCAGATGAGAGATCATAATCTTGTACCAGCAGCCAATCAGGATGGATATGCTCAGTTGGTGAAAGCAAAAGATTACCTATTTGATGAAAGGCTTTTTCCATAGGGTCAAAAGGTTTGAGTTCGCTCGCAAGGATCCCGAATTCAATCAGGGAATGAAATTTTTCAGGGAGGCTCTCTTTTGATTCGTTGAGATGATAAAACTCACCCTCTACCCACAATTGAGACACTGACATCTGGTTTTCAGTAATAGTGCCCGTTTTATCTACACATAGAACGGATATGGCTCCCAAAGTTTCAATCGCTGATATTCTTCTTGTGAGCATATTTTGTTTTGATAAACGCCAAGCACCTAATGCAGGAAAAATGGTTAAGATAACTGGGAATTCTTCTGGTAGTAATGACATTGCCAGTGCAATACCGGATAGAGAAGCATTTAACCAATCATGCTGAAGTATGCCTAATAGAACGACCAATAAAATGCTTACAACAAGTCCAATTATGGCAAATATTTTTACCAGTTTGGATACTTGCCTTTGCAACGGTGAAATTTCTGTCTTGAGTGTTTGCAGTGAAACGCCTATCTTGCCCATGGCGGTATTTTTGCCGGTTGCCTGTACACGATAGGTGCCCTGGCCTTGCGCCACCATCGTACCCGCATAAACAAGATACATATTATTTTCTTGAGAGATAGCAAGCTTTTTTTGAGGTGATGCTTTTTTGAAAACCGGCAACGATTCGCCCGTTAGTAATGACTCATCAATTTGTAAATCGTTCGCTGAAATCAAGAGCCCATCGGCAGGAATTCTATCGCCCTCATTTATCATAATCACATCGTCTGGTACAACATCTGAGCCACTGATACGATTTGGTTTGCCATCTCTGATGGCTAAAGCTCGCGGACTGGTTAGCGCGCGCAGCTTTTGCAGTGCTTTTTCAGTTTTACCCTGCTGATAAAGCGTGATAGCAATAATTAAGGCTACAAAGGTCGTTAAAGCTAAGCCTTCTTGTAATTCACCTAACAGCAAATAAAGAATCGTTGCCACAAATAATAAAATAAACATCGGTTCGCGGATAACATCCAAAATGATAGTTAACAGCGTTCGACGTTTTCTGCCGGGCAGTGTATTTGGGCCGTATTCTTTTAATCGTTGAGCGGCTTCAATTGAACTTAACCCTAATCCGTGTTCGTTTTCCATCTTAAGCTTATTGACTAAAGTTAAATGGTGTCCCCAAGGGGATTCGAACCCCTGTTGCCGCCGTGAGAGGGCAGCGTCCTAGGCCTCTAGACGATGGGGACAGTAATCAGGACATCCATCATAA
>CAZSGE010000037.1:0-1873 GCA_964606325.1 Uncultured Candidatus Berkiella sp.
TGATTGCCCATCAAACTTTTGTTACAGTTGGCGAAGCGCGTGGTGATCAAACAACGGTGCTTAGCGGTATTAAACCCGGCGATATCGTTGTCACCAGCGGACAGCTAAAACTCAAAAATGGCAGTCATGTTGTTATTAATAATAACGTAGTACCAACCAACAATCCTGCACCAAATGTCGTCAATGAATAGAGGTTAGCTAAATGCATTTTACCGATCTCTTTATTCGTCGCCCTGTTTTAGCCACAGTGGTTAGTTTAATGATCTTAGTGCTTGGCCTTCGTGCGATGGGCTTGTTACCTATACGGCAATTCCCCTTTACGCAAAACGCTGTGATAACGGTCACTACGGTATACACAGGCGCTGATCCAGCTTTAATTGCCGGATTTATCACTACCCCACTTGAAAACTCAATTGCCCAAGCTGACGGTATAGATTATCTTACTTCAACCAGCACATTAGGTACCAGCACGATTTCAGCCAATCTTAAATTAAACTACGAACCTGATAAAGCCATGACCGAAATCAATACCAAAGTGAATGCGGTATTGAATCTATTACCCAAAGAAGCACAGGTTCCCACCTTATCAGTGTCTATTGGCCAAACAATTGATGCGATGTATATCGGTTTTAACAGTAAAGAACTAGAAAGTAACAAAATTACTGATTACTTAGTACGCGTTGTACAACCCAAGTTGCAAGCTATTGATGGCGTTCAAAATGCAGAAATTTTAGGGCAACGTAACTTTGCTATGCGTGCTTGGCTTAACCCCGATAAAATGTCAGCGTTTAATGTCACCGGTGCTGATGTGGCTAATGCTTTAGCAAAAAATGACTTTATTTCAGCAGCAGGCCGTACTGATGGCCAAATGGTCACAGTAAATCTTATCGCCGACACAGGATTACACACTGTAGATGAATTTAAAAAGCTTATCATTAAATCAAAAAATGGCGCAATTGTACGTCTTGAAGATGTTGGCACCGTGTCGCTGGGATCAGAAAATTACGATACGGCCGTTGGTTTTGATGGCCAACAAGCTGTATATATTGGTATTCAAGTTGCACCTGCAGCCAATTTGCTCACAGTAATCGATAGCGTACGCAAAGCTTTTCCCGAAATTCAACAACAGCTTCCTGAAGGATTAAATGGACAAATAGTCTATGACTCTACCAAATTCGTTAACAGCTCGATTAATGAAGTGGTTCGCTCACTGTTAGAAGCTATTTTAATAGTAACCGTAGTGATTTTTATATTCCTTGGATCAGTGCGCTCTGTGTTAATTCCCGTCATTGCCATACCACTGTCACTAATAGGTACTTTTTTCATCATGTTAGTGCTGGGCTACTCGATTAACCTCCTCACTTTGTTAGCCTTAGTGTTAGCGATCGGATTGGTGGTAGATGACGCTATTATCGTCGTTGAAAATGTGTTCCGACATATGGAAGAAGGCGTTTCCAGATTACAAGCAGCCGTAATGGGAGCCAGAGAATTGGCCAACCCAATTATTGCGATATCAGTGGTGCTAATAGCCGTTTATGTACCGATTGGTTTCATGGGCGGTTTAACTGGCGCCTTGTTTACAGAATTTGCTTTTACATTAGCTGGTGCGGTAGGAATTTCAGCAGTCGTTGCGCTCACACTCTCACCAATGATGTGTTCCAAATTTTTAAAGCTAAACACCCATGGCAACGGTGGCTTTATGGAATACATCAACAAAAAATTTGCCAAGCTCGAAGAACGATATGAACACACTTTGCATGGTTCTTTGAATTATCTGCCTGTCACGGCAGTTTTCGCGGCCATTATCTTATTTAGTAATTATTATCTATATGATACCTCTAAAAAAGAACTCGCCCCTCAAGAAGACCAAGGG
>CAZSGE010000037.1:1883-20390 GCA_964606325.1 Uncultured Candidatus Berkiella sp.
AGGGATTATTATTTCTCAAATCACAACAGCACCCAATGCAAGCCTTGGTCAAACTCAATTATTCTCAAGACAAATTTATGAAGCATTTGCAAAGTTTCCTGAAACCGACCATGTGTTTCAATTAGATGGTGTTTCAGGACTCAATTCAGGTATCGCCGGAATGGTGCTCACACCTTGGGATGACCGCAAAAAAACAGCCGATCAATTACAACCGATAGTACAAAATCAATTAAATGAAATTGCTGGTGCTAGAATTGCCGTATTCCAACCAGCGCCTTTACCTGGCAGCAGCGGATTACCTGTGCAATTTGTTATCCAAACCACAGAAGACTACAACAGATTAAATGATGTCACTCAAGCCATGATGGATAAAATTACCGCCAGTGGTATGTTTATCTATGTTGATACTGATCTTAAAATAGACAAGGCGCAAACCTCAATTGATTTAAATCGCGATAAAACAGCAGAGCTTGGTTTAACAATGCAAGATGTCGGTAATGTGCTTTCCTCTAACCTAAGTCAAAACTATGTTAACTTTTTTAGTATGGCAGGACGCTCTTATAAAGTGATTCCCCAAGTAGTGAGAAATGATCGTTTAAATGATGATCAATTATTAGATTACTATATCACCGCTGCCAATGGCACCTCCGTCCCTTTATCAACCATTGCCACCTTAAAAACAACGGTTGTTCCAGAATCGGTGAATCATTTTCAGCAGCTCAACTCTGCGACCATCATGGGCGTCCCCTTCCCTGGCGTTACCATGGGTCAGGTGTTGGATTATTTAACCAATTTAAGCAATGAAATGCTCCCTGGTGGCTACACCATGGATACCGCTGGCCAATCAAGACAATATATGCAAGAAAGTAGCGCATTGGTTGTAACCTTCTTCTTTGCATTAATTATCATTTTCTTAACGCTCGCTGCCTTGTTCGAAAGTTTTCGCGATCCTTTAATCGTGCTTATCAGTGTTCCGATGTCGATCTGTGGTGCCATGATATTTATCAGCCTAGGCGTCGGAGGTGCGAGCTTAAATATCTATACCGAAGTTGGTTTGGTAACCCTCATTGGTTTGATTAGTAAGCATGGTATTTTGATTGTACAGTTTGCTAATGACTTACAAGAAGAAGGCATGAGCAAGCGCAAAGCGATTGAACGCGCATCTACTATTCGTCTACGTCCCATCTTGATGACAACCGCCTCCATGGTGCTTGGGGTATTGCCGCTAATTACGGCCTCCGGCGCAGGCGCCGTGAGTCGTTATAGTATTGGTTTAGTGGTGGCCACAGGTATTGCGATTGGCACTATCTTTACCTTGTTTGTGGTGCCAGGCATGTATTTGATGCTGGCAGATGACTTGAGCAAGAAGAAGAAAGATCAAGAAGAGCATTTGGCAAGCCCTGTTGTCGAGTTATAATCAATCGATAAAGAAATGAAACTACTGTAGGGGCAGACCTTGTGTCTGCCCTCTTAGTTATAAGGCATTCGAAAATGACCATTAAAAACATCGTTCTGGCTGGCACCCCACAATTGCGTCATATCACAAAACCTGTCCCATCAGAAATGTTTGGCACCAATGAATTAAATAATATGGTGGAAACGATGTTCGCCACCATGAAAGCCAATAAAGGCGTCGGTTTAGCAGCATCCCAAATTGGATTAGAATATCGCGTACTGACTTTTGGGTTTGATACCAACCATCCCCGCTATCCTGATCAAGAACCTGTACCCTTCACCTTGATGGTTAATCCTGAAATTCTATCCAAAAGCCAAAATATGATTTATTTGTATGAGGGCTGTTTAAGCTTGCCTGAAGTACGCGGCTTAGTACCACGTTTCGAATGGATAGAAGTCAAAGCCTATGATGAAAAAGGTTATGCGTTTCAACAGCGTTATGAAGGTTTTACCGCTAGAATTATCCAACACGAAATCGATCACTTAGACGGTAAATTGTATCCAGAAAGAATGGATAATATGAGGACACTTGGGATCACAGCCGCTCTGAGAGAAGCGGGTGTGATCCGGTAAAAACTTACTGCCTTGGTGAATTGCTTCTTTGATCCAAAGTGCTTGGTCCCACAGCGGCATCCCCCATTTCTGGGCCTTGGACCGCCATCGGTGGATTGTCTTCTTCAAACAACATATTAAATGCTGGCGCCACATAAGAAGTTAAAAAAGTTCTGCCACTTGTCAATGCTGTGCGCAAACTATTACTTGCAGCAGTTCTGACTTCAGCCAAATCAGTCCTCGCACTGATGAGTAACTCAGAAAACGCCGTCTTGAGATCATCGACGTCACGCTCTGCAGATGAAACTTGTAGTGGCCTTTGTCTTTCGATTGGCCAAGTAATAAAATCTTTTAGTATTGCAAGATCATTCACCGCATATCGTGGAAAGTTAATATCAATTTTAGTAAAGGCAGGATTCTCGCCAATCATTTTTAAAATCATCAAAATATGATCAACACTTAAGTCTGCCTTAGAACTTAATTTAATGCTGGATCTATTAGTTGATTTTAAAAACATCTCAAGAATTTTGGCTTCTGATTCTGTCAGCGGGGCTAAATCAAAAAGCGTATCTTCTGCCACCATTTGCGCAGCGGGTGTTTTTGGATTTAGGTACCGTATCAGCGTCTGAAATGACTCACTAAACACATTTTGAGTTGCGCCATCCATGGACATGCTTTATCCCCTATTCGTCTTCTTCTAGTAAATGCTCATGCTCTAACCATACCACATTGATAATGCCACAAGCACAAGCAAATAATACACCTAAGATCCAGGTAAAATACCACATGCTAACTCCTAATAAGCCTCAGGCTTGTCTAAGGTGTTTGATACATTAAGTTTGCCGCTCATGACTCTAAACACCCAGTAGGTGTAAGACAGTACGATTGGCAAAAATACTATTGTCACCCAGAACATATATTGCAGGGTACGATGACTAGAAACCGCATCCCACAGTGTAATACTGTGATTGGGATTAATCGAAGACGGCAATATAAACGGAAATAAGGCAATATTTGCTGTTATCAGTGCACAGGTGATGGTCAATGAACTCATCAGCACGCCCAAATTTGCCCAATTTTTTGCGGCGCTGATTGCCGCTATTAAAGCATAAACAATCGCTAAAGCAGGAAACACCCACAACCAAGGCAAGCTATGATAGTTATTTAACCAAGCTTGTGGTGCAATTGAAACGGTTTTATTGGGCGGGTTTAAACCTTCTTGCAGATTGCCAATGGTATCAATTTGATACCCGTTAACGCCCCACATAAGCCAAATGCCGATTAACACAAACAAGGTGACAAAAGCCAAAGCGCAGATAATATTCACCCTGATTATTTTGTCTGTAAAATCTACGGTAAGTTTCTTTTGCAAATACAAGCCACCTTGCAATGTTAAAACTGCAACTGCGCATAAGCCAAAAAGCACCGAAAATGGATTCAACAAAGCGAAGAAACTGCCTGTGTATTCAGATTGTAAAATTTCATTAAACTGAAAAGGTACGCCCAACAGAAGGTTGCCTAACCCTACCCCAAAGACTAAGGCTGGCACAAAACCACTAATGAACAATGACCAATCCCATAAACTGCGCCACGCTTTGCTTGGCAGTTTGCTGCGAAAATCAATTCCCGGCGGACGCAAAATCAAAGCAAGCAAAACAAGTAAAAGCGCAAAATACAATCCAGAAAAAGCAGTAGCATAGACAATCGGCCAAGCAGCAAAGGTAGCGCCGCCGGCGGTAACAAACCACACTTGGTTACCCTCCCAAGTAGGTCCTATGCTATTAATGATTAAACGTCTGTCCTCATCTGTCCTACCAAGGATGGGTAATAAAATACTTACCCCAAAATCTCGGCCACCTAAAATAAAAAATATCACAAATAAGGCAGCGATAAAGATCCACCAAATTACCTTGAGTGTCGCATAATCTAATAGCATCAGACCCCCTTGGAATTTTCAAAATAATAACGTTTTGTGCCAAGTGTGCTTGGCCCTTTGCGCGCATATTTCACAATCAAATAAAAATCGGCAATAAAAAGTAAAGTGTAAAACACCACGAAACCAATCAAACTGGTGAGCACTTGCCCTGTGGAAACGCTAGAGACGCCCATGTACGTGGGTAAAATCTCACCTATTGCCCAAGGTTGACGTCCATATTCGGCTACAATCCAACCACACTCTGCTGCAATCCATGGTAAAGGAAGACTAAAAAGTGCAAAGCGCAGCAGCCACTTTCTCTGTTGCAACTTACCTTTAATGTTGTAGTAAAAGGCCGCAATAAATAGAAATAGCATTAAAAAACCCGAAGCAACCATAAGTCTAAAGGACCAAAACAAAGGCGCCACTCGTGGTAAGCCTTGTTCCGCAGCTATATGGATATCCTGATCCGTGGCTTTGGTGACATCAGGCACATAACGTTTAACCAACAAGGCATAGCCTAAATAATCTTTAACTTCATCAAACTCATCTTTTAAGGCCTCTTTTTTCTCAGGATTCTTTTTCATTTCCTCAAGGAGGACATGCGCCTTAATACCTAATCGAATTTTATCTTCATGCTCTTTAACTAAATCATTTAAACCAATAACAGGTTCCGTCAATGATCGCGTTGCGATAATACCCAATAGATAAGGTATTTCTACCGCATATTCCATGCGTCTTTCTTTATCATTAGGGATCCCAAAGAGCGTAAAAGAAGCTGGCGCGGGTTTCGTTTCCCACTCACCTTCAATTGCAGCTAACTTGGTTTTCTGCACTTCGCCAACGGTATACCCACTCTCATCGCCGAGAATGATGACGGAAAAAATAGAGGCAAGACCAAAACCCGCTGCTACCGCAAATGAACGTCTCGCAAATTGCACATCTCGCCCTCTTAGCAAATAGTAGGCACTGATTGCTAGAACAAATATGGCACCTGTGACATAACCCGATGCAACGGTATGCACGAACTTTACTTGCGCCACTGGGTTAAAAAATATCTCAGAAAAGCTATTTAATTCCATTCGCATCGTGTCGTAATTAAACTCAGCGCCAATGGGGTACTGCATCCAGCCATTCGCAATCAAAATCCATAAGGCAGATAAGTTAGCGCCTATCGCAGTTAACCAGGTAACTGCCAGATGCTTACCTTTGCTTAATCTATCCCAACCAAAGAAGAACAAGCCGATCAAGGTTGATTCCAAAAAGAAAGCCATAAAGCCTTCGATGGCTAAGGGCACACCAAAAATATCCCCTACGAAGTAAGAGTAATAAGCCCAGTTAGTACCGAACTGGAACTCCATGGTGATACCAGTAGCCACCCCCATGGCAAAGTTAATACCAAATAATTTACCCCAAAACCGGGTCATGTCTTTGTAAATTTCATTTCCGGTTAATACATACACCGATTCCATAATGGCAAGGATAAACCCCAGCCCCAAGGTTAAGGGGACAAACAAAAAGTGATATAGCGCCGTCAGCGCAAATTGTAGACGAGAGAGTTCAACAACGGTTTCATTGACCATTCAATTTCTCCAGAGAAGAAGTATAGCGGGAAGCAATTCCAGCTTGGCGTTCACTTTTAGATAATGGCGAACTAAAGCAAAGCTTCCACAAACAAATAAGGAATAGAATTTTAATAAGAAGGACTAAGCTAATCTTACGAGCCAGTGGGTTTTTTATCATTTCACCACATCATCGAACTGTAAGTATACTAACACACTATTTAACTAAATTTTAAAGCGAGTTCAGTGTGAACTAAATTACTTTAAACGTCTACGGTGTGAAGATAAATTTGATAATCAATTGATATAGATCAATTTTGGTAGGGCTTGAAACAGAGTGTTACATAAATTTAAGGTTTTTTAACAAATCTTAGTAGGGCGTAGCCAAAAATAGCCGAGCTGATAGATCCCAACAAAATCCCCAATCGACTGGTAATCGGAGCATCTTGGAATGCTAGCCCACTGATAAACAAGCTCATGGTGAAGCCAATCCCGCCTAAAATTGCAACGCCATAAAGCTGCGCGTAACTGGCATGATGTGGCATTTTTGCTAAATTTGATTTAATGGCAAAAAAAGAAAAACCAAAAATCCCCACTTGCTTGCCAACAAATAAACCCAGCATCACACCTAACAGCAACGGATCTCTCAAATGGGCCATGGTAACTTGTGTTAAATCTACTCCGGCATTCGCTATGGCAAAAATGGGTAAAATGGCATACATCACCCAAGGATGGATTGCATTCTCAAGTTTGTGTAATGGAGATTTCAAACCTTCTGCTTTACTGTAATGAGGTATAAAAAACGCGAGCACAACGCCTGCAAGCGTGGCATGAACACCTGATTTTAAAACAAAAGCCCACAAAAAAAGCCCTGTCAAAATGTAAGGCCATAAAGGTTTGATATTCAATCGATTCAATATCGCTAATACCACCATCGCTAAGGCAGCAAGGGTTAAACTCAACGCAGATAAATCTGTTGTGTAAAAAATGGCAATAATAATGATGGCAAATAAGTCATCATAAATAGCCAAAGTTAATAAAAAAATCTTCAAAGACATCGGAATTCTTCGACCCAATAATGAAAGCACTCCCAGTGCAAAAGCAATATCTGTTGCGGCAGGAATGGCCCACCCAGCCCTATTTTCAGCATTTGCGTAATTAAAAAATAAAAATACTGCGACGGGTACTATTACCCCACCTACTGCTGCAATGCCTGGCAAAATCACTTGGCTTAAAGAGGACAAATGGCCATCTCGCATTTCCTTTTTAAGCTCAAGTCCTATTAATAAAAAGAAAATGGCCATCAAGCCATCATTAATCCAATGAATGAGTGTTTTACTCAAGGTGAGATTATTGGCGCCTATAGTGAGAGGGTATGACAAAAGGTCAAGGTAATTATCTTTTAAAGGAGAATTGGCAATCAACAAGGCTACCACACAAGAAAACATCAGCAAGATCCCAGCAAAGGATTCCATGCTAACAAAGCGGCGTATAGCTGACAGCGGTTGATTTTTTTTCACTGTACGATCGTAAACTAGAGTGTCTTAATTTGAGTATATAGCGATAATACAGATGTAGCTAAAAAAGCTCGTTCATCTGGTAGATAAACGAGCCGACAATTTAGTTATCATTCAAGCTTACTATAAACCAGCTGAGTAGACACGCTTTTCTCTTGGGATTTGTGGAGCAACAACTTGTGCTGCCCCCTCACCCGCTGGCGTTCGGTTTTGACGAAACCCAGGTGCATATTCCCTTTGGCTACCAAGGTCATATCTTGCATCCACGTCATCCACAGTACGTCCTGCACCAACCCCTACAGCTGGAACGGGTTGCTTAGGAAGAAAAGATAAAGCAAACACACCGCCAATCGCAAAAACACTAAAACGAACTAATTGAAAACCAATAAAAGCCGCAAGCGCAATACTTAGTCCTGTTTGAAGTGTCGTGAGCGCAGCAATACCTGCTAAATTTAAACCAAAAGCTTTAAGTGCGAGCGCACTGATACTTTGACCTAACGTTTCGACAATAACGGCGCTAATCCCATAAACCATACCAATTCCCATAAACAATCTTTTGCTAACGCCTTTTGCGACCCAGGAAAAGGCTTCCCAGGCATGATTAGCAATAAATCGTCCGATGGCCGAAACAACATGCCAAAGATCTTTCAAAAAAGGCACAAAACCTTTTAGTATATTTTTAAAAACCGTACCAATGGCTTTGATTACCTCAAGGCCAAAGTTCAAGAGTTTCTGAATATTTTGTGCAAAATGGGTCACAAAATCACGAAGAGTTCTGCCTATAAAGGTCCCAATATCTTTGATGGCTTGAAATAGCTTACTTAACATTAAGGGAATATTGGAAAGCATATATTCTATTTTATCAATGATAAAATGTGCTAAGTTGCTCATCAAATGCACACCTAAGTGATAAGCTTGCACGCCAAAACGCCATACTCCTTTCACAAACCTAGGAATGGCCTTGAACATCTCGCCAAGATTATTCAGTATAAATGCACAAAAGCGATAGCCATATTGAAAGCCTTTCACTACCCAATTAATGGCTGTACTAAAAGCATTAGCGACTATCGCTCTAAAATTAGAAAGCACATAGCTTAATCCAGCTTTAATGTAAGCAAATCCATTACCTAAGTTTGCTATGGCGTTTGCTATCCATGTCCGCACCATTTGGGCATAAGCACTTATTTGAGCCGCGCACCATGCCATGCCCGCGTTGACTTGTGCTTTGACCGTAGCACTGTAATAAGCAATTGACGCAAAACTGTTTGCAATCTGATCTCTTACCATTACTTTAAAAGCATCTAATGCACTTAAATCAAAAACTGCCATAATAACCTCTCCATTACATTTTCTACGTAACCTATGGAGCACATTCTATGTGAATGAATGCTCACACGCAAGCGTATTTCTAACGCATGCCGCAAAAAATAAATTGTTAGTTATCCGGCTTTGTACAGGTCGAAGACATAAAAGAAATACGTTATTCTAGATAAATGAAAAAAGATCTCGTCATTTTGCTACATGGTATTGCCAGAACCAGCCGTTCGATGCGAACCATCGAAAAAGCGCTGGTTAAACATGGCTATCATGTTCTCAATATAGATTACCCTTCACGTAAAATGACTATTTCTCGTTTGAGTGCCTATGTATTCGCGCAAATTAAAGCGCATAACATCGATGAAACGACGACCCTTCATTTTGTATCCTATTCGATGGGTTGTTTAGTCTTGCGGGAATTGTTAGCGAATCACCCCATCAATGTGAAAGGCAAAATTATCTTTTTGGGTCCACCCAATCATGGATCTGAAGTGGCTGATTTTTTGAAAAATTATTTTTTATATCGCTGGATTTATGGCCCTGCTGGGCAAGAATTAACCACAACTCATGCTAAAAAGAAACCTTTTGCTCCTATGCGACATCCCTTTGGTGTGATCGCAGGCAGTTTGTGTCTTGATCCCATTTGTTACTTTATGCTGCCTAAACCCCATGATGGCAAAGTATCAGTACGAAGCACCAAATTAGTAGGCATGGTAGATCACATCACTTTAAGTACATCTCATACTTTTATGATTTCAAGCAAAAAAGTTATTCGATATATATTACATTTTTTAGAAACTGGAAAATTTAACTAAAAAAAAAGCACCCATTTGGGTGCCCTTTTATTTAACCATTATACTGGCGGCGGGCCAAATCGATTGGGACCATCTGTTCCTCTAAAAAAGAGTAAATAGATAGCGCCTAAAAAATTAAGAAAGGGCACCAACATCAATAAAGACCACCAACCTGATTTATCCAAGTCATGAAAACGCTTAATCAC
Source organism: Uncultured Candidatus Berkiella sp. (assembly GCA_964606325.1). Classification (GTDB taxonomy): domain Bacteria; phylum Pseudomonadota; class Gammaproteobacteria; order Berkiellales; family Berkiellaceae; genus Berkiella. The sequence continues at coordinate 11,202 of CAZSGE010000037.1, forward strand.
CAGCACAAATGAAGCGAAGGTTAAAACAATCACAAACAAAATGACCACTGCTGCAATTATCAAATCCATGCTCCCACCTGATTGAGCTTGTTCTGGTTCAGGTATCACAAAATTAAAAGCTATCCCCATAAGCACGTAGACAAAAATAATCCCTAAGTGCCACAGAAAATAAGGTAACCTGCGCATGCGCCCGTCAGCTGAAAAATAAACGGTCAGAATCTTATCCATAACGCCCCCAGTACAACTGTATATACAATCAAAATGCAAAAATGGCTAACTTATAAGTAAAGAAGTATAGACAGATGCAACAATAAAAAAGGGACTATTTTAGATAGCCCCCTTTTTGCCTCTTAAATTGCGTTTGGCGGGGGCAAATTGACGTTATTGGGTGTAGCAAGCGCGCCGACACAAGCTTGTTTGGTGATAGTGTTGGTACAAGTAAAACTGGCGGGTATAACCTCTCCTTGCTTATCAAAGGTTAATGCAAGCACGACCGCTATATTATTTGCCGCTAGGTTTACCTGGCAACTGCTCATGGAACCAGGACTAAAAGGAAATGATGAACCATTTTTAGGATCAATCTTCCCTGCCACGGCAGGTAAACCACAGCCTTTTGCAGTTAGCCAACCTGGTGCTAAGTTCAATCTTGAGCCGGTTACTAATGCCGCAATATTAAGCGTGGTTTTGGGTTTATCAGCATCGCTTAAGCTCACATAGGAAATATCTCCGGTATACACTGGAGAAAGATTTGCTGCCGCACAATAGGCAACCATATTCGCACTGGAATTTTGTTGGCAAAAGTTCACATCCATCGTTAAGCCTTGCACCTGCTGATTCAACCCCGTATAAGCATCAACCACTTGACGTAACGGCTCCTCTGTCAACCTAAAGTTTAAATGTGAATCAGAACTCGCGGTGTTATACATCACCACATCACAATAATCTTGTTTTAAACCATTATTCCAAAAAGAGACTCGTGAATTTCCAGGACGCTGATAAAGCGATAATGCTCTTCCACAAACGGTTGCGTGGTCCCAACTTTTATCGGCCCAGGTGACAAAATATTGTTGGTAAGGATCATACATCATTTTGTTTGGTAACAAGGAATTGCCGCCTACATTAATAATTAAGCCAATTCCTTCATCTCTAAAATTGCCGTACTTGTCATCAATAGAGAACGAATAAGCAACTGCATTAATGCCGTCATCAGGATTGTGTATCAATCGGGTAAAGGGATTAAGATTGTAAGGGCTATCAAAGGGTGCCCAAAATAGTAACCACTTATCGTATTGATACAGTGGTAATAGTTGCGGTTCTTTATCTTTAGCAGGCGCATTCCAAGGCACTCCTCTTAATATAGCTTGCACACTTTCAGGTAACTGTCCGCCATTGGGGCCTTGTGTATAACCAATAATATGTTCCATCAAGCAAACCGTATCATCTAATTGATAAGTCTTACCATCGCCCCCCTTGAAGGTGCAGTAATTAGGATCTTTGTATTTAAAAGCGTTATAAGCTGTCCACACCCACTGTAAGGTTGCCTGGTATTGCTGACAAAAACCCTTTTTATCCACGGCGGGGTTATTTAAAAATGGCGCATTTTTGCAAGGCTGATTGGGCGCTAACCACTGTTGCCATTTAGCAACCAATGCCGTTTCAGAGGGATTACTCGGTTGCCCTTTTTGATTTACCGAAAGATTCTCAATCAAATACGCTTCACTTTGACTTGCTTTGTATAAACCAGAGGTCGCTTTAGTGTTAACACTGTTTACTAAATTAAAACCACCCATGGTGTGATAGGTGTGCGGGATCAGATCATGAAATAGATTATTATCCCAGTTTTGATTGGTGTAAGAAGCAAAAGTAGACCAGTTTGCCTTTGTTAAAAAGGCATTCACTCTTGTGGTAAAATCAACATATGCCATCGTCGTACCCATGTATCCAGCCAAACCACCGGTATCAATCGCCATGGCAATGGGTAAAAAAGTTTCGTCGACATAGGAAATATCGATATCTGTCATTAATCGACCTTTGTCAGGATCTGGCGATGGTTTGCCTGTCACTGGATCATCTGCATCAAAAGTGTATTCCGTTAATTGTGCAGGACTATCCAAAGGGTAACTTGCTTTCGCCTTGCCTTGAAAACAAGAAACCGGTGCGCCATCTGTTTTGTCCGTATTGAGTGCAAAACACGCAGCAGCAACACCCTTTTGCGTACGTTGATTAACATCTATCCTACTCTCAAAGGTAGTGATATCGGCGGTAAAAATGAGCACCCTACCCGCGTTATACCAACATTTATTTGGCATGTAGACCTTGACGGTTTTGCCTGGCGCCACACCTTGGGGTAGCAGAATTCTATTGACTGAAGTTGAACCAGGAACACAGTTGCCATTTTCAGGCGATTCAATCACAGGAAAAATGGGCGTTGCGTTATCGTTGTGAACGATGATATAGCGAATGGAATGATCGATGCTTTGGGCAAGTGCTTGGCCAAAGTACCATGAAACAAAATGGCAAGCCAACAGCAAAATTGTTCTTATTTTCATGAGTTTATCCCTATGATACAGGCGTTCCCTTTTAAGGCAGAACAATTTATATCATGTTGAACTCATGAATCAATGAAAATAGTGAGAAATCGTAACTGCTTTTTTTAACAGCGACGGGGTACAATTAACTAATTTACATTTGTATTTCGTTGTCATTACTTGCGCAATTAGATGTGATTTTTTCGTGATCAATCTCACCACGCGCCACATTTTGTTTTGAACCATCAATCGTTAGAAAGATGAAAATGATGACGAAAAAAATCGATGAACTCATCACTAACTGCCAACTGCTTGATAATTGAATCACACCGCTAAAGATCCAACTGACAATAAATATGACAGAAAATATCCAAGACCATTCATTTCCAATCCATTGTGCGCTTTTAGCAGCAAATCGTTGATAAATAGTACGCTTTATTGGATTGTCGATTTTTTCCATAAGAAACCTTATCTAAGCCACTTTTTCAAGATAGCGTATAAATGGTGTGCACGCCTTCATGGAAATATGGATTCATTCATCCTGATTATTCCTACCGCATGTCTGCTCATACTAGTCAAAATAGGTTATTACTATAGTATGTCATTTAACTTATTTATACATCCTTGAGGGTGAAATGGCTTTATTCAACGTTCCTAAAGAAGAGTGGGCAATAGCTAACCATACATTAAGCAAGGCTCTGCCTGGGACAAAAATGCGCAAAAAGATCACAGGTCTTGCACATTCATTTATAAAATTTAAAGATAAAATTGTCGCGATTGGCAAGAAACTAGGCGAAGGCTCATTTGGTATCGTTAAACAAGCGCAAGATCAGCTTGAAAATCATTTCGCAGTGAAAGTGCAAGGCGGGCCAATCGATGCAGATGATAAAGAAGAAGAAACCATTGGCGAAGAAATGGATTTTGCTTATGACATGGTTGAACGTAAACTCGAAATAGCTAAGAAATTTTACGAAAATACTTACCATGAAATTACAACAAACACAAAAAAATATGCACTCTTGAAATATCTAGACGGCAACGATCTAGTCTATGAGCTTTATGACAAAAAAGCCTACCATGAGCATGATGCATTAGTAAGAATAACAAAATTATCCCCTGTTCAGAAATTAATTATCGCAATTCAAGTTTGTCAATTACTGAAAAAGTTACAACAACACCGAATTATTCATGCTGATCTTAAACCTGAAAATCTCAAAGTCATTATCAATGGTAACAACATTAAAGTGTACTTAATGGACTTTGGTTTCTCTATGCATCTACCACGAGATAAAACATTTATAACAAGTATTGCCAAGGGCTCTCCTGGGTATATCGCTCCGGAAATTTTTAATCCACTATCACTTGTGCATACTGAATCAAAATTTTCATTTGAATCTGACATATATGCAACCGGTATTATGTTTCGTGATGATTTTCAATTAGACACACGCTTTCATGAAGGTATGACAAAAGCCGATCCCTCATCAAGAGAAAGTGTCGATGTTGTGATGGCGAAATTATTGAGCGCTCTAGAAGCAAGCACCGTTCTTGATAAAGATGCACTTGATTTTATACAAAGTATTAAAAAGCCCCCAACGGATGTGACCACTAAGCCTATTCAAAAGCCTGGCAATTTCAACCCTGCACAAATTAGGGATGTTATGCTAAAGCCTGCGGCCCCCCAACACAAAACAACGGCTCAAGAGCCCATTAATCTTGCGCTGAATGTAAAATTAAGACCCGCACCTAAGGCTAAAGCAGAAGCAACCCAACAACCAGTCCCAATGCTTAAACAGACTCTTCGCCCTGTACCAAAAATGCAAGAACCTGCAAAGCCGGCAGCTGGAAAAACCGAACAAAGGACCTTGCCGCCCTTGGTACTGACCAAAACAAAAGATGAAAATAGAAGTCCGCTCATGCTGCCTCCTGGCAAAAAAGCCTTAGCTCAAGAAGCAGGAATGTCGACCGCTGTTCCAGCCACCGATACCGCAAAACATGCAGTTAACATTGTTCAACCATCACCACAGGCTGGTGCCGCGGCACAAGTTAAAAGGTACCCTGTTCCTGCGTTAAATAAAGTGTTACCAACCCCGCCCCAGCCTCAAACTAGGATAATACCAGTGACAAAAGAAGTTGTTACTAAAAATCCAGTGATAACCCATTCTAATCCTTTGGAGCAAACACAAAACCAGCAAGCGCATAGACAAGATGCTGCGCAAGGAGTAGCCCCCTCCATGCGAAAACGCGTCGTAGTTGTTCTGCCTGGTCAAAAAACTGAAATTGTCAGCAGAGCAAAAGCGAATTTGTTAATTGCCTTTGAAAAACAAGCACAAAGGCAAGATGCATATATACCCAAAGGTGGCGTTGTGACACCTTTAACCAAAATCAATAAAGTCAAATAAGGCGCCTATATTCAGGCGCTTTGATTATCTAAATGGACATCTTTCCTCAGTAATATTGTTGTATATAAACTATTTTAACTACATCTTGATTTAAACACTCAATCCAACCAAAACCGACGTATTTTCGATTATCAATCTATGATCAAGATAATGGAACTTATACCTTTATGCTCTGTCGGAGAATAAAAAGACAGGTTTATTCAATTTAAGACATTTGTTTCAATGCATCATGTAAATTGTACAGTTTCAAAAAAAAGGATAGCCATTTGATTCATTCTACTCCGCTATTAACGATGATTGTATTTGGCTTTGGAATGGCCTTTATCTTAGGGATGATTGCCAACAGGCTTCATTTATCCCCCATTGCTGGTTATCTTTTGGCTGGTGTACTGATGGGGCCTGCTACTCCCGGTTATATCGGGGATCCCAAAATGGCCCATGAGCTAGCGGAGATTGGGGTCATTCTACTGATGTTTGGGGTTGGGCTCGAGTTCTCGTGGAAAGAACTGCTCCGTGTTAGAAAAATTGCAGTCCCAGGTGCTATCGCCCAAATTGTTATTGCAACCTTAATGGGCTGGGTACTGTCTCTGTTCATGGGGCTAAAGCTTGAAGAGGGACTGTTATTTGGTATTGCATTGTCCGTCGCAAGTACCGTTGTGTTAATTCGAGCATTAGGTGAGCAAAAGCTCTTATCAACCAATCGGGGGCAGATAGCTGTTGGTTGGCTTATCGTTGAGGATTTAGCCGTTGTTGTCATACTTGTAATTCTTCCTGCTATTGCAAACATATTACATCCAAATGTGACCGACCCCTCACAAACCATCATTAAAGGTCACATTTTCTTAACCTTACTTATTACTATTTTGAAAGTTAGTGCTTTCATTATATTAATGCTAGTAGTAGGTAAGCGTGTTATTCCATGGATATTACGCATAACAGAAAAACAAAAATCCGCAGAATTATTTCGGTTAGCCATTCTTGCCATCGCCTTAGGAGTTGCCTACGGTTCAGCCAAATTATTTGGAGTGTCATTTGCGTTAGGAGCGTTTTTTGCTGGCATGATTTTAAATGAATCCGAACATAATCATCGTGCCGTTAAAGAAACTATCCCCCTTCGGGATGCATTCGCAGTATTATTCTTTGTAGGGATGGGTATGTTGCTGAATCCCTTTATTCTTGTTGAAAGCCCATGGATTATTTTAGCGGTTGTCATGATCATCATTTTAGGGAAATCCATCGTTGCTTATATCATCATGAAAGCCTTTAAACATTCTTCTTATACCGCATTCACCATTGCTATCAGCTTGGCACAAATTGGTGAATTTTCGTTTATTCTTGCAGAGCTTGGTGTAAAATTAAATATGCTTACCCCTGAGGCTCAAGATATTATCCTGGCTAGTGCATTAATCTCCATTTTACTTAATCCAATCTTGTTTAATTTACTAGACAGGTTTAAACCTGAGAAAGAATTAGAATAATTGTTAGATCTGAATGGTTGTTAAATTTGAAACATGATTTAGTTTCATAAAGTCATTATAATTTTTGACCTGGCCATGTTTTCTAACTTGATCAATTTTTCTGAATGATAGTTTCTCAATTAGAGCATACGATTCATTCATCGGCCCCTGACTCAAGATCCCATCACTGTTAAACCCTACATCAATTGGTGTAAATATATTCGCCTGTCCAACCAGATTTTCTAAATCTTCGCCAAAACTCACATGCCCCACGGCACTCGACATCACCACAAAACATTGATTCTCTAACGCCCGAGCTTTGCAGGAATAATATACTCGCTTAAAGCTATGCTGTGAGGGAGTGTAGCTTGGCACCAAAATTAGCCTAACACCGGCTTTTGTAAAATTTCTGATCAATTCAGGAAATTCGCAATCATAGCAGATAGCTATGCCAATTAACCCAAATGCCGTTTCGAAAATGGTTTGCTTAATTCCGCGCTCCAATAACCCTTTATTATGCTCATCACTCACAAGGTTGAGTTTATCCTGAAAACCATATGCGCCTTGCGGACCAAAAAAATAAGCACGATTATGATATTTATCGTTGTCATTTTTAACTAAAATAGAACCTGGCTGAATGTATATTTGATGTTTATTGGCTAAGTGTTGATATAATTCAATATACTTTGGTAAAAGCGTTTGAATTTGTTGATATAACGCTAAGTCAGTGGTGACGGCTTTTTCCACTATTTCTATGCCAGCATACTCAGGCAAAGCAACTAATTGCGCCCCTTTCTCTTTGGCCTCAACAATGAGTTTAACTGTCTTGCTTGTATAAGCACCCCAGTTCAAATAACTTTCAATTTTATATTGAAAAGCGGCAACGTTGATCACAGGTTTTTCATCCAAAATGTCATAGGTTTAGTCGTTTGCTCAGATTGATCAATTTCTTTCCAATCATAATATGCACATAGATTTGGCTGGATTTCATATCCAAAATGACGCCACACTTCATCTAAAGGAACATAGTCTTTAGGTCGGCGCTTATCATTTGCATCTCGCACAACGGCACAAAAAGCACTCTGTTTTGCCCCATAGTGCTTTGCCGCTTTTTCTCTTTGTGAAAAAAAATGACTATAAACACCCTTTTTGCGATATTCTGGCAAAAGAACTGATTCACCAAAGTAGAAAATATCAGAAACGTTGAGTTGATTTTCGATAAATGGTTTTTGACATTCAGCTGTCTCAAAGGCTAAAGGAATAGCAGTGGATGCCCCGATAATCTCGTCATTCATACGAACGATAATTAAAACAGATTCGTCACACTGCGAATAGGTTCTTAAATATTTTTGCTCATAAACAAAATCTCCATCATAAAGATAAGGATACTCTCTAAAAACCGTCATTCTTAATTGTGCTAATTTATCAATAGAGCCAAGTATTTGTTTGCCCTTTAAACTGGTAATTTCTAAGCCTTCCATTTTATTCTTTTACCTGTTTTAACCAATCTTGCATATTATAATAGTTGGTCACGCGTGTAATTTTACTATTTTTAACTTCAAAAAAGGCCCCACAGCGCAAAGAATAAGGTTGATGATTTGCCTTTGGTAAATCTGAGTCTGTGGCTAGATATATGCCATCAATGATGAATTCGGCAGATGCTCTTGAGCCATCTTGATTAGTCATAATAACTAAATCAGTCACTTTTTCTTGATAGGCATTATTCATTCTTTTCATAAAATGTGAAAACGCTTCAATTCCTACCTCTGAAACCCCTTGGTTAATATCATGAATTACTTGATTGTCCAGAAGCGCCAAAAACGATTCAACGTCTTGTTTGTTAAAATAATCATAATATTTATGAATCAGAGTTATCGTATCAGCTTGCATGGGAGCTCCGCATAAAACATTCGTTCAGGTTTGAAAGATTATACCAAACATTAAAAATCATTTATAAACCAATATCTTTAGCTAGTTATATTGCATCTTTACACAGTTTGACCACATCACAGCAGAGTATGCTAAATTAGAAATGCATAGAAAACGAAGCTCCAAGGTAGCCCAAGCATAATATGAATATCATAAAATCATTTATAACCGTTATCAGTTCTTTTGCTATTTCCTGTTCAGCAGAGCAAACAGCGCTTGATAAAATTACCTTGCCGCCTGGTTTTATAATAAGCACCTATGCCAACATTGAAAATCCACGAGAAATGACTTTAGGTGATAAAGGCACTCTATTTGTTGGCTCATACGATGCAGGAAATGTTTATGCCATTAAATATGATGCTAAGCACAAATCAAAGCAAATCTATACTATTGCCAAGGGTTTAAAAATGCCTGTTGGCGTTGCTTTTAAAGATGGCGCTTTATACGTATCTGCTGTCAACAAAATTTTGCGTTATGACAATATTGAAAATCAATTAGGTAACCCACCCAAACCAGTTATCGTTAACGAGACTTTTTCTGACATAGATCATCATGGTTGGAAATTTATCGCTTTTGGACCCGATGGTTTATTATATGTGCCTGTTGGGGCTCCTTGTAATGTCTGTTTATCAAAAGATCAACGTTTTGCCACCATAATGCGTATGAACCCCGATGGCAGCAATCTAGAAATTTATGCCAATGGCGTAAGAAACTCTGTTGGATTTGATTGGCATCCAAAAACCAAAGAACTTTGGTTTACAGACAATGGTCGCGATATGATGGGCGATAATATCCCGCCTGATGAATTAAACCACGCTCCCAAACAAGGCATGCACTTTGGATATCCCTTTTGCCATGGCAACGGGATTGCTG
>CAZSGE010000037.1:20401-25879 GCA_964606325.1 Uncultured Candidatus Berkiella sp.
AATTTGGTAAAAACAGAATGTGCTCAGATTTCACACCAGGCGCTGTTGAGTTAGGGCCACACGTAGCCTCCCTTGGCATGCGTTTTTATGATGGCGAACAATTTCCAGCGAAATACTTAAACAAAATATTTATTGCAGAACATGGGTCCTGGAACCGCTCAACACCGATAGGCTACCGAATTACCGTGGTTGATCCTGATACTAAAGTGTATCAGGTGTTTGCTCAAGGCTGGTTAGAAAATGGCAAAGCTTGGGGAAGACCAGCCGATGTGCTTGTGATGCCAGATGGCTCATTATTGGTGTCTGATGACAAAGCCAATGCCATTTATCAGATAACGTACCAAAAGTAGCCTAGAAAAAATAAAGATTTAGCTCTTAATAATTTATCTAACCAAATTATATTTGGTTGCTTCGCCAGTTTACCTTTACCCTCCCTCATGGCAAATGCTATATTCCCTGAGCTATGCAGGTCTTTTGTGATTTTTGGATATTTATTATGAATAAATCATTGGTTTTAGTGTTTATTATCATTTCGTTTTTTCTCAACGGTTGTAAAACGGTAGATAAAATTCAAGAAATCGTGAGCAGCGATACCCCAAGCTCTGATACCAGCGGCATCCTCACCAACCAAAAGCAAGGTTACAAGGAAGAAAGGCTGACAGAGTATAAATGGCTAATAACCTATCAGGGCCCCACAACGACCAAAGAATCGCAAGCACTTAACTTACTCCACAAACATATAAATGAATTTGGCAAGGCACAATGCAAAGGTCGCTTTCAAACAGAACAGGCGACGTCACAACAAGTGACACAAGATGACAAACCGTTGTATGTAGAAGCCAGCGCTATTTTGTCTTGTGATAAATAAACCATTTTTCCCATACACCCGATTTAGCTGAAATAGTCAAAAAATGATAAAATAGGCAAACTAAGTCATTAAACAAGTGGTGTGTATACTTCATTTTTATGAAAGCTTTTACGCCTCAGAACGGCCTTGATTGGGCTCATCCCTTAGTCCGCGATTGGTTTATCCAAAAATTTGGTACGCCAACAGAACCCCAGTTGCAAGGTTGGCCCTCTATTTTGCAGCATCGAGCAACGCTTATTTCAGCCCCCACAGGCTCAGGGAAGACACTCACTGCCTTTATGGCATGTATTAACGAACTTATCACTAAAGCTGCATCAAAGCGCCTAGAAAATGAAACAGAAGTATTATATGTCTCCCCCTTAAAAGCGCTTGGCAATGACATACAAAAAAATCTCATGCAACCGCTCAAAGAAATTGTTGCTTTGGCAAAAGAGCGCAATATTCTTATTCCTGAAATTCGCGTTGCCGTGCGAACGGGAGATACCTTAGCGAAAGATCGTTTGGCAATGCTTAAAAAGCCACCGCACATTTTAATCACCACCCCAGAATCTTTATATATTTTATTAACAGCACAAAAGAGTCGCGAGATATTAACAACAGTTAAAACAGTGATTGTTGATGAAATTCATGCCATGGCACGCGACAAACGCGGCGTGCACATGACATTATCATTAGAACGTTTAGAGGCCATTACTGTCCACCCTTTACAACGAATTGGTTTATCTGCCACTCAAAAACCACTTGAACTCATAGGGCATTATTTAGCAGGTGCCAACCGCCCTCTTCCCACCATCATCAATATTGGCCATGCTAAAAATCTATGTTTGGCAATACGTGTTCCAAAAACTGAACTTAGCTCAGTTGCCTCTAATGAAATGTGGACAGAAATTTACGATGAGCTAGCAAAACTTGCCAAACAAAACCGCTCAACACTCATATTTACCAATACCCGAAAATTATCTGAGCGCATTGCACATCACTTAAGCGAACGCTTGGGAGAAGGTCTCGTTGCAGCCCACCATGGCAGCTTATCGCGTAAAATTCGTCATGATGCCGAAAATAAATTAAAAAACGGCGAGCTCAAAGCGCTTGTGGCAACAGCATCTTTAGAGCTGGGTATAGACATTGGTGATATCGACTTGGTTTGTCAGATCGGCTCTCCTCGATCTATCGCTGCTGCCTTGCAACGAGTGGGACGCGCAGGCCATTGGCATAATGCTGTCTCAAATGGACTTTTCTTCGCTACCACCCGAGATGAACTGTTGGAGTGTGGGGCTTTAATTTATGCCATTAAATCGGGTGAATTGGATAAACTTATCATTCCACATGAATCGCTTGATATCCTGGCACAACAAATTGTGGCAACTTGTGCAACCGGAGAATGGGATACAACAGCACTATTTGATTTAGTAAAAAGTGCCTTTCCTTTTAAAGATCTCAGCAAAGAAGACTTTGATCGCATCCTGATGATTTTATCAGAAGGTATTGCCGGTTCTCGCGGACGCTATGGTGCTTATCTATTCCATGATAAAGTGAATAACATCGTAAAAGCACGCCGACATGCGCGTTTAGTCGCTATCACCAGTGGTGGCGCTATCCCTGATACTGGCTTATTTACGGTGATTGCAGAGCCTGAATCTGTTACGGTTGGCACGCTGGATGAAGATTTTGCCATAGAAAGTACTAGTGGCGATATTATCCTATTGGGAACAACTTCTTGGCGCGTCCAACGAATTGAAAGCTGGAAAGGCCGAGTCATAGTTGAAAATGCCCATGGATTGCCACCAAGTGTACCCTTTTGGCGGGGCGAAGCTCCTACCAGAACGCATGAACTTTCAAGCTATGTTTCCAAATTGCGGTCCGAATTACACAAGAGAGTTCCAGAAAATAACGTCAACAAAAATGCCTTGTTGTGGCTTGAAGCCCACTGTGGAATGGATGAAAAAACCGCCACGCAATTGATAGCATATCTTATTGAGGGCAGAAAAGTTTTAGGTGCTGTTCCCACGCAACAAACCATTATCGCTGAGCGTTTTTTTGATGAAGGCGGAGGTATGCAACTCATCATTCATGCGCCTTTTGGCGCAAGAATTAACAAAGCCTGGGGACTTGCCTTACGAAAACGCTTTTGCCGTTCATTTAATTTTGAATTACAAGCAGCTGCCACTGACGATGGCTTAAATATCGCTTTAGCAGAGCAACACAGTTTTCCGCTTGCCGACGTTTTTGCATTTTTGCATCCAAACACGCTTAAAGAAGTCTTAGTTCAAGCAGTATTGCAATCTCCATTATTCAAAATACGCTGGCGATGGGTAGCGACCCGCTCACTTTCCCTTGTGCGATTTAGAAACGGCAAAAAAATGCCACCGAATATTATACGAATACTGGCAGACGATCTGCTTGCTGCCGTTTTTCCTGATGCTGCTGCTTGCCAAGATAATTTAGCAGGAGAGGATATAAAACTCCCTTCTCATCCCTTCATCGAGGAGACAATGAAAGATGCCTTGCATGAAGCTTTAGATCTAGATGGCATTATTGAACTTATTTCGCGGATCATAAACAAAGATATTACCTGTTTAGCCATTGACACCCCTGTTCCTTCAGTCTTTTCACACGAAATTTTAAATGCGAACCCCTATGCATTCCTTGATGATGCGCCGCTAGAAGAAAGGCGAGCACGGGCTGTTGAAATGCGACGAGTATTACCTGACTCGGTTTTAAAAGAAGCCGGAAAATTAGATCAAGAAGCTATTCTTTTAGTTCAAAAACAAGCATGGACAGCTGTCCGAGACACCGATGAATTACATGATTTGCTTCAGACCCTCGTTGCATTACCTAAAAGCATGCTAGGACATTGGAGCGCTCTGTTTGAAAAACTCAAAATACAAAAGCGGGCGACGTTTGCATTTGACAGGGGAGATGTTTTCTGTGTTGCAGCCGAAAAGTCAAAGACATTTAAGTCTATCTATCCAGAGGCAACATTTGATGATGTTTTAAAAGACATCGAAAGCACGCATCCCCCTTTTGACGAAGCTATTGTAGAAATGATACGTCATTGGATGCAGCATCTTGGGCCTACCACGGCGCGAGAACTCCATGACATCACTAAAATACCCTTAGATGATATTAATCAAGCATTATTAAAAATTGAATTCTCTGGTTCAATTTTGCGTGGACATTTTAGAACCGACATCAAAGAGCCGCTCGAATGGTGTGAACGAAGATTACTCTCCAGGATTCATCGTCTCACAGTTGAAAAACTTCGTAGTGAAATTGAACCGGTCAAACCCGAACAGTTTATGAATTGGCTGTTAAAATGGCAGCATTTAGCGCAAAACACCCAACTCAAAGGAGAAAAGGGTTTATTAGAAATCATTCGCCAACTACAAGGCTTTGAAATTCCAGCAAATGCCTGGGAAACGCATATTTTTAAAAAGCGACTTTCTGATTATGATAAGGATTGGTTAGATAAATTATGCTTAACTGGCCGCGTTGCCTGGGGTCGACTATCTCCTCATCCAGCGTTAAAAGAAGAAGATAAAAGTGTCGTACCTCGAAGTGTCGCTCCAATTACATTTTATATACGTGAAGAGGCTGATTGGATGCCCGCTAGCAATCTCCTTTCAACTGATGAGGAACTTGACGTTTTATCGGTATCAGCAAAACTGATTTTTCAATTTCTAAAGCAACATGGTGCTTCCTTTTTTGGTGATATCGTACGTGGAGTTGGACGCTTACAAACTGAAATTGAGATGGGATTATGGGAATTGGTTGCCGCTGGCGTTATCACGGCTGATGGATTTGATAATTTGCGTGCGCTGATTGATCCAAAACGTCGAGCAGATAAACGCTCACGGCGTATGCAGTTTCGTTATAGTACAGGGCGTTGGGCATTATTACATCACCCCGCTCCCATCGAAAACACAAAACGTCTGGAAGCACTTTGCTGGCAACTATTAAATCGTTATGGTGTGGTTTTTAAAGATTTAATGACACGCGAAAAAAATGTGCCGAATTGGCGAGAACTGCTAATGACCTTCAGACGTTTAGAAGACAAAGGCGAAATTCGCGGTGGACGATTTGTAAGCGGCTTTGCAGGCGAACAGTTTGCCCTACCCTATGCGCTCGATTCTTTGCGCGCGATGAAAAAAGAGCCTTTATCTCATGAAGATATCCATGTTTTTGCAAGCGATCCGCTTAATCTTGCTGGGATCTTATTTTCTGGTTCTCGTGTTTCTTCCTTTTCAAACAAGAGCATCACCTTTAAAGATGGCTCATTAGAAGAATAGTTTCTGTCCATCGAATACAACCGTTCATCAACTCGTTAATTTCAGCCTATATTCCTCAATTTTTATGACAGAAAACACATTTTTAATATAGTAAACTAAATATAGTTATTAAAATTTTGGGTTTTCTATGCGATATTTTTTTGACGTTTATTTAACATTTCAAGGCAAAATGAATAGATTGCAATTCATGGGTGCTTTAATATTTTACATTTTAAATTTTTCAACATACGTAGCATTTTGCGAAGGATGTCTGCATATATTTTTCAATCTTCAATCTTCAATCTTCAATCTTCAATTCTGCCTTTTTTTATTCGTAAATTC
>CAZSGE010000038.1:0-25247 GCA_964606325.1 Uncultured Candidatus Berkiella sp.
AAAAAAGCGATTCCTGCTCAAATAGGCTTTGATCATAAATTTAACCGCACCATTTCCGATCCCCTCGCGGCAGCGAGGAACGTTGCTAGCCCCCTGTGTAACCGAGTCCGCGAGGTGGAACGGGGGGAATAAAATCAATGACAGAAAACCCCGGAAGGGGTGCAAGAATCAGCCTAATACAAAACAATCGTCGATTTTGATTTTATAATTTAAAACAATAATAACTGGCACACCAGCAATAACGATCGCTTTTTATTTCGCTGCTGCCGCAGCTCCATTAATAATATTACATTTCCCCACGTTCCGGCGCAAAGCGCCTTCACATGGGGCTAGCGACGTTCCTCGCTGCCGCGAGAAGATCTTAGCAAGTCGAATCTAGGCGAATTTAACAAATCCCAACCCCCATCTCAGCAATGCCCGATTATTTAAAAGCCTGGCTAGAGTGTAAAAATGTGAAGTCTGGTTAGGCTTAACTAGAATTATTTATTACATATTTTACGTTAGGAATCTGTTGCCATTTACCTTTAAGTTTTCAAATAAAACCGCCCATCTTAATTCAATATATCTTGCTTTCATAGAAGAGGATAATGCTGTTTATTAACTTATATTGGATAAATAGCATGATTGGTGATCAAAAAAGACCACTTAACAATAGTGTTCAACTAAACAACAACTCCAATGCTCCCATCGATGTATTGCATATTGATCCACTTATGTATGTTTTTCATCAATTACCCTCCACATCGTTTGTTGGCTCAAATGCAATCCAAAGTGTTTGCAAACACTGGAACAAGACTTTAAAGTTGAACGGTTCGTGGCAACGAAAAAAATCTCCAAATGCGCTGATTTCATGTAACTTAGAGGAAATGCTTAATCTCTTTCAAAGCGGAGAAGCTTTTAGATTATTTTCCTTTAGCGAAATCATAGAAATACTTAGCCTACATCCTGTATTCACTAACAATTGGAGACAACTTGACGCTCAAGATTTGCTCACCGAAGAAGAATCAGAGGCACTTAATATTCAAAATAGTGATATTGAAAATAAAGACATTCCCTTCTTTACTGTAAACACTAAACAATGGGTTGATGGCATTCTCAACAATGTGGCTTTGCATTTGCCTGCGAACATCACTGCTGAAAATTTACAAACATTGGCCACAAGTAGTTATCATATTGCGCTCTATGTGTTAGCAAATTTTGAGACTTATGACGAGCAGCTGACAGATACCATTCTCACTGCATTAGGTGAAAGTCACCCACTCGTCGCTAAAAGAATTTTTGAAATACCTGAGCTTTATGAAAGACTGGATGGCGAGCATTTTGTTTCACTGTGCACAAATGGCCAAGCAGCCTTAATAAGCTTTGTGTTAGCATCTCCCGCTTTAAAAGAATTATGTACCGATGAAGATCTTGCTGAGCTTCATCGAATGGCAATTTTATGCAAAAGCTTGCAAGATTTTTCGATAACGTATGGCGCTAAAATTGACAGCTGCAATGATGAACCTAAAGGAAAGTGCTTGAGGTTTTAGATTTAGGTTTCAGATTAAATCCATCTCGCAGCGATTCAGCCTACATTCTTTTCTTTCGCTGCTGCCGCAGCTCCATTTTTTTAATATTTCATTTCCCCACGTTCCGGCGCAAAGCGCCTGCACATGGGGCTAGCGACGTTCCTCGCTGCCGCGAGAAGATTTTCCAAATAAAATATCGCAAAATAAATCTTTTAGTAAAAAAGAAATAAAAAAGCGATTCCTGCTCAAATAGGCTTTGATCATAAATTTAACCGCACCATTTGTGTACCCCGATCCCCTCGCGGCAGCGAGGAACGTTGCTAGCCCCCGTGTAACCGAGTCTGCGAGGTGGAACGGGGGGAAAATAATTCAAAACGATCATCGAATTCGATTTTATGTTTAAAAATAATAATAGCTGGCGCGCCAGTAATAACGAACACCCTTTTCTTTCGCTGCTGCTACAGCTCCATATTTTTATATTTCATTTCCCCTAAATTTCATTTTATTGGTAAAATAGAAACTGAGTCACAAGTCGCTCGAGTAATTAAAACAAACATTTTCAAACATCTTAGAAAGATGACTTTTAACAATGGATTTATATTAAATACTCTTACTTCAATCAGGAATTCAAGAATTAAAGGAAATAAATCATGACATCCCTGTTAGATACAATAACACTTGGTGATTTAACACTTCAAAACCGAATCATCATGGCACCCCTAACACGCATGCGTAGTTCGCAACCGGGGAATATTCCATATGCATTAAATGCCCAATATTACGCGCAGCGTGCGACGGCTGGGCTCATTATTTCTGAGGCCACCCAGATCTCACAACAAGGTCAAGGATACCCTGCAACACCTGGCATTCATTCACCAGAGCAAGTGGCCGGTTGGAAATTAGTCACCAATGCCGTGCACGAAAATGGTGGCAAAATGTTCCTACAATTGTGGCATGTAGGCCGCATTTCTCATTCTTCGCATCAGCCCAATGGCGGCCTTCCTGTTGCGTCTTCGGCCATAAAACCATCCGGTAAAGTGGTTACCGCTGATTGGAAACAGGCCGACTATGAAACGCCTCACGCACTTGAGCTAAATGAAATCAAAGCCATCATCGAGGATTATCGCAAAGCGTGCGAAAATGCCAAGGCAGCAGGATTTGATGGCGTGGAAGTGCATAGCGCAAACGGTTACTTGCTAGATCAATTTTTGAATGATGGCACTAACAAGCGTGAAGACGAATATGGCAACACCATTGAAAATCGCGCAAGACTATTGCTTGAGGTTATGGATGTTGCCATCAGCGTATGGGGCAAAAACCGCGTAGGCGTACGGCTTTCACCTTATGGCACATTTAATGACATGTCCGATAGCGATCCACTCTCGCTGTTTAGCTATGTGCTAGAACAACTGAGCCAACGCCATATTGCTTATGTGCATATGATTGAACCACGTGCCACCAGCGCAGGTGGAAGTGATGAAATAGTCTCTCACGCACCTTGTAGCGCTCAGATTTTCCGTAAAAAATTTAAAGGCGTGTTTATTTCCGCAGGCGGCTACACTCCTGAAACTGCTAAACAAGCGGTAGAAGAGGGCCTTGTGGATGCTGTCGCGTTTGGCAGAATTTTTCTGGCCAATCCCGATCTGGTGGAACGAATTAAAATCGGGGCACAACTAAACAAATACAACCGCGCAACCTTCTATGGTGGCACCGAAAAAGGCTATACCGATTACCCTTTTCTCAGTGATGCTGCATCATGAGATCCCTTTTTATTTGGAGAATGTTATGAAACGAGCTATCTATGCCTTGCTAGGAGTATTTATGTCTTCATTTGTTCAACCTCCCGCTGTGGCTAAAGATTCTGATAAAAACGCTTATGACTTTTCCTTTAAAACACTTATGGGTGAAGAGCCCATGCCGCTTAAACAATTTGAAGGCAAAGTGATTTTGATCGTAAATACCGCCTCCAATTGTGGCTTTACCCCGCAATTTAAAGGGTTAGAACAACTCTATAACACTTATAAGGATAAAGGCCTGGTGGTGATAGGTGTTCCCAGTAATGACTTTGGCAAACAGGAACCAGGTAGCAATAATGAAATTGCTAATTTTTGCAAGGTTAATTATGGGGTAAGCTTCCCCATGACATCTAAAGAAGTCGTTTCAGGCGATGGAGCACATCCCTTCTACGCTTGGGCGAAAGCTAGCCTAGGGTTTGGCACTGCGCCAAAATGGAATTTCCACAAATACCTCATTAATCGCCAGGGAAAACTAATAGACTATTTTAACTCCACCACTTCACCTGATAGTGATCGTGTTAAAGAAGCAATTGAAAAAGCTTTAGCGGAAAAATAATCGGCTGGGCGCGAAGCGCAGAGATCGATTCTATCTTAAGCTAATCAACACTATATTAGGTAGGTAAAAATGGCAATTTTGCGTTCAGCCGAGACATAGTAACTTCGAGCAGCGCAGAAGGAAGCTATAACGAAGGATCAACGCAAAATTGCCTTTTTAACCCCAGGAATACGTCAGCTTGGCATAGATATTATACCCAAAGAAAACATCTCTGTGCTCTAGGTTTCCTTTGATATTAAAGGCATAACCATCTGAAGTGTAGGCTGTAATACCTGCACCATATTGCTGAATATATTGGGCCGGTCTTTGGCTGTTGACATAGAATGAACCGCCACCACCTAAGAAGTTAGACTGCATTTCTTGCGCTTGGCCAGCAAAATCATAGAGTAAGAAGACTGAAAATTCTGGTACATAAATGGCTTGGATAAAGTCGCGCTTGAGGGCTAATCGAATACCTAATCCAGCCACGGCTTCATCGATAGGATCGTTTTTCACCGTTAAACTCATACCACCGGCGCCATATTCAGTATAATCAGCAACATCCAGGTAGGTGTATCTAAAGCGTGCAACAGGAGCTACCAAATAGTTATCGGCGCTGACAAAAGCGTAACCTAAATCTGCTTGAGCGCCATAGTGCCATCCATAAAATGCAGCTTGTGATTGAGCATTAATATTACCTATCACAATGTTGCGCACAGTTTGATATTTATGGCTTGCAATCGCTAACATGGTGTCAAGATAAATGGTTTGCGTGCTATTTTCTTGGCATTTTTGATAAGGCACAAAGGTGCTATAAGCCGTTGTTTGCAAGCTATTTATGTTTACCGCATTTTGTTGATCGGTGTAATCTTTGGTGTTTGTTTTGGTATAACTTTCAGCGATACCCACCGTGGAGAATTCATTCGGCTGCCAGTCAAAACCCATCGCAATGCCGGTAGATTCCGCTTTATAACCTTCAACAAAATTACGTTTATGTTGATCTAAAGTGGTTGCTGTGCCCTTTGCCCAAAGGCCATATTGCCCAATTAAAGTGATTACATTTCTATCACCGTAATTCACGCCATTAAACAATTCATAATCACGATTGGTGTTGTTATTAGCTTCATCACTTAACAACCCCAAACGCGTCATGGATTCCAATCGCGCATGCGCTGTGTCAAACGCATTATCCATGCTGATGCGGCTAGACATGGGCAATGCATTGTTATAGCCAGGTGACAGTTGTGCTAATGCATTTGAAACTGATTGAATATCAGGCAATATTTGTAATTGCCCAAAGAGCCTTAATAATTCTCGGTTTAACGCCGCTACTTGTGCAAGCGTTGTCGGCACTAAAGGATCTAATCCATTAGCAATCGCTAAAGGAATGTCGGGTAGTGCAACGGAGGCCAGAGAGTTTGTTTTTGAGATTAATTCAACAGTGTTACCATTTAAATTTGTCGAAAAAGATAAAATGGCTGATGGTGGTTGAACTACATTGATATTTCCAAAACCAAAAACACCCCCTGAAGTTATTACAGGGAATGGGTAATTATTTAATATAAATTCCCCGGTACCTAACTGTGGCGCTATGGTGGCACCCGCATTAAAAGTTGCATTACCAACAGCATTAATTTGACCAAATCCTTTGGGAGCCACAAGCGACATATTTTGCATTGTTGGTGAAAACGAACCTGTTTGGTTATATGTGCTTGCTAAATCCAAAGAGGCATTATCAAAAATTCTAATGTTGCCTAAATTGGTGGCCGTATCCATATTAACGCTAGAACCGTTATTAATTTGAAAAGTACCACCAGCATTAACTGCTAAAGCACCAGCACCGGTTACACTTGCTGCCCCACCATTAGCAATCATCGTAGCGCCTGATTTAATCGTTAAACTTGTATCGATATCTGTAATAGTGCCATTAGACGTAAAAGTAGCTGGGCTTTCGATGTTAATAGTATCTATATCATCAATTATGCTCGCAACAGGTGAGGAATACGTCCCTTTTACATTCAGCACGTCACCCGCTAAACCATTTATTTGAGTGAAAGTACCAGTTCCGCCTAAAATATTGAAAATATTATTACCAGCACCAGTAGAATTAATCGTGGTTAATGTGCCACCTGAAAAATTAAACGTATTGCCAGCGTTAAGTAAATTAATTGGTCCTGTTACCACACCACCACTTATACTTATTGTACTCGGCGCAGATGAAGTTGTGTTGACTGTGCCATTGATAGTACCGCCTGTCATCGTTAACGAATTTGCACCACCAGCCAATCTTACTTGTCCGGTAATCGTTCCACCATTTTGAAATACAGGAATAACATTGCCAGCAGCATCTAAATTTAGCGCTATGGTGCCAGTTATTTTGCCTGTGTTGATTATTCCATTAGCGACAGTCACATTACCATTAGCAAAAATTGCACCCGTTGAGCCACCCGTTGATATAATTTCACCCGAGTTTGTGATGCTGGTCGTTGAAGAGTTAGTCTCTAAAACGATAGGATTTCCAGTACCTGTCGTAGAAATCTTGCCACTATTAATGATGGAACCTGGACTATTACCAAAAAATCTTATCCCAAATCCATTCCCAGTAGCCTGAATGGTGCCTGCATTATTAACCGCATTGTAACTGCTCGAAATGATATTAACACCGTAGCCATCGACGGTTTGAATAATACCGCTGGCATTATTGGTCACTGAACCATTAAAATTTTTCGCAATATCAACACCATCAGCCGTCCCCGTTATAGTGCCTGAGTTAATGATTTCGCCTGTGACCGCAGAAGAAATACTGATTGCATCAAAGCCAGAAATGGTGCTACCCGCACTGTTGGTAATAGTGCTAAAGCTGCCATCAAGTCGTATTGCTGATCCGGTTGCTGCTCCTACTATCAAGCCAGGTGTTACACCATTCATGGAATTGTTTAAAACCATACCAGAGGAACCAACATCAACGTACACAGCAATACTATTAGGTGCCGTTGTGGTAATGGTACCACCGGTATTATTTAACGTAAGGTTCGAGCCGCCCGCTAATACATGAACACCATAATCCAAGCCTTTCAATGTACCATTGTTGGTAATAGTTGTTAGATCGCCCCCAACTTCAACTGCTGCTTCAAGTGCTACGGTTGATTGAATCGTTGATCCCACATTATTGGTAATTGTTGCAGACTTACCTGCCGGTAAAACAGCAACTGCACTGCCCCCACTTGAAAATACGGCAATGCCCACATTGCTATTGTTCGCATCAACAATTAAGGCTTTGGTTGCGCTATTAAATTGATAGCCATCGGTTGCATTCGCATTAATTTGACCAGCAGGCGTTACTTCTACATTGCCATCTGCCGTGGAGGTATAAGGAAACCCACCTACCGGTGCAGGAGTATTCAGAGCTGTGATGGTTGCATCAGCAAAAGCAAACGGCACCACAAACACACTTGAGGCTAAAACGGCATAGGTAAGGCGGAATGATTTTCTCATTTCAATTTATCAATCCCACTGGTAGCTTAATTGTAAGAACGCGTTGTAACCAAATAACTGCTCACGATGTTCAAAACTGAATTTCAATTGCGCAACATAGCCATCACTGGTGTAGGAGGTTACGCCTAAACTATATAATTGAATTAATTGCTGCGGTTTAACACTGCTGATGTAGAACGTGCCGCCGCCACCTAAGAATGATGATTGCAACGCCTGAGCTGTGCCGGCAAAATCATATAAAAGTGTCGCAGACACTTCGGGCACATAAACCGCTTGTACATAATCTCGCATAGCCGCAATGCGTATACCTAAACCGCCAATCATTTCATCGATAGGTTCATTTTTAACACTTAGGTTAATGCCGCCGGCGCCTTTTTCTGTATATTTTCCAATATCCAAATAGGTGTAACGAAAACGTGCGTAAGGTGAAACATACCAATTTTCTTGCGTGCCAAAGGCATAACCCACATCAGTTTGCACGCCATATTGCATGCCAAGGAATGTGGCTGATGCATTGGCTGGGAAATTGCCAAATTGAATGTTACGCAAAGTATCATAATTATGTGAGGCTGCGGCTAGCATGGTATCAAAGTAGATAGATTCCCATGGCTGAAACCAACCATACACCGTGGCTTGATAGCTTTCGGTTTCTACTTTATTTTGTGCGGTGGTGTAATCCAATGTTGTTACTTTGTTATAACTTAAAGCTGCGCCCACTAAGGCTTCATTGGTTAGGCGCCAATCACTCCCAACTGCAACCCCCACTAACTCAGATTTAAAACCTTCAATTTGATCTCTTTTGTGTTGATCTAAAATGGTGCCATTAACATGTGCCCATGACCTAAACCGAGTGGTGCCAAAAGCGATAACGTTTCTATCGCCATAGCTCACACCATTATAAAGCTCATAATTGCGTATTTCGCGATACTCTTCTTCTTGCGCGGGTGGCCCAAAGCCATGCAATTGTTCTAAGTGTATTTGAACCGCATCAAGGGATGCATCCATCGCGATGCGGCTTGATGAGGGCAATGCGTAGTTTAAAGAAGGCACCAGCTCTAATAATTCTTGAGTTAACGTGTAGCTATCTGGAAAAAGTTGTGCCTGGCCTAAAACAGCTAAAAGTTCAGGATTGGTCGTTCCGCCAAATAATAAGGGATCTAAGGCTGCACCAATGGATTGTGCATTATCGCCTTGGGCGACGCTCGCCATGGTGTTCATTCTTAAAGTTATTGTAATGTCATTTGGATTTACATCTTGTTCAAAAAACACCAGAGCCGTTTCAGGAATGACTAAAGTTGGATCACCTAAAGCTGCTACAACACCGCCCGTTGCTTGGACCACCGGAAAAAATGTGCCCGCAGGCAAGAATACGCCACCTGTGTTCAAGAACGGATTCATTTTACTGCCTGGATCAAAGGTTGCTGTGTTAGTGGTTTGTAAAATACCAAAACTAGCAGCGCTACCAATACCAGGTGAATAAGTACCAAGGCCTGTTTCGGTATAATCAGTGAGTACTAGTTTCCCACCAGGCTGAATGGATAAAGTTCCGCTATTATTCGCTGTGGTTGCTGTAAAAGTAGAACCAGAATTAACCGCAAGGCTACCATTGGCTGAAATATTGATTGTTGCGCCTGCAGAGCCATTTAATGGATTAAAATTGGTAGCCATGCTACCACCAGAAAGAATATTAAATACCGTGGCGCCTGTTATCTGCTGATTAACTGTAAAATAGCCATTATTTTGAACATTAATCGTTTGAACTGGTGTTGTGGCACCAATTGGCCCTGTTTGTGTAAAAGATCCTGTAACATTGATTGTGTTATTACCACCGCCACCATCAAGCGATGTGAAACTACCGCCGCTCAAATTAAAGGTGTCTGTATTAGTTCCACCTACCAATGCTGCTAATTTAGTCCCGTTTAAATTAACAATATTGCCTGCGACATTTCCTAAGGTTGTGGTGCCAGCGATAGTGCCACCATTCAATTGCAGCAAACTTGCGTTAGTACCGCTTGAAGTGACATTTCCATTAATGGTGCCGCCGGACATGGTTAATGCATATTGTGCAGGATTTACAGTACTGCTATTGCTTGAGAGCAATACATTACCAGTTACAGTGCCACCTTGTTGGAAATAAGGAATGATATTGTTCAGGCCAGCTTGAAAGTTGATAGCATTAGCTGCCGTTTTACTCGTAATAGTGCCGCTATTCACAAACCCATTAGCAAAATCTATGTTATTTCCAGGAGCATACAAAACGCCTTGGCCAACGATTGATGGCGAACCAATAATTGAACCTGTATTGTTAAACCCTGTTAGGTCACCCAATATATAAATTGTTGATGACTCATTTGTCGTTTGTATCAAACCACTATTGTTTATCGTGCCTGGCGCATTATCGCTAATTAAAATAGCATTCATGAACCCTGCATTACCAGTCTCTTGAATTGTGCCGAAATTGTTAAATGTATTAAAACTATCATTTAAAACAACAACACCACCTGCTGCAGAATTGGAAGTATTTTGTAAAATCCCGCCAACATTATTATTAATCACGCCATTGAAAGCATTTGTTACTTTTAGTGCCGAACCAGTGCCTGTTGCTGTTATGGTGCCATAGTTTGCAACATCGCCAGTAATTGGTGCCACTTCGTTTGGGCCCAAATTAATACCACGGCCATTGATAGATGTAATAAAGCTGCCGGCACCATTGGTAATCGATGTAAAGTTTTGGTTGATTTGTATGGCATCGTTGCTGGCGGTAGCTACAATTTTAGCGCCATTTGTATTGCTTAAAGTAAGCCCTGTTCCACCATTAGGAACATTACCAGCAACCAAAATTGAGGGCGATCCCGCTTTAAACCCACCACCTTGGATTGTTGCTGCTGAACCATCATTGGTAATCTTTGCGTCAACACCACCTGGGCCGATATAAATGCCGCTAGCACCGCCAAAGATCCCACCATTATTGGTAATGGTAGTGGTGGCATCATCAATATAAATGCCGCTGCCATCTCCGGTGGTAAGAATATTACTACCAGCCCCTATCGTGATGATAGAATCTATATTTTTACCAGCATCATTTTTAATCTTAATACCATTGCCCGCACCACTCACAACAATCGCGTTATTACCAGCGGTAGTGTTGGCGGCATCAATAATGATGGTAGGCTTTGGTGAATCAATTGTAATGCCATCACCAGCAGTAGCATTAACTTTACCATTGCTGAAAATCTGAATATTAGCCGCTTTTGATGTTAATAGCGGATCATTCGGTGGCACGTCATATTGTGCTTTCAAATCTGTAGCCTGGACAACGCCTGCCACAAAAAAGCTGGAAGCTAAAACGGCTTGAGCGAGACGCACCGTTTTTTTCATGCTATGCCCACTCGTGTCTTACTTTTATAAATGCACAATTTCGATGATAATCCCGTCTAGCCGCATAATCGTATTGGATAATAACAGCCGTGTTTACGTTACTATGAACGGCAATTCCTGCGCCCACTTCGTAACTGTTGCTAGCAGGCTCGGCACCAGAGCTTAAGAAATCAAAACCGCCTGCGGTAAAAATGGCTTTGGCTGTTTGCGCATCATGTTTAAAATCATGGAAGGCATAAGCATGCAATTCAGGAATGACATAAGCATTTTCAAATTCGTTTTGATATTCCACTTTTAAGCCTAAGCCTAAGGGAATAAACATCATGTCTTCATATTTGGCGTCGAGATCTAAGCCAAAGGCATCTCTTTCGAAATAGCCATTAATGTTAAAATGCGAATAGGTGAGCATCATTTTAGGAATGGCATGAAAGTTACCGCAAACCCAGTTATAGCCACCTTCAATATGGGCATTGGTTTCCCAAGCGCCAAAATCTGCCCAAGCAATACGCACAAAAGGATCGGCACCTGGCACTAAAATATTGCGATTATTGTCATAATCGTTATAAGCAAGCGTTGCAGAACCATTAATGAAAAATGGGCTTTCAAATTTCAAACCGGCATACAGCGTTAATTGAAAACGCTTAATATCTAAAAAGCTACCGGATGAGTTACGTGAATCCACATCGGCATGTACATAACCACCTGCCACACCGACCATAAAATTATCGGAAAACAAATGATCACGACCAATTAAAAGCCCAAGCACATCGGCATCGTAGCCTGGTACGTTGTAGCGATGATCTTGCCCTGTATTATTTCCAACAATTTGCAACCATGTGCCTTTATCAGGCTCAACCAGGCTTACATCTTCTGCGGTTGGTGGCGTGAGCTCATCCGTTGCTGGCGCATCCGCTGCAGGCGTTGTAGTCTCTGTGGCTACTGTGGTTGTTGTATCGGTCGTTGTCGTTGTTGTTGTGTCGACCGTTGCATCGGTTGCTGTTGTTGCTGCGGGATCAGCGGTTGTTGTCGTAGTGGCTGTAGCTTGCGTTGTTGATGTCTTTTTCGCTTTAGGATCGGTTGCTGCTGTTGTTGGCGCAGGTGAACCATCCGCTGTTTGAGGATCGTTTGGGGTGATGGTTATTTTAAACGAGGTTTTGATGTTTTTAGTGTCTGTGGTTTTCTTGGCATCTTTAGCATCAACCTTTTTAAGCTGATCTTTGGCTTCATCACCACTGGCAATACCCGTTGCTGTTTCTTTTCCATTTGAACTGGGTGCTTTTATTCTGATTAAGCGATCATAAAGCACGGATTCCATTTGCCGCATTGGGCCTTCAGAGGCAGCACGTAAGCTACCATCTGCTGATGGAACTAAAGTCTGTAATGCATCAAACTTTTGTTGTTCTGTTGGTAGTGCATCGATAGCTGCGATTAAGTCGGCAAGCTCAGGTGCAGTCACTGCAGCTGTTGGCCGAATCGCATCGAACATAGCACTCACATCTGAATACGCGGCAAGTGCTTGTGTAGAAGTTCCCGCTAACACAATAGCCCATAGCGAAGATATTTTTATTTTATCTACGGACATTACATCTCTCCCTGACATATTACTTTTATCCTACCATTGGTGTGGCTTCACCCAAAGCATTCAGTAAAAAGAATTTTTTCAATAACTACTATCAAGACATCCACATCATAACTTTATTATCCAAAACAACTTAATAAGCGTTAAAATAACACTCATATTTAAACAAATTCAGTAACTCACTATGAAATATCTTCTATATATATCAATACTTTGCCTTCTTGGTTGCACAGCAGCACCCAAAACGTATCATGCCAAAACACAAAACGTGATATCAAAAGCTCAAAATGAAGGATTCATTCTCAAACGATATTCCACTAACACCTTTTTGCTATCAGCCTTTGAAAAAACACCCAATAAGGTAAACACAATTCACCTATATATAGAAGGTGATGGTAATAGTTGGAAAACAAGATATAAAATTTCCGACAATCCCACCCCACTACAACCCCTCGCTTTTAAACTGGCAATGCAGGACAGGCATGATGGTGTTGTTTACTTGGCACGCCCTTGTCAGTACACACCTCTAGCGCTGGATAAAAACTGCAACAACAAATATTGGACTAGCCATCGTTATGCGCCTGAAGTTGTTGCCTCCATTAGCGAAACAATGGATCACATTAAAAATACAAAGAAGAATACTAACTATGTTCTAATTGGTTTTTCTGGTGGCGCGAGCGTTGCCGCTTTAGTTGCTGCACAGCGAAATGATGTGATTGGCCTTATTACTGTGGCGGGTGATTTAAATCATGAATTGTTAAATCAACATCATAAAACTTCACCACTCACTGGCTCACTCAACCCAAGTTACATTGCTAATAAAATTAAAAACATTCCGCAACATCATTATTCAGGAGAAAAAGATAAAATTGTGCCTTCCTGGCTTTCGCATCGCTTTGCGATGGACGTGAATAACCCTGCCTGTGTGCAAGTAACAACGCTTAAAGGAGTTGAGCATCACAAAGGATGGGAAAAGGAATGGCCAAACATAAGCAAGGCGTCGCTAACTTGTCGTTCTTAGAGTGTGGCCAGTAGCAAGTTAATAAATGCTTTAGGAAAACTCTGTGTGATTTACATTTTCTTATGGTCAGAAAACCAAGGGACATCCAATCTTTAAATAAATAGTGGATGTCCTGGTAATTAAATCCATTTAGGCAATAAGCACCGCCTTAATGTTGCAACCTACTTATTTGCTCATCTTGGCAAACAACTTGCTCAGCTTCATTTGATCTAGCCCTTTTTGCTTGTTCGTTTGATTGCCGCTTTTCGTTCTCGAACTGGCTAAGTAGATGCTTAATAGGCATTAAAACTTGTTGGAAATTTTCTTGTTCAAGAGCACGTTTTAATTTTGATTTTGCTAGTTTAAGATTTTTTTCTTGCAAGTCTCGCTTGAGCTGCTGCGTTTCTGCCAATTGTTGAAATACTTTAAAACACCAGGACGATGTTAGCTGCCCATGCATAACTTCTAAAAGATGCGCTGGGATAGCTGCGTTACCAACATCTATGCCTCTCAGAGCAAGATTGATGTAGATTCTGGCAATCGTTTGTAATGTAGCATGCCTTTTTTCATCGTTTACTATTTTAAGGGCAAACTTAAGAGCTGTATCTAGGTGTGAAAGTTTTTCGAGAGTATTGGTAGCCTCGGTGGCTATACCAATATAGCGAACGGAAAATTCACTGCAGATATCATCGAGATAATACGAGTTATCAGGCATTTGTAAAAATGCACGCGCTGCTTGTTCTGGCATATTCATTTTTTCAAAGTGTCTACCAAGCTCATAATAGGCTTCTACATACCCTGCAAGTTTTGCTGCTTCGGTATTTGAAAACAGTGCCAGCTCATCAAGGCTGTCGCTTTCAAATAAAGCTGCAAGATGAATCTTTGCAGTGATTAAATCTTCTGCTTCTTTAGGTAAACCCTGACTGATTATATTATTGATTAAGTTGGTTAGTGTTTGTCTGTCAAAAGCAACATGCGCTAAAACCGTCATCAAGGCTTCTGGTTTGCCAGCAACTGCGGTGCAAACAAGCCACTGTAACGCGCCAAGGTCTTTAAAAAGCCCTTCTTGCACGATAGCGGTAAAATCCGCCGCGCGAAATTGCCCTTTAAGCTGACTCAAAACTGCCATCAAGACTTCTGGTTTGCCGCTAGTTGTGGGGCAAGCAAGCCACCATAACGCACTTTTACCTTTGTGAGGGCCAACTTGCGCGCTAGCAGTAAAATCCGCTGCACGCAATTGCCCTTTAAAATGACTCAAAACTGCCATCAAGGCTTCTGGTTGTTTTTCTCTAGCTGCTGCGGCAAGACACCATAACGGGCTTGTACCCTTAAAAGGCCCAGCTTGCAAGCTTGCGGTAAAATCACTTAGTTTAAATTTAGATAGATTTTTTTCGAAGTAATTTGGCGCCAATACGGAGAGTATGAATGTAAGATGGTGAGAGTTTGTGTTCAGCCCTTCGCAAACCAGACTATCCATTAAGGTTGGGTCATGTGCCAAAAGGGGATTTAGTGATCCTGGCAATTTTGATACTTCTTGATATTCCATTGACTCAAGCTTGGCCAAATCAGCATTTTTGAGAATGTTTAGCAAAAACTCTTTATTGTAGGGACCGTTAATCATCGAAAATTCCTAAATTAGTTGTAAAATTGACAATAAGTTAGCATGGCAAATTATCTTTGTCTGTGGTAAAAAAATCTTGTTATGGAAATTTAATATCGCAATTTGTCGGCTTATTTAGACAATATTGGCAAAACTTGCGATGAAGGACAGGCATGATGGTGTTCTTAAAGGAATGGTCAAAAATTAACCAGTTGTCTCCAACTTGGCACTCATCGCTTGTGGCTTCTTAATCTAAGACTTACAATCCAATTTTTCTAGTTTTATGACTCATGCGACACTCACATCAACCATACTGTGCGTTCAATGCCAGACTGCGAATTGATAAATTATTGCGTCATTTGCCACGCCATAAAGACTTTGCGTTAGATTTTTCAACCAATGATTATCTGGGCTTAAGCAAACATCCACAGTTAATTAGAGCAGCGCAGGATGCTGCCGCCTTTTATGGCGTTGGCAGCAAAGCTTCCAGATTGGTTTCAAGCAATCAAAAGCAAATTCAAGCGCTTGAGGCATTGATTGCCAACACAAAACAAACCCAAAGTGCTTTAATCTTTAACAGCGGGTATCAGGCGAATGTATCCTTGTTAAGTGCATTGCTCGATGCCAAAGTATTAGGCGCCAAGCCCTTAGTATTTGCAGATAGGTTAAATCATGCCAGCATGCATGCAGGTTGCCAGTTAGCCAAAGTTAAACAGCAACGCTATCATCATTTAGATTATGATCATTTACATTATTTGTTGAAGCAAAGCAAAGATGCCAAACAACCCCGCTTTATTTTAACCGAATCTGTTTTTGGCATGGATGGTGATGTGGCATCACTTGAACATATTATCGGTTTAGCAAAACAATATCATGCGTTTATTTATGTTGATGATGCGCATGCCACGGGTTTGTTTGGTAAAACGGGTTTTGGCTTAACGCAAGATTATGCCAATGAAATTGATTTAGTGATGGGCACGTTTAGCAAAGGCTTAGGCGCCAGCGGTGCTTATGCGACTTGTAGCAAAGCTTTAAAGCGCTATTTCATTAATAAAAGCCAAGGGTTTATCTTTTCAACCGCACCCTCCCCTGTGCAAATAGCTGTGATGCAAGCAGCTTGGGAGCTAATACCCAGTTTACAAAAAGAAAGAGCTGAACTTCTTAAACTTGGACATAATTTAAGAGAAGCACTGCAAACCGGTGGCTTTGATACCGGAAAATCAACAACCCACATTATTCCCATTATTTTACAAACCCCCGAAAGAACCATGAAAGCACAAAAAGCACTTTCGGAAAAAGGCATTCGTGTTTCTGCCATACGCTCCCCTTCTGTGCCAGTGAATCAATGTCGGCTGCGGGTGGCATTGAGTGCGGTGCATACGAGGGAGGATGTTGAGGCATTGGTGGAAGCATTACAAAGTTGCCTTTGCTAATTCTAAAGCTATTCCGTCTGTCGCATTTAGCTTGAACCAGCCAGCAACTAACTTTAACATCTCTCCTTTTTCCCTAGGAGAAACTATGATGATAAGAGAAATTATTGCCAGTTTGAGAGATTCATCCCTCAAAGCATTAGGAACCGCCATTGCAAGTGCATTTGTGATTGGAGAATTAGGCGTCCTAATGGGTTTACTTTCTATTCCTGCGTGGATGTATAGAGATTATATAAAACACAAAGCCTTTAATGAATATAATAATCAAACGCCACAACAAAGAAATACATTAACAAAAAGTCAAAGAGAATCTTTCAGCGAAGGTTGCAAATCTGCGCAAAGCACTCTTGATTATCTCAATAATTTATCCCCAGCATCAATTGGCTATAGTGAACCCATAGCGTTTTATGCAGGCATGTTGGCTTCAGAAAAGGCATCCGATGCTAGAAAAGCAAATGATCCTGCTAAAGAAGTTCTTTTAACAAGAATGATTAAAAGTATTAGTCCAAAAGCACAATAATAGTCGGTCGCTAAGGTTGGGATTTGAAACTCAAATCCCAACTTCTAGGGCCAAAAAAGCTACACAGCTTTCATTAGATTCGATGAATATTACCAGCGCTCTAGAACCACATTTCCAATTTTGCCGATATTCTAAGCAGTGTTGACAATAGTTTAAAATAATCTATGCTCATGCCTCCATAAACTTAGAGTAGTCAGCTATGAAAATAATAAAAAAATTACTTCTTCTCTCTTTGTTCTCTATCAACATGGCTAATGCCTACGATGATGGTTGCGATCATTCACACCGTTGGTGGCTTAATATAGGCGCAGGCTTAGGTAACTTCCATGGTGAAAATTACCCCAATGAGGACATTAAAGGCGAAGGCACCGCGCAGATTAGTTTTAACGGCATGCTTAGTGATCATCTCTTTCTAACCTTTGCAACCACCGTTATAAATGAAAGTAACAACAATGACGCAGCAGAGCTCGCACTGCTACTTGGCTACAAAGATAAAAAGCCAAGTTGGTATTGGTCTGCTTCAGCTGGTGTGGGTTATTTAGAGCAGCGTACGACAAACTATTATTATTATAGAAATAGTTCTTATTGGTACAGCTCCAACCGCACTGACGAAACAGACACTTTATCTATACCTGTTCAAGGGCAGCTCTTTTGGACACCTTTTAAGCACTTTGGTATCGGCTTGATTGGACATGCTTCACTTGGCAAGCAACAATTGTACACCGGTATGCTCGGCATTCAATTCTCTTAATGACCTTATACCGCAGCGCTGCCAGCGCTGCGGTTACCCTTCCAAGATTAACTCCTCACGCTCATTCCTCGTATAGTGATGTGGTTGCATTGAATGTAGGTGCATTTGTGGATATACATTAATCTTAAATCACAACCCAACGCTATAGAACTTATTCAATGTATTAATTGTCCTATCGTAAAGCATTAGAAATCGCTAACAAATCTGGTGGTTATTATGGCAACAGGTAACGCAAATCGAGGCCAAAATGTAGAAGATTTATACCCTGATATGTTTGGTAAGTGGTCATCAAATGACATTACCAATGTTTTTGGCAATTTGGAACGTACCGTTACTGAAAAAATGCAACAAGATGGCACAACTAAACAACAATTGTTATCACAACCTGGTAATTCAAAAGTCTTTTTATCCCAACTGTTGATGAATATTTCGCTTGAGGGCCAGCAGGGCTTAAAAGATATTACTTCTCAAGAAAAACGTGTACAGCAAAATAAAGTAACTTTTCTTATTGCACTGGCTATGAAAAATAGTTTAAGCCAGGATGCTTTGGCGATGTTTATTAAGAAGCAATATATTAAGGAAGCAAATGCGGCGTATAGGAAGTATATTATAGCTAAGGCGCAAGAAAACTACGAAAGAATGATACGAGCTGAAATAGATGAGAGAGAGAAATTAGAAGCATTAATGAATCAAAGAATTATGGAAATGTTAGCACAAATTCAGAAGGAAATTGAAGAGGCAATCGAACATCACGACAGAATGATTAATCATCACCAAAGCAGAGTAACTGCGGGCATGTCAAAAATTCACTATATAATTGACGAGCAGGTTGAAGAATATAAAAATGATTTAAATAAAATCATGTCTCAATCTCCTGCTGCAGATATTTGGAATAGCATTCCAGAAAATAAAAAGGATGAATATGCTCGTGAAAGCATGCTTGAAAGTATTAACTATGAAATCGACAAGGAAGTACGTGAACATGAAATTTCTGGCAAGGAATTAGCTTTGCAAGACATTAATGCCAAAATTCAAGAAATGGAGCAAAACGGAAAATTGAAAGTATCGCCAATTCAACCCAAACAAGTTCCAGGTGTTGAATTCCGTACCGTAACACCACAATTTGTAAAAGAAAGAATAGATCAGAATGAATTAGTCAAAGATCCTCAATATAAATCATTAATCAAGGACAGGGAAAAGGTAAAAGGTGAACTTGGCAAATTAAAAGAAGATCATAAAAAAGCTGAAATTACTCACCAAGAACATCAAGTTAAACTTAGAGAAAGTAAATTTGGCAAGGACAAAGTTGAAGCCATGGTTAAAGTTGAACCTAATTTCCATAAAATTATGGATGAAGTTGATAGAAGGCAAAATGCAAAGGTGCATGAAAAAGCAAAAGAGCATAAATTAGAGGTGATAGATGGGAAGAAAGAAGTTAATCACCATAAAACGCAAAAGGAGACTAATCAAAGGAAAGAAATTGAAGTATATGCAAATCTAGACATACCTAAACCAAAGAAAATTGCCCGCCTTGATTAAAGCTTCCTTAAATTCCAATTGATATTAAATTATTTATGAGTATAATCCCAATGTTGATTAAATTACTTTTTATTTATTAACTAATTGGAGTATTTACACATGTCTAATCTTGGCCCATTCGCAATTTTTTCCCAAGATGAAATAACAAAATTTTCTGAAATCGCTAGAGCTCAAGAAGCAGAAAATATCTCTTTAGTTAAATTATTAGCTTCTAAATTGAGCCCTACTGAAAAAGATAGATACAATCAATTTGCAGATATTGCTATTGCTTACTCAGCCGAACAAGACAAATCAATAGCTTACCACGACGCTCAAATTGCTATGCACCAACAAAGAGTTGATGACGCGGAACGCAAAATAGAAGCTGTTGTTCATGAATACACCCCGGGTTATAAAGCTGCAATGAATCAAGCTGCGGCTGGTGGCAATAGTGCACATGCAGCAAATAATAGCAGAGATAACGCTGCTCAGCCTAAGAAAAAGAAATCTGGAAGTAATTGCACCATAGTTTAATTTATTACTTGGTTACAATTAATAAAAAAGCCGAAGCTCCCTTCGGCTTTTTTGTTTCTTATTATTTAACACATAAAACAGTATAGTGAACATTTTATGAGCAGATTTATTCAATTTTCAATTGCTTTTCTTATTTGCTGGTTAGCACCAATTTTATTTTTAGTTGCGATAAAAGCATCTGTTCCTAGTACATATATCTCTGAACAACTAGGTTCTACATTAGTTGCTGGTATCATTGCTTATGCATTCGCTATAATTATTACCAAAAAAGGAAAGCCTACTTCAGTTCGACTTTTCTTTTTCATTTTAATCTTTATTCAAGTAGCTTTGTTTGCCAGTAAATTTGGCGTGATTCATTAAAAAGCTCCTTTGAGAGTAGATCTCCTCGCGGCAGCGAGGAACGTTGCTAGCCCCCCGTGCAACCGAGTCTACGAGGTGGAACGGGGGGAGTATCATAAATTACAGAAAGCCCCGGCAGGGGCGCAAGCATTAACCGAACACAAAAGGAACAAACACTGTGAAACCAGGCCCTAAGCTTAATATTTATACCTTAGAAGAAAAATATCCTTCTGCACTTATTTCTAAATTTATGGAAATAATACTTTCTCAAGATAAAGATGATGAAAAAGCTCTTATTGCTAAACTTTCTGCACAAGAACAAATCCAGCTAGATCTATATCTTGCAGATTTAGAATCTATCCGCGCTGATTTATCACAAAACCTGGATGACGTTAAAGATGGTTTTGAAAGAATTGATCTAAATGATGACACACCAACACGCGATAGAATTCTCACCAAATATCGCTCTGAATTAGATAATATGGAATATCCAGTGTTAGATGGAGATGATAGTACGCAGGCCCATGCAAAGACTGTGGTAAAGCCTCGCAATGAGGTTGACGGTGAGAAAAGTAAGAAAAAATGTGTGATATTGTGAGTTTTGAATAGAGCCTCTTGTAAAGACTCCTTGCGCTAGCGAGGGCACCTTCTACACTGAGATGATCTTCCCCACGTTCCGGCGCAAAGCGCCTGCACATGGGGCTAGCAACGGCTCTCGTTGCCGCGAGAAGATCTTAACAATCAATCTTTGCTAAATAAAAAAATCTTGTATTCGGGCAATCGAGACTAATAAATCCCAAAATCACAAACCAACACCAATATCAGCTTCTCTCGCTGCTGCCGCAGCTCACATTTATGATTATTCCATTACCCCACGTTCCGGCGCAAAGCGCCTGCACATGGGGCTAGCAACGGCTCTCGTTGCCGCGAGAAGATCGCAGGTATACATAAATTGCGGAGTAATATTTTACATCACAAATAGAAAGCGTTGGTGCCAAGCCTGAGATTTACGGATTTTTTATTGCGCCAAGATTTGATTTGGTCAGATCTCCTCGCGGCAGCGAGGAACGTTGCTAGCCCCCCGTGCAACCGAGTCTGCGAGGTGGAACGGGGGGAATATCATAAATTACAGAAAGCCCCGGCAGGGGGCGCAAGTATCAGCCTAATAAAAATCGCTCATCAAGCTATATTTTAGCTTTAAAAATATTAATTACGCAACGTTCCAGGTACTACATTCGCCTTTCTTTTGCTGGTGCCGCAGCCTTAAAAAGCTCGAAGAGCGAAGTGTGACCCTGGCACCAAAGGTTTGCAAACCTTGGCTCAAAAAACATCAGATAAATGAGAATAATGAAGTTCATCTAGAAATAGTGTGCTAGCTTTAAATTAACTATTTTCTCTCAAGCGAAAATACAAATAACAATCCCTTGCTTCATCCCCTAAAGCAGGAAATACAAGCCAATTTTTTAAAACTCCTTCTCGGATGAAACCGGACTTTTCTAATACTTTAAAAGATCCCGTATTCTCTAAATCACAAACAGTCCAAACTCTTTTTAATGATCCTTGTGATAACAACCAATCAGTGCCTACTTTTAAAAGTTCGGAACCATACCCTTTATTCCAGAATTCGCGCCGAAGACCAAAATGAACTTGAGCCTGATTCTCTTCAATATTTGTGAGTAGTATACCAATTGCTTCATCATTCAAAGCTAAAGAAACAACCCATGAGAAATTATCTTCATTATTGTCCCAAGAGATATTACACCATTTATCCAAAAATTTTTTGGTTTGTTCAATATTTGTATGAGGAGCACGAGTGAGAAATTTTGAACATTCTATGTCACTTGTATAGTCGAATAGATAATCAGCATCACCATCACGTGTGCGTCGCAAGATTAAGCGTTTGGAGTTTAAATTTGTAGGTTTCATCAATTATAACTCTAAAAAGTATTTATATAAAAGTCTAGTATGAAGAGTAACTTTTAGCATTAACATCAACTGCTCGAATAAAAACTCTAGTTAAGTCGGAATCTTCAATTGGTTTTTCGAATATATCCCTCGCATGAAAACCATTGTCATTCTTTAAATAAAAAGCTCTTCTTTCCTTTTGTTCAATTAGAATTTTAAAGTGATTATTCCTTTCGCTGCAGCGAGGATTTCATATCATATCTCATTGAAAAATTACCTTGGCTTCGGGCAATCGAGATTAATAAATCCCCAAACCAAAAACTCAACTCCATAATGATTCATCTTTTGGGAGCATCATCTTTAGTAGAATTTTTGATTTTCATTCTAAATATTTCAAATCCATTCATGTATGCCAACAGAAATCCAGCTAGTAAACAAAAAAACAGAGTTTGCAAGTTCTTATTATTAGGAATTAATATAATTTCTTTTAATTGAAAGCAGCCAAGCCAAAGTAAAAAATATACAACAACTGCAGCAATTTTTCTTGAAAACATTGTAGATATTTCCCAAAATAGTTCTCTTACTTATACTTTTTGTGAGTTTCCCATCAATTTATTAATGTCTTTAGCAACCCCACCTACATTATCAAGAATGCTTATTTCACTAATATAAGTTATTGTATCTTTGCATTCAGGACTAATGTTAGAGGCAAGTGTTATATCATTCTTAAGAATACCTAATATGGAATATAACGCCTTGTTTCTGTCCGTGTGTGTTGGTAGAGCTACTTGCTTGCAGTAGGCAGGAAGAAGATTCTTCAATAATGTTCTATCTCGAATATCGGTAATAGAGTATGTAAAAGCTCTAGCGACATAATTTCTTACACCAATATCCGGATCCATCAAAAGATCCCATTTTAGAATTAAAGCTAAGTTTTCAGGATGTCTTGACCAAGCTAAAAGCGTTGCAGCGACACGCCTTTGACTGACATCAGGTGAATAGTGAACTATATCTAGCAGGTTATCATTATGCTTCCAAGACACTTTGTTCAGTTTTAGAGCTATTTCATGCAAAACAGGATCATCAGAATCTCTAAATCCATTGTCATATCGTTCGTTTGGAAAGGTCCCACTTGATTGCAATGTGGACATTCTTTTGTTCCAAGCATCATATAAATGTCGAAGTTCATCAGGTAATATAGCGATTTTTCCATTTTTAGAAGGAATCTTTCTAAAATTATCACTTTGAGCTTTTGGTATATCTATATTCAAATAAACAATACCATCTGTAAATAAAGTAAAACCACAACGTGCCGCACCAGAAGGTATAATTTCATTAACGTTTTTTTGACAGATTTCCATATACTTATCGTCATCTGTGATTAAAAAAACATCTCCTCTTTTAAATGGCATTTTATTGCGAATCTTTTGAGCCGTATGATGATCAACGCCAACAACTTCGATGCCTTCCCAACGCCCTTTATAGTTATCATCAATTACTGCCAATAAACTAATAGGTGAAAAATACAAAGCAATCATTAAAGCGATAAATTTATGAGTTAAATTCATTTACAATTTCCAGTTGAGAGCAGAAGCTAATATATAATTAGCTTCCTGAATTTAATCATTTGAACAATATAATGCAGTAAAAATACTATCGTGACGTTGAGTATCCCAGCATTCTCTAGTGCGATTTCTAGCGCCTGCAACCTTGTTTAATTCTGACTTGCTTAATTCACGGCAAAGTACTCTGGCAAAAACACGTGAATTTTCATTATCTTGGCTAGACGGGGTTAAAGCTTCGGAAGGGTTTTTCTGCATATGTTTCATTTTCTACTCCTTGAAACAAATTTTATACATCCATTTTTCTTGACCACGATTCCTCGGTCTAAAGGGGCATTGTAAAGATTAAAAATAATTATTCAATAGAAATTATCAGCGTTTTTAAATATTGAGAGTATTAATTTAACTTTGTTGAATATTTAGCTAAATTTATTAGCATAGCCAGCTGAATTTAGCGATCACAGCTGCAGAGAGATTTTATGGAATGAAAACTCAGCAAATTAATCAAATCCCCAATTCCCAAGCCTGGCACCAAGCGCCCTACCTTTCTCTCGCTGCTGCCGCAGCTCACATTTATGATTATTCCATTACCCCACGTTTCGGCGCAAAGCGCCTACACATGGGGCTAGCGACCGCTCTCGCTGCCGCGAGAAGATCTGAGTAAATCTAATCTCGTCGAAATAAAAAAATCCCAATGTTTCCTTCATAGTTCGAAGAGCAAAGATGGAGCCTGGCACCGATGTTCGTTGTGATTTGCTAAGAATTTAATAATTGGTGTACTCAAAACCTTTGAAATTATTATAATAATTCTTTAGCCAACTGAAACTACAATATGTGTTCTTAACAAATTTACTGAAAATATGATTGATAATCTAATTTATGAACGTATAATTTCGACGTTGTTTTAATTACTTTACATAATTATGAAATTATGAACTTGGAGTACTTGCACATGTCACAGTCTTTTGGCCCAACACCTGATTTTGAAAAATTATTTGGCGTATTTAGTCAAACCGAATTGCAAACATTTAAACCAATAGCGGAAGCTCAAAATGCAGGTAATGATGCTGTGGTTAGCGAATTGGCCTCTAAATTAAATAGAGCACAAAAAGACAGATATAATGAATATGTTGAAG
The DNA here is from genome assembly GCA_964606325.1 of Uncultured Candidatus Berkiella sp. GTDB lineage: Bacteria > Pseudomonadota > Gammaproteobacteria > Berkiellales > Berkiellaceae > Berkiella. The sequence continues at coordinate 24,587 of CAZSGE010000038.1, forward strand.
TTTGGGAAATGTACAATCAATATTTAACATCAAACCAAGCCAAACTAGCTTCTTACGACGCTCAAATCGATGCCCATAGACAAGATATTGCCCATCATCAAAATGCTGCCGCTCAAAAAATAAATTCATATGCTCCAGGCTATCAAGCTGCTGTCGACAAAACTGTAACTGGCAGACAAGGTGCAAATAATGGCGGAGATTACGCTGCACAGCCTAAGAAAAAGAAATCAGGAGGTAATTGCACCATAGTATAATTTATTACTTGGTTACAATTATTAAAAAAGCCGAAGCTCTCTTCGGCTTTTTTGTTTGTTGTTTAAAAAAAAATTCGCTACACATTTATCGTGCAGATCTCCTCGCGGCAGCGAGGAACGTTGCTAGCCCCCCCGTGCAACCGAGTCTACGAGGTGGAACGGGGGGAACATCATAAATTAACAGAAAGCCCCGGCAGCGGGCGCAAAAATCAGCCTAAACCGATCATCAAATTCGATTTTACGATTGAAAACAATCATTACTGGGCGCACACACCGGTAAAACAACTCTTGCTCTTTTCTCTCGCTGCTGCCGCAGCTCACATTTATGATTATTCCATTACCCCACGTTCCGGCGCAAAGCGCCTGCACATGGGGCTAGCAACGGCTCTCGTTGCCGCGAGAAGATC
>CAZSGE010000039.1:0-5901 GCA_964606325.1 Uncultured Candidatus Berkiella sp.
GAGATGAAATGTAATTGCGTGCCTATACAAGGGAAATGCTATGACAAAACCCCTTAAACTTCCTTTAGAAAATTATAATAAAAAACAAACAAAACTTTTCATTAAAGCGATGGATAAGTGCTTTGCTGATATTAATAAAACATTTGAAGAAGTAATACCAAATAATGAAACAAAAGAAGAAGCTGAAACAAGAGCTGCAGAGCAACTCAAAAGAAGACAAGATTTAGTAGCGGCCTTTAAATTACAAGCTGTAGAATTTTTTGAAAACGGCGCAGATCCTAATGCTAAAGGGAAGGAAGAAATTAGCTTCTTATACTTAGTGGGAAGATTTTTTTCTGATAATGTTGAAAAATTTAATGATTTAAATAATTTAATATATATTTATCAACTTGATGTCAATATGAAAATACAAGGGTCACCCCTTGTGACCGAATTTTACCGAAGAGACTTATATGGTGCTTGTGAAGTACTTATCAATAATGGTTTTAATCTTGATACGCCTTTAATTCAAGAATCGAAAAAAGGTAAAAGTAGAGGTACTCGCTTCGCTAATGTTTTTCGATCTCAAAAGTCAGAAGTTCCCTCTAAAAAAGAACGTCCATATAATTTCCAAGAGGCACTGTATCCAACCACCAAATCTCAAATAAATTGGCATTTGCCTAAAAACGACATTAATGTTGTTGAGCTTGCTTATATTCGAAAAAAAATTACAAGAATGAAAAAAGATAATGAGCCTATTGAAGCGTATCTAAAAGCTTTTAATATCAATGGTTGGAGGGAATTTTACTTCCATAAGTTAAAGGAACCTGTTCGAACTACCAGAAATAAAATTACGCCTGATAATTTAAAACTTGACAAAATTTTCGATAAATACAAGCTCTCTCAAGTAATATTGCAGAATCAAGAAGAACTTGAAAAGCTGCTAGCCTCCCCACCCCCTGAGATGTCTGAAGATGATATATCTGTATTAAACAATTTTCTTAAATTCCTCAAAATAAACGACATATCTAAAGAAATAAGTGACTTGCTTGGAGAGAAAAATAGTTATAATGATGATTTTGACAAACTGGAGAACGCTGTAGAAAAAATTTTAGCGAAACTAGAGCAAGAGGCTGGTATTAAATTGAGCTTAGATGATTTACACAAAGAACCGCTCCCCGAAGAGCTCAAAGATTACGAAAAAATAGCTGAATTTTATAAGAGTGATGATGAATCTAAAGAACTAATTGCCAAACAAAGAGCGGTACTTAATGATGCTGCTCAAATGGTCATGTATAGCCATAAATTAGGCATTGAGGGCAAAATGGATCTTGAAAATGAAGAATATAAGATCAAAGATTTAGAGTTGGAAGGCTCTTCGATTGTGCACACGCTTCCGGAAGTAACTAAAACAGTACAATCCTTCAAAGAAAGTGAAGCCTATAAAGATTTCAATGAAAATAGAAAAGATGATGAAAAAAAAGCGCATGACGACACTTTAGAGTTAATTTTAGAAACTTTTAAACGAGGCGAGCTTGCGCATGAAAATAAAGATAACGAAGACAATTGGAAAGAAACTGCGAGAGCTTATAAGCAAGGTAAACCTGTTATTTTTGAATCTCGATGGGAAGGACACTCGGCAATGACTGTGCTTTATAAAGATCATATCTATATTTGTAATAGAGGAGCTGGCACCTCAGACGCTAGCATTAAATGTTATAAAATTGGTGACACCTCTGCTTTGTTAAGCGAAAACGCACATAAAAAATTTAAGGAACTCTCAGGGACGGTTAGAAAAGATAAGCGAAGATTAGGTGAATTATCTGGATTACTTCCGGGCACTGCAAAGTTTTCCAATCAAGCAATGATGGACGAACTTAAATTAACCCGGGTTAAGGTGCATCATATCAAAGGTCAAAAAGTTGGAAATTGCTCTTACACCAACACCAAAAGAGGTATAGATGCCATTATGCTTGCCTTGAAAGATAGGCAAGAACTAGGAGAAGATTATGCTTCAGGTACTCCAAAAGAATGGAAAGAAACACATTATGATGTTTCAAAAGTTGACCAAAAAGGTCTATATCAATCAATAGTGCTCTTTGATCGCATTCAGGCAATCGAACAATACTTTGCCCGCTTAGATAAGCCAGGAATGGATTTAAATGGAACTCATCAAAGTTATCTTATTCCATTATTGTTAACTTTGCGTGATAAAAACACAAGCAAACGCAATGTTGAAATTGGAAAAATCATTTTAAAGGGCTTAAGAGAAAGAGGGTTTTCTGATGATGAAATTTACAAACGAATAGAAGCTCTTCCACAATCCCAAGGTAAAATGTCTATGCTGGCTAGCCGCTTTTTTGAATCTAGAAATAAAGCATTTAACGAAAATGTACGTGCTAACAGTAGACAACATTTTTGGCGTTTGTTATTACCAGGTGGAATGCGCTATCATAGTAATGAATTTTTAAGAAAAATTGGAATGGACTCTAAAGTTCTTAAGAAAAGTCGTTGGGAGCAGCTTAAAGCGCTTGTTTCTAAAGAAAAAGCAACTATTGTTTTGCCACCTCCTCAACTTGAACGCTCCTCTACGTCAGTGCAAACTACCTGGGTTAGTAGCGTTAAATCTCAAGAACCCCAAAGAAATTTGAATAGTACACATCGCTCTCCCCCGGCATTAGATGAAAAGTTAACTTCAGATGATAGAGCTAAGTCAACTGTGTCTGAAAAACGCCCAGCGCCTTTAACCTTGAGTAGACATAGACAAATTGATCCCAACAGTGCAACACCTGAAATAGCCAAGGAGAAACATCCTGACCAATGCCGTAGTAACACCTTAGCTATAGAAAATAACCCCGCTACTTCACCAAGCAATTCAGAGGATAAAAAAGCAAAACGTCCAGAAGAAATGTCATTTACACAAAAGAAAGAGTATTTTGAAAATCTATCTAAAAATCCAGATAGTACTGGCACCTCCCAAAATGGCTTGAAGAAAAAATAAAATAAAAATATAGCAAAGAGCTTAGAGTAAGTTGCTTATTTAATTTGAATCAGTTTGTGTCAAATTAAAATCGAATATAGCTAAATCCTCAATCATGTTTTGAAATGATCTTGAAAGGATTGGGGGCAGACCCTGATCTATCCCCATAACTTTTTCGTCGTCATTGCGAGCAAAAGACGCAGAAAAGAGGTGGTAAAAGTGATAAACGAGAACGTCTTTTGTGTGGCAATCCATCTGAAAATCCCATTTACGTCGCTTGTTTAAGAGAGATTCTCAGATGGATTGCTTCGCAACGCCGTGATTTTTTTGATATTTTTCAGTCTCTTATAGACGGCTTTTGCTCGCAATGACGCCGAGCTTTTCCTAAAACTTGTGGGGATTCATCAGGGGCAGCCCTCTAATCTGTTGCCCCCTTTCCTGTCTTTACAGCACCATGCCATAAATAATCTATTAAAGACCTTTCATCGCCTCACCATGCTAATTGGTAACAATTTCATTGAAACACACTCTTAGAACATTAATATATCCTAGTTATTATTGGGTAAATTAGGTCTGTCCGATGAGTGTTATCAAGCAAAGCCTTTTGTTCTTGTTCTTTTCCATTATGGTCAACGCCGGGGCGTTTTATGCGGGCATTAAGATCCCACCTGCTTATGAAGCCGCAGTTTACCAAGACTTGAAATCTGAACTGAAACGCACTGAATTTGCTGATAATCCCGAAGGGCTAATTCAAAAGATGTGCAGCCATGAAGATGCCGAATATGCAACCACATGCCTCACCTATGATGCCACCCAAATTCTACCCTATACCGCTGTGGGTACATTTACCCTCACCATCGCAGCGCTTTTTTTCGTTCATGTGCTTGGTTCAATTTCTTCCCGTAATCGAAAAACGCTTTTAAAGCTCTTCAAGCCAGGGCTTTGGATTGCGAAATCATCCGCGTGCTTATTAATGGCATTGAACATCGTATTAATTATCTTTTCCTTATTTTCCTATGAATACTTGTTATCAACAAAAATCCACCTCGGCCTCATGCTCAGTGCACTGGGTTTTGGTGCTTATGCTTTGGGCATGATCATTTATCGTTCCTTTAAAAGTACAGAATCCGAAGTCAACGTCTTTGGCATGAATCTGATTCGCAGCGAGCATACTCAGCTTTGGGCATTTGTTGAAGACATTGCCAAACAGCTCGATGCACCTTTACCAGATAATATCGTTGTCGGTTTATCACCCAGCTTTTATGTTACCCAAGCACCGATTTTCTGTGTTATCCAAAAGAAAGATCAAATGGAGCATTTAACAGGTCGAACGTTGTATCTGTCATTACAGCTTTGCCGAATTCTCTCCAAAACTGAATTAAGCTGCATCATCGCTCACGAATTGGGGCATTATGCGGGTGAAGATACCGAGTGGACGCTCAAGTTTGCACCCATTTACGTTAAGATTGAAGAAGCTATCCAGAATATGGATGGTGACGATAACGCCGTCGTGCTGCTCGCGCAGGCGCCAGCCCGTTTATTGATGAAGATATTTTTGAGTGCGTTTGAAAAATCGGTGAATACCATTAATCGTGATCGAGAATTAGCGGCTGACGCTTTGGCCGCTAAGCTTTATTCACCTGAACAGGTTGCTGCGGCATTGGTAAAAACCCACATATTTGAATCCTATTGGGGGCAGGTTAGCCTGCTTCATCCAAAATATTATGGTAACTTATCTATCGCCTTTCAGCGCATTTGTCGAGAAATGGCTAGTTTGGAGATCGCGCAATGGCAGGATATTTTAATGGAACATACCACTCACCCCATGGACACACACCCGACGTTATCTGCTCGGTTGGACAATCTCGGCGTCGCATTTGAACAAGCCTTTGAAGATGTGCGTGACAACTTATCCAACAGCTCAGCCAATGACGTGATTGATAATGTAGAATTGATTGAAGAAACCATTTCAAATTTATTTATGGATGGCATTCAGCTCGAAATGCCAGAAGGCGGTTGGCTAGAGTTCTCTGAAGAACAAATGGCTTGATCTTCCTTTCGTATATGCCGCGGCTCTACAATAAACGCAATGTCGCGGGTAGTCTTACCCATTTGCCTTCCAAAAGCCAAATTTTTACAACAGCTGTGAGCTCGAAAAGTTGTTAGCATTGGGACTTTTCTAATTAGATAAATGGGGTAATGCGTATTTCATGGTCCGGCCCGAATTTTAGAGCGTAAAGTCGCTTTAAAAATACAGCAGGCTTTTAAGTTAAGTCTCTATGAGGATATGACGCGTTTGCCTCTTAAATGGCACCAGGATCACCATTCTGGAAATACCATAACGCGTGTAAATCGTTCGGCTGCGTCGCTCTATCGTTTTGCAGGCGATCAATTTATTTATATCGAAACAATTGTTCGGTTTATAACTTCAATTTCATTTTTGCTGTGGAGGATTTCAGCTTCAGACCCCTAATCTGATGGGGGCAGCCTGCTAATCTGGCTCGCACTGGGGCATTTTAAGCCAGTAACAATAAGGTTTTTGAACACCGTTTACAGCATACGAAATACGGTGGTTTAAAAAATGCATATACCCTGTTTTGTTGGTTTATTCTATTGCGGATGCCATCTTCCGCCCATCGGCCGCACTATGATATCCATCAAACATACACTTACATAGATGCCTTAATATATTACAATTCAGCTTACTTAATTTAATCAGAGGTAATCCTGTGAAGCGCGGCCCAAATGAAGCAGGTTTAGAAGAATTAGATGGCCAAGGAGAGCTCAAAAACGCTCGCCCCATCTCATACGATGATTTTATATCTTTCTGCAAAAATGGCGACGTTGCTGGCGTTAATGATGCTATCGATAGCCTATCAATGGAGCAAATAACCCAATATGTTAATGTAGGGTTTCGATTGGCAGCTGAATTCGACCACCTT
>CAZSGE010000039.1:6001-24549 GCA_964606325.1 Uncultured Candidatus Berkiella sp.
GCGGTGGTCAATCGCTTGCTAGAGTTTCAAGCAGTTCAAGATAATATTGCCGCTGTTAACAATAGTGCGCTAATAGCGGCAGCTTTTTACGGCCACCTTGCGGTGGTCAATCGCTTGCTAGAGTTTCAAGCAGTTCAAGATAATATTGCCGCTGAAGATAATTGTGCGCTAAGATATGCAGCTTATTACGACCACCTTGCTGTTGTTGAGCGTTTGCTGGAGATTGATCGAAGCAATTATAAAACTATTTTAGAGGCTGATTTTCCCGCTGTTTATGAAGAAATAGGGAATAGAAGAGTCTCTAAAGGTCTTATGGTTAAAGCGCTGAAGGAATGGGCGCCTAGTGCTAACAAAGCTGTATTACCCTCACCTGTCAGGGATAAAATTCTCACCTTTGCTTTTCATGCTGATTTATGTGGAAAAAGAGAATGCGTTGATGTCATTCAATTTAAAGCAATGAAAGGTCATAATACCTGCCCTGTGATTAGTTCGTTGAGACAAAGATTTGAGCGAAATGCTCAAAAGGAGCTGGGGTCAGACCCCCAAGCTAATCAACTTAGGGGGTGACCCTCATCTGTCGGAGCCTCATGAGCACTTTTGGAAACAATTGCCTGGCGTTTATAAATGGCTGGAAGGAGCTTTTTTAGAAAATGCCAGTTCTTGCTATGCTCTTCAAGATTCGCCGATTAAATGTGCCAAATAGCTTGGATTGAAAGTTAATTGACAATAAGCAAGGCAAAATGACAAATAAATCAGAATACAAGATTGAACCCATTACTTTGGCACATCTCGATGGCTTTTGCGCCGCAGTTGATAGCGTTGCCAGAGAGAATAAATATTTATCATTTTTGGAAGGCCCGCCTTTTGCCATGTCAAAAGAGTATGTTGAAGAAAACATCAAAGAAAACTGGCCGCATATTGTCGCAATTGTAAATGGCAGGATAGTTGGGTGGTGTGACATTACATCGCTTCATAGGCCTGTTTATGCGCACTGTGGTGAACTGGGGATTGGGGTTATTGCGCCTTATCGCGGTAAAGGAATCGGTAAAGCATTAATGCATGATGCTTTGAGCAGGGCAAAAGAAAAAGGATTAGAACGAATAGAGCTTACTGTGTTTGAAGAAAATAAGCCTGCCCTCGCACTCTATCAGAAAGTAGGATTTGTTATTGAGGGTAAGAAGAAGAATGCAGTGAAAATTAATGGCAAATACGATAATTTAATTTGTATGGCTTTGTTTCTTTAAAGGTAATGTTCATGAGAGGAAGGGGCAGCCACTAAGCTAATCAACTTGGGGGTCTGACCCTCATCTGGCTCGCCTAGGGCTTTGATTCTAAATGAAATATATGGTTGAAGTTTGATCGCGCCGTAGCACGGCAGTGCGTAGGCGGATGGTGCCCCGGGCAGGAGTTAAACTGATGTAAGAGTCCTTATAAATCAAGGGTTTTGGTGAAAACGAAGAAAAAAGTACCCCCATCGGTACCCCCCAAATGAGTGTTAGGGGTGGGAAATTTATGGTGAGTGACTTTTTTAATTTAGTAGAAGGGGAGTATCAGTTTTTTATAAGTATAAGAACTTTTTTTAATCAAAAAAAATCTCTTTCTAGTTCATTATATATACTTGATTTACGGTTAGATTCTGGGAATATTTGATTCAATGTACTTTTGTAGTAATTTTTTACTTTTTCTTTACAAATTGTATATTGGTTTCCATCAAAATTTTTGAGCATTCTTCTATAAAATCTTGATGGTTCTTCTGGGGATACAATATATAACTCGCAATTAGATTTTTTTAAAACATAATTAATATGACTATCATTAAAGCTATATCCAATAACGAGGATCTTTTTTTTGCTATTGTCTTTTATGTTATTTTCGAAAATTGAAAAATTTCGTTTTAGAATTTCATATTTATTTATGTGATTTTTTTTTGATGTTCCTATGACCATTAAACTTCTGTTTTCACCTTCAAAGCGCCAATCAAATGATCCATGAAGTTTGGCGTATAAAAAATTGTTATAATTTGGTTCTTTTGAGTGAATTTTTTTGTCGATTTTAATCGTTTCAAAGTCCAATAATGGAATATCATATTTGGTATCGTACCAGTTTTTGTTTATGAAAGGGATTATTAGTTTCTCTGTACTTGTTGAATGATGCTGCATAAAAAAACGTTCAAAAAACAAATCTTGGTTTAAAGTAAATATGATGCCATTATTGTCTTCATTGTTAGAAAATCTATTAATAAAACATTTCAAAGAGGATAAATTAATCCTCTTTTGTTTTGATAAAATGAAATTTGTTAGTTTACGATCCATCTTCATGTAAATTTTTTCCAATAACCGTTGAAAGTCATTAATGACATTTTTATCAAATTTCTCCTCATGACTTAATATTTCATTATAAATAATTTCAAAATTATATTCATTTTGAATTAAATCCATCAGTTCTTGGTTTTCTCTATTCTTGCTTGCAAAATCACTATTGAGGATTTCCCCCCAAATCTCTTTTGCTAATGGAAGTCCGAAATTGTTTGAAAATCCAGCACCTAATAATAAATATCGATTCATATGATTACCATTAATATTTAATTTCTTTTGCAATCCATGATTTTATTTTTGATACTGATAATATTTTCTTTATATCAGGATCCGATCCAATATTTCTAAATGTAGTTGCTAATACCTTATGTTCTTCTTGAAAGTCGTTATTTTTCACTATCGAGATATTCTTTGATTTAAATAATCTTTTAAGTTTTTTAATATAACCGAGTTCTCTGAGGTAATATGATGCAGGTGTTCTGTTTCTAAAAAGAATCATTAACTCTTGATTTTTTTCATCCCATTCTATAACTTTTCCTTCTTTTGATTTTCTGTCGTCTTCTCTCCTAAGAAAGATATGCAGAAATCTTCTAGGTGCAATACCTTTAAATGGCTCAAAAACTAGTTTGTCATTATTGCTATTATTACCTGAGTCAGATATTGAATGCTCAAACAACTTCATTGCTTTACTTTTAGGGTAAGGATCAATATAAATTACTCTTTGAATTCCAACTGCAAGAATATGTTTTGCACATAAATGACATGGGTAAGTTGTGCAATACATATTTGATTCTTTTAAAGAAATTCCCCTTCTTGCGGCATCGCAAATTGCTGCCATTTCTGCGTGTAAACATCGACTATATTCTAGCAACTGTCCTATTTCTGTATATGGTAATGCGTCTTTAAAAAAACCTAGCATGAGATTAACTAATTCTTTCTTTTTTTCACGACGAAGTTTCATATATACACTTTTCAAATCTTTAAATCTTTCTTCAATAGAGGTATTGTTTTCTTCAGAAGATTTATTATTAGTAGCTTCAATAAGATCAGATAGTTGATGAATTGATTTTTCAATTTGTTTTGAAAGAATTATCTTGTTTGGATCTTCTCCATATCGAAAATCTCTAAGATCAGGAATATCATTTTCCCAAAATAATCCTCCACCGAATTTGGGCACTTCATTGCATCCCATCGATATAATGTCTCCATCCATATTTGTTATAACAGCTCCTACTTGTCTTGAAAGGTCTGCAGATCTTGATGCTGCTCCTTTTGCTAAAAACATACGGCTTTCATCTATAGTAGGTGTGTGAAATTGATATCCAAATAATATATTTGTAAATCGCTTGATTTGTCGTTTCATATCATCAATATTTCCCACATCTACAAATAAGTGTGACTCTGGAAATAAGCCAGATACGTTTTGACCATATTTAATCTTCTCATCATCATCTCTTTCAATCAGTTTATCTATTTTGTTTTTAATATCACTTTGAGATTTAATGTTATTTATAAGATTAAGTCTTCTTCTATCTTTTTCCTCAAATGCCGAGATTAAGATAAAAGAGCGACCATATACTTTTCTCAAAGTTTTAAATTCTTCAAGAGTTTTTAATTGATTAATGATATAGACATGACCATTATATGTGCTGTCTTTATTGTTTTGTTCACGATAATAATTAACCGCTGAAATAGCAATCCAAGATAAAATTCCATTTTCGTAAGTCGTTTTATTTTTAATATCTTTAAAATTTGTTAATTTTCTTAGTGTGTTTCCAAATTCAATTTTATTTATCATTTGATCAAATTCGTTTTGGTTTGATTTTAATTTTAAAGTGTTTCTTGATTTACTTTTTATCACATTGAAATACTTTGAGATTCTAATGGGTGTGGTTTTATATTTGTGCTGGTCAAAATTTAATGTTATTTCTTTACTTAATAAATCTAAATTTGAACCTATCCCACCGACAAGGCCAATTATTAGTTCTGGAAGGAGCTTTACCTTTTGTTTGTTTTTTTTACTCTTTTTTCGTCTATTCATAGGTGTCCTGAATCATATTGCAATTTATTTAATATGACCCTTGGTTGTTGTAAAATGTTCAATATTGATCGTTTTATTTTATTTTTAAATATATTATCATTTAAGTTTCCTATGGATTTATGCAGCTGATTTAAATGACAGATGTGATGGGTTCTATAATTTTGATCTAAATCTAAATAAAAAAGCCACGGCTTTATATTTATTCAAAAGTAATTTTACATAATGAATGATCCATACACATTGTCCCTCACAAGATGGCATTTCAGCTTTAGCTTATAAAACTAAAAAATGCAGAACGAGTTTGTATAAATCGTTATCTGAAAATGGAAATCCTTATCTAAAAAACATAAATGAGCTTCTCTTTGCCATGGGCATGCAACTCTCAGTTGTTCTTAAGAGGAAAAGATCTTCAAATTAGTACGGGATTATCGAGATCACTGGGAATCACCAACAATCATGAGGGCGCTTCCATTCCCATCCGGTTCCCACTAAACGTTTGATGGGGAACAAGTTTGCCCTGGTTCACAAATATAATAAAGATTATTCAACCCACCCCTAATCCTCACTTTTTTAGTCGCTCTCCCAACATCGCTCTCAACAATCCATTTAGCGCGCTTTAAAGCTTCTACAACCCTTGTCCGCTCAAACCCGCCCCCAGCTTCCATCAATGCCACAGGCAAGAAAATGTAAACACGACCAATATCTGCATCTTTATACCAACCAGCACGATTATAAATAGTGCCTTCAATTCTCTCATGATGTGCTGAGAATCTTGAATCCCCATATTTGGCGATAAAATCACTTATTGCTTGGAGTATTTGTGTATCTTCAGTTTGGCCAGGGCCTTGATAAGTTTGATACCGCTTAAATGCTATCAACGTTGCTTCTAGCATGCTGCCGGGTTCCCATGGCAATAAACCATATTCAAGCGCCAATTCACCCGTTAAGCCGATAATGGCAAATACCGTGGCGGCGCGTTTTTCTAAGTTTGTGGTTACCAATTTGCTTAACGTATTAACCAATTGATCTAGTAGGGCAGGGAAGTCGCGTTTATCATCCATCAGTTTTCGAATAAAGGCAGGGCCAACATGTCCATAATGCATTAAGCGCATGCTTTTTAAATGATCTGATAAGGCTCTGCCGCTTTCAAACTCATGGAGATTACTAAAGGCGCCATATTCAAATGATACGGGGATACTTAGAAGGCGCACAAGCTGGCCAGCGTTAGGACGTTTGCCGATTTCATTCATGATGCTGGTTAAGGTTCGCTCACCCGTTGAAATGGTAATAATCCGCCAACGTTGGATCTTACGCGCTGTTCCCACACGGCCAGCTCTTTGTTTGCCCTGGCCATTTGCCAGCATATAAGCAATTTTGCCGATCTCATGAGGGGAGGCTTCATCTATTTCATCCAATATAAGACATGTTTCATTTCGCGTTGCAGCAACGCCTTCTAGTCCATTGGCGGTAGCGCTCCAAGAACGAATAAATTCAGGGGATCCCCAAATACTGGCAGCCACCTCAACCGCTGTACTCTTACCGCATGATGAATCGCCAACCCAATGGATGCCACCGCCTTGTTGGCGATCGATAAATTTTAATAACGGCCCAGCAAGAGCAGCAGCAATGGAAATCATTAAGGGAATGTTACCAACACATAGCTTTCCGATTTCTTGTTGCCAGCTCTCAAGGGTACCTTTTGTTTGGAATTCACTTTCAGCTACTGCTTCAGATTGAAACACCACATCGCCTTTACCTATCACTTGGTTAGGGAGTACAAAGGCATCATCATGCCAACCCACGCGATCGACAGCGGTGATTTTGCGATATGTTTGTTGAGTCATGATGTAGTTGATAATGTCGCAGCGCTTTTTAGGGTTAAAAGTAACACCTTGGTTTAATAACTCACCACGCAATTCATCACCATTACCTTTGAGCATATGCATGGGCATGGCCCATTCATGCCATTGACCGTTGGTGTATTGGAACTTTAGTAGGCGTCCAAAGTTATCATGAATGGGGGAGCAGGAGATCCCCTCAACAGAAAGGGGAGAGCAGATCCATTCATCCACCTCAACCGATTCACCATCTTTGTGTCTTTTGCCATGCCAATACAAACCTGGCTTTAGCTTCTTGCCATTAAGTTCGAACCAATCATCATGGGAGATATAACAAGATCGCTCTATCTCAGGCTTTAACAATATAAGAGGAGGAACTAAAACGGGATTGATGATTTCACCAATTATGTTCTCGTTGTTACCACCCCCAGATTCATTATGGGAACTATTACAGCCCACGTGTTTGCTTGCTTGTTCCCGTTGTTCACTATGTTCCCTCTCAATGGTATTCATGCTGCACCTCTTGAGGCTTTCCAGCACATCAGATCGTTAAAATCCGATAATGCTAAGGGAGCATCAAAAGGCCATTTGGGAGTGAAATAGTCTGCGCCAATGGCAACGGCAGCATCCCTTGCTTTGGTTAAGCCTGGGTTGCCTGGGGTTAACCTATCATCATCCGCGCAGATGAGAATATTCGCACTGGGATAGCGCTTTCGTGCTTCAACGGCCACAGCCTTTAAGTTGCCTGCATCTATTGCCGCAATCACGCATTTGTCGAGGTTATCAAGCGCAAGCGTGGCGCCAGTAGCAAAGCCTTCGCAGATGAGAATACTTTTATTATCTAAACACCCATTAACCAATATAAATCGACCTCTCTTAGCGCCGTTAAGTAATAATCTCTTGGTGCCATCTGGACGAATGAACTGTAAGCTTTGCAGCTCATTATCAAAATTGATGATAAGTAGTATTAAATCATCACCTCTTTGGCGTGCATCAAAGGGCGGGATCTGTTTCTTAAGCAAATAGGGATGATTGATTGACGCTCGATTTGAAGAATCCCAAATAGATTGAGCCTTACACATAGCATAGCTTTGCTGCTGTTTTCGTAATTGCTGGCGCTGCACACGTGCCTGCGCTACAAAGTTCATGTGTTCGACACGTTCCCTTGGTTCCATTTGCGCTTTATCCTTTGCGCACCAACTAGAAACAGAGCTAGTTCGCCAATCTCCAAAGCATCCAGCAGGGATGCGGCCGGTATGTAAAACATACCAACCGGCGGCATCTTGAGCTTTACCATTGGATGAGAAACGATGGATTTGTCCATCATCGATGATTTGGTTTGGGGGTGTAAGGCCTGCATTTATCATAGAGTTTTTAAATTGTTCTATGTGTTCTATCATGCATTACCTCGCGTGCTTGGGCGACTTTGTTGAACTTGCTGGTCTACCCAGGCTTCTACTTCTTCTTCAAGCCAACCAACAGCGCGCCCACCTAGGTTAATAGGCTTTGGAAATCTTTGTTCAGATATTCTTAAGTAAATTGAACTGCGCGATAGCCCCGTAACATTTTTTATTTCCGAAAGTCTTAGTATTTTTTGCAACATTATTAAATTCCTTGAGTGATTGTTGGATTTCACAATACAAATGCTACAGGAAAAAATAATAGATTCAGCAGGGTCACTGGCCGATTCGGTCAGAAGTTAACCGAAATAAGGAATTTCGGTTAACAATGTAGAGATTTCAAGGGCTCTTGCGGGGATTAACTTTTGTTATTTCGGTTAAGATATTTTGGATTTCGGTTGGTGTTTAGAGTTTATTTGTATAATTTGAAAATAACTTGGTTATTAAGAAGGTTTCAAAACAGTGAATTTGATTGTATGAGACCCTCTATAGAGTTATTAATGCGGGCCGCAGAAACGCAAAACATGTCTAGTAAGTGGGGGCGGAAGTTGATCCAATATCTATATAGGTGGGGAGGGTAATAAATTCAAGTTTATAATTCATTAGCTGAAACAAGATAAGCTACTAGCTTTCTAAGTTTGGAAACAATCATGATAAGATTAAAAAACTATGTTAAGCATTGCCGTATTTACAAAATTAGATTTTTCTCTTTTTCCTAATTTAATAATGATAAAATGAATAGTGCACCTAGGAGCAAAACAATAATTTTTGCTGTTGTATTGAAAAAAGAAATTACTCGGCCTCTACCAAATAATAAAATGCATAATATTAGAAATAGAAAAAATTCAATCATTTAAATAAACTTATATCGTTTCGAATTATCAGCTATATCACTTTTATCTACAGAATTGTAGATTTTCTTCTTTTCAGTTTGCATTCTTAGCCATATATAAATTGCAGTGTAGTAGCACATGTTTAATATTTTTTTAACAATTTCGGATGCTAGTGATTCAATAGAATTGTGTCAATGAACATTGAAAAATACCTTAGGTCACTATCATAATGATTTAGTCGTGTTTAAGTGTTCCCTGTTCGCGAACACCAAACAGTATCGTGCTGATCCTAGGTAATTGCGTTGTGCAATTATTAGGCTTTACAGCACAAATTTGTGCTCTTGATAGTTTATTGTGCTCTGTCATGTGTATTTACCCTGTAATAGTCCATAAGATTGACTAACACGCCAGGAGCACACATGATAAATCATTGATAATTAAAGATAATATTTATGAGTCATCTCTTGGAATGTTCGCTGTTCGCGAACAGCGAACGAATGTGATATACTTACATATAAGCTCATTAACTGAGAAACCATAATGCTAAAACCACAAGATTGCTTGATATTATTAAAGCTCCTAGCCAATCCCAATGAGGAATGGTCGCAGCGTAAGCTTTCAAAAGAGTTATGCGTTAGCTTAGCAGAGGTAAATGCCGGGATAAAAAGACTTATTGAAGCGCGCTTAATGAGAAAAGGTAAAGGATCTCAACTTATACCTCTTTTAGCGGCATCAGAAGAGTTCCTCATTAGTGGCATGAAATATATGTTTCCAGGTAGATTAGGTGAGTTTACGCGAGGTATTCCCACGGCCTATGCTACACCATTGTTTAGTAAAAAAATTGCACTGGGTAATGATCCGATCCCTGTTTGGCCATATGCATTTGGTGAAAAACAAGGCGTAGCACTGGAACCGATCCATCCTTCCGTGCCAAAATCTTTACATGAGAATCCCGATGAATCTTTTTATGAGTTACTTGTTTTAGTTGATACTATTCGAGTAGGGAGAGCTCGTGAACGCAATATGGCTATAAGCATGTTAAAAGATAGGTTAAAAGATGAAAGCAGTAAATCTAAAGATGCTCGAGTTAGTAGCGAGAAAGTTGGGAAATCTCTGTGATGAAGTTGTATTTTTAGGCGGTAGCACTACTGCCATATTTATAACGGATCCATTTACACCGGATGTCAGAACAACTTTCGATGTTGACTGTATAATCGATGTAATATCACAAAGTGAATACTATCAATTAGCAAAAAAGTTGCGCGAAAAGGGGTTTGAGCAATCACACGAGGACGATCTTATTTGTCGTTGGCACTATGACGAAGTAATATTGGATGTTATGCCTACAGATGAAAAAATATTAGGATTTAGTAATAAGTGGTACAAACAAGCAATTCAACATGCTTTTGTATATAAACTTACAGAAAAGCTAAACATCAAAGTTGTTACGGCTCCATACTTCTTGGCAACTAAATTAGAAGCATTCAGGACCCGTGGAAATATGGATTTTATGGCAAGTCATGATTTTGAAGATATCATAAGCGTGCTTGATGGCAGGCCTGAGATTGTTCATGAAATTGACATTGCTGATGAAGACTTAAAAGATTACTTACGTATTACTTTTAAAGAATTTATAAACGATAGGTCATTTTTAGATTCTTTAGAAGGTCATTTCACACTGTATGGTGATTTAATAAATGATCGAGTTTCTCTTTTGAAAACTAATATAAATACTATAATTGAGCTTAACTAAGAGTTTTTTATGAAGCTAACATGGCTAACAGACATCCATCTTAATTTTCTGGATGAATCAAGACGTGAGCAGTTCTACCAAATCGTAAGTAAAGGTAGTGATGCTATAGTCATTAGCGGTGACATTGCAGAAGCTACTTCTGTAACGAAAATTCTTGAAGAAATAGCAGCTCACATCAACAAGCCAATCTATTTTGTATTAGGCAATCATGATTACTATCTGGGTCAAGTGAATATTGTTCGTAACTCAATGATGATGCTTACAAAAAATCATCCCAATTTATTCTGGCTGACAGCCTGCGAGCCTATTTTCTTAGATAATAATACATTGCTGGTGGGGGAGGATGGTTGGGCTGATGGACGCTATGGTAATTATAGTAATAGTCGTGTATCCGTTAATGACAGCCGCTTGATTGCTGATTTATTTCAACAAAAAATTGTTGGTAGATTTCAATTGCTTGAAAAAATGCAGCAGTTAGCAGATGAAGATGCAAGTAATCTTTATAATAAATTGAATTTAGCTGCTTCACATAATCCAAGTAAGATTTTGGTGATCACTCATGTCCCACCATTTAAAGAAACTGCAATGCACGAAGGTAAAGTTAGTGATGATGATTTTTTGCCATTCTTTAGTTCGAAGGCAACTGGAGATGTACTATTAAAATTTGCTAAAGAACAACCATCGATGGAAATTTTAGTGTTATGTGGCCATAGCCATGATGAGTGTAAATATAGTCCTATAGATAATTTGTCGGTTTACGTTGGTAGAGCGGAATATAATCAGCCATGCGTGCAAGGTGTAATTGATATTCAAAATTCAGTGATTTGTTGGAATGAGAAGAATATTAGTCAATCAACAAATGAAGATGCGATGAAAGCTTTTGATATGATCTTTGCAAAACATAAGAAAACGATGGATGCTTTAAAATAACAATATTTAATTTGATGTTTGACCTAATTGAGGATTGTCTTTTAACCTCTAAGATACTTTATCTACTGTAAACAAGGCATGTTATAGGACAGGCATGTTATAGGACAGGCATGTTATAGGACAGGCATGTTATAGGACAGGCATGTTATGGGACAGGCACAATGAAATTCTGCTAAAAATATAGATCGAAGGGTAGGCTTGTGATCGCCCCTACATTCAAATTTTCTGGTCGTTAGATGATTTTTAGGTCGAGCGGGCGAAAGAATTTTTAAGAACAATGTAGCACCCCTACCAAGGGAGAGCTGGCTAACATTCTTTCGTACAGATAATCAATTATTACTAATTTAATTTGGAGGGTCCCACGGATGCCCCCAAATATAAAACCCAGCTTGATAACCACTTGGTTTCACGCCAAAGCCTCAGATTTCATTGCCCGCCTTCGCTAAGGCCTACGGCGCGGCATCCGCCTAGCGCTTTGATTCTAAATGAAATATATGGTTGAAGATTGATCGCGCCGTAGCACGGCAGTGCGTAGGCGGATGGTGCCCCGGGCAGGAATCGAACCTGCGACCTGCCCCTTAGGAGGGGGCCGCGCTATCCACTGTGCCACCGAGGCCTGTCGAGTTCTAGATTAGATAAAGAATTCGTAGGTAGCTGTTAAGGCAAGGGTAATGACCATAATGCCGAAAAGGAACTTTAATAACGGAATACCAAAGGGTTGGTAAGGTTTTAAGTCAATTTCCTGATATTGTTTTTTTGAATGCATGGTTTGGGTTCACAACAAATTAGTAAAAAACAACGCATTCTAACACGTGAATAAGTGGCGTGCCACGTAAAAAAACCTGATAGTTAGAAAACTTAGTTTTGGTTGCGCAGGGACATAGGTATTTGAAGATGTTGGGTCAAGGTCGATAAAAACTTAAGGCCCATATTATCGAGATTTGAGAATTGGCAGCCCAATAATGTTTTTTGAATGCTCAAATCATAAGCACAATAGCGTATATCCAACGAAAACTCATTTGCGGGTAGAAAGGGGCTAATGATGCGGCAATGATCAATTTTTGTGGTGTTCTCAAAAATGCTTCTGACATTTCTTGGTAGCATCAACTTAATGCCAGAAAGCGATATATCGCTAACTTTAGCGCGCACAACACCATGGCGTGGAATTAAGAAATCCGCATGTAAGAATACATCGTGCGGTATTTTTAGCCGGTTGGTGACGCGTCTTTGTAATTGCTCAATATGAGAAGGGAAGGCCAGCCGGTAAAAACTAATGCCATCAATTGTGCCAAAATCCAATACCCGGGTATGAAAGAACACAATCATGCCATTTTCTTTGGCACTGATAACAAATGGCTCTCCATTGCAGGCTAAACGATGCCCTAATGATGAATTAATTTCATCGATAATGATAAATTGCCGATTCTGATCGATATCCAGAATCATTGAAACATAGGGCTCTTGTGATTGCTCAAATTTAATAGAGAGTGTGGCACGTTCATTTTTAAGCGTGTGCAAAATCTTTTCATAATACTTAGCATTATTAAAAGGAGGAGGTTGATGTTTCTTCTCCTTTTTCTTAAATCTTTTTTTCGCAAAAGTAATCAATTGATTGATTAGCTTCATGCTTTATGTTCTCTCGTGGAAACCGCTAGTTGCGATTTCTTGTATTGATTGCCATAAACAGCCTCTTTGGGGCGATTGGTAATGATGCCTAACATGTTTTCATTGTAATTTTTGAGGGTGGTTATCATTACGCCATTAACGAGATTTTTTTTATCGCAGGTTTTTAGCAAGAATTTGATTTGTTGCCACAAATCGCGCAAATATAGCTGCTTGTTTGCGGGGAATTGGCTTAAAATTCTTTGCATGCCATTATCAGTAAACGTGTTTGCAGCAGAGCCAAGATAGCTTTGAAATTGAAAGCTGATTTTATCCAAAGATTCAATGATAAGCTGCTTAGTGCCTATGCTAGCTTCAAGTTCATCTGGCTTGTTTTTTTCCAACAAAGCTCTTTCGGCGTCTAGGGTAATAGTAAATTGCTGTAAGTTTTCATACAGATCATGCATTGTTTTTTCAAAAGCATCTAATGTTAACTCATCAGCCTCTAACATGGTTATTTCTCAGTTTTGGTGGAAAGTGGTTGATAAATTTCACTTTCAATCGACAGTATTTTATCTGCAATACTTTGTGCATTAATCATAAAACTGTTATTAGCTAATTTTTGTTTGAAAGCATTCACTTTGTCTTTGTCAACGATAGGAGCATCTTTAATACGTTGAACAATACTGTGTGAATCTGAAGACTTTTTGATGATCTTCACTTTTTCTTCTTCATGCGTTTTAACGTGAGAGGGCTTCTTGATGTCGCGTTTGGTTTCTTCCAGCAAGCTGGTATTGTCATTAAAGGAACTCATTTTAATTGACATAAATACTCCATTTTTACAAAATTATAAACTTACCTGCGCAACACCTGCTTCATGCACGGTTGCTTCAACAATACGATTAGAACGAGCATTTTTGATTTTTATTGTTTGACCTTTAATGGCATCCGATTGTGCAATGCCAGATCCTTCAATGGTTAAGCCGGGTGCTTTTAACACTAATTTAACGGTTTCACCACGATGCACTAACACGGGTTGTTTTACCATATGATTCATCAAAATAGCATTATCTGAAATCTGTTTCGTCGTAACCAGGCCAATCAACTCATCGGGCGATCCAAAATAACCATCGCTAACTTGACTGACATCGGTACGCACAAATTTAACATCACTTGGGGTAATAATGTGCTCTCTTGGCATAGGATGAGTCGCTAAGACTATTTCCTTGAATACTTGTACTTTGACAGGTATACGTACAGCCCATTTTTTGGGGGTATCGCAGGAAACCTTTACGGTTAAATAGTGTTGATTAATACGCCCAAATTCTATTTCTGGTATTAATGGGGTAAGGCACTCTTCAAGTTTTAAGCGTGAGTCTAAGCTGCCCACCTGAACTTTAAAGTCCGCTTGATGTTCATAGAATTGATCAACCGATTGTTGTACAAAATCTTTTACTAAGTTATCGATTTGTGCCAGCTCTTGTGTCGCAAAGCTTGTTACAGGCAAAAGTAACATACTTAATATAACGATTTTGTTTTTCATGCTAACCATGTCACACCATGTCAATTTACCGACGAAATGTTGGCTCTATTATGAGGACAGCATTTTTTGTGCCAACGACTCTTAATAACGCCATCACTGGCAAAATTAACCGGAAAATGGCGGTGTAAAAAGCGGTAAGAGTTTGCCTTATTCATGAATTGTTCATAGCAACAAATCATCTAAGTGATTGAAAAATAATCATATAAAAATCTGGCACTGAAGTTGCTCTATCTTAGCCATCATAATGGAGAATATTGATGAACTTAGATAGCGTTTTTGGGATCCATGAAAAAGCACTTGATATCAGATCAAAGCGCACTGAAATATTGGCTTCCAATATGGCGAACTCGGATACCCCAGGATATAAAGCGCGGGACATTGATTTTAAATCGGTATTCTCTAATGCGATGAACGATAATGGTGAAAGATTGGTTACAACCAATGGGGCGCATATTACTGATAATCAAACCATCCTTGAATCAGAAGTAAAATATCGTGTTCCATTACAAACCAAAGCGGATGGAAACACAGTAGATAATCAAGTTGAAAATGCAAAATTTGCAGAAAATAGCATGCGTTATATCGCATCCATCAAGTTTCTTGATATGAATATTAAAAATTTAATGCTTTCGCTAAGGGGTGAATAAGCATGTCGAGTTTTAGTATATTTGATATCGCCGGCCAAGCCATGAGTGCGCAAAATATTCGCATCAACGCCATTGCAAGTAACATGGCTAATGCTGAATCAGTTGGCACAACCCCAGAAGATACTTATAAAGCGAAATATCCTGTATTTTCTCCTGTGAAGCTCACGGTTGATGGTGAAATGGGTGATAACAGCATTGCCAGAGGGGTAAAGGTAGATAGTATTGTCGATAGCACAGAGCCTTTGCAAATGAATTATGATCCCACCCATCCCAAAGCAGATAAAGATGGTTTTGTTTATCTTTCAAATGTCAATATTGCACAAGAAATGGCAGACATGATTTCAGCTTCGCGTTCGTTTCAAATGAACGTACAACTTTTAAATACAGCAAAAGAATTAATGCAACACGCATTAACTTTAGGACGATAAGGCGGCTTATATGAGTGATACAGGCGGTTTGCAGGGAATTAATCTACAAGATATTGGGTTGAAAAGTCCAATTACGGTAGATAATAAAGATAAAACTGAGAAAAATGAATTTCTACAGTTATTTGTTGCGCAATTAAAAAATCAAAATCCACTTGAACCTCAAGACGGTTCTGATTTTCTCGGACAATTAGCACAATTTAGTACTGTTGAAGGGATCAAAAACATGGAGTCAGCATTCAATAAAATTGCTGATTCTTTGAATTCTTCACAAGCCATGCAAGCAACTTCTCTGGTTGGCAAAAAAGTGCAAGTTAAAACGGATACAGGCTTACACTTTCCAGGTAACCAAATAGCAGGCTCCATTGAGGTGCCACGCGCTGTAAACGATCTTGTTTTGGAAGTTCAAAATGAAGTTGGTCAAGTTGTCAAAACCTATCAATTGAATGCACAAAGCAAAGGTGACTTACCGTTTAATTGGGATGGCACAGATGAAAATGGAAATGCATTGCCAGGCGGTGCATATCGATTTGTCGCTAAAGCACATGTTGATGGCGTGTTAAATCAATTTGACACTTACATTGCTTCAAATGTAGATAGCGTTACGATAAATAAAAATGGACAACCATTGACCTTAAATGTGTCAGGCTTTGGTAAAGTTTCCATCAACGATATTAAAACCATCAGTTAGAAGTTAAGAGGATAAAAACATGGATTTTAACGCCGCGCTCAGTGGTCTCAAAGCAACATCAAACGAGCTAAGTGTTGTCAGTAACAACATCGCCAACGTGAGCACCACAGGTTTCAAAGATTCACGCGCTGAATTCGCAGATATTTATGCAAACTCTGCATTTGGTGTGGCAGGCTCTGCAATAGGTTCAGGTGTTGTATTATCTGGCGTACAACAACAATTTACTCAAGGGCAAATTGAGTTCACCGATAACAACCTTGACCTTGCTATCAGTGGACAAGGCTTCTATATTTTGAGCGATAATGGCGCCATCAGTTACACAAGAGCGGGTGCTTTTGGTGTAGATAAATCAGGTTTTATTGTTAATAATTCAGATAGCCGCTTACAAGGCTATTTAGCAGATAGTTCAGGTAACATTACAGGTGCGCAAGGTGATTTACGTTTAAGTAAAGCGAACCTGCCGCCATTACCCACGGGTAGCGTCAACGTTAACGTAAACTTAGATGCAACAGCTCATCCGCCTGCAACTGCTTTTACAA
The DNA here is from genome assembly GCA_964606325.1 of Uncultured Candidatus Berkiella sp. Classification (GTDB taxonomy): domain Bacteria; phylum Pseudomonadota; class Gammaproteobacteria; order Berkiellales; family Berkiellaceae; genus Berkiella. Next base: position 22,559 of record CAZSGE010000039.1, read on the forward strand.
CAGGCTTTACACCAACTAATCCGCCAGATCCCAGTAGTTTTAATACATCAACCTCAACTACCATTTATGATAGCTTGGGTAACTCACATATTATTACGTCTTATTATGTTAAAGCGCATGAGCAAAACACATGGCGCGTTTATGTAGGTATCGATGGTATTGACGTGACACCCCCTGCAGCAGCAGTGCCAGGTGGCCCACCACCCGCTCAATACGGAGCAGGGCAGTTGCCAGCGCCATTTACAATGGTATTCAACTCCTCAGGTGGATATGTTGCCAACAATCCCACAAGCCATCCTACCTACTATGGACCAGGCCCTGTGACCAGCACGACACCAGGCTTGGTGACAGCAGGTACGATGCAAACATTAAATCTAAATGATTTAACCATCAATGGTGTGCCAATTAGCGCAACAACGGCCTCAACTGATATTGTTTCAACTACAGACAATGCTGCAAGCTCCATCGCTATCGCAACGGCGATTAACGCAATGGCCCCCCTCCATGGTGTGACGGCTTCCATTAACCCAACCAGCATCAACTTGGGTGTAACAACTTTCGGTAACTTGGCAGCGAATGATTTTACCATTAATAATCAGCCTGTTATCGGTGCTGTTGCAAACGCTACGGACTTGTTAAATCTGATTAATGCGAACACACCTAGTACCGGTGTGATTGCAACGTCACAAGTCGTTGGGCCAAACACAGAAATTATTTTGACCGCTGCAGATGGACGAAACATCGAAGTACAAACAGACGGAACTCAAGCGTCGGGTGCCAACTTTGCCAACTTTAACTTAAATGGTGGGGTAGCATTAAATCAAGCGATTCGTGGTACGGTGAGTTTAGCAACAACTAATAACCAAGCGATTGTGATTGGTGGTTTGTTGCCAAGCCATGTGGGTTTACCCGTAGGTCCGCAAGCAGGTATTGTGCAAGTCAGTTCAGATATTATTAATATTCCAGATTGGACTCCCGCTGGTGGTGCCTCAGGCCCACAACCCATAGCCTTTGATTTTAGCTCTTCCACACAATACGGTGCGCCATTCTCTGTATTGGCCTTGAACCAAAATGGTTATTCCACAGGTCGAATTTCAGGTGTGGATATCGATAGCTCTGGAGTCATCTTAGCAAAATATAGTAACGGTCAATCACTAGCCTTAGGCCAAGTTGCTCTCGCAAGCTTTGGTAATGCCCAAGGCTTAAGCCCCGTCGGTAACACCAGCTGGGTAGAAACTTTTGCATCAGGTACAGCATTGATTGGTGCGCCAGGTACAGCGGATCTTGGGGTAATACAATCAGGTGCATTGGAAGGCTCAAATGTGCAATTAACCGATGAATTGGTAGCCTTAATTCTTGCACAACGTAACTTCCAAGCAAACGCACAGTCCATTAGAACTGCGGATGCGGCAACACAAGCGATTATTAATATTCGATAATCTTGAAAGGTAAATGAAGCCATGGATGGAATGATTTTTATCTCAAGTAACGGTGCATCGCAAATGCTGCAAGCACAAGCAGTATATGCGAATAACCTTGCAAATGTGACCACAACAGGTTTTAGAAGTGATAGGGTTCAGTTTGTGAGTGTGCCTGTTCAAGATCAAAGATTAGACACCAAAACATTTGCCTATGCCGTACAGCCTGAAACCAACTTTGAACCAGGCTCAATTGTGCCTACAAAGAGAGAGTTGGATGTCGCCATTCAAGGCGATGGTTGGATTGCCGTTCAAGCAAAAGATGGCACGGAAGCTTATACCCGTAATGGTAATATGAATGTGACGGTAGAAGGTTTGCTGACAACAGCAAACAATTTACCTGTCATAGGAACGGGTGGCCAAATTACGATTCCGCCTAATCATAAAATTGATATTTCAAATGATGGCACCATTTCGATTATGCCTTTGAATGGTAGTAATAACCAACCGGTTGTCCTCGATCGGATTAAACTCGTCAAACCTGAACATCAAGATATTTATAAAGGTAAAGAT
>CAZSGE010000040.1:0-24412 GCA_964606325.1 Uncultured Candidatus Berkiella sp.
CTGAGCTATAGCCCCGAGATAGAGGCGAGATTCTACGGCGACTAACCGCTAGAGTCAACCCTCGTGAGCAATTCATTTTTGAGCGACAACGCAGCCTCTAGGCGCTGCAAGGATTTCTCTTTGCCAAGCAAAAATAAAGTTTGATCAATCGGCGGTGAAACCGTATTTCCTGTCACTGCAATCCGGATTGGTTGAGCTATCAAACCCAGTTTTATGCCTAGCTCTTCCACTACCGCTTTGATGGCATTATTAATGGGCTCGGGTTGCCAAAAGGTGAGTGATTTTAATCTTTCGATAATCGCCGCCAGCACAGGGAATGTTTCTAAAGTAAAATGCTTATTCACCGATGGCTCATCATAAGCCACCTCATCTTCAAATAAGAATTGGCTCTTTTGTGCCATCTCAACCAAGGTCTTGCAACGCTCACGCTGCGCTATCACGATTTGTTCAAGCGCTGGGCCTTTAGTGAGATCCACCCCCATACGCTCAAAATGCCATGCAAGCTCTTTGGCCACATCTGCTTCTGGTTTGGTTTTTAGGTAGTGTTGATTAATCCACAATAACTTTTCTGGGTTCATTGCAGCTGGTGAGCTATTAATTGAGTTCACATCAAAAAATTGAATCATCTCGTTAATAGAAAAAATTTCGGTATCGCCATGCGACCAACCTAAGCGGACTAAATAGTTCAATAACGCCTCAGGTAAAATACCTTGTAAGCGATAATCTAATACACTGGCAGCGCCATCGCGTTTAGAGAGCTTTTTACCTTCTGGGCTAAGCAACATCGGCATATGGCCATATAACGGTACTTTGGCCTCAAGCGCTTGCATAATATGAATTTGGCGCGGTGTATTATTGATGTGATCGTCGCCGCGTAACACATGGGTTATCCCCATTTCCCAATCATCAACCACCACGGTAAAGTTGTAAGTCGGCGTGCCGTCACTGCGCACTAAGATTAAATCATCTAATTCGGTATTTTGAATTTCAATATGGCCTTTAACTAAATCATTCCAAGCGATAGAACCTGTTTCCGGTGTCTTAAAACGGATGACGTAGGGCATATTGTCATGTGGCGGATGCGGAAATTTTAAGCAATAACCGTCATAGCGAGGTTTTTGTTTGGCCGCAATTTGCTGATCGCGCAAGGCATCTAAACGCTCTTTAGTGCAGTAGCATTTATATGCATGCCCTTTCTCTAATAATTCTTTACCAACTTGTTTATATCTATCAAATCGATGTGTTTGGTAAATGGGGCCTTCATCCCAGGTTAATCCAAGCCAGGTCAACCCATCCAAAATAACACGTACAGCTTCATCGGTTGAGCGCTCTCTGTCGGTATCTTCAATCCGCAGGATAAACTTACCCTTTTGGTTCTTAGACCACAGCCAGCAAAAAAGGGCCGTTCTAGCACTACCGATATGTAAATCCCCAGTGGGGCTTGGAGCAAAACGCGTGATGACCATATGAGCACCTATCAGATGAAATAGGCGCTAGTTTAGCAGAAAAGCACTATTGCCCGAAGAGGCCCAGCACCTGAAGCTTCCAAGTACTATATCCGACTTCCCGCGGCTTGACCGCGGGATCCATCTTAAGTGAAAGAAATTGGAATGGACCCCGCGGTCAAGCCGCGGGGATACGAGAGAGGGGCCGCGGGGATACGAGAGAGAGAGGCCGCGTGGATATGAATTAGAGAATTTGTTGTGTAGCGAACTTTAAGGTAAAATTCCCTTCTGACTAAAACAGTGGAAGTAACATGTACATCGATGATTTTATTGCCCTTGGCATTATCGGTTTATTAGGCGCAATTAGTCCAGGGCCTGACTTTGTTGTGGTCACGCAATCTAGTTTAACTTACGGAAAAAAAGCCGGGGTTTATACCTCACTCGGTATAGCGATTGGCTGCTTAGTACACATCACTTACTGCATTTTGGGTATTGGCGTTATTGTTTCTGAATCCATACTTGTCTTTAACATCCTGAAGTATCTAGGCGCTGCCTATTTAATTTATCTGGGTATCAAAGCCATTATCAGCTCTCCTTCGCAAAATTCACTAGAAGATCCCTGTGCGGTTTCTTTACAAACTATTTCAGCATGGGCTGCCTTTAAAAAAGGCCTACTGGTTAATTTGCTCAATCCCAAAGTCACTTTATTTATTTTAAGTGTTTTTACACAAGTAATAGATCCTCATACGCCTTGGCTTATTCAAGCCAGTTTTGGACTTGAGTTTGGGTTCATTGCTTTTGCATGGTTTAGTTTATTATCTTTTATTTTGAACAACCCGCTTTTAAAGAAAAAATTACAATCTGTACAACGATATATCGAAAAAGTACTGGGCGGGTTTTTGATTCTACTGGGCATTAAAGTAGCGACATTTAGCCAATAAGAGAAAACTATGTATTATTTAGATTTTATTGCTAAAGCAGGTTTAGCATTTTCTCATACCCCTATGTTGGCAGGTGTGCTATTTCTAGGGCTTGTCAGTAAAAAAAGAGAAATCTTTATAAAAACGGCCTATCTTTTGCTCTTTACCATGATCTATAACCTGTATTTAAAATCTATCTGGCAAGTACCCTTACCGCCACCTTTAGAAGGTTGGGCTTTTCCCAGCGGTCATATGCATAGCGCATTTGTTTTTTGGGGATGGCTTGCCGTTGAATTTAAAAAAGCATGGTTTTATGAATTCGTATTTTTCATTCTCACCTTAGTGGGCTATGGTTTAATTCAACAAGGTTATCATTACCCAAGTGATGTGCTCGCTTCTGTTGGTTTTGGATTACTTTCAATCACCCTCTATTCCATCATCAACAAAACGCCCTTCTTTAAAAATCATAGCGGGAGGCTGGGTTGGTTAATGTTATCGTTAAGCGCTGGCATCTTATTTTTATTGCTCCCGCCACAGTTCAGAAAACCCCATGTGATCAAAGCATTCCAAATGTTATGTGTGTTTGCATTAAGCTGGAGCACTTATCAATTTATTATTCATAAAAAGAAAACCTAAAACGCAAAGGGAAGGACGACACTCACCAAAAAGCACCCGCCTCTTGTAACCACGTTGTTTTTCATATACTTGTAATATTTGGTATTTCAGATACATCAACTTATTTTGACAGGATGTCAAACCAGCTATTGCTAGATAGCTAAATAAGGGAATTATGATTTTTGATCCACTGATCCTAAGCCGCATACAATTTGCTTTCACAGTTAGCTTCCATATTATTTTTCCGGCCTTTACCATTGGGCTCTCTGCCTTCGTTGCAACCTTGCTTATTATTTGGAATTTCCGCAAAGAGCCACACTATTTATCCTTGGCAAGGTTTTGGACTAAGATTTTTGCCGTTTCCTTTGCCATGGGGGTTGTCTCTGGTGTTGTGCTTTCTTATCAATTTGGTACCAATTGGAGCAAATTCTCCGAAGTGGTAGGCAATGTGATTGGTCCTGTCATTGGCTATGAAGTGCTCACCGCTTTTTTCCTTGAAGCCACCTTTTTAGGTATTTTGCTTTTTGGTTGGAATCGTGTGCCTATTTGGTTACACACTATTTCCGCGGTGCTTGTTGCCATCGGAACGTGTATGTCCGGATTTTGGATATTATCAGCCAATAGCTGGATGCACACTCCAGTTGGGCATGAAATCGTGAATGGCGTTGCCTATCCTTTAGATTGGATGAAAATTGTTTTTAATCCAAGCTTTCCTTATCGCTTTATGCACATGATGAGCGCAGCTTATCTGACAACATCATTAGTCGTCTTAGCCGTTGGCGCTAAATATTTATTAGTGAATCAATTTGTTAAAGAAGCTAAAACCATGATTGTCATGGGCATTGGCATGGTGATGATCTTAGGTCCCATGCAGCTACTTTTAGGCGATCTGCATGGATTAAATACTTTAAAATATCAACCAGTCAAAATTGCTGCCATGGAAGGTCATTGGCACGGCGACAAACCGGGCGAGCTCGTCCTATTCGCCATACCTGATGCTAAAAATGAAACGAATCGTTACCAAATTGGTATTCCCAAATTAGGCAGCCTAATCATTACGCATGATTGGAATGGTTTATTTCCTGGATTGCTAGATTTTCCTAAAGAAGATAGACCCCCAATTACCACTGTGTTTTTCGCGTTTAGAATCATGGTGGGAATTGGAATGTTTATTATTCTAATCGGCGTAACTGCTATATTTTTAATGCTAAGAAAACATCTATTTACTAATCGCTTATTTCTTAATGTGGCTGGATATTCGTGGCCATTAGGTTTTATTGCCATTTTAGCGGGATGGGTTGTCACAGAAAGCGGTAGGCAACCTTGGTTAGCCTATGGCATTTTACGCACCAAAGATGCTCTCTCCCCTGTCGATGGTCTTAGTGTGTTTATCTCGCTGGCGTTGTTCGTGTTTGTCTATTGTGTTGTGTTTTCGACTGGGATTTTCTACATCCGAAAGATGATCCAAAAAGGTCCGCAGCCAGCAATAGTCAATGATGATGAATCTGGATTACCCAATCGCCCCTTGGCTGGCGCACAACATGCCGCCAGTTTATCTGTTAAAGGAGAGCCAACAATATGAGTTTAGGACTTGAACATTATTTACCCCTCATATGGGCTGGACTCATTGGTGTCGCCGTTCTGTTATATGTTGTATTAGATGGCTTTGATCTGGGGATTGGCATTTTATACCCTCTTTTTAAAACCGAAGAAGATCATGATTTAATGATGAATTCCATTGCACCTTACTGGGATGGAAATGAAACCTGGTTAGTTTTAGGAGGTGGTGGTTTATGGGTAGCTTTTCCAAAAGCGTATGCCATTATAATGCCCGGATTATATATCCCCATCATTACCATGCTGTTGGCGTTGATTTTCAGAGGCGTAGCTTTTGAGTTTCGCTGGATAGCCAAACCACATCATTTTAAATGGAATCTTTCTTTTGCCTTAGGTTCACTGATGGCAGCCTTTGCTCAAGGCGTAGTGCTGGGTGGTTTATTACAGGGCATTAAAGTAGTTGATGGTCAATTTGCCGGTGGCCCACTTGATTGGCTCACTCCGTTTAGCATGCTGTGCGGCGTTAGTCTTTGCGTGGGTTATGGCTTACTTGGGGCAACCTGGTTAATTTTAAAAACCGAAGGTTTCGTTGCGCAACGTGCCAGAAAACTATCGAAAATATTTCTATTAGCATTACTTGCGTGCATCTTTGTGATAAGCATTTGGACACCGCTCACGATTCCAAGAATTAAAGAGTTTTGGTTTAGCATGCCCAATTTCCTTTATCTCTCACCGGTGCCAGTGTTAACCGGTTTGTTAGCTTTAATTTGTTGGATCGGGATTAAAGATGAACGACACACCCAACAAGCTTTTTTTAGTGCTGTTTTAATCTTTGTCTTATCCTACATTGGGTTGGTACTTTCAAATATTCCTTACCTTGTGCCACCTTCTGTCACCGTCTGGGATGCCGCAGCCGTGCCAGCTTCGCAAAAATTCTTGCTTGTGGGAACGGCTATTTTATTGCCTATGATTTTGGGTTATACAGCATTAGTTTATTGGACATTCAGAGGAAAGCTCAAACAAGGTGAAGGTTATCATTAGTGAACACAAAAACAACCCTTCTCATTACAACTGCGCTCATATTACTTTTGAGCGCAGGTGCATTTATAAGACAACACATGAGTAATGTTGAAACACCAAAATATAGCGTTCTCAAAAAAGACAATGACATTGAAATTCGTGAATATCCGACGCTTTTGGTCGCACAAACACAAAAGCCCGGCGAAAGAGATGTTGCAATCAGTGAAGGATTTAGAACGCTAGCAGATTACATTTTTGGCAATAATCAAGCATCCAAAAACACAGCAGGAGAATCTCCTTCTGAAAAGATTGCCATGACGGCGCCTGTTATCCAACAAAAAAGAGATAATGAATGGGTAATACTTTTTGTTATGCCTTCGAAGTTTAACGAAAGCAACATACCTCAACCAATGAATAAAGAGGTGGCAATACAAACAAGATCGAAGACAAAATATATTGTTATTCAGTTTTCAGGAACCACTTCTAAATCAAATTTAGATAATAATTTGAATAAACTGAATGAATTTATAGAATCAAATAAAATTAAAACAAAAGGGGCGCCCATTTTTGCATTCTATAATCCACCATGGACATTGCCTTTTTTACGCAGAAATGAAATTTGGTTCGAAATTGAATAACATCCCTGTTTAGCGAGCACAAAACCTAAGCAGGCTCAGGTTCAGGCTCAGTTTTAGGTGCAGGCGCAGGTTGACCTGCAAAAAGCGCGCTCTTAGGCTGCTCGATTAAGCCTTGCGGCGTAAACACAAAGATACGATCAGCTGAGCGAATAGTTTCCGGACGATGCGCAATAATAATACGCGTCACGCTCAAATGCTTAATGGCTTGGTTCACCGCTTGCTCTAACGCAACATCCAAATGACTGGTAGCTTCATCCAAGAAAAGAATTTTCGGCTTTTTATATAAGGCACGCGCTAATACCACTCGCTGTTTTTGACCGCCAGAGAGGGTCATGCCCATATCACCAATTAAGGTGTTATATTGCATCGGCATCGCCGCGATATCATGGGCTATCATCGCAAATTGTGCGCACTGTTCAACCAATTGTTGATCCATTTGCGGATCAAAAAAACTTACGTTTTCACTGATAGAGCCTGAAAGTAACTGATCGTTTTGCATCACAGCAGCTACTTGCTCTCTGAAGTTTTTCAGACCTAATTTTCCAATCTCTATATCATCGATATAAACTTTGCCGGATTCGGGAATAAATAATCCCATCATAATTTTCATTAAAGTGGTTTTACCACAGCCTGAAGGGCCAACAATTGCAACAGATTCGCCAGCATTGATGGTTAAATTTATATCGTTAATAACATAAGGCTCATTCTCGCTATAGCGGAACTTGATGTTTTCAAGCCTAATAGCACCTTTAAGATTAGGAACTTCAAGCATGCCGCTTTCTTGGACTTCAGCTTCTTCTAAAGCAATATCTCCTAAGCGCTCCAAATAAAGGCCTAACATTTTTAATTCAATAAAGTTTTCAATTAAAGCAAATGCCTTACTAATAAATTGCTGTTTATAAGACATAAAGGCATAAATCATACCAACAGAAAAAGAGCCAGAAATGGCTAACTTTGCAGCAAAATAGATAACAACAATATTTTCAACGCCAGATAAAATAGAGTTAATCGATGAAAAGCCCAGTTTGAGCTTACCCATTTGTATGCCAGCATTGAGTTTGTCAGCATAACGATTTTGCCACAACATTTGACGTTGGTTTTCTTTACCAAAGATTTTAATACTTTGGGTAGCCCTGATGGTTTCCATAAAGTTAGAGCTTTCTTTAGCGCTGGCAATAATGGTTTCTTCCGTTAGCGCTTTTAAGGGGTGATACCAAGCAAATCGCAAAATGCCATAAAGGGTTAATGAAACCAGTACAAAGCATGTTAGCAGTGGCGAATACAAAAACAACATGATTAATGTTGTAATCGCCATGAGTCCATCAACAATCGCTTGAATGATGCCGTTGGTTAATAGTTTTTCAACCTGCCCAAGTGATCCAAAACGGGAAACAATGTCACCGATATGACGCTTTTCAAAATAAGATAAAGGTAACCTTATCAAATGGCGGAATAAGTTAGACGCCATTTGGATGCTGAGCATACTACTAAAGCTCATTAATAACAGTGAGCGCAACGCTGTTGTGCCAACTTCAATGACTGCTAATAACAAAAAGCCTAAACATAACACCTTTAAAAAGTGCACATCATGACTTTGCAGTACACTGTCCACCACAAATTGCATAAACTGCGGGCTGATTAATGAAAATAGCTGTAATGCTAGGGCCAATAAAAAGACTTGCACCATGGCCCGTTTAAGGCCAACAATACGTTGCCAAAACATCCAAACGGGGATCTTTCTGACCTCATCTTTAGGTTTGAATTTGGTGGTTGGCTTTAGTTCAAGCGCAACACCGGTAAAATGCTTTGATACTTCTTCGATACTGAGCTTACGCATCCCCGCCGCAGGATCGTGAATAACAATATGTTTCTTACTAACACTCTTTAACACCACAAAGTGATTTAAATCCCAGTGGAGGATGGTGGGTGTTTGTAATTGATCAAGTTGCTCTAATTCTAATCTTAATGGCCGACAAGTAAATTCCATCTTGTCTGCTGTTTGCATTAAGGAATGTAATGTCGTACCTCGTAATGAAATCGGGTATTGGCGACGCAACGTGTTTAAATCGATCTCATGACCATGGTAACTAGCAACCATGGCCATACAAGCCAGTCCACATTCAGCAATTTCTGTTTGCAAAATGATCGGTAATCGTTGACGACCATAAAGTTTTAATAACGCTAATGGATTTTGCATTACACTCTACCTTTTAGGCTAATCAATGGATCTAAGATCCATTTAAACAACGATTGCTTCTCAAGGATAATGTCAGCATCTAGCAACATTCCCGTTTGCAAAGGAAACTCTTTACCGTAAGCCATCACATTTTGTTTGCTAAGCGTTACCGTTACACGATAAACAGGTTCTTTGAGTTCTAGCTGAATCGAAAGCTCTTGTGGCATTAATACATGTTTAGAGATATCCGTTACAACGCCTTCATAAATACCAAATCGTTGATAAGGAAAAGCATCATAGCGAATCAATACTTTCTGGCCAGGCGTCACAAAGCCTATGGCACGCGAAGGCACCAACAATTCTGCTTGCATCGTGGCATCACTTGGCAAAATTGCCAATAATGGAGAAGTATTTGTGGCAGTTTGACCACCTCTTGCCTGAACGCCTGTCACAACGCCTGAAATCGGAGCGCGGATTTCTACCCCACGACGACCTTTAATCTCAGCTTCTCGTTGCTTTAATTCTGAAATCTTATTTTCAATTTCATTGATGGTTGCTTTCGATTTAATAGGCAATTGTTCAAGCTCAGATTTAGCTTGAATAAGCGTGCTTTCTTTGCTTGATTTTGCGCTTAATAATTCCTGATAGCGTTGCTTTTGCGTTAACAATTCTTCAAGGAATTTTTGATGATATTCTAGATCCGAGATATTCTTGGTTTCCAATAATTTTTTGGCACCCTCAAGACGTTTTTCTAGAATTTTTATTTTCTGCTCTTGTGTTTTAAGGTTGAGATCCAATTGAGTTAGTTCTGACCTAACACCTTCAATTTGGGTTTTCAGCTGCGCTGTTTGTGCAATGAGTAGGGAATCCTGACCTTGGATACTTTCTAATTGATGAGCAAGTGAAGATTCAATTTCTTTGAGTTGCAAAGTATCGATATCACTGCCGCCAGCAATTGAACGCTCAGATCGTAAAGTAACAAGAACTTGCCCTACTTTGACCGTATCGCCTTCTCTGACTTTGACTTCATCAATCGTCACCCCGGCTTGAGGTGCATAGGTCTTAACAATACCTTTGTCTGGCAGCAAATAACCATGCACGGTTTCTTTGCGAGCATAAGTGCCCCAGAAAATAAAGGTAACCAGTAATAAGCAAATAACCACAACAATGCTAACCAGCACTGTTTTAGAAAAAGGCTGCAATAAAATAACATCGCCATAAAGTCGGTCTTTACGGTGTTCGAGCGCTTCTTTTCTGAATAATGATGACATAATGGGTGTAACTTCACACTTTTATCAATGTCTCATTATAACGGGTCTACAGGGGATTAGGATATATAAACCCGACTGCCGCGCACTTAATCCCGCTCACCGTCAAAGGGGTAACGATGCATTCTAAGATATTGATCCATATAACGATATGAATTGGGCATAGAGCGATCTGGATCGCAATAATAAGCACGGCCTTGAGCAGTCGGTGCAAATTTATCTAATGGAACAATACCTGCAGTGGTATCAGTCCACACAATATGAGTCGCACCTAATCCTGCGGCTTCATCCATGGCTTGATATCTTGCATATTGTTCGCCAATTGGAATGGCCAATGTCGGTGCAACGCCTGTGACACCACCAACGAGTGTGCAATGCGTCACCATTTCAGGATAAGCAGGTAGAATGCGCTGGGCGCGTTGACTTGGCTCAATGGCACAACCATATAGGGCGGCACCCAGAAAAATAACCAGCAATCCTTTGCATGGATCTCTCATGAAAAGCCTCTATCTACTTAACGTATTATTTATAATTGTAGCGCACAGCTTCTGCTACGCCTAAAAGGCTTTCAAGGGCAGGCAAAATCCCACCCCTGCAAGATTTAGACTTGGCTATCGATAGGCCGGCAGTGAGTTTCTCTTAGGAAGAAAATTAGCAAGAAAGCTAAGAATGTTGCTGCTGGTAAAATTAACAATGCGGTTTGGTAACTTTCAGGTCCATAAACCCTGGCGTTATCCAAGATCTGACCATTCCAAGTCCAGTCTAATACTTTCGCCACAACCACTTGGCAAATTGCAAAAGAGCTAACGACAAAATTAGTGACAGCAACAACGGTGCCAGCTAAATTTTGAGGACAATTTTCACGTCCAATCGCAAAGCAAATTACTTCAACGCTGGTTGTCATACCAATTAAAAATAATAAAATTTTCACTTGGAGTAATGATAAACCAGGGCACAACATGAAAATTAACAACATGGCTGTCGAAAGAAGTGCGCCCACCATCATCGGAATTTTACGTCGCTTTATTTTGTCAGAGATAAAGCCTGCAAGCGGTGCACCGACTGCAATACCTAGCAAAATCATGGTCACTGCACGCGCAGAGTCAGCGGCTGTAAAGTTGTGCATGGTTTGTAAGTAAAGTTTGCCCCACAATTCTGGAAAAACCATGGTGGGAGTCCATAGCAAACCACCCACAATACCGTTGATCCAAATTTGCCGATTTCGCAAGGATAAACGAATTTCATCCCAAAGCTGACGATAACTTCCGACAGTTTCTTTGTTCAATTCTTTAGGTGTAGGTTCAGACTTTTTAAGATGCGCAGGTGAATTACGCACTACCAGCCAAATCACTGGCACTAAAATAAAGCCAATGTAGCTTGAATAAAGAATGGTTTCTCTCCAACCGACTTGGTGGATAAGATCACCTAATATGATATCCCCTTGCATTGCGCCAACCATACCCAAAGAGGTGGCTAAGCCTGATATCAATGCAAATCTGTTAGGGGGTAACCAATTTGAAGCTAATTTGAGAACGCCAACAAAGGCAAATGCAGATCCAAAACCTGTCGCAAAACGACCAAACGCTGCGACCCACCACGACTCCGTTGAACCAAAAACCACGGTTCCTACAGCACAACAAAAAACAGCGATGGTAAGGATCCATCTTGGCCCATATCTATCCATTAGCAAGCCAACTGGTAATTGCATGGGTGTATAGGCGTAGTAGTAAAAGGCGCTTAAGTGGCCAACCATGGTTGCATCAAGGTATTGACCTTTGACACTAAAAGCCCGTTGTAATTCAGGTACCATCAAGCCGGGCGTGATTCTTAAAAGATACTCATAGCAGTAAAATGCAGCAGCTAAGCCACATATGACCCAAGGCAATACATTAAATATAAAGCCTGAAGAATGTGTTAATGAATTCGATTTTATTTCAGCCAAGGAAATCTACCCAGTCATTTAACTATTCAAAGCCTAAAATTTACCAAGGGAGAACCCTACGTCATAACTGACTTCTAATCAAGTATTGATTTTTCCAGTTCTTACGACTAACTCTCCGATTCTGTTGGTTTGCCAACAAAATACCCTTGGACCCCATCCACCTTTAATTGCATCAAAATATTATACTCATCAATCGTTTCCACCGCTTCAGCAATAACTAAAATACCCAGGCTTCGAGCGATATCTATCAGTGAACGAATGAAAAACTGGTGTTCTTCATTTTCATGAATATTTCTGATGTAGGAACCATCGATTTTAAGGTAATTTAATTTCAAATTAAATAAGTATGAGAAGGAACTTAAATTTTTACCATAATGATCAATCGACGTTTTGCAGCCCAATTGAGAAAATTTAAGGAAAAAATCTCTGGCTTTATCAATCCGGCTGATCACACCATATTCAGGAAACTCAAGAATCAGTTGGTGAGCTTTTTTGCCAAGCGTCTTTGCCTTGTCTAGTAACCATTTTTTAAACTCTTCATTATCGAGCGTTTTCGCTGACAAATTGACACAGTATTCAATGTCATTATGAGGCTGCTTAATTCTATTAATCACATTGTCTATCACTAATTTGTCCAAAGGCGTGACTTGATTCAATCTTTCAGCCATCGGCATAAAAACACCGGCAGACACGATGCTGTCATCACTCAGTTTAATGCGCATCAATGTTTCAAAAATTTTAATTTGCTTATTCACAAGCAAATCTGTTTTTTGAAAATAAAGCAAAACCTTATTTTCATTAAGCACTGTTGTAAAAAGTGCGCCCCAGTCTTTTTGTCCTTGCACATCAACCGGTCGAACACCTTCTAAACAATGCCAGGTATTGCTACCTTCCATTTGCGCATGTCTTAAGGCCATATCCACTTGAGACATAATTTCCTTTTTAGCCGCGCCCACATCAAAAATCACAATCCCAACAGAGCCCACATCATTTACTTTACTTAACCCTTTAAACTTAAACTCTTTGAATTGCTGACAAATTTCTTTAGCAACTTCTATTGCTGGTTCCTTTGCTTTATTAGGAAGAATAACAAAAATACTGGCACCTTTTGCATGTGCAACAATAGCGCTATTAAATCGTTTACAACTGTTTGTGACAGCAGATGCCACATTTTGCAATAGTAAATCACCTTCTTGAAACCCATAGTTTTCGTTATATTCTTTAAAGTTTTTTATTTCAATTAATAACAACGCACCACTGGGTAATTTTTCTTGGTCCTTCAATAAAAAATCAAATTGCAAATCAAAATATTGCCTGTTACCTAAATGCGTCACGGGATCTTTAAATGCTTGCTCACGCAACTTCTCAGTTTGTCGGACTTGATCTTCAAAAAGTTGTTTTAAGCGCATAGACATATTGTTCATCGCTTCTACAACAAGACGTAAATCAATTGTCCAAGGAAGTGTTTCTTGCACGGCAAACTGTTGGTTACAAATTGCCATTGCTTGTGCTGTAATCGCACGTAGTGGTCGCAAAATGATATATAGCAAACCACCACCTAACATCAGCGCCAGCACAGAGGTCATGATAAACCATTGCACAGAATCAATAAAAGTTAACCATATTTGTTGATAAGCAAAACCTGGGTTACTGACAATTTTGACATTACCAACTTTGCTCCAACCGTCCATGATTAATGCGCTTTTTTCGGGTGTTTCTAAAGGTAAAAACTTAATAAACCATTCGGGTACACCATAAAATTTAATTTTTTGATGTCGCTCAACAATCGGCTTGCCATCGGTGCCTTCAACGATAATTGTTTTGTAATAACCTCTGTCCCATATGGCATCCACAATCCGGCTTGCCGTCACTTCATCACCTTTTTTCATGGTTGTCGTGAGCGTAATACCCAAGGCTGTCGCTGCATCTTGAGAATGAGAAGCCAGTTGTTGATTAAGAAACGATTGCGTGTTGTTTACAACAAAGCTTATCATCCCTGTGAACAAACATAATAAAATTATCATTCCAGATAACATTAATTGGCGACTTAGCGTCATGTCAGATATCCTTCCATTTTGAAATCTTTCCTGATTTCATTCTTTCACTTAATTCAACCCATCTTTTCAGATCAGAAGCTTGGCCTATTTGATTCCCTTTACCTAATTCTTTTGCTTGCCAAAGACCTGTACCATTGAAACCATAAATTGGGATCAAATCTGGCCTTTGATTTGCTGGTAATATTTCTTTGTTAATATTATCTAATACCAATGGGACACTTTCTGGCGTTTCATAATACAACAGCACCATATGTGCTTGCGCGTAGAAGGTACTATTGCCGGTAAATTTGACGTACATGATAAGCATTTTTTCATCTGGAACACCCAGATCTAATAAAGTAAAATATTTTCCAACAGCAAAATCTTCACAATCACCTGCGCCAGAGACAACGAACTCTAATGGGGTTGCCCAATAATCTTCTTGTCCCCAGTGAACAGCATCTTTACGATATTCTAATAAATTAAAAAAAGTGTTAACGGCTTGAAGCTTTGCTAAAACAGCGGCATTTTTGTTTTCGTTAATGACTTTTTGCCAAGTGATTAATCTTCTTTTGGAATAGTCGCCATAAGTTTTAGCAATTTCATCAAGGTAACTTTGTGTATAATCAGTTGCTTGAGCAAAACAAATAAATGAAAACAGCGCAACAATCAGTAGTAATGAAGATGTTTTAGCAAATCCAAGGGATTGGATATGTGACAAAATAGGAAATGATTTGCTTGTAGGTTTTTTAAGTGGCTCTTGCATCAGAAGATTCTGTTTACCCTTCCCACATGAATTTTTGGCGTTGTTACCTGCTCTCTGCCCCCAGTTACGTACCAAAGCGTACGCTTAGGGGCCTCCAAGCTTGCCGCCTAGCCAAAAAATCATCTGCTTTGGGTATAGACCTTTTCGTAATAGCTAGAGATCAAATAATACAACTACAAAAGAGCACAAAAAAAAGGGCGGGTAAAAACCCGCCCTTTATTGTCCCGATTAAGGAACGTCCCTGATATCAAATAATGGGATGTCTCTCTTATCAAAGAAGCGTGAAGTACCTTCCATTAAACCTGTTGGTGCAGGATTGACTTGTTTTGGCAATTCAATACCCATTGCTTCTGTTAAGCAACCAGCAGCATTTAATACACGATACGTGCCGAATAACTCTGTGTATTTACCGGTAATATACGCTGTTTTAGCGCCATATAACTCGTTTTCAGAGTCCAACAAGTCAAGCAATGTACGCTGACCAATGTTAAATTGTTTTTGGTAAGCATCACTGGTTCTTGAGCTTGCATCAACATGCTCTTTGAAATAACGTAATTGTCTTTTCGCGGTGTTGTAAGTGCTCCAAGCTAAACGAACGCTTTGAACCACTTGACGGAACGCGCGATTTTGCACTTCTTGAGCTTCTTGCAGTTTGTAGCAAGTTCTACCAATGTTGGCGAGATCTTTACCACCACTGAAAAGGTTCCAACGTGCACGTATCATAGCGGAGTTATCATCTGAATCACCAGGTGAACCGACTAGGTTATGATTACGTGTCATGCCTAATTGAAGATCAAATCTAGGAACAAAAGCAGATCTGGCCACTTTACGTTCTGCTCGAACCACATTGGTATCTTCGACAGAAGCACGTAACACAGGGTGATGCTTAATACCCATTTCTACAGCGTCATGTTCACTTGCTGGGAAATGAGCTGCATGCTCTGGTTTAACCAAATGGTTTGGAACAGGAACGCCCACTCTGCGTAAGAATTGGGTTTCTGCGTCAGCAAGATTTGCTTCTTCAGCCATCAAGTTTGTACGCGCTAAAGCAACACGACCTTCAGCTTGATCTAAGTCTGCTTTACGGCCAATACCACCTTCGCTACGTTTTTGAATTTGACCAAAAATGGATTCATGCTTAGCAAGGTTTTCTCTATTAAGATGTACAAGTTCTCTTCTCATGAGTACATCTAAGTAAGCTTGCACAGCGTCTAAAGCAACATCTTGTGCTGTGCCATTTACACGCCATGACTCAGCTCTCACTCTTGCTTTCTTGCCTTCGACATCATGATAAACGGCCAAGCCGTCAAATAACATTTGGGAGGCAATCAAACTAAACTCTGTACGAGTTAATGTTTTAGTACCTTCTCGAGACAAGCTCGTCACTTGACCTAATAAAGGATTGGCTGCTCTTGTTGTTGGATTATTTGTATGCTCCTGCCCCCAACCTGATGCTAAATCAACTACTGGGAGGTAACCCGCATATGATTGTCGCAATTCTCTATCGACCATGTCTCTTGTATTGGTATTAATCAAGAGATCTGGAGAGGTCGCAAGCGTATGAGCTACCGCTTCATTAAGGGTATACGCAAATGCTTGGCTTCCAAAAGTCAACGCGATTGAAGGTAAGAGTATTTTTAAAAATCTATTTTTTGACATGTTGTTGTCCGCTCTTTCCGTCTATCCTTATACGCCCGCCGGACACTAGCTGGTTACCTGCTTATCTAAAAACAGATCAGTTAGCCTGTCCATCTCGATTAATATACCCTTCAATGTGAAGAAAGTGAATTTTTTTCAGCATAGATAGTTGTAAATATTATTTAAAACCTTCAATGTAAGAAGAACTTACTAACTAAAAAGACGTGGTTAATGCTGTTTATTTGAAGGATCGGTCTGTTCCGTGGATTCGCGACTAGATTTTGTGCCATGCCATATAGCGGAAAGTTGTTGATGCCTATTCATATATAGAGCGAGTTGTAATCTATCTGTGATACCGATTTTACGAAAAATCACTCCCAAGTGAGCTTTGACTGTTCTCTCTGAAATATTAAGCTGTTCGGCTATTCTTCTATTACTGGAGCCTGTTGCCACTAAAGCAGCAATTTCACTCTCTCTGGGGGTCATTGCGGCAACACCTTTGTCTAAGCGTTGCGCCTCAGCATGTTTAACTTGAGTAATATCTTCTATTTCTGATAGTAGTCTTGAAACAAACTTTCTATCAACCCACAGTTCATTTAATAAGACTGTTTTGACAACTTTGGGCAATAAATCTAACTTCAAATCAAAACTACAATATGCTTTAGCACCAAAGAGCACCGCTGAGATCTCTTCTCGTTCATTGGGTGTTTTGGTCATCACGACAATATGCATCTGTTGTTGTATCTCTTTTAGCGCGGAAACTTCATTAATGCCTGAATCTCCGAGCATCGCTAAATCAACAATCAACACCTTAAAGGTAACTTTTTTTAAGCACAAATCTAAGGTGCGCCTATCATGAATATCTACATCGTAGATCTCATAAAAAGGCGCTAGCACCTGATGCCAGGAAACAGCACGTTCTGTATCTGCACAGGCGATAAGGATCATCTCTTACCTTTCTCTCATGGCGTCATTCTTTGCCTTGATAATGGGTTTGAGTAAATATTCTAGAACGGTCTTTTGGCCAGTTAAAATATCTACGGTTGCACTCATCCCTGGTATAATTTGCAAACGCTCGCCATGTTTACCAATTAAATAGCTGCGCTCTGTTGTTCTTACTCGAATTTGATAAAAAGGATTGCCCTTCTCGTCAGTAATGGTGTCAGCACTAATATGTTCCACAATCGCATTGAGCCCACCATAAATCGAAAAATCATAGGCAGAAATTTTCACCTTCGCTGGCAACCCTGGTCTTAAAAATCCAATGTCTGCAGGTCGAATATTGGCTTCAATTAGCAAAGTATCGTTTAAGGGAACAATATTCATGAGATCTTGACCTGGCTGAACAATTCCACCTAGCGTTGTTACCTTCACTTGGTTGATAGTTCCATGCACAGGTGATCGCACAATAGTACGGTTCACTCTATCTGCAGCTGCCGAGTTGGTTTCTGTTAATTTATTAAACTCAGCTTTTGCAGCGTTAGTATCTGAAAGCGCTTCGGTTTTAAACGAAATCAGTAGCTCATCAATCTTCTTTTTAGCCCCAGCCAAATTAGCTTCTAACTTTGGTATGGAGAGATCAGTTTGTTCTAACTCGCCTGCTAAATCGTTAACAGTACGTTCAAGACGTAGCACCTCTACTTCAGACACCGCTCCTTGGCTTACCAGCGGTTTCGTGAGATTGAGCTCTTTTTGAACAAGTTGCAAACTTCTTTGGATCTGATCTTTTTTCTGTTTTGCACCCATCAATTCTTGGCTACGTTGTGATTCCTCATCTTTTAAGATGTTTAATTTGACTTGCAGCTCTTTTTTGCGAGACTCGTAAAAATTTCTTTCAGATGCAACATACTGCGGAAAGTTCTTTTCTAAATCTTCTGGAAATTTTAACTCCTCGCCATTAGTCTCGGCATTTAAGCGAATGATTTTTGCTTGAAGCGCAGCCAGTTGCGTTTGATTTTCCTTTAAGGAGGATACAAAGCGGGTATCATCGATAATCATCAATACTTGATCTTTTTCAACGATATCACCAATCTTAACCCGAATATCCTTAACAATACCGCCTTCTAAATTTTGAATGACTTGCATGTTGCTTGAAGGGATAACTTTTCCTTGCCCCACTGTGACGACATCCAATGTAGCAAAGCTTGCCCAAATCAAGGCCACAAATAGAAATACCATAGAAGTAACTAAGATAATATGATACCGAACAGGAACCCCTTCTAATGTAGCAGCACTAGAATCAGTCATGTATTCAATATCAACTTCCTTGATATCTTCTTTGCGTTTTAATTCTTGCAGTTCTTTAATAACTGCAGGAAGTTGCTGAACTTTGGTCAGCGCTTTTTGAATTTTATCGCGCATGAGAATGCAATTTCCCCTCTGCTAGAGCTTTGAGCACCAAATCTCTTGGTCCATCTGCAATAATTTTCCCGCCATCCATCAATATCAAACGATCGACTAAAGATAATAAAGACCCTTTATGCGTGACTAAAATAAGTGTTTTACCTTTAGACGCCTCGATCAGTTGGTTTTTAAACATTTCTTCGGTACGATTATCCATCATATTCGTAGGTTCATCTAATACGAGTATGGGCGGATCTAAAATAAGCGCACGCGCAATGGCAATGGCTTGCCGTTGGCCACCTGATAATTTCTCACCTCGCTCCCCAACCGGCATATCGAAACCTTGCGGATGCCTTGCAACAAAATCCATAACACCAGATATTTTAGCCGCACGTATGACGGAGTTATCATCAGAAAACGGCGCACCAAATGTAATATTATCTTTCACTGTGCCATAAAACAGCACCAAATCTTGAGGAACATACCCAATATTTCTGCGCATGGATGCAAGATCTAATTGACTAATTTCAGTCCCATCCATCAGCACCGTGCCCTCTTGCGCTTGGTATAAACCCAAAACGAGTTTTTCAATGGTGGTTTTACCTGAACCAATTCGACCAATTATCCCCACTTTTTCACCGGGAGTAATATGAAAAGTGATACCTGATAATGCAGGAACAGCCTGGCGAGGATATTTAAATCCTACATCTCTGAATTCGATATCACCGTTTAAAGTTGGACGATGTAATGGCGTGCGACCACGAAGGCGATCGGTTGGCATTTTCATCACATTATCTAAAGACTGCAGGGCCGACATGGATTGATGATATCTTGTTAACAAGCCAGCTATCTGTGCTAGAGGGGCTAAAGCTCTACCTGTAAGAATGGTACATGCAATGAGCGCCCCCATTGTCATTTCACCTTCGGTGATTTTATGAACCCCTAAAATCACAACGACAACCCCAGCCACTTGCTGGATGAAAGCAGAAAAGCTGATAGCCGTTAAAGATAAGCCTCGTACTTTTGTTCCTATTTTTGCGGCCATGCCTACAGCATGTTCCCATTTTCTTTGTAATGAGCTTTCTGCGGATAAACCTTTAATTGTTTCAACACCCGCTAAAGATTCAATGAGCATGGCATGCTTTTGTCCGGCATAACGATAAGATTCTTTAACATGCTTATTTAATGGCTTTTGAATAAACAGACCACACAATATAACTAACGGTATGGCTAAAACGGGTACTATGACAACATAGCCACCGATAATATAAATGATGGCAATAAAAAAGAGTACAAACGGCAAGTCTATTAAGGCTGTGATGGTTGTTGAGGTAACAAAGTCACGGAAAGATTCAAACTGTTGCATATTATTAGCAAAGTTACCAACAGACTCGGGCCTAGCCTCCATTCTTATGCCCATCATTTGTTCAAAAATATTTGCTGATAAAATGACATCCGTTTTCTTTGAGGCAATATCGATAAAATAGCCTCTTAACATTTTCATGAGAAAATCAAATGCGAACACAATCAACACACCAATAGATAACACTGTCAGTGTATCCATAGCATTATTTGGAACAACTCTATCGTACACATTCATCACAAACAAAGAGGATGCAATAGCAAAGAGGTTGATGAAAAATGATGCGACCAAAACCTCTGAATACAGTTTCCACGTTGTTTTAATAACGCCCCAAAACCATGACTTGGGTTGCTCTTTAAAACCTTCGTCGGTTCTTCGGTCAAAGTGATAACTAGGACGTGCAAAAATCGCATATCCAGTAAATTGTTTTTTGAGTTCATCCATGGAAATGGTGCGTTCACCTTCCCCTGATTCAGGCTGAATAACGGTTACAACACCTTTCTCATCGTCTTTTGAGACTAATATGCAAGCTTGTCGACGATGAAGCAGCAATACCGCCGGCAATACCAGCGGTGAGATGTCTTCGAGTGTTCTTTTGACGATTTGTGCAGATAAGCCTGCTCTAGCTGCAGCTCTAACAAACAATTCTGGCGTAAGCTTATTATCTAACAAGGGTAAACCAGCTATCAGTGTTTCCGGTGAAAATGGGTTGTGTTCTAATCTAGTTAGAACAACTAAGCACCCTAACAAAGGATCATATGCAACACGATGTGCAGGAGGAACATCCCACGTACTTGTCGTTTCTGGTTCTGGTGTCAATTCAGTTGAAGGTTCATTTGAAATTAAATCACTTGGCACACCTTCATCTTTAGGAGATTCTGGACCAGGCATTTTTTTTCCCTTTTTAGGCTCTTTTGGTTTGTCCATAATAACTCATTTTCTCCAACAATAAACAACAGTTTACTTATCTTTCAAAGCTTGTACTACTTCTTTATAAGCAGGATCATCTGGATGCAACTCGCTCAATATTTGGTGAGCGATTCGAATCGATTCTTTTAATTTTTTTACATCAGGCTTTATTTCAGTAAAGCTTATTAACTCGTTTTGGTTGATGTTTAATCTTTGATCTTCATTTGTAAAGTTAAAAAATTTATCAAAGCCAATTTTGTCAAACATCAGTTTTATATCATCAGTTTTATAAACTATTGTTGGTTTATTTTTAAGTTTTTGCTGTGTTGATTCTTGAAGTATAAATTTAGCCATACCACCCATAATGGTGCTATCGATAAATTTAGACTCCGTCAAATCAAAAATGATGTCCTCACTCTTAGTCAAATCGATATTATTCAAGGCCTTATCAAAATATTGGGCACAGGTAAAACGTAAAGCGCCTTTTAATTTTAATATAAACAAATTCATATTTTGAAAATACTTCACTTGTTCATATGGTTGCATGGCACTTTCCTATTCATCAAAAGCAACGTTATATCATCAGGGCATTCCCCTTCTTTAAGCCCTAATGGTGATAACACATCATCAACTCCCAATTGTGAATTATTTACCAATGACAGTAATGTTTTCTCTTTAGCTTTCAAATCTGCGCCTTTCATTATTTCGAAAACACCATCAGAAAACATGGCTAGAGAAAATTCCTCCGGTAACTTATAGGTTTGAGACTCAAATTTAGCATCTTTAAAAATGCCAACAGCAAAACCACTACCTTCTAAATAATTTGCTTGCTGGCCATCCCAGATAACCGGATTTGGATAATGCCCACCTACACTATATACCAGTTTATTTTCATCTAAATCTAATACACAATAAATCATCGTGAGATATTTACCCAGTTTTGCATTGAGAATGTCATCGCTTAGGTGTTTCAACACTTTCTCTGGATGCAAAATAGTATCGTCTTGTCTTAGCTGATAATCATTCAGAAAATGTTCAACCAAGCTTTTAAGTAAAACCGTCACAAATGCAGAGGATGCACCATGTCCGGAAACATCTGCAATATAAAACCCAATCTTGTTCTGTGTAATTTGAAAATAATCTACAAAGTCACCACTTAAGTAAAGAGAGGGAATAACAACATGGGAAAAAGCATAATCTTTAAATAGAAAATGTGGCGCAGGTAATAACTTTTGCTGCACACTCTTTCCTGCATTTTGATCTTCTTTTAATTGACCTAAACTTTGTGTTAACTGTAAATTTTTTTCTTCAAGCTCAAGACGGTATTTTTTATTTTCTATCACTAATCTGCCTCTTTCGAGCGTTTTGCATACCACATGTTCTAGCACTGTCATGTTGGATATGGGTTTAGCAATAAAGTCCCATGCACCAAGGCGTAAAGCATCTAATACCGTACTCATTTTATCCGTACCTGACATGGCAACAATGGGTGTTTCTGGTGACTCTTTTTTGAGTCTTTCTATAAGCTCTAAGCCATCCATTATCGGCATTTGTAAATCACATAAAACCAAATCAGGTTTTTTAATTTTAAACAGCTCTATGGCCTCTTCACCATTGTTTGCTTCATTGACAACAAACCCAATATCTTCCAAATAAGTTGCGATTTTTTCTCGCAGCTTTGAGTCATCATCAACCGTTAAGATACGACCATAAGAGTTCATCATTTTCAACTCATTTCTATATCAATAAAGACTGTCATTTTAAGCAATACAAAATTACCACCCTTTTTAGGGTAGTACTTCTTTATAAGTAATCGGTTAAGAACTTAAAGGTTATTAGTTTTGTGTCAAGATCTACTGGATAGAGAGGAGGATTAGAGGATAAATAAATAAATTTGTGCTGTGTATTTTTACGGCAACTGATCCGAATTCCCGCGGTCATACCGCGGGGATGCGGGAAAAGAATCAGATAGTACTTGCTTTTTCAGGCGCTTTGGTAGGTTTGGCTACTTGTTTTACCTTCACAGCTGGGGCTTTTTTAGCGGCAACTTTGGCTGATTTAGAATCCACTTTAGATGTTTTTGTGCTTAAATCTTCTGGATTCACTTCATTGTCTTGAGCAGGTGCTGGCGTCGCTCCTTCAGTTGCTGCTGCTTCAGGTGCTTGCACATCAGCGCTAGCAGCCTGTGTTGATAAGGTTTCATTTGCTGTGCCTGTAGGCATATCTTCAGGACTATAGCCATCGTAAACATCATCGGTTGAGCCATTATTTGTTTCTTCAAACAAATATTTGCGATGCTGGAAGTACGCGTCTCTCATAAATGCATATTCATCGACAGCGAGTGAGTCTAATACACTTTCACGCCTTAATAGTCTTGCACGCAAATCAAGATAATCTAAACCTAAGATCGTATATTTTTCCCAACCTGGTTCGATCCAGGGCCAAACGCTTAAAGCATAATAATCAACACCTATGCCGAGGGTGTCGCGAAAAGTGCTGGGGCCAATAAAAGGTAACACAACATAATAAGAATGATGGTAACCCCAATGGTATAACGTTTGACCAAAATCTTCTTTACGATGTTCTAATCCTAAGCTTGATGCTGGATCAAATAGCCCACCAATACCCAAAGTGGTATTAATTAACAAGCGCGACAAATCATGTGTCGCATATTTAAATTTCAGTTGTAGCAAATCATTTGCGATATTAGTCACTTCGCGGATGTTATCAAAGAAATTACCGATACCAATCTGGAAAGGCTGAGGTAAGTATTTTAAATAAACATAAGAAACCGGTTTTACCACAACGGTATCAACTGCTTTGTTAAAACTAAACGTCGCGCGATTTAATCCTTCAAAGGGATCATCGATATGCGGATTTTTCTGCGAAGTTGCGCATCCTGTGAGGGTGAGACTGGTAATTCCAAATAAAGCAGAAATTAGGGTGCGACGCAGCATAGTGGTATCCATTTCAGTTTTCTATATTCAGTTTAGACTGTGATTAGCTAAGTACAATAAAGAATAAAAGCATAGCTCTCAATAAAATCCTGGCTAACAAAAAACAGAACAAATTTAATAAGCAGCAATGTTAACTCTTAGTAAACGATGGGGGATTATCAAGGGGGAGAATCGACATTCTCCCCTTTGATTGCAAGCAAAAGCTATGCTTTTGCGCTGCATTAAAACAAGGAAGCAATTCTTATTGCTGAAAAAAAGCCCTGTAAAAACAGGGCTTTTTCGAGATATCTCAGATTACCATTGAACCTGACCACGAAGACCTAAACTGTCTACATGATGTGAGGATGGTATTGAGGTACGAACGTAGTTAGCCAGGAATCTAACATTGTCATTTACCCACCATGTCAAACCAATTGTGGTTGCATGTGCTGAGCCAATGATATCGTTAATGCCTGTTGAAGCTAAGTAGTTGTTACCAGCTTGTAGCGCTAAGTTACCTTCAAAATCAACTGCACCTGTTGGTACGAAGTCAACATATTGGAAACGACGGTTAGCAATTACTTGTGAATCGTCAGCTAAATCTACAAAGCTATGACGAATTCCGATTTCCCAAGCACCTTTACGGGAGTTAGGATGAACGCCACCGAAGGTTCCGCTGTCAAAATCGTATTCTCTGGTTTCGCCAGTCAATACGTATGAAGCTTGTACATAGTAACCATAGTAATCTAAGTCACCCGCTGGGTTACGAAGATCAAAGGGTGGATACAGTTCTTCGCGATCAACGCTCGCTAACATGTATTCGCCTTGAACCAATAATGG
>CAZSGE010000041.1:0-24245 GCA_964606325.1 Uncultured Candidatus Berkiella sp.
TGCACACTCTGCTAACTCACCTCTTGACCAAGCTTCCAAATCAGATTTGTGCATTTGCCCACGAAATACCGTGATTCCATCAGTATATTTATTGACTTCGACTTCAACCCACACTTTTTTATCGTTGCTTTTTGTTTTATGTTTCATAGTTTAAGCTCTAACTAGTTGAAGATTATTGGCTTATGGTATCATCACTCAATACCCTACCTTAATGCAATTTTAAAGAAGCAACCGATGGCTTCATTTTACCCGCACCAGGCAAAACTTTAAGCGCCTGTTTGCCGGAAGACGTTATCAGCACAGACGGGCTTTTAGTTTTTTGTACGTCCAATATTGCATCCGCAGGTTCTATGGAAGTCTGTGCTTGCATAAATGAAGAGGACAATAAGACCGTCGTTAAGCTTTGTAAAAATTCGCTGATAGTTTCAGGTGTTTGCACTACTGAAAATGGCAAATTGGGAATGGATTCACCATAGATTCCCTTTAAACCTGCCATCATAATATCATAAACTGTTGAACTACAGTTTTGATTAAAAATATGAAATGGCTCACCTTTTGTCACAATATCATGCATGGCATTTAGCATCTGTTCAAAATTTAATCCATTCTTGTTATAGCTAAAGCCTTGTAAAGGAAATGCAAAAGATTCGGTTGGTTTTAGCCCCATACTCGCTACTTCAGTAAAAAACGTATTTTCAAGCTGAACTAGTTTCTCTTTTTGCTTATCTTTCATTATGGCTAATCGTTTGGCCTCTCTTTCTAAGGCGTTAATTGATTTTTGTTTTTGCTTTAATTTTTTTCTTTTTCGTGCTTGCCATTGTTGCTGGAGCTTATCATCCATAACCAAAGAGACTATGATTTCAAGCAAATGGTGCGTTTCACTCAATTTAGCGTTAAGTCGATTAACATCAATATAAGCGATGACTAATTTATCGCGAATATGATGATATCTTTGTTTTAATTTTTCATATTTTTCATTTTCAGTCGTTATTTTATCTATCCACTGATTTCTGCGCGGATGGGGATGAACAATCATTTCAATCCCTTGCGCAACAAGTTTTGGCTTTCCAAAAAGCAAATGACTCAAGGTTGTTCCCAGCCAGGAATGAATAGGTCCTCTGAGTTGTGGGAGGTATTTTACATCTAAGTAGTCTTTCCATTTGGGCTCATAGTCCACTGCGCCTATACTTCGATTTTCAATTCTTCTATCGACATGCTCCAATCCTAATCTCTGGGGCCACCAACTAAAATAAATTTCCCAAGAAGGTACATTTTTAGGAAAATAGCGAACCTCTCCCGTTGAATCAACCGATTTTCCGGTAACCTTTGTTTGCCTCTGAAAATGCGGGATCAGTGTTTTACCTTGTGTGTTTTTGCACAAGCGGGCAACCATGTCATCGATATGAGGGTTACTGGGTACTGTTATTTTTAAAGCACAATGTCCAATATTACCATCCACAAAGTAATGTTTTAATCGCTGCCAAAACCATGCATTTTTTTTCTGTCCCGTCCATATGTACACTTGAACGCCAAACATAAATTTGCCTTCACACCGTTAAAAGCAACTATTAAATCAAACATCTCCCAGGATTGATATTTAAATGTATAGGATGTAGTTACACCCTGCTTGCGTCTTATCGGTTTAGATAATGTTGTTTACTCTATAATTGAGAATGAGTATCATTTGCTTTCAATTATACCCCATAGCAGTTACAGGATAATAAAAATGCATAAAGAAGTTCGCTTGCTTAATGAAAAAGAAGTTCAGGAAATTAGCGCAGGACATGGCGGCTCAGGCACTATACTGTTCGTATTAGGTATTCCACATATGATTATAGGCATCATCGAATTCACAAATTATGTCGGTGAACGTATCGCAAATGGATGTGAAAATATCGAAGATAATGATTATTTTGCTAAAGGAATTTGCAAAGTTTATCAAAGTCTTACAGGTGTTTTTTCGTCATAATACTGAAACTATCAATCAACAGGGAGGACGGAAGGTCCGCCCTGTTAGAATTATTCCCCGGCGGCCATCCACGCATTCAATGAATCTATAATCTTCTGCGCTTGTTCGTTGCTTGAAATATTGAACTTCGATTTAGGCCTATATTCGTTATTTTTCTTCTGGTAGCGTCTGATACTATATTTTACCGGACCATAAACTTCTTTACGCTTATCCCAGTCTTGATATTTAAAAATAATCGTTGTCCAGGCACCTTTAGATAAAATCACTTTATCAAGTTCTTTTACCGTTGTAACTCCTTCATCAACGTACTCTATCGTAATCTCTTCTACTTTAGATGCCATGTTCCTCTTATCCTCTGTCTAAACAAACAAGTGAGAGTATATTATTTCTTTTCGACACGATTTACTCCCTCTTTTAACTGATTTTTTGTAAGTTCATTTATTAGCTTTTGTGCCTGATCTAACTCTTGCGGATTGAGCTTATTGAGTTGCTCATCTCTGGCCTTATAAAAATCTGTGCTACCACCCGTTGAGGCTATCTTAAGCCAAGCGTAGGATTTAGCATTGTCTTTTAAAACGCCGTTACCATCTCGATAGAGAAGCCCCAACTCATATTGTGCATTTTTATCTCCTTGCACGGCTGCTTTTTCAAAATTAATAGCCGCCTGCGCATAATCCATTTTCACACCACGTCCTTTGAGATAACTCATGCCTAACTCATATTGCGCGCTGGCATGGTTCTGAGCTGCAGCTTGTTCAAATAGTTTTTGAGCTGCCACTTCATCTTTACCTAAGATATCACCTTTCAAATAAGCCATCCCCAGCCCGTACTGAGCATCTTTATACCCTTGTTTGGCAGCTAGTGTAAAATATTTAACAGCTTCCTTAGGATCAGCGTCAACGCCCATGCCTTCTGCATACATTTTCCCCAACTCATTTTGAGCGGCGCCATCACCTACCTGTGCGGCTTTGATAAACCATTCTTTGGCTTTGGCATAACTTTGTTCGCCCGTAGCACCATCTCTAAAGCAGGTACCATAATTATAATATGCCGAAATGGTTTTGAGCTCAGCTGCTTTTTTGAAATATTCACAAGCCTTTTTCAAATCGACCTCATACCCTTTATCGCCTTTGGCATAGGCTTCACCTACATAGACCATCGCATCAGGATCAGAAGCATCAAGGGCTTTTTTTAAGAAATCATTGGCCATAACTTGTTGCTTTACTGTGCCAAAACCACTCGAATAATAAGTGAAAAGTTTATATTGAGCAGCAGGATTTTCTTTATAAGAGGACTTTTCAAACCATTCTAATGCTTTCAATTTATCTACTTCTTGGCCATAGCCGTTTTCTGCTGAAATTCCTAACTCATACATGGCTTTTGCAGAGCCGGCATCGGCTGCTTTCGTGAGTATTGAATTGGATTGGGCATAATCCACAGGAACGCCTTCACCGGTGCGATAAAGCTTAGCTAAAGCTATCAATGCCTTTTCATCATTTGTTTTTGCCGCCTGAATGACCCATTTTGCAGCTTCTTCTTTGTTTAGCGCAACGCCATCACCCGTTTGATAAGCTTGTGCCAACATAAGAGCAGCATCAACGTTTCCAATCATGGCTGCTTTTGAAAAATATTCAATGGCTTTTTTCTGATTGATGGGCACCCCCATACCGTTTTGATAAATAATCCCTAAAACATAATAAGCAGGATCATATTTATCTCTTGCTGCTTCTTCAAAAAGATCTAAGGCTTTATCATCATCTTGTTTCACGCCTTGGCCTTTGCTGTAATTTAAACCTAAAGCATATTTTGCAGGTGCATAATTTTTTTCCATTGCCTTTAAGAACCATTTGTTGGCCAACATGAAATTTTTATCTACATCTTTGCCTTCGTTATATATCAACCCTAAATTATACTGCGAAGCGGGATCTCCAGCATTCGCCGCTTTTTCAAACCATGGGATTGCCGTTCGAACATTACGTGTCACCCCAAGACCCTGCGCGTAACAAATCCCTAAATTATATTGTGCTTCAACATTGCCTTTTTCCGCTGCTTTTTTGAACCAATCGACTGCCGTTGTGGGATTTTTTTCAACAAAATTTCCATTCATGTACATGACGCCTAAGGCAAGTTGTGCCTTAGGGTTACCTTGTTCAGCTGCTGATTTCGTATCTTGAAACAGTTTTTCTTCAATTTCAGCTTGTGAAAGTGCAGGCGCTGGTGCGCCCTGTTGATTCACGCCACCCCCAGCTTGTTGCGCATCCATTTGTGAATTAGCAGCGCCCTGCGCTGGTTGAACTTGTACACCTTGCGCTGGTTGGGCCTGAGCACCTTGCGCTGGTTGAACCTGTGCACCATGCGCTGGTTGGGCCTGAGCACCTTGCGCTGGTTGAACCTGTGCACCTTGCGCTGGCTGAGCTTGCACACCTTGCGCTGGTTGAACCTGTACACCTTGCGCTGGTTGCACCTGAGCACCTTGCGCTGGTTGAACCTGTGCACCTTGCGCTGGTTGAGCTTGCACACCTTGCGCTGGCTGAGCTTGCACACCTTGCGCTGGTTGCACTTGCACACCTTGCGCTGGTTGCGCCTGTACATCTTGCGCTGGTTGGACTTGTAGGCCTTGTTGCTGCTGAGTAACGGTTGCTGCACTACCCTGAGTTGTCTGCTGCGTGTTAGCTGCAGGTACAGGTTGGTTTGCGGTAGTTGAACTATTAGCCTGTCCCGCTTGCTGAGCTGCAGTTGTCGTTGATTGTTTACTCAGCGCATTAGGAGCCGCTTGTCCTTGAGCCCAGGCACCGGTGCAGCAGATTGCACCACACACCGTGACAAGCACAACACTCAAACTTAAAACAGAATAACGACTTGGTTCAGACTTGTTCATATGTACACCGTATAAAAGTGGCTCATTGATAATGGTATAATTTCACAAATGTGATCTTACAATAGCAAAGATCGGCATATCAGACTATTTATTAAATATATTATGTTGGAATCTGTTAGCTTTAGGATGAGCGCAATGAAATCAAGGAAGATGGCACCTTTCACACTGTGCGCAAATGCAGTTGTTTGCATCGTATCCTGCGTTTCTACATCGCTTATGGCTCAAGTAAGTCGCTATCCAGTTGTTGTCGAAACGGTGGTTGAAGAGCGGGTTGTACCCATTATCACCGAATCACCTTTGTGCAGCCGATTCTTTTTACCTCATCAAAAAGACAAGCGCTATGAAGCCTGCATCACTGCTGAAAACGAACAAGATGAAGCGTTGCGCGAATTCCAATTAGGCACGCTAATTTTACCATTAGATCAAGAGGAAGGTCGTTTAATACTTAAATCTTCAGCCAAAAAAGGCAATCGCGATGCGATGTATGCTTTGGCGCAAAGTTATGAGATCTATCAACAAAACGATAATGATATCGTTGAAAGTTTGCACTGGTATACCGAGGCTGCAAAGCAAGGAAATGCGCTTGCACAGTCACGTCTTGGCGATATGTATTATAACGGTATTGGAACGCAACCCAATCTCACTAAGGCATTTTATTGGCATCTTAAAGCCGCCAACCAAGGTGTTCCTGAAAGTCAATTTGCTGTTGCGATAAGCTATGAAAAAGGCGAAGGTGTGCAGCAAAACTATCAACTGGCTTTTGAATGGTATATGCGTGCAGCAGAGCATGGTAATGTCAGCGCTTATGGCAAACTTGGTGACATTTTTTATTACACTCAGTACGGAAAACAAGATTATGAACAAGCTGCCATGTGGTACAAAAAAGCAGCATTGCTTGGTTCCCCTTGCGCACAATTCCAATTAGGCGCCATGTATACCTCAGCCACCGGATTACCACATAACAGCAAACAAGGTTTTTATTGGTTAGAGCAATCTTCTTTACATGATTTTACACCTGCACAATCCTTGTATGGACGTTTGCTATTAACAACTGATGTTCGTAATTGCATCATTTCACATAAATGGTTACAAAAAGCTGCACATAAAGGTGATGTCGAAGCGAGTTTAGCATTAGGCAAAATGTATCACCGTGGTCATTGTGTCGGGCAAGATTTCAGGCAAGCGGCGCGTTATTTTCAGCAAGCTGCCAATGGCGGAAGCGTGCAAGGCCATGCATTATTGGGAATGTTTTATCAACAAGGACTTGGGGTACCTAAAAATTATGTGTTAGCTGCAAAATGTTATCAATTTGCAGCCAAAAGAGGCAACGCACAAGCGCAGATAAATTTGTCAACGCTTTACCAAGATGGCAAAGGCGTGGAGAAAAATGGTATCAAAGCATACGCATGGGCAGATATTGCAGCAAATACCGGTCTTGAATCTGCGACTGAGGCAAGAAGATTGATTGGCAATTGGCTAACATATAATGAATTAAGAAGAGCGCAAAATCTTGCTGCCGAATTAGTGTCTGTGAAATTACCTAGCTTAGGCCAATCACGCCCTATCGATTGCGTCTATTAATTGTGCCTGTTCAGGTTCGCTGCAATCACCTTGGCAATTGCGACAATTTTCCGTTAGATTTATTTCAATATACCAATCAAGCTCTTCATCCCAGTACTTTACTAGAAAGGGCTGACGACAACGGCCACACTCAGCTGTGATATCACAGGGTTGTTCATTTACACCGAGATCCATGATTGCTCCATACTTTAGCCAACTTGCCAATCTTTCTTGTTCTTGGAGCTGTATTCTATGATCTTTTTTAACGTAAATCGCGTGTATAGTCTGCGCAATGCATGTTTTAACAAAATGCAAACAGATAAAAAGGTAAACGCTGACAGCCACGCTTACCTTAAAGCGTTCACGTTTTATTTTTTAGCGCTTCGTTTGAAAGGTTTTTCTGCTGTAACAGGAGGTGAAGGCTCTCCTTCTTTCTTTTGCTTTTTGAGATCTTGAATTGGTGTGACGCTGTTTTCTTGCTTAAACGTCGCCATAAAAGCACTCAAACCAGCTAGTGTACGTGCATTAGTTGTTTTATCATAGGCATCTAATAAGGCCATTTGTTCCTTGAATGATGAACTGTATTGTAAGAGTAAATCGATAGCGCCTTTAACATCATCGATTTTTTTACCCAGTGTAAGTACTCTCTGAAGCCTCATGTGGTCTGCTTGCGGCGCATTCGAGGACATCACCGGCGCAGTTGCTTGCGATTCTACCTCAACCATTTCTTCTTTTGCTTTTCTTTTTTGCAGATGCGCTTCTTTGGCGTCTTTCACAGAAACCGTTACCGCGGCAGAATCTGTTCGCTTAGAAAGTTCAATTGCCGCCAAAAAATCAGGATCATCAGCGAGTGCTTCAAGCTCTGCCTCTGGCTCTTGTTTCATTTTAGCTGGTATAACGGTTGCAACAGACGCTTCTTCTTGCTGCTTGTCGATTTGCATGAACATATCGGCAAAAGCTTTTTGAGGATTATCGCCAAAATTCAAAAAGAAATTGAATTGATTAACAAAAGAATCCTTCATCTTCGCTATTGTTTCGTTCACAAACACAATCAGAATGAGTTGTTGCGCTTCAGGTAATCTATTAAACGCCAACAGATGATTTTGAAAATCGATTTTTTTTAAGTTGGCACTATTGTTGGGGCATTCTTTGACATAATTGCTGTAGTTTTTTGCTAAATCAGCAATTACTTTGTCATCTAATTGAAATGCTTTACTCAAGTTTTTGATATCATCAAGCGTGGCGTCTATTTTTTTAGCCGCATCTTTTTTGGATTCAGCGATAGCACGTGCTAATGAGGAATCATCATCATAGTGTGAAGATGAGCTTGGTTTGCTTTGGGCGCGATTGGTGCTCAACGCTGGTTGTGGCTGCGTCACCCCCAGTGATGCATTAATAGCCTCTTGTAGATCAGGATCTTCTTCAACAGGATCTTGCTGACCGCTTAATAAATCTTTAAAGGCATTCCACATGGTTTAGTTTCTCTAAAATGATGTTAGTAGGTCGGCATACTACCATCATTTTTTGGAGAAAGATAGCGGACGAACTCTATTATTTAGTTAAACAACACTTGTGTATTTTTGTTCGATATACCGTTGAATAATTTCAATAAATTCACCGGCAATATTATCGCCGCGAAGAATTTTGAACTTCTTACCATCCATGAAAACCGGTGCAGCAGGCGTCTCGCCTGTGCCTGGTAAGCTGATGCCAATATCGGCGTGTTTACTTTCGCCCGGACCATTAACCACGCAGCCCATCACCGCTAATTTAAGGTTTTCTACGCCTTTGTATTTTTCACGCCAAATCGGCATGTTATCTCGAACGTGATGCTGAATTCTTTGCGCTAATTCTTGAAAGACAGTGCTTGTGGTTCGACCACAACCTGGGCAAGCGGTTACCATCGGTGTAAAAGCACGTAATTCTAGTGATTGCAAAATCTCTTGGCATACCACCACTTCTTTTGTTCTATCACCACCTGGCTCTGGCGTTAAAGAAGCTCGAATGGTGTCACCAATTCCTTGTTGCAATAAAATGGCGAAAGAGGCAGCGGTGGCAATGATACCTTTGCTATCCATACCTGCTTCGGTAAGCCCTAAATGCAAGGCATAATTACTTCTGCTGGCCAGCGCTATGTATAAAGGTACCAATTCTTGGACTTTGCTTACTTTACAAGCCAGTACAATTTTATCTTTGCCCATGCCTAAATTTTCGGCATGCTGCGCGCTTGCTAAGGCTGAAATCACGAGAGCTTCTCTTGTGACAGCGCTTACATCTTTAGGTTGCGCTAATTTGGCATTTTCATCCATTAAACGCACAACCAAATCTTGATCTAAACTACCCCAGTTCACACCAATTCGCACCGGCTTGTTATGTTTAAGGGCAACTTCAATCATGGTGCTAAAATTAGCATCATGCTTATCGCCAAATCCTACGTTACCTGGATTGATACGATATTTTGCAAGCATTTGCGCACAGTCAGGAAATTCGGTTAAAAGTTGATGCCCAATGTAATGAAAATCGCCGATCAATAAGGGCTCATCCCATCCCATTTGCACAAGACGTTCGTAAATATGGGGCACAGCACGTGCTGCGTCTTTGTTATTAACGGTAATGCGAACCAGCTCAGAGCCTGCTTTATATAATTCATAACATTGACGTGCAGTTGCCTCAACATCCGCCGTATCGGTGTTTGTCATAGACTGCACAACGATAGGTGCCCCGCCACCAATCGTGACCTTGCCAATTTTCACAGGCACCGTCATATGACGTTGCTGCAATAAAGCACCAGCAAAGCGAGTATCGTGTGTCATAACAACTCCAATAAATGTTATTCGAATAAATTACACTGCTTTTAATGTAAAAAATTCTAGCATGTTTGACGACGATGCCCCAATCAAAAATAATATTGTTAGTTATTGGACTTAATGCTAAATCAGCTCATAAGCTAATAGTAATCTCTGTGAACTTAGGAGTTACTTATGTCTTCCACAGACAACGCATCCCTGCCTGTTTCCCGTGATAAATTAAGTTTTTATTTGCATCATCTTGAGCAACTAGATCGATTATTAGCTGTGATTGAACTGTTGAAAACTGAAAATAGACAATTGCGCCATATGGCTTTAAAGAATAGTCCGCAAAGAAAACTACCTGAAAAAAATCCAACAACTCATTCTAAACCCAGAATAACTTGTTGGACTTTTACAGAGCAAAAAATTTAGTTGACTCTATTTTTTTTGCGAGCAGCTGCTTTTGGTGTGGGAGCTTCTTCATCATTTGCAGCAGGCAAAGGTTGCTTTGCAGCAGCAAATTGATTGACGAGGGCTTCATTGCGCTGTCCAGCTGCTTCTAAAGCAATATCCGCTTCTTCATGGTCATGCTTGGCAGCTTTACGCACTTCATCAAGCTGTTTTACGACTTCAGCATATTTCTCTTGTAACGCAAAATTACGTTCAATATTGAGGCGTGCCACATTCTCACTCACGTTAGACAAGGCTGCTCTAGTGAAAATGGTGGTTGCTATACCTACCATAGAAGCAATCGCCCCCATCGCAAAAGTTAAGGCCGCTAAAGCAGAAAAGCCTTCTAAAGAAGAAAAGAATACGGGGGCCCACTTCAACATCCCATAAGCGGGTATGGTTGCCGTTAATGTTAAGCCTAGCCAAGCGCTAGCACTAAGGGCTAAAGCTATTGGCAACACCCATTTAACCCAGTTATACCACCATGGAAAAGAATGACGATCAGTTGATTTAGGATTGAACACTGCAACACCTCATAAAGCCAATTAACTAAATATTAAGTTGCTCTTTAGCCATTTTACTGCGCGTAAGTGTACCCAACATTGTGATTGCTGAACATACTTATAGTGAAATTCTTTTTGTGCTAAGCCGATGTTATCGAATGAAACCGGTAGTCAAATGCTAACGCCCCAGATATGATAAATGCTGATGCTATTGGCAGTTATTGAAGGTAATCATGAAAAATTTAACGCAATACAACAAATTTATACAATCCCTTGAACTCAAAGCCACGGGTGGTTTGTTCTTTCACCGTATCAACGAACAAATCTATATTACAGATTACACACATCGACTTTTAGGGATCTGGGAACTCGATCCTGGCCAACCCCTCGCTTTCAAAGAAACCATGAAACAAATATCTGATCAGATCACAAGCTCATAAGACTAAAGCATCGCCAAAAATTGGCCGACACTTTCTATAGATTCGATATTAGTCAAAATAGTCAAAGTGGAATGGAACTCCTAAAACCAATGAGGTCATCCTTATGTATGACAAGTGGAATTACGGAGTTAAGAAGAGCTTTAATGCTTATAGCAATACAGCGGAGTCTCGCGACAACGAGGAACCGCCTGCTGGCTTTGAGCAAGTCTCACAAAATCAGGCTGAGCACACTGAAAAAGAACAGCTCTACTTTGAGCCTTTCGATTTAATTGAACAGTATTATAAAGAAATACGCACGTCCCCCTTGCTCACCAAGGAGGAAGAAGTCTTTTATGCACGAAAAGTTCAACAAGGCGACATCGAAGCCAAGCATAAAATGATTAAATGCAATTTACGTTTAGTCGTCAAAATTGCTAAGCGTTATATTAAAAGTGGGATTCCCATTTTAGATTTAATCGAGGAAGGTAATATTGGCTTAATGCGCGCTGTTGAAAAGTTTGATCCAGAAAAAGGCTTTCGCTTTTCGACCTATGGTGCTTGGTGGATTCAACAAACCATTGAGCGCGCCATTATGAATCAATCTCGCACTGTGCGCGTACCTGTACATGTTGTAAAGCAAGTGAATGCTTGTTTGCGTAAAGGGCGGGAATTGACAAAACAATTAGATCATGAACCAAAGCCCAGTGATATCGCCGCAGCCTTAAAGCGTAATCCTGAAGAAATTGAGCAAATGTTATCTTTTAATGAAAAAACCATTTCAATGGATTCGCCTATTTCAGAGTTAATTGATAAGCCCTTAATAGATACCTTGCACGATAGCCAAGATTTTGATCCTTTGCATCGTTATGCCAGTATCGATTTAAAAGAAAATATCGAACGCTGGTTGCAACGGTTATCCCCCAAACATCGCGAAGTCGTTATTCGTCGCTATGGCTTACAAGGCCATGATGTGGCAACGCTTGATCAAACTGGTTTGGAAATTGGTTTAACGCGTGAGCGTGTGCGTCAATTACAGTCCGAAGCTTTGAAACAATTGAAAAAATTGATTGAAAAAGATGGCGAGAGCGGACAGACCTTGTTGAATTAGGCGATAATTCGAAAATCGTTTTGAAGTTTAGCCCAGTGAGTCTGAAGCTTTTTTTTATGAGCTTCATTCATAGGAAGGTTTTTTAACGCCGCTGGCCATAGACTTCTCGCTTTTGCAATAGTGTCATAAAGATGCGGCTTTATGGCTCGCCAAGGTATATCTGCTTTCTTAGCCCAGGCCTCAAAATGAGTATATGAAGCTTTGTACCAATCTTTGTTTTTTCCTAAATTGAGCGCATAGTGTCTTTCATCGTCGATATACACGCTAGTTGTTAGGATATCATAAGCTGGAGAAAGCCTCGGAGTGATTTGATCAAGGTAAAGCAAACTCCAGTTCTTAATGTGAGCATCACCATTGGCAAGAAGAATATTAACAAGAATTCGCCTAGCCAATTGTTGAGCATCAGCTAAACCGTCGCCTGAATATTCGTATAGAATACTGCCAATTTGCTCGTAGTTGGCACTGTTATATTTCTCGCGCGGGTATTTCACTAACACTTGTGCGAAATCTTCCATATGAATACGCGTATTTTCATCGCGATCAAAACGTTTGATTGCAAATGCCAGTTTCTCATCTGGCAAATTTATTTGAGGTAAACTGTGTAGTTTACTCAGCTCAACCAATTTGATTTCTGGTATATTTATACCTACCAACGAAGCTAAGCTCATAGCCGTATATTCATTCAATGGCACGTCTTTATGTTTTGTTGAAGGCGTTTTGATGATCCAATCACCAAGTACATCCCCTTTGGATAGATTATAACGACCATCTTTTTCCTTCATGGAAAACTTCATCTGAACACCGGCGAGAGAAAATTTATGTTGGCGAGTGGTTTTCTCAAACTTCACAGCCTTTGCTTCATGCGTCCTAAGAACACTGTTTGGAACAATATCTGGCTCCATGGGCTCTGCCACCAGTGCACCAGGTAAATCATTGCCTAAATATGAGAGCATAAGAAACTCATTATCAACGTGTACTTTGAGACCTTGAGCCATCAATTCTCTCAACGAACCCTCTGGTAACAGATTAGATAAAGTAGGATGCAGCTTTTGATTCGTCACCCAAGGTTGTGCCATTAATTTATCGGCTCTTGCAAAATTGGGATGTGTAATTAAGCTGAATGTTGGACGACCTACATCACTTTTGAAACTTTCAGCAAAACTCAGGACATTGCGGCCATTTTGAAAACCAGCCAAGTAGCCTATTTCTGTGCCATGCAACGTAAGTTTGAGAATATTCATTTGATTGGCTTTGCTACCGCTCATTGATCATCTTCAAATAAGTTTTGCCAAGGATCCTCGGACAAGTCTTTCTTTTGTTTTTCTTGCGGTTGCATTTGCGATAGTAAAGAGCGATCACTATCAAGAACAGCCTGAACCGCGCTTAGCTTTTCTTTAGGAATAAGCATGAGTTCACTGTTAAGCCCTTTAGCAATCAATTCCAGCGTATTTAGTCTTGGATTACCTTTAGACTCCAATCGCTGATATTGCTGGCGCGAGATCCCCATACGCAACATCATATCGTATTGTTTAAGGCCGAGTATCAGTCGACGCTTTTTCAGTTGCTGAAGTAGAGATTCACTCATAGAAACTCATAAGTTGCTTTTTACCACATAAGAAACATAATAGCTTCTTTTTAATTAATTAGCAACATATGTGTTGCTAATTACCCTTACCCGCTTCGAATTCCATAAAAGCAACATATATGTAGCTTTCTTTGTAAGGCGTATTTGCACGCTTAAAGCCATGAACTAAGCAATCCAATCATATCGCTTTTACCTTCCGAAATTGCTACGATCAATTTCATCACATTTATATTGCGATACTAAAAATATGGAATTATTCACGCTTTGGATTGGCATTGGCTGCATCGTTGTTTTCCTTTCCTTGGGGATCAGCATCTGGGCCGTAAGTTACCAACGCCACATAAAAGAACAGCTCATCGCACTAACGTCAGAGCAAGTCGCCAACAAAGAGAAATTATTTGAAACGCTACTCAAAACACAACAAAGCGCGAACGAAACTATCACGGCTTTTTCACAACAACAACTGCTCGGTTTACAAAGTAGCTTACGTGAACATTTTATGGAGCTTGATAGGCAGATCCAATCCGTTTTAGTACGCACCACCACCAATTTGTCGCAACAATTTGATAAATTAAATCAATCCACAAGCGAACATCTACTCAAAATCAGCGAATCGGTTGAAATTAAGTTGGCAAAAGGTTTTGAAAAAACCAACGAAACCTTTACCAGCATTATCACAAGGCTTGCGATGATTGATGATGCGCAAAAGAAGATTACCCAGCTTTCACAAAATGTGATGAGCTTACAAGAAATTCTATCCGATAAACGCTCACGCGGCGCTTTTGGCGAAGTGCAGCTCAATACATTGCTACAAAACTGCCTACCGACTAATTGTTATCATTTGCAGCACACCTTAAGTAACAACGCACGCGTAGATTGTTTACTCGTATTACCTGAGCCTACTGGCAAAATTGCCATTGATGCGAAGTTTCCCTTAGAAAACTATAAAAAATACGCTGATAATGATAGAACAGAGAGTGAACGCCTCAGCGCAAAACAGCAATTTAAACTAGATATCAAAAAACATATTCAAGATATTAGTCAAAAATATATCATTCCCGGTGAAACCTCTGACGGGGCTTTGATGTTTATTCCCGCTGAAGCGATTTTTGCCGATATTCATAGTTATCACCCTGATTTAGTTGAATATGCCATGCAACAACGTGTATGGCTCGCCTCCCCTTCCACCATGATGGCGATTTTAACGACAGCCAGTGCGGTACTCAAAGATTCCGCTACCCGTGCGCAGGTCCATGTCATTCAAGAGCATTTGCGTTATCTGGCCCAAGATTTTGGCCGTTTTGAAAAACGCATGGATAATTTATCGCGCCATATTCAACAAGCCAGTGAAGATGTCGAGCAAGTTCATACCTCGGCGATTAAAATCAGTAAACGCTTCACTCAGATTGAAAACGTAGAAATTTCTCAGCTAACTAATACTCATGAAAATGCTATTCCCGAATTGTTGGAGGACATACCATGACATCCCGCAAACTTAGCGCTAATGAAAAAAAAGCTATTACAACTTTTGTGAAAACACTCAAAGTACACATTACGCCTTGGCAGCCTTCAGATTCGCAACAGGAAATTGACATAAAAAGGCCAACTGAAGTAGCAGAACTACTGTTAACTTTGTTGCCCAAAAGTATTAACGATCATTTACTCAGCAAATATTTACCTCATTTAAATAAAGATGCCAATCAAGACACCATTTTTTATTGGTTACAGTCCATAAATAATCTTTCCTCAAATATGAAGTGTACTAACAAGTTTAAAAACGAGGCTTTGGTAAACCAAGTCCTTTTTCGAGAGGCCACTCGATTAGCCATAGGAACCTCCATGAGCTTTGCCACTCATACTTTAAATGTCATGGCAAAATTACCCTACCTCCTTTCACCTGAAGTGCTCATGAAACTCACCTTAGTTGCTATTGAGCGGTTCAACGAACAAAGAAGCAATGATATCCGCGCTGGTAAAGATAAAGAAGCTACAGGTGCCTATGGCTTTTATTACGAAACATTTATCGATTCAGAAACTTTAAGAGATCAACTTTTAGCAAAACAACCCGCACTTATCAGATTTGATCCTCAAAAATTACACCGTACACGCTCAGACTCTGCTGCGGTGCG
This sequence comes from Uncultured Candidatus Berkiella sp., assembly GCA_964606325.1. Taxonomy (GTDB): domain Bacteria; phylum Pseudomonadota; class Gammaproteobacteria; order Berkiellales; family Berkiellaceae; genus Berkiella. The sequence goes on from CAZSGE010000041.1 coordinate 15,391, forward strand.
TCATATTGAGGGTGCAAATGTTGTTAGTCCTTTACGCCCCTATCAACCGATTGATAAATCCAAAATACGCCCCATTAAAATGCCTCAATTCTAGAGCCTTCGAACTTAAACAAAAGTAGCCTGAGCATTCAAGCTACTTTTGTTAAAATTGCCACAACTTTTATAAGCGCCCGCTTCTTTGCCTCTGGATATAATCTCAGACAAGACTAACAAGGCAGACAATTACCTTATGTCCTACACTTAAAGTGGACAATAATCTGCCAGGGTTTAACAATCATGTACCGAAAATTAGTCGATAAATTTATCAATTGGATCACCGTTGAAAGACCCAATACCGATTTCCCTTTGTGTGATTTTGACAGAATACGTTATGAATTACGCCCCAGCGATGTACTACTTATCGAAGGCCGTTCCAGAATCAGCGAAGTAATCAAGCAAATTACCCAAAGTTCATGGTCACACGCCTGTATATATATTGGACGCTTGCATGATGTTGACGATCCCGATCTACAGAAAAAATTGGTAGAACATTTTAATGGCGACATGAACATGCAATTGGTTATTGAAGGTTATTTAGGACAAGGCACGATTGTCAGTCCGTTGGAAAATTACCGTGGAGATCATATTCGGATCTGCCGCCCTCGTGGCCTCTCCCGCCAAGATGCACAACAAGTCATATCATTTGCCATCAATAAGTTGGGTACTGAATATGACTTTAGACAACTATTTGATATGGCACGCTTTTTAGTACCATGGTCAGTTTTACCCAGACGCTGGCGCTCTACTTTATTTGAATATCATATGGGACAAGCAACAAAAACTGTCTGCTCATCCATGATAGCCGAAGCATATGCCTCAATTGATTTTCCTATTTTGCCTGTGGTAAAACAGCATGAAGAATCAGGCATTGAGTTGTTTGTGCGCAATCCAAAATTGTTTACACCCAGTGATTTTGACTATTCCCCTTATTTTGACATTATCAAATACCCATTTATTGCTTTCTCAGATACTCCTTATCGAAACTTACCTTGGAATAGACAAGGCCTGGTGAGTCACGATGGTGAGAATATTTTTGATCCCAATAAAGTTGAAAACAAACCTAAGGAAAAAAAGAAATTGTTTGGTTTACATTTCGGCAAGGAAGCCAATAAAAACACCGATAAATCTGAAAAAGGCCCACAACATCGTCATAGCGACGATAAAGAAGATGAAAACGAGCCGACCGTAAAATTGCTAACACAATATACACCGGCGGATAATCTTTATACGGCGCTTTCTTTGCAAATATCCAAAATATTTACCAAGAAAACCGATGACATGTTAGAAAGGTAACATTGATTAGCTATTGGCAAATATGATCTTATGTAGGGGCGAATCCCGTATGCGCCCCTTCAAACATTTAACGACCAAAACTTAGGTTCAATGGCTATATCTGGTTGCAAGATCCCTGACGCCTTCATAAAATAAAAGCCTCATTCTATGGTTAGGTAAGGATCATGCTTGGCACACCCTATTTGGTCAGCCACTCAAACAATTTTGCAGACGCTGCTGATAATTTATGCGATCTTCGTTTTCGGGTTTTATATATTATCTGATAGCGTTATTTTTCAACCGCCACGACCAACTTACCAAGACAAAGCCAACATCATTAAAATTCCATTAGAAAATGGTAATAAGATCTCCGCGCTATATTTAACCCATCCTCATGCAACCATCACACTTTTATATAGTCACGGCAATGCTGAGGACCTAGGAACGCTTTACCCATTATTAGAAATGTTTCAACAACATGGCTACAACGTATTAGCCTATGACTATCAAGGCTATGGCACATCTGATGGCAAACCATCTGAAAAAAATACTTATCAAGATATCATGGCTGCTTATACCTATTTAACTCAAACGCTTGCTGTTCCCGCTTCCCATATCGTTGTTTATGGTCGATCTGTAGGCACCGGGCCAAGTGTGTATTTAGCAACCAAAGTGCCAGTGAAAGCGCTTATATTAGAAAGCCCCTTTGTCAGCGCTTATCGCGTGCAAACAACTTTACCTTTGATCCCCTTTGACAAATACCCCAACCTCGCAAGAATTTCACAACTAGATATGCCCTTGCTAGTGATCCATGGTACCAAAGATACCGTTATTCCATTTTGGCACGGAAAAATGATTTCAGAAAAAGCATTAGGTCCCACCCAAACCTATTGGGTAGATGGCGCAAACCATAATGATGCACACCAAATGAAACCAACTTATTGGAAAGCGCTAAGCAGTTTCATCGAATCTTTATCACAACATAAGCAAAATAATCATGAATAACCTTTGCCCTTGTGGCCAGCAACGTCCCTATGAGTCCTGTTGCAAAAAATACATTGATGGTATTGAAGTACCCCTCACACCAGAAGCCCTAATGCGTTCCCGATATAGCGCTTATGTTATGTCGCAGGTAAGCTATATCGGTAAAACCATGCAGGGCGAACCCCTTGTGCATTTTAATGAACAAGATATTTTAGATTGGTTAAAAGAAGTACAATGGTTAGGATTAAAAGTGATACAAACAAAGCAAAAATCAGACAAACTCGGCTTTGTGAGTTTTGAAGCGCGATATCATTATCAAGGCAAAGATCAAGCTATTTGTGAGAAAAGTGAATTTCACAAAATTAATGATCAATGGATATACGTCGGTGGCAAAGCGCTTAACCCTAACAAAGTTTGGTAAATAATCATGAAAAATACCTATGTGTTTGATTTTGACAGCACCTTTATCCAAGTTGAAGCCCTGGATATACTGGCCCAAGTCGGGCTTGCCAATCACCCAGAACGTGATGAACGCCTTAAAATGATTGCCGACATTACAAAATTAGCCATGGAAGGTCGCTATTCTTATGCCCAAAGTTTGACAGAACGCTTTCCTTTGCTAAATATAACCTCGGCACACCTTGAGCAAGCGATTGAAATACTTAAACAAAAAATCTCCCCTTCTATTGAGCGAAATAAAGATTTTTTCAAAAAAAATGCTGATTCAATCTATATTTTATCTGGTGCATTTATAGAAATTATTTGGCCGATTGTCGCGCCTTTTGGTATTAAACGTCACCATATTTTTGCCAATCGCTTACTCTATGATTTTGAGTCCAACATCATCGATTTTGATAGAGTAAACCCCCTTGCTCAGGATCAAGGCAAGGTCTTTATTGTCAAACAATTAAATCTCAAAGGTAATGTGATTGTCATCGGGGACGGTTATACCGACTATGAAATAAAAGCTGCGAGCCTTGCCAACACTTTTGTTGCCTTCACTGAAAATGTCATTCGTGATAGTGTGGTTAAAAATGCCGATATTGTCATCGATGAACTTGAGGGTTTATTTTTAGCCTGCCAAATCCCTTATATTAATAAAAATACCCATAAAAAAGTGTTACTCCTTGAAAACATTCATCCCTTTGTAGAACATTATTTCAAACATGCTGGATTTGTCGTTGAAAGTTTAAAAAATGCACTCGATGGTGAGCAACTTAAAAACAAAATGCAAGATGTCAGCATTTTGGGTATTCGCTCTAAAACAGAAGTAACTGCTGATATCATTGAAAATAGTCCCGCGTTGGAAGCGATTGGTGCCTTTTGTATTGGAACCAATCAAATAGATTTAACAACATGCTCTCAAAAAGGTATTGCTGCTTTTAATGCCCCTTACAGTAATACGCGCAGTGTGGTAGAGCTCGCCCTAGGTGAAATAATTCTTTTAGTGCGCCGAGCAGTGAGCATGAACCATAAGATGCGCAACAACACTTGGGATAAATCAAGCTTAGGGGCGCATGAAGTGCGCGGAAAAACACTTGGCATCATCGGTTATGGCAATATTGGATCTCAATTATCTGTTTTAGCTGAAGCTGTCGGAATGCGTGTGCTGTATTATGATATTGATGACAAACTACCGCTGGGTAATGCCAAAGTCTGCCCAACACTTGAAGAGTTGTTAAGTTCATCTGATATCGTCAGTGTCCATATCGATGGCCGCAAAGAAAATGAACATTTTATTGGCAAAAAAGAATTTGCGATGATGAAAGATAATGCCGTATTTTTGAATTTAAGCCGCGGTTTTGTCGTCGATTTTGACGCGCTGATTGACGCCATGTCAAGTGGTAAAATTTCAGGCACAGGTGTGGATGTCTATCCACATGAACCCCATGGATCAAAAGGTGAATTTAAAACACCTTTACAACAATTTGATAATGTATTTCTTACCCCTCACATTGGTGGCTCTACCGAAGAAGCGCAATGTAATATAGGCGAATATGTGACCAAAAATTTATACGCTTATAGTATGGATGGCGCCTCGATTGGCAGTGTTAATTTTCCACAGCTGTATTTGCCTACTATCAATAAAGGACAGCGTATAATTCATATTCATAAGAACGTACCAGGGATCTTAGCCAACATAAATAGTTTGTTTGCAGCACATGAAACCAATATTGAAGGTCAATTTTTGAAAACCAATGATGAAATCGGTTATGTTATCACTGATATCAATCATGAGATTGAAGACAGCGTTTTAGAAAAACTGCAAGCAATTCCACATACTATTAAAGTTAGAATATTAAACAAATCAAGTTAATTTGTTAGTCAATCAAAATGTACCGATTGTCGGATATTTAATACCGGCAATCGGTACAACGTAGCATCCACAGGGTGTGCATGCTATCTACAACCAAACTCTATTAAGTAACTCATACATAAATATGGCTAATAATATCCCCGAACCAGAAGCTAACAACTCTGACTGGTTAAAGCTTGATGATGCCCTCAAAAAATACGCCTTAGCTATCATCACGATCGGCAGCATCGGCATTACGCTTTTACTTGGACCACAAGTACTCTATTTTATAATAGGTGTTGGTGCTATCACAGCCTTTGCGGTGTACCCTGATATCGATCCTGAATACAGTTTATGGGGTAGTCTTTTTGGCGCGGTGTATGCTGGCCCCTTAGGACTATTGGCTGGTGGCGTTCTAGGCTATTATATTGGTCAAAAATATGAGAAAACACTCCGAGTCATCAACACCGTTGCAGCACCTGTACATACGGTAATGAATATCCCCACACAGATTAAAAATGGCATCAAAAGCATTGGAAATGCTTTCGTAAACGGATTTTCACGCGCTAATGAGGGAGCAAGACAGTTTTTTGAAAATGAAGCCGAAAATGTTACTCATGTAGTAGCCAATCCTGCGCCAGCGGCGCCGATAGTGCATCAACCCAAAATGACACGCGCACAAGCGCGCACCGCAAAGGCGAAGGCAATACAACAAACAAAGATTAAAGCAAAATCAGCCCCTGTTATTGCCAATCCAGCGACGGCGACAGTAGCACCCATTGAACCAATCTCACCTGGTGCATTAAAACGCACTTGGCATATGCTCACGCAGGTGTGGAATGCGGCTAACGAATTCTATGGGAGAGAATTAGATATGTACAACGATGTTACACAGAATGAAAAAAAAGCAGCACCATTGCTTTTATCCCAGCGGGTGAATAAAAAAACTCAAGAAAGTTTTCCTACGACGACAAAGCGTCGTTCACGAATGCCGATGACTATTATGTAAAATCAGCAATTCGGATTTTTTTCTATTTCGAATCCCCGCTGCTTGACAGCGGGGTCCAGTCTTAGCTGTGGACAAGAAGCCGAGCAATAGGCCTTACATCTTCGTGACTGTCTGCAACCCTAAAATTGTCAGCCCTTCTTTTAAGATCTTTGCCGTTAATTCACACAAGGCCAAACGCTGATTTTGGGAAGCATCCCCTTCGACGCGGCAATCTCTGAAAAAAGCATTAAACTTTTCTGCGAGCGCAAAGAGATATTCACATAAACGATTGGGCATCAAATCATCACATATCGAATCTAAAATCTCCTCAAACTGGCATAAGTGTAAACCCAAATTAACTTCACTCTCATGCGCTAACTGAATATTCTCGTTTTGAATATTCGATTGAATTTTACGCTTGATCCCATGAATGCGCACATAAGAATACATCAAAAAGGCCGCGGTATTGCCTTCAAAGCGCAACATTTTGTCATAACTAAAAGCATAATCATGGGTGCGGTTGCAGACTAAATCGGAATATTTAACAGCATTAATCCCAAGGACTTTGGCGATATTTTGAAGCTCTTCTTTTGTATGGGTGGTTTCTTTTTCTTTGTCACGCGCATCTAAAATGTCCTGTGCTTTTTGAATAGCCGTGGTCAGTAAATCAATCAGCCTTTCTGTTTCCCCTGATCGCGTCTTAAATTTTTTACCGTCTGGACCTAATACTAAACCAAATGGAACATGATCAGTGCGCACTTTGCTAGGATCAACATAGCCAGCTTTGATGCCAGCTTTAAACAGCATGGCAAAATGGGTCGCCTGCCCTGCATCTGTCACATAAATTAGCCTATCGCTATGCTCAACTTCGACACGATGACGAATGGAGGCCAAATCTGTCGTTGAATAGTTATATGCCCCATCGGATTTTTGTAACATAAATGGTAACGGCTCACCCTCTCGATTCACAAAGCCATCCAAAAATAAACACTTTGCACCATCTGAAATCTGAATAAGATGTTTACTCTCTAAATCTTCGATGGTTTTGGCTAAATAGGGTTGATAAAAAGATTCGCCTCTTTCCACTAACTTAACATCTAGCAGATCGTAAATTTCTTGATACGCTTTGCGTGAAATATCGCAAATTAATTCCCACATTTTCATCGCATCAGGAGCATGACTTTGTAAAGAGACAACCATCAGTTGGGATTGCTTTTTAAATTCTTCGTTTTCATCGAATAATTTTTTAGCATCTTTATAAAGCTTAACCAAAGTACTGAGATCCGTGTTTTTTTCACCTGACATAATACTTGGTTCATAATTTTTGATATAGGCGATAAGCATGCCAAATGAAGTACCCCAGTCACCAATATGATTTAATCGCAATACATCATGTCCCAAATATTCAAACATTCTGGCTAAGCTGTCACCAATGATAGTTGAACGCAAATGGCCCACATGCATTTCTTTTGCTGTATTGGGAGAAGATAAGTCAATGGTGATTTTCTGTGGCTTTTCCACCTTAGGGACAGCCTGCGCTCGCTGTGCAATAGCTTGACATTGCTTTGAAAGATACTCATTGGACAAGGTAATATTGATAAAGCCTGGTCCTGCTATCTCTAGTGATGAAATCATACCATCATTTGTTTGATTAAGATTTGCGACAACACTCGCAGCAATATCACGTGGGGGTTTACCCAAGATCTTCGTTAATTTCATCGCACTATTACATTGATAGTGTCCAAACTTGGCTTGGGTGCTGCGGGTAATTTCAACTGAAAATGCTTGTTCTTGTAATTGCGGGTAAGCGTGTTGAAAAGCATCAAAACATTTTTGTTCTATTATTTTAATTAACATTGTCTTTTATTCTTAATATTTGATTACAGGAAAATTAAAATAGGTGTCAGGAAAGCATTCATCACTATAGGTGAAATGCCACCATTCTTGCATTATGCCAATAAAGCCATAATCTAACATAAGCTGCTTTAAAAATTGACGATGTCTATAGACCTTATCGCTGACATCACGACTATCAGGATGGGATAACACGTCCATATAATCAAATCGTGTCCCCATATCCAACAGTGTGCCTGTTGCTTTATCGATAATATTCAAATCCACGGTTGAGCCACGTGAATGTGTCGATTTTCTTGCAATATAACCTAATTTAAAAAAATCTCGTTTATCGACATTCGGATAGTAATCATGTTTCGTTTTTTGACAATCAGATTGACTCCAAGTCCAAAAATCTTCACAAGCCATTTCCGGTCTATAGGTATCCCAGATAACCAATGTAGGTTCTGTCATGTTAAGCAAGGTCTTCGCTTCGCTCGATTGCAAGGCCTTGGTCATTTTAGCCAAAGCCTTCGCAGGTTTTTCCGTGAGAAGGGCAACCCCATCAGGGGCATACCCCGCTAAGGGACGCCCAATAAGGTTATCATGGGTGCAATATTTGAGATCGATAACCAAGTCAGGAGCGATTGTTGCAAGTTCAACAAACCCCTCAGGTAAGCGATGATTTCCCATATTTGTTAGCCTTCTAGTATACTGTTTCCGTTCAGTCCTATATTAGGGCATTTTCATCGGAAGATGGGAAGATCTTAGATTTAAAATCAGCTATTATTTTGCAACTGTCCAAAACCATAAGCGAAATTAACTTTGTCTAAGCCAACTATTGCTCAAAAAAGACAACGTGCCCGAGAAATTAGGGAATTTTTGCTTGGTTTGCCTTTAGCGGCCCACAGCCCAATGATTGACTATGACGCCTTAGTTAAGGAACTTTCATTTTTTGAAGGTCTAATCATGCGTCTATGGGCGTTTATAGATAAGCTAAAGAAATTTTCGCCATTGGAGCGCCTACAATGGATGGTTGATGCTTTTGCAAATCCCACCTCATCGAGCGATGGAAAATCGGCAAACAGCAACAATGAGATCTATGATAGTACCCAAGATATACCTGAGTACCAACCTGAACAAGTCAATGTAAAACGCCCTAGCAAGGCAAAAGCAAAGGCTAACCCAAAAAGAAAGCAAACCATCACTACCCCCTAACTTGAGGCGGTAACGTCAGCTTGTCATTGTATTCTTGTGGAAAGCGAATATTGTTTATTAACCAGCGTTTATCACTTGCTGTTGTTCCGATAACGGCATACTGAAATTCAACAACAAACTGTTTATCTTGATAAGTAGTAACAACACCAACCACAAGTCCAGTATTATCTTGCGGATAGGTTTCGTTCTTTATCCAAACAACATCTTTATACTGATCTAAACCGG
>CAZSGE010000042.1:0-23637 GCA_964606325.1 Uncultured Candidatus Berkiella sp.
GTTTCTAGAAGACAACATATGTGTACTTGGCAAAGGGGACGATAACGCACGTCAATATACAGGAGATACTTACCTGCGCGCTGATACCATTATGTTAATCTTTGCACTGAAAGAGGACAGTTTCCCTACTCATGCATTGCCAAATATCGATAATATTTTCCCGTTTCCTGGACGTGGGGGTAAATGATGAGTCTCAAAGCCATACAAACAGACAAGGCCCCAAGCGCGGTCGGTCCATACTCTCAGGCTATCGTTGCCGGCAATTTGCTATTTCTCTCTGGTCTTATTGGGCTTGAACCAAATACAGCTTCGCTTGTGTCAGGCGGATTTGTTGCACAGCTCAAACAGGTATTCAGCAATCTGCAAGCCTTACTGGATGCAGGCTCTGCTAAGGTAAATCAAATTGCCAAAATCACCGTTTACTTGACCGACATGAATGATTTTCCTGTTCTTAATGAAATGATGAAAGCTTATTTCAAGGAACCGTTTCCTGCTCGAACAACAATTCAGGTTGCTGCATTACCTAAAAGTGCTGTTGTTGAGCTAGATGTGATTGTGGCCATTGAGTGAGGTGGGATGACCTCAAAGAGTCATAGTTGTCTATTTTCTGAGGTATGAAGAAGGGGATTTTGCCAATTAAACACTAAAATTTAGTCTATCTTCTTAAATTGTCGAAGTTTATATTGGCGTTTAGGGAAGTCCGTGATATCTTTTGCGCCTTAAATTATTAGCTGAGAGTAATTAATTTGAATAACTTAATTTTTTCGCTCAGTATAAATGCCCTTGTTCTTAAAACGTCAGTACTCACTGATCATAGTATTGAGTTAAAGGAGACTAACGCGTGAGCTGGAAGATTCTGGATTTTCTCAAGCCCGCACCTTATCAGCCAATTACTAAAAACCAGGCCGAAATTGACAAAGAATATCGCCATTGGCGTTTTCGGATCTGTTACTCTATTTTCTTCGGTTACGCTATATTTTACTTCACGCGTAAAAGCTTCACCTTTGCTATGGCCCCTATGGCCGCTGACTTGGGTTTTACCAAGGGCGACTTAGGACTCATCGGTTCCATCCTGTATATCAGCTACGGTATCAGTAAATTTGTCAGCGGGATGATGTCTGATAGATCTAATCCTCGTTATTTTATGGCAACAGGTCTTATCATTACTGGGATCCTCAACATATTTTTTGGTATGAGTTCTGATTTATGGGTGCTTGCCTTCTTTTGGGGATTGAACGGTTGGTTTCAAGCTTGGGGATGGCCAGCATGTTGTAAGGAACTAAACTATTGGTTTGATCAATCCGAAAGAGGGTTGTGGTATAGCATCTGCAGTACCTCCCATAATTTGGGTGGGGCGCTTATTCCGATATTGGTTGCTTTTTGTTGCGAATATTTCGGATGGCGTTATGCGATGTTTGTTCCTGCCATTTTCAGCATTGTAATGGGATTTATACTCATCAATCGCTTACGCGACGTGCCAAGAACACTTGGTTTACCGTGCGTTGAAGATTATAAAAATCAAGATAAGCCTGCAGAACCTGAACAAACCAAACATTCTCTATTATCAATTCGTGAAATTATGTTTAAACAAGTTTTAAACAATAAGTACGTTTGGATATTTTCCTTATCCTATTTCTTTATTTATGTTGTGCGAACAGCTATTAACGATTGGACAGTCTTTTACTTAAGAGAAGCCAAAGGTATGGAAGCCATGTTGGCAAGCACTGGCGTAACTTGGTTTGAAGTTGGTGGTTTTGTTGGTATGATAGCCGCGGGTTGGGGTTCTGATTACATTTGGAAAGGTAACAGAGTACCTGTGATGGTTATATGTGCCATAGGGCTCATAGCTTCCCTTTTTGGTTTGATGTACGTTCCTGAAAATCATGTGTTACTTGATATGTTGTTTCTTGCACTCATAGGTGCCTGCGTTTTTGGTCCACAGATGATTGTCGGGTTGGCAGCAGCAGAATTCGTTGATAAACGCGCTGCAGCGACATCAAATGGTTTTGCGGGAACATTAGGGTATTTTGGTGCCGCAACCGCAGGATACCCTATCGGTATAATGATAGATGCTTATGGATGGCATGGTTTTTTTGTTGCCTTACTAGTTAGCTCTGCGGTCATCTTCCTAATGTTGTTACCCTTGTGGTCAACGCATGATCGTAAGCAGGATGAGAATAAACTAGGATGGTCTTCTAAACGCACCATCGAAGAGACATAGAAAAAGGAGGTTATCTAACATTGAACAAGGAATTTCTAATCTAAAATAACTATAATTTCGAGCTGTAATTATGTTGTACTTAAGAGGTTGATGATGAAGACGTATTATCATGTTTCAGGAAAAGATATTTTTGTTAAAAATGAAGATGAAAGCTTAAAGAAGCTTTCAAATGACGACATTCTTGGCTCTCTTGCTTACACCCCAGAAGATGCTGAACAAGATGATGCGTACATTATTTTTGATAACCTCGAAGCTGCTAAACAAATCGCTCTAGATGGTCAAGAAGAACACCCCTTAGAAGCATTCCCAATTATGGTTCTCACCGTTGAAGACGATGCAGAACTATTAAAAATTAGAATTAATAAAGATTTTGAAGTTGTTACAAAGGGTGGCATTAAAGCACTTGAAGTGCATGCTAACCAAGCAAAATTTATCAGCGCTTCTTTAAAACACGTGTCTCCTGAAATTGAAGATTTCGTTTTTGATGCTGTTCTTTACAAACAAGTTCAAGATGAACTTGCTGCAAATGCAGATAAGCCAGCAAAACCTAATTCCGCTGATTCATCCAATTCTGCTGAACCCGCACAAGCTACTAAATTTAATCTTTTAGAATCCTTGAAATCCTTGAAAAAATTAGCACCTCTTGCTGCTATTGGTGCTGTCGGTGCAGGTTTCTATGGAAGTGGTGCTGTTCCTGGCGTTGCCTCACTGATTGGAAATACATTTGGTGTTGCCATTCCTATGATTGGTACCGCAGGTCTTATTGCTCAAGTCGCTATTGCTGCTGCTGTGGGTGCGTTGGCTTATGCTGCCGCGAAAGGCCTCTTAGCTGTTGGTAATGCTGGCTTCAATGCTGCTAAGACTGCATTGGCTGCTCGCAAGACTGCTAAAGCGCAATACGAAGCTGATAAAGCTGCCGCTGCTAAAGATGTTGCTGCTTTAGAGAAAGCGCTTGGCTATGACGATAAGAACGACATTTTTGCAAAACTTGCTACCTTTGTAACCAAAGCACCAGATGCTGCGTTTGATGGTGAAGTATTAGCCCAAGCTGATGCTCAACCAAAAGGCCTCAATCAATTGCAAGTCTTACAAAGAGAGAAGCAATTATTGGCTGATATCAAAGCGGCTAATGACGCTAAAGATGACGCTAAACGTCAAGAACTTGAAGCTAACATCACAAAAAGAGGTTTTAAAATTAGTTCAACCTAATTCAAAACTTACAGTTAGCTATTAAACTAAAAGGCCGAAATGGAAACAGTTCGGCCTTTTTTTTATGTATCTTTCATTTCAAAATATTGTTGTTAGACAACTTTATTGTTAGTATGAACTTTGGTTTGTTAGGGTAATAAATACCTGCTGTAAGCTGTTCGGCTTATATTGGTGTGTATAACTTCTTTCTAATTGCTATAAATGAGGTTGTCTATGAAATTTTATGTTGTAAGTGATTCCGTTGCTGTTTTAAAAGCGACCCCCGCTGCATTAAGCAAAGCATTGTTTAGTAATGAAGTATATTTGGGATTTAAAAATCTTGATGACGCAATTCGATTAGCTAAAGACGGTGTAAACCCTTTAGATCCTAAAGCGTATGCTGTTTATGAAATCCAAGTTAAAGATAGATCCGGTGTTAAAGCTGGTGAATGCGTATTGTCAAATGACGAAGTCATAGAAAATGTTGTTGAAATTAATCGTTTAAAAGCGAAAGATTTCACCGTTGTTTGTGCATACTTAAATGGCACAAAATTGCCCGTAGCAGAACAAGCTGTTAAAGCTAAAGTTGCTCCTAAGGCTGCACCTAAAGCTGAAGTAGAACTTATCGAAGTTAAAGATGAAATCGAAGCGCCAAAAACTAAATCTCAAGTTGATACAAAAGCTCCAGTAATTGATGTTGAAGTTGATACACCTGCTGCGCCTTTAGGTCGTTTTGCGCGTGCTAAAGCTTACTTTTCAAGCATTAATCCACAATTAGCGAAAGCAATTGTTGCTGCTACTGCATTAGGCCTAGTGTCATTAGCTGCCAGATCAGCCATTGTTTCAGGTTTGGTTGTTGTAAGTGCGCCTGTTGTTGCTGTTACTGCGCTTGCTGGAACTGCTATTGCAGCTGCTGCTTATTATATTCCATCAGCCTATGCTCGTTATAAATTGACTCGTAAAGAACGTCATGATGCTGATTTAATATCTGCAAACAATGCTTTGAAGCAGTTGGAAGAAAAATTGGCAGATAAAACGCCTGCTGATAATCAATTTATTGTTAATCTTCATAGATTGGAAGAAGCAGCTCCTTTTGCTCAATTTAAAGCAGATGGTAGCGATGCTGAAAATCAACCAGCTATAACCAAACTTCATGTTGTACAATTTGAACAGTACGCTCTGAAGAAAGCGATTGCTGCCAAACCAGAAGAACGTGCCAATGTTGAGAAAGAATTGTTAGCTGAAGCTGCAAAGAAATTTGCTCCTGCTGCTAAGTAATTTGTTTCGAAAATTAGCATTTTTATAGAAAAAGGGTGGACAATGTCCGCCCTTTTTTTTGTTTAAATTTTAGGTAAACTCAAGAAGGCCGGCACGGTGACCGGCCCTTGCTAAATCAAACTCTAATCTTCTTATACGCCGCTAAAGCCCGTTTTCTGCCGATATCATGCTCAACAATTGGCAAGGGGTAAGTTTTACCAAGTGTTATGCCCGCTTTCTTCAATATCTCAGCAGGTGCCTCCCATGGCTGATGTATATATTTTGCATCAAGTTGAGCTAATTCGGGTACCCATTTTTTGACGTAATCGCCAGTTTTATCAAATTTCTCACCCTGTAAGATGGGGTTAAAAATCCGAAAGTAAGGTGCCGCATCTGCACCACTACCGGCTACCCACTGCCAAGAAGCGGCGTTATTGGCTAAATCAGCATCGACTAGAGTATCCCAAAACCAGGCCTCGCCTGCTTGCCAGGGTTGTAAGAGATGCTTTATTAAAAAAGAGGCCACAATCATGCGGACACGATTATGCATCCACCCGGTGTGCCAAAGTTCTCTCATCCCTGCGTCCACGATAGGATAGCCTGTTAGTCCTTTTTGCCAAGCGATAAGGTGCTTTTTATTGGGTTCCCAGGGAAAGTCATCAAATGGCGATTTATAAGCTTTTTCTGGCAAAGCTGGGAAGTGATAGAGCAGGTGGGTAGAAAATTCACGCCAAGCAAGCTCAGATAAAAAATGATGGAGATCGGTATGCAGCGAGGCTTTAGATTCTTTAGCGGCAATTGCAGCATGCCATACTTGTACAGGGCTAATCTCACCTAAATGTAAATGCGGTGATAATTTTGAGGTAGCAACAATTCCGGGATGATCTCGTAAAGATTTATAGCCTTTTGCCGGACCTTCTAAAAAGCGCTTTAATTTATCTTTGGCTGCTTTTTCACCAGGTTGCCAATGCGTTTTGAGGCCGCCATCCCAGGGAATGGAAGGTAGCAAATTCAAATCCTCTAAAGATAAGCCTTGGTTAGTCTCAATCGCTGAGAATTTGCCAGGGGAGGGTAAAATGTCTCTTATGGATTCTTGCTGCAGCGTTTTCCAAAATGGGGTAAATACTTTAAAGGGGAGTTTTGATTTGTTAGTGATTTCCCAAGGCTCTTTTAGCAAAGCACCATTAAAGGAATGCACATCGATTCCTTTATCAAATAAACTTTTTTTGATCAGTGTATCTCGGGCAATGTAGTCTGGCTCATAGCAGCGATTCCAATATATAGCATTGACTTTATATTGTTTTATTATTCTTTCTAATTCAACCTTAGCACTGCCTTTGGCTAATATTAATGTTGCTTGATATTTCTTTTCTAAGTCTTGCATCAAGTTTTGTAAACTGAAATGTAACCACCAACGACTTGCAGCACCAGGTTGCCAAGTTGTTTCATCATCAAGTATATATACTAAAATGAGTGGCGCTTTCGATTTTGCTGCATGATAAAGCGCTGGATTATCATGAATTCTTAGATCTTGTCTAAACCACACAATGGATGGGGATGTCATTATAATTCTTCTTTTAAGGTTAGGCCTTGGGCTGACTCATGTAAATCATTGGTTGCAATATGAACATAAATCATCGTAGTAGAAATATCTGAGTGCCCCATCAAAGTTTTTACTTTTTCAATAGGGCAGCCTGATTTTACCAAATAGGTGCCATATGAATGACGCAGCCAATGGGCTGAGGCTTTGCGTAATTTTGATGCTCTATGTAGCATTTTATGTGCATCATCTTGATTTTTCAAAGCAAGGGTTTCGTAATGTAGCGCACCTACTTCAAATGCATTTTTTAGGATCTGATCGATGCGGCGGCGATGAATTGGGGTTTTAGTATCCTCGGCAGGAATTAAAGGCGTTGATTCTTCAAAGCCAGGTAACAGGGATTCACAACCTAATACTTTTCTAAAGGCAATCAGCGCATCTAAATATTCATCAACCACAACGATTTTACGCATTTTTTCGCCTTTGCCAATCACTTTCAAATACCATTCTTCTTCAATAAGCATAAAATTGCCCATGGTGTGATTAGTGAGCTCGGCCAAGCGAAGACCGGTATAAAACAACGTCAAAATAATATATTTTGCTCGAATAACTTGAAATTCAGTTGTTATGTTGGCGCTCAGTTGTTCATTTAGCGCTTCTAATACGGTATTAATTTCGGTTCTTTCTAACCAACGTTCCATGCTTTGGGCTTGATGGCGCTTTTTGCGTCTTTTTGCAACGCTGAGAGGGTTGCCTTTGAGATATTGTGTTTGCACCAAATAATTAAAAAAGCTATCGATGATGCTCATGGTTTTTTTAATGGATACTGTCGAAAGGGCGCTAGCAAAAGGGCGCCAATCTGGATTAACAGAACCATTTTTAAGACATTTGGAACGTTTATTGCCACACCAAATTGAATGTGGGGCAGGTTTGGCTAAAAAGCGTTGATACGCAATCAGATCATCAAAGGTCAGCGCTGAAATGGTTGTTTTTTGGATGTGCGCGCACCAAAGTACTAAGCGTTCTAATTCCTTCAAGTAGGTTTGATAGGTGAGTGTTTGTCCTTGATAACCGATTAAAAACGACTGCAGCGCTTGCGCGTCATTGCTTGCTTTGAGCATATTAGGGCCATCGCTCAAATTGTATCCAGGTGTCAAACTCAATGTTTGGCTGAGTAGCCTGAAATCTGTTGAGCTATTTGATAAAAATAGAGGCGCAATAAACTCATCTGTCATTTTTTATACCATTATCAAGTTTCATTACTGACAACTTTCCATTTTAACTATTTACAAGCTACCTTCATACCGAGTTATACTTTTAATAGTTCAACTCATAAAATGCTGCACAAGGATGAGCTGCATGATTCGTCGGGGTGTCATTCTATTACTGATTTTTATAATCTTTCCAACTTATTTGTTTGGCCAACAACAAGAGGAAGATCTCCAACAAATTACGAAGCAAATTAAAGATGATTTTGTAGCCGCTGTAAATGCAAAGTCCGCAGAAAAGCTCACGCAATATTTATCTGATGATGCTTTTATAGTACTAGAAAATGCCCAAACTTTTCATTCAAAAGTGGCTTTTAAAAACTTTATTTCTTCAACAAAATTACTAGACACATATAAAGTCAATAAGTTTACGATCGAAAATGTTCTTATTGACAATGATTTTCAAGTTTATGATGACAAGCATTTTCAAACAACCGGAACAGCTGATTTTATTTATCATTTGGTCAGGGGAAAAATTCTTCAATTGCCTGTTCGCTGGGTTGCAACACTGACGCAAAATTCAGATGGTAAATGGCAGATTTCAAGTTATCAAGCAACAATCAATGTATTGGATAATCCGTTAATAGATCAAATGCGACATGACTTTTATATGATTTGTTTTATCACACTGTTGATTGGATTTATAATGGGTTTGGCGTGGAAAAAATGGATGAGAAAACCACTTTAAAAGGCAAAATAATTCAATGAAACTCTATCTTGTTAGACATGGTGAAGCCTATTCAAATGAAGAGCGTTTTGAGCGCCCATTAAATCCAAGGGGGCAAAATGAAGTATTGGAAATCGCAAAGTATCTCAAAAGCCAAAATGTTGAACTTACTCAGGTTTTTCATAGTGAAAAGCTACGCTCTATAGAAACCGCTGAAATTATTGCGCAAACATTGGGTTTAACCAGTAAGCTCCAACTATTACCTACGCTTGATCCTGATGATGATGTTTATCGGTTAATTGGTGATCTACATGAGTTTAATGATAATATTTTAATGGTCGGACACTTACCTAATCTTGCTCTACTATCGAGCTTTATTCTCACAGGAAATATCACACATCCGAATATATCGTTTTTAACAGCAACTACTGCTTGCTTTGATCATACTCATGACACTTGGCGTTTGGAATGGACAGTGGATCCCGCTCAGCTTCGTAATAAAACCTACAAATAAAAAAACTGGCATAGCTATAAAAACTATGCCAGGTGTTTAGGTGAAAAGTTACATCAATCTACTTGTTTTTGTGAAAGGGGCTCATCTGCTTTTGCGGTTGTTGTACTGCCGTTGGTTTTTAGATTTTTAGTTTTACCATATCTTGAAGTAGATGGTTTTCCATACTTCGAAGTACTTGGTTTACCATAGCCTTTTCTTGATGCTGGTCTATCTTCAGTATTGGTAGCTGTAGGTTTACCATAGCGTTTAGCGCTTGATGATTTATCTTCAGCTTTTGCTGCTGGTTTTTCATCTGTGTTTGTTGCTAATGGCTTATCGTCAGCTTTTGCAATTTCCGTCGTTGGAATTTCTTGATCATTGGCAGCTACTGTTTTGCTGTTGCCACGTGTTTTTAGAGCTATAAATAAGTTATCGTAATGATTTTGTGGGCTCCACACAAACCATCCATCAGCATTTGCATCTTCTACTGCTTTAATTTGAGAATTTATATATGTTGTTTTCTTAGCATTAGACCATTTGTAATGGTAGTTTGATGCTTCGATGTATGGCGTTAATTTAAAGGGCATTTTGTCAAATTTGCTCTTTAGTGAAGTTAAAGATTTATATACCGTGTTATATGGATCAGCAGAATGTTTTTGATAAGGAGCATAATGAGATGGGTATACCATCGGACAAACCACATCTATTGTATCAGCGAATAGTTGTACATTTTGACCAATGCGAGGTGATTCTTTAAAGCTTACTTCGCCAAAAATATCAATTTGTAGTGGAATACCTTTGGCAGATACTTTTTCTTTGAAATATTTAATAACTTCTTTAACATCTTTTGCATTTTGAGGATTAGGCGCTTGCTTTGTGTTATAACGGATATAATCCAATTGGATTTCATCTGCGCCATAAGCGATCGCATTTTCTACTAACTTATACCGGCCTTCCCAAAATGCTTTAGATTTAACTTTTTTAGGATCGCCACCATCGGTAAAAACCACGATGCGTGCAACATATTTTAAGCCGTTACTTTTGATAAGGTCGATGTTTTTCTGATAATTTTTTGTTGTTTTGTCTAGGTCAACCACAAAAGTGTTAATACCAACAGCTTTTGATTGATTAATAAGGTAGGTTAATCTTTTGGTATCTTCAAGCGTTCCTTGATTGATGTAAATCCCTTTTGTTGTTGGCGCTGCGTTTGCGAGTCCAGAAAAAACCAATATCATGGCGCTGGCAAGTGTGTTTAAGACTGATTTTTTAAGCATAGCGTTTTTACCTAATTGATTTAACCATCTACCGTCAAATACTCGACACATTTCTCATAAAGGTTAAATAAATCACTAAAAAGTCTTAAAAATGTGCTTGTTAGGAGCGTGATATTGCTAACCTATTGATTAATATAGAGATTATTTTTTGACGTTATTAACGTTTTGTTTGAAATTTGATATGATAGATTTGAATTTGTTTAAAAGGGTTGCTTATGCCAGTTAAAAAAGTGATTTCGGGAAAGGTGCCAGTTAAGATATACACCGAAGATATTGATTTGGCAGCCTATCAGCAGCTCAGTAATATTGCGACACTCCCCTTTATTCATTCTCACATAGCGGCTATGCCTGATGTTCATTGCGGTATAGGCGCGACGGTCGGAGCGGTTATTCCTACGAAACATGCCATTATTCCGGCTGCTGTTGGGGTTGATATAGGTTGTGGCATGAGCGCTGTGAAACTTTCACTAAAAGCGCATCA
This sequence comes from Uncultured Candidatus Berkiella sp., assembly GCA_964606325.1. Classification (GTDB taxonomy): domain Bacteria; phylum Pseudomonadota; class Gammaproteobacteria; order Berkiellales; family Berkiellaceae; genus Berkiella. Next base: position 10,390 of record CAZSGE010000042.1, read on the forward strand.
ACTACCTGACAATTTAAAATATTTACGTTTGAATATCGAAGAAAAAGTCCCGGTTGGTTTTAATGCACACAGTGAGAAAGCCATTCGGATTGGTGCATGTGATCCCTTTATCAAGCGCTTTGATGCTATTTTGGAACGACACCCTAATATTAAAAAGCGTATGAGCAATGCGGCACTAAAATGGATGACGCAAATGGGTACTTTAGGTGGGGGAAACCATTTTATTGAAATTTGTCTTGATCAAAATAAAGATGTTTGGGTGATGTTACATTCCGGTAGTCGGGGAATTGGTAATGCGATTGGCACATATTTTATTGAATTGGCTAAAAAAGATATGGGTGTGCATATTAAAAACTTGCCGGATAAAGATCTCGCCTACCTTAATGAAGGAACAGTACATTTTAACGATTATCTTGAAGCCGTTTCATGCGCACAAGACTATGCCTTTACGAATCGTCAAGAAATGATGGAAATTATTTTAACGGTCCTTGCAAAAGAACTGCCACCTTTTTGTATCATTGAGAAAGCCATAAATTGTCACCATAACTATGTGGTGAAAGAAATGCATTATGGTGAGCAGGTCTATGTCACTAGAAAAGGTGCTATTAAAGCGGACGTAGGTGATCTTGGGATTATTCCAGGAAGTATGGGGGCACGTTCTTTCATTGTTAAAGGTAAGGGATCAGTTACTTCTTTTCATTCCTGCTCTCATGGTGCAGGCAGGAAATTTAGTCGTACAGCTGCAAGAAGTAAATTTACGGTGAACGATTTGCAAGCACAAACGAAAGGGGTGGAATGTCGTAAAGATAAGCACGTTATTGATGAAATCCCAAGTGCCTATAAAAATATTGATGAAGTCATGGAAAACCAAAGTGATTTAGTTGAGATTCTCTATACATTAAAACAGGTTGTATGTATCAAGGGATGAATTTTTCACATAGATCTGCTATTTGTTCTTAAATATTGAAGACAAAGGAAGCGGTTAGATGAGAATTAAATCAACAGAATTTGAAGAAAGCACTGAAATTCCGACAAAGTATACTTGCGAGGGGGAAAATATTTCGCCTCCCTTGAGTTGGGATGATGTCCCTGAAGTAACAAAAAGCTTGGTATTAATAGTAGATGATCCTGACGCACCTGATCCTGCTGATCCAAAAATGACTTGGGACCATTGGCTATTGTATAACATTGATCCAAAGTGCAAAGGCTTAACCGCTAATGTTGGGTTGCATGAACTGCCAGAAGGTACCTTGCGTGGCACCACCAGTTGGAAAAATCAAAATTACGGTGGACCATGTCCTCCTATTGGTAGACATCGCTACTTTCATAAGCTCTATGCGCTGAATGTAGTGTTGCCTGACTTGAATAAACCAACCTCTGATCAACTGCGTCAAGCCATGGCAGGGCATGTGATTGATGAGGCAGTGTTGATTGGGACTTATCAGAAGAAGAAAGGCTAAATCCCCCCGCCGCAGTGTTGCTGCGTCGAGCCCCTTTGTGGGTACTGTTGGTTTGCTACGCTCACCTTTTCTGAGTTCGCGAAGCGAACAAAAAATCTCTCTTTGTAATACCCTGTGAAAGATCGGGTACGCGAGAGAGAGGCCGCCTTTGGCGGCACAGAGGGATTTAATCTTACCCCGGCGGCCAACCAAAAGTTCTTCCACTCAAAATATGCATATGTAAATGGTAGACCGTCTGTCCCGCTTGAGCGCCGTTATTAATGACTAAACGAAAATTATCATTAATTCCCAATTTAGCTGTTATCTCAGGCACTTTAACCAACATATGACCTAGTAAATCTTTATCTTCTTCTTGTGCTTGCGATAACTTTTCGATCACTTTTTTGCAAACCAGTAAAAGGTGAGTAGGGGCTTGAGGGCTTACATCGTGAAAAGCAATACACCAATTATCTTCGTAAACGATATCTGCTTTGAGTTCTCTATCTATAATTTTTTGAAAAATGGTTTTCATGGCGTCCTTCAGAATGTAGAATACTAACTATTGAATGGTACCGATTTTTCAACCAGTATTTTTGCGTTAATGGGTGAATTATAGTTACCAGCTTTTAACAATAAGCTCAAGGCGGGAATAATGAGTTTAGAAGGCGCGCAGCAAGACGAGAAAGCAGCTAAAAAAGAGAAACGTGAAAAGAATAGCAAAAAACCCGTTGCCGAAGGTTCTGGAGGACATCGAAAAAAGACGGAAGTGAAATTTCACAGATCAGACAATTCGCCAGCTAGAGCAGCTAATGATCCTAATGCGATATCAGATGAAGATGAGCTGACCAATAAAATTAAAAGGCTGAGTCTTGAGGAAGATAAAACAGATATACCGCCAAAAGAAAAAGTCAAACGTGAAGATATTCAGAGTGCACTAGCGCAAACGCAAGAGATGGTAAGAAAAGAAGATGAAGAAGCAATTGCGATACATAAGCAAGGTGCACAGGTAGGTAGAATACACAATAATATAGATAAAACCGAGGCGGCCCTTGAAGAAGCGCAAGAAGATCTTCATGCAACAGATTCTTGCTGCTTTGCGATGTGGAAAGCTATCACGGATGCACTGTGTTGTTGTTGCAAGTCTTCACATCCAGCACCTCATCATGATCTCGATTTTGAGGCACAACATCCTGCGCCAGTGGTGTTTAATCCCGCCAATCCCAAAAAGCCTAAAACACGAAAAGAGGAGATCGCAGAGCTTAAAGACGCTGCGCATCACCTGCGTGCAACACTTGAAGGTGAGACATCTGAGTTAAAAGATCAAAATGAAGAGCTTAAAGAGGTCATTGTGGAATCAGATAAAGTAAAAACAGCAGCAGACAGTGCCCAAGCTGCGGGAACTAAGATTTTGGCGAAAAAGTAATAGAAAGCTCCCCATTTGGGGAGCTTTCTATAAGGCCATTTTAGTAGTAATAGCCACGGCCATAGTAACCTCGGCCATAATAGTAGCCGCGATCATATTTGTTTCTATCATAGACATAGCCACCAACAGCGCCCACGCCAGCACCAATCAGTGCACCTGCGCCTGCGTTGCCAGAAATCGCACCAATGGCTGCGCCACCGACTGCACCAATGGCTGCGCCACCTAAAACGTTTTGTTCAGTATGATTCATACCATCGCAGCCCACTAAGGATACGAGGGCAATCACAGGGATGATTTTTGTTACAGCTTTCATTCGTGTTACTCCTCTATAAAGCCAATATGAATCTTAGACAACAAAAGACTGTAAATATCAGCAATTTATAAAAAAGTTGGAGAGAAAGTAGGGAGAGAAAAACATGCTCAACTTTTTGGTTAAGCATGTTTTATTGGAGGCTTATTTAAATCTTGTAGAAGTGACTTTCACATTACGAGCATGTCCAGGTACTGCCGCGGTTGTATGGTGACTTGTGCCTCCCATTGGCGTGCGAACAGTTGTGGTCCCTGTTGGTCTTGAACCTGGCGATTGGTGCATAGTCGTTCTTGAGGAACCGGAGAAGCTTGGAAAGCTAGGCATACTTGGGAACCAGCTGCGTCCTGTTGATGGGACTGCTGAAGGACGCACTGGCACTGGGCCATGAGGTAATACGTGTACACCATGTGCAACGCGTGGACCGCTTCTAAACCAAGGACCACCTAAAGACCAAGTACCAAAAAACGCTGGACGTCTATGATGGACAACAGCAATACCACGTTGGCCAGGAGGTGTTGCTGCAATCGCGGCGAATACACCACCGGTTAACAAACCATACACAATAGCTGGCGCTAAAGGTGCGCCCAACAGCGCTGCAGTTACAAACCCTAATGTGGCACCTATGCCAAATGCTGCTCGAATACTCATTTTAATATTTTCCTGTTCAAATGTTGAGATTAATAAACGTAAACTACTTCATCATAGTAATAGTCGTCATAGACAACTACCGTAGAAGAATAGGGGCTGTAGAGGTAGGGATCGTATACATAATAGTCATATCCATATCCGCCATAATAGGGATAGGTATTGTAATAGTAATAAGGCTGGTTAGCTGCTGCAATAACGCCAGCAGTAACAATGCCTCCAATCACAAGACTTGCAAGAAATGCATCTGCATTTCCACCTGAAATATGGTTCACTTCAGTAGTAGACAGTGTACGCATTAGATTCTCCTTAAAAATTACATTGTTGTTGTGATGAATGAAAAGTACCAACCACTGCGTTTGCACGCAATAATTAAGCGATAGAAGGTAAAGGGTAATAGATAAAAGGTGGTGTTGAAGGTTTGAACTGCTTTTTAAAAAACTAAGTTGAATAACTTTTTGCTATCAACTTTAACTTATTTCGGTGCAATTTAACATTGAATATGAAAACTGTCACGCGAATTGCTAGGTATATTTTCTTCGTGTGAATCTGTCATATAAATCCTTATGATCTACACGCTTTATTCAGATGAACTGCGCGCATTTTGTATGAAATAACCAGACAATTAGAGCAATTTTAGAACTGACTGGCAGGACTTTTCGACCCCAATGTGGCATAATATCAACATCATATGAAAAGCATATTTAACTAAAGCTATTGTGATGCTTTTTATATCTAACGATATCTGCTTTTTAACTTATAGGCTTTAAATCCCTATAAAAACGCCAGAAATTAAATTTACTAACGTGCTTGCAGCGTTATTAATAAATCAACAGACATATTGTTGAACTAAACAATTAGCACACTCGTTTTCACGTGAGGGATTACTTTATATCGCAAATGCGATAACACCTGTCGTTTGCCTGTTAAAAACGAACAAAATATAGGTAGTAGTAAGATGTTAGCGACTTCAAACACAAAAGAATTATCTAACGCTATCCATAGCGACGAAAAAAGTCTTCTTCGTCAATTATGGATGATCTGCTTTCCATTGATGCTAACAGCGCTTTCAGGTTCTTTAATGAGCTTTTTAGATAGAGTGCTTCTCGCAAAATATGATACCGATGCCATGATAGTGGCGACTACTGCAGGTAACATTGCTTATATCTTTCAATTTGGTGCTATGTCGATTGCGATGATTGCTGAAGTGTTTGTGGGACAATATAACGGCGCAAAACAATTTAGGAACGTCGGCAAGCCTGTTTGGCAAATGATTTGGTTCTCACTAGTTTGTGCACTCCTTATGATGATCATGGGATTTTTTGGACAAAGCTTTTTCATACCTGAAGAATTAGGGATTGAAGGATATGATTATTTTAAATGGATGATGGTCTTTGGTGGCAGTTATCCGTTGGTAGGGGCCTTAACTGGTTTCTTTATTGGCAGAGGACATGTTAAAGCCATAGCGATGTCAGTTATCTTCTCTAATTTATTAAATTTGATATTGGCAAGTTTGCTAGTCTTTGGCGTAGAAGGAATTGTTCCAGAACTGGGTGCACAAGGGGCCGCTATTGCAACGGGCGTTTCTGAACTATGTGTGGCGATTGGACTATTTATTTTCTTTTTAAAACCAAAGTATCAAAAACTTTATAATACCCACCTGTGGAAATTTGAAAGTAAGTTATTTTTTAAATGCATCAAAGTAGGGTTTCCTAATTCAATTGGTCATATGGCAGGCACAGCCGCTTGGGCATTTGTGATGTATATATTGGCCAATAGAAGTATTGAGCATGTCACTGTGATTACCATCGGCTTTAGTATATGGATGTTGTTTTCTTTCATTACAGAGGGGTTGCAAATGGGGGTTACAGCTTTTGCCTCCAATTTCATTGGTGCCAAAAGGTGGGATAAAGTCAGTGAGGTTTTAATGACCGGGCTACGTTTGCAGTTTATCTTAGCGATGATCTTGGCCATACCCTTAGTGATATATCCCAATTTGCTTGTGAAGTTCTTTATACCGCTTGACAATAGCGCTTCTGACATTTCTCATTTGCGCGAACTCATTGAAATGAGCTGCTTATGGTTGTGGCTAGGGTATGTTTTTGATGGCATGGCTTGGGTGATTGATGGCATTTTAACGGCAGCTGGTGATACCCAATTCATTATGTTTATGAATTCATTTGGTACTTGGCTGCTATGTATTATGCCAATTTATTTGTTTGTCGTCGTACTAGATGGATCGCCAATGCTGACTATGAAATTAGTAACGTTATTCTGTTTCATCTTATTCGGATGCTATTTCTTAAGATACAAAAGCAAAAAGTGGAAGAATAACAGTCTAATCAGCGTGAGTGAGGGCTAATATCTTCGCCCTCAAATTGTCGGTCCTTTCTTTAGAGTTCTGGTTTTGCTTGAGGTTGATTGATTAATTGATGAATTGCCCTGATGTTTATATTGGGGGGCAAACAAGGTTGAAGTTTCATTTTCAATAAGACCATGCAAAACAGCATAGTCAACGACCCGCTTTCTCATGTCCTCAGTTACCCCTTCAAAAGGCATGGCGAGATAATATTGCATGATGGGATAGGGCGCGATTCTCAAAATGGACAGAATCGCCTCTAGTCTCACCTTGGGATCAATATGAATGGATTGTGTCGATTCATCGATATCCATCATCATTTTGATATTGCCAATATGCGCTGCCTCTTTATAAATTCTTTCTACATTTTCTGGCGTGATTTCTTTTGAAGGACCATCATTCATTGCTAATTCCTCTAAATTTCCTAACTAACAAAAATTATTATACGACTTATAGTACTAATAAAGGTGAGATCAATTGAGCATTTTCGGTGTCTTAAAACTTGTCTAAGAAAATTATGTGGGAAATCCGTCCCGCAAAACGAGCAGCAGAGTATACAGATAAGTTGTCTCAAAAAATGTAACGAATAGTATAAAAATGATTTTCGTTACTATAATGTGACGCTTTTGGGCATCAAAATTGACAATTAATTTTACAAAATGGATTTTATCCTACAGATCAATCAGAAACTTTACTGGTCATTGGTAGATGACTTAATGTAAAATGGCCATGAACAAAATCGGGCGAGTAGCCCGTTGTGAAGCTAAGTCCTTATTGAATCGAAAAATTTTTTAAGGATAAAATTTTATTTTGTTCTTAAGGCACAATTTAGTCACGAAGGATTTGGGTAAAAATAAAATAAATTTGGTCTAAAGCTATATATTATTTTATTTTTCTAAATTTCTGTGCTAGATTTGTGATAGCTACCATAAGTGAGGAGATACTTAATGATCGCTCGTAAAAAGAAAGCTGCTACAAAGAAGTCACCTGCTAAAAAGCGTAAAGTTGCTTCTAAAGCGAAAGCTGCAGCTCCTAAAGCACGTAAGTCAACCGCTAAAAAGCGTAAGACCAGCGTGAAAAAAGCTGTTAAAAAGACTGTAAAGAAAGCTGTTAAATCAGCTACTGCTGCAAAGCCAAAAGCTAAGAAAAGAAAAGCTAAGAAAGCTACCGGCGCTGCTAAACCAGCTGCCGCTAAAAAGCCAAGAGCTAAAGCTGCTCGTAAAAAGAGAGCTAAGAAAGCTAAAGCTGCTTAAGCTATCTAAAAAGTCGCGATTGATAACCTATCAGTCGCGACTTTTTTATTTTATAGGTAATAAAAAGTACATCTTTTGTTAGTTTGCCACCATATTAAGGTTCGGCAATATCAACAATCTCTTAAATCTCAACGCTTATTCATAATTCCCCGCGGGTTTTCTGCCGGTTTTCTTTTTGCTATGCATCTTTTTATTATCTAAACGCTTTTTTACCACAGCTTTGGATGGCTTCGTTTTTACCCTTTTCTTGGGCTTATACGCTGCCTTAATGATCAGCTGCCCTAATCGTTGAACAGCATCTTCTTTATTTTGCAACTGCGTTCGATAACGATTGGCTTTGATAATGATGTCCCCTTCAGTCGTAATACGTGAAGGGAATTGTTTAAAAAGTCTGGTTTTGATGGCGTCAGGTAGAGACGACATTGCAATATTAAAACGAAGCACAACGGCAGTAGAAACTTTGTTCACATTTTGACCACCAGGTCCGGCGGAGCGAACAAAAGTAAATTCTAATTCAGCATTTTTAAGAGAAATATCGGCTGTAATTTGAAACATGGTGTATATTCGAGTCTAAACTTATCTCAATAATAGGGAACAGCGTTTCTAATGGCAATGAATATTATTGAAATTGGCTTAGCCTTTCTTGAGGGGGTGGCGTTAATTGCATCTCCCTGCATTTTGCCGGTACTACCTTTGGTTTTAAGCACCGCTATGGAAGGTGGCAGATCAAGGCCATATGGCATTATTGCTGGATTTATTATGACTTTTAGTTTATTTGCTCTAGGTTCGGCATCTTTGGTAAGGCATTTACATATCGACTTAGATCACTTGAAGCTCATCTCACTCATTCTTTTAACCATTTTCGCTTTGTTGTTGATTTTTGAGTCACTTTTTGCCATTTTTGAGCGTGCTGCACAACGCTTAGGGGAACGAGGTAATCTACAAATTCGAACCAATAGTGGTTTAATTAGTGGTCTGCTTATAGGAAGTTTAATTGGTATAGTCTGGACACCTTGTGCCGGGCCTATACTCGCTGCAGCGCTTGTTCAAGTGATTCGTCAGGAAAGTAGTCTCAACAGTATATTCTTAGTCATTTCATTTTCAGTAGGTGTTGGGATCCCGATGTTGATGATTGCCTTGTTCGGGCGTGATCTTATTGCAAAAACCACCTTTCTTCAAAAGCATCTGGGTATTTTCAGAAAGGTGTTGGGGCTGTTGATTTTACTCTCTGTTGTGTATTTTGTATGGGGAGAAAATCTTGAAATCCTAAGCCAAGCTGATGAAAAGCCACGCACCGAGCCTAAAGCGGTTCTGATTAATCCCTTAGCGGTACCTTTCGCCGCCCCCGAGTTTGAAGGGATACAGACATGGCTGAACAGTGAACCCTTAACAATTAAAAAACTCAGAGGAAATGTTGTTCTTATCGACTTTTGGACATACTCTTGTATCAACTGCATTAGAACTCTACCCTACATCACTGCTTGGGATAAAAAATATCGTGATGCTGGCCTTGTTATTGTTGGGGTACATTCTCCTGAATTTGAATTTGAGAAAAAAATAGACAATATCAAAGCAGCAATTGAAAAATTTGGCATTCAATATCCCGTCGCTGTGGATAATACCCTAAGTACTTGGCAAGCGTTTCATAATTTATATTGGCCAGCGCATTACTTAATTGATAAGGAAGGGCGGGTTGTTTATACCCATTTTGGAGAAGGTGCTTATCAAATTACAGAACATAACATTAGTGCTTTGTTGAATAAACCCGATCTGCAAGTTTCTGAAATGGAGTCGAAAAATAGACTGTACAGTACTCAAACTCCAGAGACATACTTAGGGTATTTCAGATTTGATAATTTTGCTAATACGTATCAATTGGAAAAAGATAGGCCCAAACATTATATATTTTCTTCATCATTAGATTTGCATCAGTGGACGCTAAATGGTCCATGGGTAATTGAAGGGGAAAAGTCCATTTCGGCAGGTAATGGCAGTGCGTTAAAAATTCATTTTAAAGCCAAAAAAGTCTTCCTGGTCATGGGGAATGCTGGCGAAAAAACGATAACGGTGACGGTGTCTTTAAATGGAAAGCCTGTTACCGTAAATGCGGGTGTGGATGTTATGAATAGTGCTATCCAGGTAAAGGAATATCGCTTATATGAGCTTATCCAGCAGCCGGAAAATGCCAAAGGATTGCTTGAAATAAATGTTAGTGATCCAAATTTAGAGATATTTGCATTTACCTTTGGCTAAATTCAGCCGCCAATATGCCTTTCTTTAAATGAAAAGCACCGGCATAGCAAAAACTATCCAAGTTATAATTTACGTGCCACTTTTGTATTGAACTCTTCGAGCGTTTTTTCCACTTTGGCTAAAACTTTGACAAACTCTTGAGGTAGCATTTTTTCTTCTAATTCTTTTAAGGCAGGCGCAAGCTTCATCACTTGTTTTAAACCATCAGAGGCCTTTTTGAGCATTTTTGCTGAACTTGCTTTGAGTTTAGAGCTTTTGCTGGTCGATAGTTTTTTAGCTTTTGATTTAGTTTTGGTTTTTACACTTTTTACTTTCGCTATCGCTTTTATCTTAGTTTTAGCTTTGGACTTAACTTTTACAGCTGTTTTTTTAACAGCGGTACTTTTTTTGCTAGCTTTTGTCTTAGTTGACATCCTATTACTCCAAACAGTAACCAATATCATTAAAATATAGACTAAGCTCCATATAAAGTAGGAGCTATTTATTTAGTGAGGAGTTTTAACATGTTACGTTTTGCCGTATTGAGCTTAGCTATTGCAATATGTGCCATATTGCTCATTTTACTTGGTAATATTATTTCAGTGGCTGTGATTGCGATTGCAAAAGTCGCCTTGTGGGTTTGTATTCCAATTTTTGTATTGTGCATCATCATCGATATTTTACAAAAACGTAGCAAGAGAAAAGCACAAAATAAATGATATCCATGTTTTGAAATTGAGTTGTGCAGGAGAATTATTTTTGAAAAAATCAATTAAAAAATGTACATTCTTTGCGATTTTGCTCAGCTGTTCACAGTCAAGTTTTGGCGCTGAGGCTGTATTAGTTGGAGAAGGTGAAGTGTTAGGGGCTCCCAATACAGTTACTTTAACTATTTCAGTTGATTCAAAGTGTTACTCTACACCAAGTGATGCCCGCGAAAAAAATGATCAAGCCACTCGTAAAATCGTTGATTTTTTAAACACAAAAATAAAGAAAAAAGATGCTTATAATGCCGTTGTAGTGAATGGTGGATATACCAGTAATTATCAAACCTACTTTAGAAATGAAATATACTGTTCAGATACATTTCAAAAGCAAACTGGAATTTTGTTTAAAACACAAGAATTAGAAAATTTTGAAGAACTTTTTAATGAAATTCAAAATGTGGTATACAAGGAATTTGAAAGGAATGCTCCTTCAGTTATCCAACAAACGATTTCTTATGTCAGTATGTCTAATCCACAACCTAGTATTTCAAGTGAACGTCAATCTCAATTAGAACAACAAGCAATGGGGTTAGCCTTTACGGATGCTAAAAATAAACTCAAATCATTATTTGGGGCAAACATTCAGAATCTAAAAATGGTTCGCGCATCAGAAATTCCGCCAGACTCGCCTGTGCCAATCTATACGCATAAATCATCGCCCATGGCTATGATGGCTGGTGGTATGGCACCACAGGAGGCTTCAGCCGCGCCTGTTCAATTTGATGATCTGCGCGTACATAAAACCATATATTTCAATTTCACTTTTGATGATATTGCTTTGCCTGCTGCACAATAACTACATTTTCCTTACTTAGCTGAAAATCATCTTGGCGTGCTACGGTTGGCTTTCTAATATCACTCTGCCTTCGACAAAGCCAATTTTTTCTAACTTATTAATTTGTGCCTCTTCTACATCTATTTGATGTTTATTTTTTAAAAAGATTAATTGGTTGATAAAAGCATCGAAAGGAATGTCATTAAAAGTTATAGTTACCTTAGTCTCAGAGTTTCTGGTTATCGCTAAATTCGGAAAAAGCGTTTCTTGATTTTTAAAAGTTTCTTCAATAATACTAAAAATCTCTTTAGGGTTTTTAACAGCAGAGGTCGCTTTTCTATTTGCTAACTGAGGCGCTTTTTCTTGCATCCAAGCGATCAGCTGTCTTTGATCTTGAATTTCGCTAAGTAATTCTGATTTAACGTTGTGCAGCGGCATCCAACAAATAAAATATAGAATGCATGCTATGGAAAATAGCGCCAAGATAGCTATCATTTTCTTTTCTTTAAGTGATTTACTTTGCCAGTATTGTTTGATCATTTAGCTTGGTTCCTCGTAATCGTTAAAACGGCACTTAACTTATCTTTTTGGTGTTCCGTTTTATTTTGATTTACAACGAGATTGTTAGATTTTAAGTCTGATATGAGCCTTTCAATCTCTGCGTAATTTGTTGTTTCAACGGTGATAGTTAAGGCTTGGTTTTTAAAAGAGATACTTTTTAATAATAATGCTTTGTGTTGGTTTAATGATTTGCCTACTTGGTACAAACTGTCATAGAAAATACTACCAGTTTTGGTTTGTAGGGTGTTCAGATCACGTTCAATTCTTTGTTTGGGGCTAACAATTGTCGTCGCTTCTGGATAGATACTTTTATAAATTTCATTGATTTGAGCTGTTTGATCTTTTTGTATCCTGCTATATGAAATAGTATCCTTTATTTCAAGACCAAACAGGATGCAGAGTATAAAAGAAACTAATAAAAAACCATGAAGTATTAATTGATGTTGCTTCGATACCGTGTCCGTTTTGGCAAAAGAATCGTGCAATAGATTAATTGATTTTGGTTGCGTATTAAATGCATCCCACACGTCAATCTTTCGATATTCAATTAATTGTGCAATTTCTGGGAAGTTACTAAAGGATACGGAACGAACAGAGGCATCATCTGGGCCAGATAGTATAATTTTGTTGGGCTTAATGCTTTCATTATGATATATGTTTTGTAGCATAGTTGGTAGTAAATCAAGTTCCAAATAAAACCCCATCATGGCATTAATTCTTACCATACAAGATGAATTTTCAATCCATATTTGCCATTCATTTTCCTTAATGTTCATTGAAAGGCACAATGGGGAAATGGTATCTGGTTGCAGGTTGCTTATTTTTAATGTTTCTAGCCACTGTTTTAATTTATCATGGGTGACAATTACGACAGCTATTTCTGAATCATGAATTTTACCGTATGAGAAATGAATGGTTTCAATGTTCGAAATGATATCTTCTTCTAAGATATTAGGGACTATTTTGTTAAAGTGATTAGCATTGAATTTTTTAGGTAGATTAACTTTTTTGATAACAAGATCAGAGGTGCCTATTAATAGGTTTATCTGGCAATCTTTTAAGTTTACTTTATTAGCTAGATCGCTAATTTTTGCATTATCCTGTTTGTCAATAACGTCTCCCTTGGCAGAGAACACTATCCAGTCAATATGGTCAAATGAGTTCACGCATTTGATAAATAGCTTGTTTTTCATAAAGCTCCAAAACTTCGACTAAGTACCATGACCGAAGGATTACTATTATTAAGATTCACTTTCAGTAATGAATTTAAGGTTAAATGGATATCTTGATATTGCACTGTCATAGTAGAAATATAATAACGACTTTGAACTGTAATAAAGTCAGTATTAAAGGACAGATCACCTAAAGGCGCTAGTGCGAGAAAAGTGTCAACTGAGCTAAACCCATGTAAATTATCTCGAATTTGAATCAAAGCCTTAGTGGTTTGTATGGTTAGCTCAGGGCTTAATGTAAGCAAACTATAT
>CAZSGE010000043.1:0-22997 GCA_964606325.1 Uncultured Candidatus Berkiella sp.
TTACACCAAACAAAATAGATCTAAAAAAGGCAAAACAATTCATTGAAGGGGACGATAAATTTGAAAAGGAAGAACTTGACAAATTTGCCGACGACTTTGTTGAGATCTTTAAATATTATGAAGAGAAAAAAAGCAAAAAAGGTATTGAGCAAATTATCACCTAATCTCACGACCAAACGATTAGCTTCTTGAATATCGTAGCTTAATGTACCAGCAGGGTTCAGTACTTTTGATTCGATAAAATTAGCGCCAAAATAGGCTTTCGTATCCATCCACTTATCAAGATTTTCTCTTGTTACATCTTGATTCAAAGAATGAATCAGCTTATCGCCAATGTAACTATTAATACCTGCCGTAAAAGTTAACATGGCAACGCTTGCCAAATATTGGAACAATGCTAAACACAACCCCCAGGGTGTGAAGGCGCCCCCCACCAATAAGCCAAAAAAATTATTAAAACAGGTATTAATGATGACAATAAAAATAGCCTGAATAATGTTTCCCAACACAAGTAAGGAAAGACTGTACTTTTTTTTATTAAAATAAGGTCGGTAATGTTCAATGATAGATTTTAATGACACGATGTTTCGTCAAATGTTATTTTTATTTGCAAGATGACTACCCTATTTTCGTTGCTCAATAATGTCAACTCATAAAAGCTTAAAGCCAAAATGATGTCGACCTAACCACTGCAGTTGCGAAAACCTTCCGATAGCGGTCAAAAAGATATCTTAATATTGAATTATGATGAGTTGCCAATTAGAATCATGCGCATATTCACCCTATGAGTATCTATTTTCTATTGATACCATTTTCGTGTTCTATCACCAAAGAGATCACAACTGAAGCTGTGAGCACTAGCGGTTAATAATTGAAACTGCCCTGAAATTAATATCCTCATGGGAACTTCCCTTATTCATAACAGGTCTAAAAACCAAAAAGACAAAAAATTGAGCGCATAAATATACAGCAAATTGGGTAAAAACATATAAAAAGACTGATATCCAACAAAGTTTGATGATAAACTTATTTAAGAAAGAACGGAAATTCAATCACAGGTGCAAGGTATCAAATGAGTGGAAGTTTTAGTTTAGACACAGCGATTATAAATCTGTCTCGTGCGTTTGACAGCATTGAGCAACTCATTGTTGCTATCACATATATAATTGGTTTGACGCTCATAGTTCGTGGCATCATGATGTATCGCATATTTGCTAATCAAACCTTTGGCTCTGCGCAGCGTGGTGAAATAGCAGGCCCTATGGTTCACTTAGTTGTTGGCGCACTGTTATTATATATACCTAGCACCCTGACCACCTCTTTAACTACCGTATTTGGCTCCTCAGATATCAGCGCAGCGCAAAATCTCATAGGATATGCAACTTTATCCAGTACCGAAAAGTGGCAAAAATTAACAAATGTCGTTATTCAATACATGCTGCTGATTGGTTTGATAGCATTTGTACGTGGTTGGGTCATACTTTCGAAGATGGGGCATTCAGGCAGCCAACCCGGCAGTGTCGGAAAAGGTTTGGTCCACGTTATTGGTGGTATATTACTGATAAATATTGTAGATACGGTCAACATATTAGGTTGTACCTTTGGTTATACTGGCGGTGGTGGGTGTTAGTAACATTTTGCCCACTCTATTTTTAATGAGGTGAGATTGCTGTGGAACTATTACCAATAACAATCACAGCCCAACGCGGATCGTGGCGTCTGTATAATGCGCGCAAACGCAATAATAAGTTTTTGACGCTAAAGAAGCGCGTACTTCAAAGAGATAATTATACTTGCCGCTATTGTGGTTTTTTTGCAAAAGAATTCCAAGAAGTCGTGAATGTAGATCAAAATTATCGAAAAAATGAGCTCGACAACCTTGCAACTGCGTGTTGTTTTTGTGCACAATGCTTTTTCCTTGATGCAGTTGGTCTTGATGCTAACACTGGTGGTTCCATCATTCATCTACCAGAAATTAGCCAATCAGATTTAAATAATTTTTGTCGTGTTTTGTATTGCTCCATGGATAAAGAGTCGGCATACAAAGGAAAGTTGCAATCTGTTTACATGAGCTTTAAAGACAGAAGCAAAGAAGTTGTCAATTGTTTTGGTCCCGACTCAAGTGATCCTAGAGTTTTTGGACAAGGTTTACTTGATGCGAATCTTAGCAAAGAACAACTTCATCATGAAGTATTAAGACATTTAAGATTATTGCCTTCTAAAAAAGCTTTTACGGTGCAAATTGATTACTGGAAAAAAACCGTATTTGCGAAAGTTCCTTTATAGTTTTTTGTTACGAGGTAAATGAGGAGATAGCTATGAGTAAATATCAAAAAGTGATGCCAAAGACATCGATTAATCCGCTGTTAAGCTTGTGTGCTTATTTTGGCGTATTGTTAGCATTATATTGCGCTTCAAGTATTGTATTTGCTAGTGCTGGCGGCGGCGGCGAAAGCGATTTGGGTGCCGTGGCAAGTAACATTACCAACACGATGACCAATGTCGCTAAGTTGATCACAGCAGCCAGCTATGTTGCAGGGGTAGGTTTCGCTTTGATGGGGATGTTAAAATTCAAAGCACATAAAGACCAACCAGCACAAGTACCATTAAGCCAACCAATTGTATTACTAGCAATTGCTGCCGGTTTAGTGTTCTTACCAAGTCTTATTACAACCGCTGGTTCAACCGTATTTGGTAGTGCAAAAACAAATGCCAGTGCTAAAGGTACGGGTGTAGTAGGTGTTGATAACTAATTTGCTAAATACCGTTATAAACGGTGTTGCTTAAATTAGCTATCTCCTAGGCTAAAAAAAGCGGCTATAGAGCCGCTTTTTGTTTTTTATGTTAAAACAACCTGCGAGCAGGGCTAGTTTTAACTGACTGGGGAGATATAATTTCAACCTCATCAGCGCCATCGTCTAAGCCTGGATCTTGCGCAGCAGGCACTGGCGAACGACTAGAGCCCGCTGATGGCTGCTGTGAGCTAGCATATTTAGTCAAAATCGGTTTTGGCAAAGAAGCTTTAACAATTTCTTCAACATCGTCATCCATTTCAGGGATTGTATCAAGCATCATGCTTTCTTCGTTCTCTTCAATCTCATCTTGCTTAGACTGAGCAGCATCATTGGTTTTGCTATGAGGATTAATAATGTTATTAAAGGCATAGATTGCCGCCGCACCGATTGAAAACACCGACGCGCCAGCAAAAATGGTAAACAAAGGATTAGATGGAAGCATCAAACCTAACTGCATGATGATTGCGGCTGCCCCAGGCAAGCCAACAAAAATACCTACACCGATTATGGGTACAATTAAAGCTAATGTCTTCCAATCCATGCTTGCCAACCAGTTATTACTGCTGAAGGAAGGCGCCATAACGGCTTTCTTTAAGCCCTTTAGTGTTTCAATTTGACTTTGAATGTTCCCCAAACTGACATTATATAAACTGATTTGTGCCATAAAAGCTTGAATTTTCTCAACATCTTGTGGCGTTTGAGCGTCTTTCTTTTGAAGTTGCTCTATGGTAGCAGTTGCTTGTACAACCAATTTTTTATATTCGGCGAGTAAAACGCTAGGATCTCTATCTGGAAGCGGTTTAGTTTCTTCGCTACAACCAGCCGTAATTTCAAGTGCTTTTCTAAGATCGCGAATTAAATCACCAATATAGCGGTTTAATTCACTCACCTTTTGAGAATATTCGCTCAATTTGGCAAATGCTTTCATTTTGCCTTTTAAATCATCAGTTAATGCCTCACTGGGTTTAACATTTTGACCAAATGCTTTAATCATTAAACTTGCCGTGTAACGCAACATCACCATAACTTGATCATAATTTGCGGGATTCAGATCACTCAAAAAACGCTCTTCGTTTTTTACGTTAGCATTAGCAATATCAATTGCTTTAAAGCTCGCAAACATCGAGCAATTATGGCCTTCTTTTTGATCGTCTTTTGAAACGCATTTATATTGAGGTTTAAAGCCAAGCCCTTCACAATATGCGATTAGCTGTTTTTTAAGAGAACTATCTAAATCCGTCCCCATAGAATCGTAATATTTAATATCGGCGACCATCTCATTATCCACTTTAATAAAGTGAACAACCGCAACATTGTAATGATTGTTATGGTAATGAAAAGGAATAATTAACTGTTTACAATCATCTAAAACGAGATCACGCTTTTTGGGATTACCTAAAAAATGTTCTTTACTTTCACTAATGGCTTCTAGATATAAAGTAAAACTATTTACATTATTTTTAGCTAATACGCTTTTTGCTTGGTCCGCTCTTTCTCTGGCTTCTTTATTCAGCTTAGCCAATTCGCGTTTTTTAAATGCGCGTTCCTTGGCTGATAATTTTTCATCATTTTCGAATGATTTTTCCAAAAGAACGGTATCACCATTAGCGGTAACTCTCGTTGGCAAACCTAACTGTTTAATAATGTTTAATTCAACATTATGTTGTAATAATTCACCCATTCGTTGAGCACTAAATGCGGGAAAAACTCCAACTGAATCGGATAAATGTGCACGCTCTGCCACAAGACTTGGAATAAGCCCATAAACATGTTGCCATTCTAACCAATCGGTAGTTCCTATTTCTTCTACTTGTTCAGTGCCATCTCGTAGTGCTGCGACTTCCACCCCATCTGTAGATAAAATAGGATTGTTGGGCGCATGAATCAAAATCTGTCTTTTGATGGAGCGTTCTATATCAGCTTTGATTCCATCATAATCAATTTTGATAGCATCAAGATCTAGAGCAACTTGCGCGGGCTGAGTTTTTCTGGCGCGGGATGGCCTGGCTCTAGGTTTGGCTTTGGCCTTAGGCTTCGCTTTGGCCTTAGGCTTCGCTTTGGCTCTAGGCTTCGTTTTGGCCTTAGGCTTCGCTTTGGCTTTAGGCTTCGTTTTGGCTTTAGGCTTCGTTTCGGCCTTGGTTTTAGACTGTACTGTAGCGATCTCAGCCTCATGTTCAGCTGATGTCGTGTGTCTATTTGAATTTCTTGTCGTGCGTGCCATCTTCAAACTCCGAAATACCATTGAAATTGCAGCTAATAGAATAAGTTAGTGTGCATTATACTGATAATCAAAAAAATAGAAAGTGGTCTAACCGATTTTTAAACCAAAAAACAAGTCAGCCAGCTTATTTAAAAGCCAGGTCTAGCTATCACTTTTAAAAATAAGTATTCTTAAAAACTACTTTCCTAACGATGAACTGCCATGCAATTAGACCAATTAAAATCCCTTATTCAAACTGCTTTTGAACAACGCGATACACTCAGCGTAGATAATGCGCCCCCAGATTTACGAGCAGCTATAAACACTGTCATTAAGGGCTGTGAAACAGGCGACATTCGTGCAGCGCAATTGGTTTCTAATGAATGGCAAGTAAATACTTTTGTTAAACAGGCCATTTTACTTTACTTTCGCCTGCAGGAAAATACGGTGTTGGATGCGGGTTTTACCCAATTTTTCGATAAAATTCCTTTGCAGTTTAACCATTTTACCCAAACCGACTTTAAGCAAAAACGCGCACGTATTGTTCCTCCTGCTTGTGTAAGAGCAGGTGCTTATATTGGTCCTAATACAATTTTAATGCCCTCTTATGTCAATATAGGTGCCTATATTGACGAAAATTCCATGGTTGATACGTGGGCGACTATTGGCTCATGTGCTCAAATTGGTAAAAATGTACACATATCAGGAGGTGTCGGCATCGGCGGCGTCCTTGAGCCCTTACAAGCCAATCCAACCATTATTGAAGATAACTGCTTCATTGGTGCACGCTCTGAAATCGTTGAAGGTGTGATTGTTGAACAAGGCGCAGTCATTTCGATGGGTGTTTATATCGGCCAAAGCACACGTATTTATGACAGAGAAAATGATAGCATTTATTATGGGCGCGTCCCCAAAGATGCTGTTGTCGTTCCAGGTAATTTACCAGCGGATAATGGCAAGTACAGCCTATACTGTGCTGTGATTGTCAAACGCGTTGATGAAAAAACACGCGCAAAAGTTGGGATTAATAATTTATTACGTGAAGCAACCAAGGATCTTTAATGTCAGACACACTTACTCTCAATAAAGATTTACTCTCCCGTGCTTCTATCACACCACTTGATGAAGGTTGTCAAGAAATCATCGCAAAACGTCTTGCAAAATTGGGATTTACTATCACCCATTACCCCTTTGGAAAGGTGAGCAATCTTTGGGCTAAACGTGGAACAAAAGGCCCCACTTTGTGTTTTGCAGGTCATACAGACGTGGTACCGGTGGGTGATGAAAAGGCTTGGCAAAGTCCTCCTTTTACACCTACCATTCGTGACAACAAGCTTTATGCCAGAGGCGCAGCTGATATGAAAAGCTCGATTGCTGCTATGGTGACTGCAATGGAGCGATTTATTGCCAAGTATCCTGATCATCAAGGATCTATCGCCTTTTTAATTACGAGTGATGAAGAAGGCGCAGCACTTGAAGGTACGCAAGCTGTATTAAAGGCATTGGACGCAATAAAGCAAGTTCCTGAGATGTGTTTGGTGGGCGAAGCCTCCAGCGAGAAAAAATTAGGTGATATCATCAAAGTTGGGCGTCGTGGTTCATTAACCGGCTATTTTAAAATTAAAGGTAAACAAGGGCACGTTGCTTATCCAGATCTTGCCAGAAATCCAATTCATTTAAGCTTTGCCCCACTTGCTGAAATTTCCCAGATTATATGGGATAAACCCAGTGATCATTTTCCCGCTACTAGTCTACAATTTGCGAACTTGCATGCAGGCACAGGTGCCAACAATGTTATTCCGGGCACTATTGAAGGCAACTTTAATTTACGTTTTTCACCTCAAACCACACCGGAACACATACAACAAACAGTAGAAGCTGTTTTAAAGCGCCACGGTGTTGAATTTGAAATAAATTGGGTATTGTCTGGCAAACCTTTTTATACTGATGTCAATGGTAAATTAATTCAAAGCGTATCTCATACTATTGAGCGCTGCTTAGGTTTCAAACCCCAACTCTTAACTTCAGGTGGCACCTCTGACGGGCGCTTTTTTGCGCAATATGGCACGCAAGTAGTTGAAGTGGGCCCCAATAACGCGACGATTCACCAAGTAAATGAGTGTATTGATGTGGATGAGTTGGAGAAGTTATCGATGTTGTATGAAGAGATTTTAGTGGATTTGATGGTTTAGCTATTTCTGTAGTCCAAGGTAAATCCCCCCGCTCGCCATGGCGAGCGACCCCCTTTACAAAAGTGGGTGTAACTGGTTCGCTACGCTCACCTTTTCTGAGTTCGCGAAGCGAACAAAGGCTTTCTCTTTGTAAAGAGAGAGGCCGCCCTTGGCGGCACAGAGGGATTTATCTCTGCTTCTGAGCCACATCATCCCGCAAATACACAGGCAGTACATCCTTAGCCGCAACCCCTTTTTTGCCCTGCTCCATTTGCCCTTTAGCAATTAATCCGATATGCAGTGCATTTACGTGACAGTCCGACATTGTGTAAATCGATATATCTTTAGCATTGGACGTGATTTCATCAAAATACGAATCCCAGCCAGAGCCGATAGCAATCAGAGATTTTGCATCCATCGTAAGCTTTTCTAATAAATTGGCAGGCTTTATTAGGCAATCAGCCATCAAAGTATGTGCCGTATCGTTATGAGTTAAAAATGCAGCGGCATAGATCTCATGCATTCTGGCATCAAGGGCAGGTACTATCACCGTGTTATCAAGCTTATTTTGAACTTGTGCTTGATATGCCAAGGCCGCTAAGGTGGAAACAGGGAAAACAGGTATACCTAAACCAAAGGCTAACCCTTGAGCTGCGCTGATGGCAATTCTCACGCCGGTAAAGCTGCCAGGCCCTTGCCCCACAGCGATTGCACTAAGGTCTTTTAGGCTAACATGCGCCTCTTGTAACAAAGCGTGTACCATCGGCAATAATAACTGCGTATGTGCCTTTTGTGTGGGTTCAAAGCGCGTATAACAAGCCCTTGGCGTAATTAAGGCGGCCGAGCAGGCTGATCCTGAGGTTTCAATGGCTAATATTATTTGTTTCATGGCGGCATCTTAAGGAAAGCCCTATCCACTGTCCAGCGTTGTTCACCTATCTGCTCTTTCATGAGCTTGGTCGCATGTCATTTTTTATCCCGTCCAATATAAGGTAAGGTTCACATCTATGTTGGTTAAGTAGATTTTTAATATTATGAGCACAAATGGCCCCCGTACCTATACGTCGCATATCGTTCGATACGCTGCTGGGCAATTTTTAGCCAATGCCGCTTATGACTTAGCCCTAAAGCCTGTTACAGAACTAGATATCATGAAAGTTGCCGGAAGTGAAAACACAGGACATCACGCTGAATATGAACGATATCTGGTTCATCCTTTTAAATTGAAAAAAGGCATGTTCGCCTACATGCTCGTTCCAAAAGACAAATCGTTAAAAGATGTTAAGGTTACTTTCAGGGGCACAGATTTTGATGATCTGCACAGTGCTGCTATCAATCTTGAAACCTGGGGACCAGGAACAGCAAGTTTTGAAGCAGAAAAAGACAATATCTTCAAAACCTTTGAGCAAGTGATTGAGCAACATTATGGTAGTGCCTTGCCAGATTTAACCTTAGAAGTTTGCGGTCACAGCCAAGGCGCCGCACTCTCACAACTTTTTGTTACAGAATTTTTAACAAAAAGAGCCTTCAACGATAAATTTAGTGCTTTTAAAAATCTGAACATGACCATTTTCAATTCACCAGGTGTGCCTCACTCTACTGCGAAAGCGGCAATGGAGGCTGTGCTACTACAGTGGTACGAACAAAGACCGATGAACATCGTTGCCAATTATTGCATGGTTGGAGGCGACGCCGTTCAAACTACTGGGAATAATTCTATTTTTGCAATGCTTAGCCCCTTCCTAGCCACCGTGAACTTGTTGAAGGTGGATATTGGCATGGAAGGCAGCTGGTTAAAAGGGATCCGGTTAGCCGATGGTTTACAGCCTATTGAGCTTTGGGACACATTATGGAATATATGGTTTGCAACTTTAGGAGCACATACTTCATTGAAGTTTTACGATCCCGAAACTAAAAACATTAAAATCGGATTTAATTATCAATACTATTCAAATCAAAATCCAGGTGATATACCAACCATCAGGAAAGAACTACTCAACAAAGCGCTATTGTCACAATATGCATTGTTTTTGTTAAAGCTGCCACTGCATCATTTTATTGAAAATAAAAAAGATTATGAATTATGGTTTGGTAAGACTTATGTTAATAGTGCCTATCAGAAACTATCAAGTTGGTTCAGCCGACATGCCGATAAAATTGCTCAAGAAGATCTGCAATCAGCTAAAACGTTTTCTTCTAAAAACTAACTTTAGCTTGCCTGATTGGACAACGACTCATCCCACTCAAGCCCTCTTTCTCGCGTCCATATAAGTTGACTAATAGCTTTAAATTTAGCCAGTGACATGGCACCTCGAGCTTGCTTGTGTGTGGTCTGTGAGAGCGATGCAATCACTTCTTCCTTAGTAGCAGCATAAATTGCAAAAGGCTCATAATTCGCCTCATACAGAACCAGAACCACTATTTCCCAAGGCATACTTAAATTTAGTTGCCCTATCCGGTACCCTGAATTGTTATCATTAAAAATAACTCTGGATTTCACTTGAATATTTTTACAGTGATAAGGACCTTGCGATCCCGTAAAATCAACACCTGCGCGTGGTGCACCACTGATGACGGATAACCCAAGCAATTGAGCTGCGTCATAACGACTGAGCTCGGCGCTAACCGGTAATGTTTGACCTGTGGTTTGACGGTACAGAGCAGCTAAACGCCGCGTTTGTGCCATGAGGGTATCTACTGCAATTGTATTCATGATTTTGCCGCAATGTAAAAAAAAACCGTTGAAACTCATTATTAATAATAGGATCAACGGCTATTTTTACGAATCGAGCATCCCTTCTTTGGAAAGGTTTAAGCAGCTTTGCGCATTTTTCTTCTAGCTGTTCTTCTCTTAAAGCCAAAGGTCTTCTTGCCAAAGGTACGGCGTGTTGACTTTCTTGCAATAGGAGAAGTCTTACGTTTGCTTTTGGTCTTACGACGCTTTGGTGAAGTTGCTTTAATAGCTGCTGCGCGCGCTTTCTTTAAATCAGCGGCAAATGACTTACGTAATTTTTTGACTGTGACAGCATGTGACTTTGTCAAAGTTTTAATTTTACGTGATAAAACAGCAATTTTTTTAAGAGCCGCTTTTTGAGCTCGCTTTGCCATTTTCAGCATTTTTAGCATTTTTGCACTAGTACCAGAAACTTTTTTACGTGAAGTCGTTTTTTTACGTGAAGTTGTTTTTCTACGTGATGTTAATTTACGTTTTTTAATAGCCATTACTTTTACTCCAAAAAATTCTCACCAAAGGTGCGTATAAAAAACATAGCACACACAAATTCAGAATCTACTAAATTTTTCAGGAATAAGTAGAACTTCATACAAAATCAAGCTAAAAGTTTTGTAACTCATTGTATTTTATGATTAATTTTAGAAAAAAAAATGCAGCTTTTCACTGTGATTTTTCACATAATCATGAAGATTTTAGGCCAAAATCAAGATAATTTTTTCGTTTAAATGAATCTGGTTCTATTTAAAATCAAAAAATGAAGTAATGAATGAAATGAGTAGGCCCATCATGCAATACACATCATGGGCTCTTGCTTATTCGCCGAGAAAACTGAAAATCTGTTCACAAACCACAAGAGGTGGCTGATCACCATTGATTTTCGTCACTTTAGGTAGATTTTGTGGGTCTCTTATGGAGAGGCGCTGATAATAACTGGCTACGGGCTGAGTTTGAGAATGATAAAGCGCTAAGCGTTTTCGAACAGTTTCTTCTTTATCATCATCACGCTGTACTAAAGCCTCACCGGTAACATCATCAATTTTAGCTCTGTTAGGTGGCGAAAAAATACTGTGATATACACGTCCAGAAGTGGGGTGGATCCATCGTCCACTTAAACGCTGAACAATCATCTCATCAGGCACTTCGATTTCAATGACTTTTTCAACTTGAACCCCTGCTTGCGCTAAAGCTTCTGCTTGTTTAACGTTGCGCGGAAAACCATCTAATAAAAAGCCTTTAGCGCAATCAGGTGCTTTAATACGTTCCTGAACGAGTTTAATAATGACATCATCAGGCACTAAACTCCCAGCATCCATAATCATCTTAATTTGAGCACCTAACGCAGATTTATCATTAATACTATTTCTAAGCATGTCGCCTGTAGATATTTGAGGAATTTCAAAGCGCTCCATAATATAGCGCGCTTGCGTCCCTTTGCCAGAACCTGGGGGGCCTATTAATATTAATCGCATTATGTTCCTCAACTTATTTCTGAAAAAATAGCTTGTGAAAGTATACCCACAGATTAAAGTCAAACCAATACACACCATTAAAGGTAAGGTGTCTAACCCGTATTTTGCATTCCAGCAGCAATACCTGAAATAGTAATCATTAAGGCATCTGTTTCCTCATCAGAGTGAGAGGCTTCGCTTACCCTGACACGACGACACAATTCAGCTTGCAAAACATGTAATGGATAAAGATACGGCGAACGTAATAACAGCGTTCGTAATAAAACAGGATTCGATTCAAGTAAGGTTTGCACATTTAAGGCATTCTTAATCGCCAAGGTGGTTAATGATAATTTTTCTTTTAATATTTCACCTATTTTGAGCTCTTCTTTCTCTAACAGCCGATTTTCATAGAAAGTAAAAATAAAAGGATCGGCTTTGGTTAAAACCATTTCAATTAAACTGAGCAAAGATCTAAAAAATGGCCATTCTATAACCATTTGATCAATCAGCGCTTTGTTCGAACCTTGAAGCACTGCGGTGAGTGCTTCTCCAACACCCAACCATGCTGGCAATAGAAGTCGATTTTGCGTCCAGGCAAAGACCCAAGGGATAGCACGCAACCCCTCGATACCAGAGACAGCCTGACGTCTGGTTGGTCTTGAGCCAATCATCAAACTGCCAATTTCCTGTAGCGGTGTCACTTTCATAAAATAGGCAGCAAAATCTTTATCATCTTTAACAATTGCACTATATGACTTATAAGAAGTATCGGCTAAAAATTCCATCATATTGCGCCAGTCTTCTTTTGGCTCTGGCGAAGGCAAGAGTGACGCTTGTAATGTTGCGCTAACATAAAGTTCCAGCGTGCGATAAGCTCTTTCAGGTATACCATATTTATTCCTGATAACTTCCCCTTGTTCAGTCACTCGCAACCGACCATCCACAGAACCTGGTGGCTGCGACAAAATAGCCATGTGTGCGGGTGCCCCACCGCGCCCCACAGAGCCACCTCTACCATGGAATAAAGTTAAATCAATCTCATGTTTTTTAGCGATTTTAACCAGATCTTCTTGCGCTCTATATTGCGCCCATCCTGCCGCTAAAATCCCAGCATCTTTACCTGAATCAGAATAACCTATCATAATCTCTTGTTTGCCTTGAATGTGCTTTTTATACCATGCACACTTTAGAACGCCTTCAAAACAAGTAGAAGCATGATTTAAATCAGCTAACGTTTCAAATAGTGGAACAACGCGAAGGAGCTGTTTTACACCAGCTTCGCGTTGCAACAGGCACACAGCCAAAATATCGCTAGGTAGACGCGCCATCGAAATGACATAAGCCCCCAAAGACGCACTTAATTGCTTTGCAATCATTTGAAATGTATTCCATACCTCCAGCGACATAGACGTTAGCGTAAGTTCTGTCGGAATCAATGGTTGTGAATTATTTAATCTGTCAGATAAAAATGCAAACCGTTGCGCCTCTTCCCAGTCATGGTAAGATCCCAACCCTAAAAAGCGAGTCACTTCCGAAAGCAAGGCACTATGTTTTGCTGCTTCTTGGCGAATATCGAGTCGCGTTAATGTCACACCAAAACAACTCACGCGTCGAATAATATCCGTTAATTCGCCTGATGCAATGCACTCTCCTTTACTATCAACCAGTGATTGATAACAAAGAAGCAAAGGTGCTAACAGATCTGACTTTTCAAGCAAAATATCAGAGTCATTAACGATTTTGCCTTTTAGTTTATCCTCTACCCATTGACAAGTATTAGTACATCTATGTTTTAAGTTCCGTAGCAATGCGCGATAGGGTTCATTCGTAGGCCCAACAACTTTTCTTAGGGCGTCATTGCAATTTTTCATGGATAAAGTAGCTGTTAACTTATTAATATCACGTGCATACAGATCGGCCGCCATCCAACGAGCCAACAAACAGATTTCTTCTGTTGTTTGCCAGGTGACATTGGGATTACCATCTCTATCTCCCCCCATCCATGAACTGAATTCAATAGGACAAGAATCCAGTGCTAGCGGAGGTAGCTCGTATTTAATGAGTTGTTTTTCAAGGTTTCGCAAATACTGTGGAAGAGCGTGCCAAAGACTACCTTCAACAATCGCAAATCCCCATTTAGCTTCATCAATTGGTGTGGGTTTGCGCCGACGGATTTCATCGGTTTGCCAAATAGCTGTGGTTTCTCGATAAATTGCGTCATGCGTATCGTGAACTTCGTCTTTTGTTAAATATTTCTCATCAATAAGTGTGAGTAATTTGGCGATGCTATCAAATTTTTGCATCATTGTACGACGCATCACCTCGGTAGGGTGAGCCGTCAGCACTAAATCAATATGTAATTTTTTAAGCGCCCCCTGAAAAGTTTGCATATCTATATTCTTTTCTTTGCATGTCTCCAATAAAGCATTGATTGAACCAGGCGCTGATATCGTTGGTGCATTCAATGCATGCCAACGACTACGGCGAATACGATGCACATTCTCTGCAATATTGGCTAAATTTAAAAAGTGACCAAACGCCTTAGCAACTATCAACATCTGTTCACTAGAGAGCGATTGTAAAATCGTATTAAGCGCAAGGATGGCTTTATCATCACCATTACATGCTTCTTTGGATAATTGCCTTATGGTTTCTATTTGTACAAAAAGTTCATCGCCAACCTGAACTTTGAGCGTTTGTCCCAGCAGTTCCCCTAACAAGCGAACATTGCTACGAAGAGGCGTATTTGGATCAGGGTTTGACATAAGTTTCTTGGCTTTGAGCGATGCTTTAAATATAGTTGCGCGGTGGTTTCAATGCTAGCAACCCACCTTAACTGGAAACCTTTGCGGTTGGGTGTTATAGTAAAATTGTACATACAAGCAATAATAAGGAAGCCATTTTTATGCGGAAGGATACTCGCTCCCTCAATATCAGTGATACCGCGATGGCCCATGAATCATGGAAAGTTTTCCAGGTCATGGCCGAGTTTGTGGAAGGTTATGAGCGCTTAGTCCATATTCCACCTTCGGTCAGCATTTTCGGCTCCGCACGATTAAAACCAGATAATCCCTGGTACAAATTAACTTTTGATATTGCAAAAGCATTATCTGATCATGGCTACACGGTCGTCACCGGCGGCGGGCCAGGACTCATGGAAGCGGCAAATAAAGGCGCCAAAGAAGGTCCCTCTTTAAGTGTTGGGCTTAATATTGTGCTTCCTCATGAAGAATGCACCAATGATTTCCAAGATATTTCATTACGTTTTAGACACTTCTTCACACGTAAAGTGATGTTTGTAAAATATGCTTCTGCATATGTTGTTATGCCAGGTGGATTTGGCACACTAGATGAGTTGGCTGAAATTTTGGCGCTGGTTCAAACAGGCAAAACACGCAAAATCCCTATTATTTTGGTGGGTGAACCGTTTTGGAGAGATTTATTAGCATGGTTTAAGTCTCAATTAGTCACCAGTGGCACAGTTGATGCAGAAGATTTAAATTTGTATAAAGTGGTGAATACACCTGAAGAAATAGTTCATGAATTACATGAATTTTATCGAGACAGAAGCCCAAAACCTTCGCCAAAAGAAAGAGAGATCATGTCGGGATTGTAAGTACATCTCATTCCTCCTTTCTCTTTTGAGAAAGGAGGCACAAATTACCCAAAGTATGAATGGAATTTTTCTACTAAAGCTGTCTCTAGCTCAGGATGAGCGCTTAATGCAACGCCAGCTACAACGAGAGGTACAGCAAGTGCTAGTGCAGGTGTGCTCAATGCTAATGCAGCAGCAAAAGGCGTCGCTGCTTTACCCATGACTGCTAACGAATACACTGAAAGCGCTTTTCCAGCACCCAAGCCTACACCATAAAGACAACTACCGACATATAGCGTAGCAGCCGTTGCGGTAATATCTTCTGCGTAGCCAGCAGCTGATACATTCAGGGTTTCATTTAAAGTTAAATTTCTCATAAAGACTCCAAGTAAATACATAACAAAGATGTTAGCCAATTTACTCATTTGGTCGATCTAAGTCAACACTTTGTCGTATTTTTTTTAACTTATTGAAAAAATAGATGTTTTTATCACATAAAATAGGGTGAATCCCCCCGCTCGCTAAGATAAATTGAAGTGGTCTAATAGAAGTAGACACCAAAATTAAGAGAGATTGTTAATTCGCTACGCTCATATTCGGATAGTACTTTCTTATTTGTAAGCGAAGCGAACAAAGCCCCACTTTTTTTGTAAAGGGGGTCGCTCGCTTTTAGCGAGCGGGGGGATTTAACTTAGTAACTTGGAGTCTGCCCCCATGTTTTCTCACTATTAACCAAAGTAAGAATGAAATTTCTCAACTAATACCGTCTTAAATTGAGGATTAGCATCTAATACAAACCCAGCTACTGTTAAAGGGAAAACCAATCCGCTTAACGACATCGCAATGGGTGATACAGCGTACGGTGCTGATATCAATGTTAGTAGAGGATGTATTGCCGCTGCACCTATTGTTGAAAGCGTATTTGCAACATACAAGGTTCCAGCAACTGCCGCGATATCTTCTGCATAGCCAAAACCTGTGACCTTCTGGGTTTCAGTTAATGCTAAATTTCTCATATAGACTCCAAGTAAATATAAAAATGTTTGTTAAATTAATAACACTATCAGCTTGAGTCAATACTTTTTAATAAGGTTTTGAAAACATTGATAAAAATAGGGGTTTTTACGACATAAAATGGGATAAATCCCCCCGCTCACTTTTAGTGAGCGGGGGGATTTATCTTTGTGAGCGGGAAAATTTACTCTTGTGCTTTAACCTCATCCCAAAATCCATCCAGATCCTTTAGGGTAAAAGCATCCCAAGGCTTTCCTGATGCCAACACTTTTTGCTCCACGCCCCCAAAGCGGCGTTCAAACTTTTTATTAGCAGTACGTAAAATGGTTTCGGCATCTGATTTAACATGGCGTGCTAAATTGACAGCTACAAATAAAATATCGCCCAACTCTTCTTGGGTGGCTTCAAAGTCATTTTCTTTATAGGAAACTTTAAATTCTTCAATTTCTTCATGCATTTTGTCTAAAACAAAATCAATATGCGGCCAATCAAACCCCACGCGTGCGGCACGTGCTTGTAATTTTTGTGCGCGCAATAAAGCAGGTAAACTATGGGCAACGCCCGATAACACACCCTTTTCGGATTTATCAATACGCTCTTTTTCTTTAATCGCTTCCCATAAAGCACGATGCTCATGATCTTCTACTTTCTCATTCGCAAAAATATGCGGATGACGTCGTACTATCTTTTCTTTGAGTTCATCCACCACACTGGCAAAATCAAATAAGCCTGATTCTGAGCCAATTTGGCAATAGAAAATGATTTGTAATAATAAATCAGCGAGCTCAGATTTTATGGCTTTCGTGTCACCACTCTCAATAGCATCAGCGACTTCATACGCCTCTTCAATGGTATGAGGCACAATAGAAGCCAGCGTTTGTTTCTTATCCCAAGGGCAACCTTTTTCAGGATCACGCAAAGTTGCCATTATGGTTAACAGTTCTTCCATCGATACTTTTTTATTAGACATTAACGTGCCTGCGAGTGCAAACGATGTGCTTCAAGCACATTAGGCAATTGCATAATTTTGTTTAAAATATTCATTAAAGCACTTAAATCAGGGATTTCTAAGGTTAATACCAAGTTTGCGATATTATCGTCTTTGTTGGTTAAAGTGTTCACCGCTATCACATTCACTTTTTCATTACTTAAAATAGAGGTGATATCACGCAATAAACCTTGTCTGTCATAAGCACGAATAGTGATATCAACAGGATAAAAATTGCGACGCATCTCACCCCATTGTACAGAAATCAAGCGTTGCTCTTCTTCTGGTTTATTTAAAACATTCATACAATCTTGGCGATGTATTGTAACCCCACGACCTAGCGTAATGTAGCCGACGATGCGATCGCCTGGCACCGGTTTGCAACAACGAGCAAAGTGGCATAACAAATTACCGACACCTTGAATGGTAATATCAGAATGTTGTGTAGAAGGCTTAGATATATGATGGGTAATATCATCTGGAACTTCGGCATTTTCAAGGCGCTGTAAAGCATTGACAACTTGGCTAACTCTTAAATCACCACCACCCAAGGAGGCATAGAGATCATCCAATGTTTTCATGCCAACTTTGGACAATATTTTACCCAGGCCGCTCAGCTCCAACCCCATGCGTTTAAATTCTTTTTCAAGGGTTTCTCGTCCTTGAACGATATTTTCATCTCTGGCTTGTCGCTTAAACCAGCTATGAACCTTCGCTCGGCCACGTACGCTATTAATGTAACCTAATTGAGGGTTTAACCAATCTCGACTCGGAGAGCCTTCTTTAACAGATAAAATTTCAACTTGTTCGCCGGAGGTGAGCTGATAGTTCAATGGCACAATGGAGCCATTCACTTTAGCGCCTCGGCAGCGGTGTCCTAAGTCAGTGTGAATATGATAAGCAAAATCTAAAGGGGTTGAACCCATCGGCAAATCAACCACATCGCCTTGAGGCGTAAAGATATAAACTCTGTCTTCTAATAACTCTTGTAACAAGACTTCATTCACATCACCTTCTTGGGCTTGCTCACTCCAATCCAAAATTTGACGTAATGTATTGAGCTTTTTCTGATAACTTGCATCGAGTTTACCGCCCTCTTTGTATAGCCAGTGGGCAGCGACGCCTAATTCTGCTTCTTGGTGCATGGTAAAGGTTCGAATTTGTATTTCGACCGTTCGGCCTTCGGGGCCAATCACTGCGGTATGTAAAGAGCGATACCCATTTTCCTTAGGGGTTGCGATATAATCATCAAATTCTTTGGGTACATGTTGCCACAAAGAATGCACTATCCCCAATGCCCCATAACAATCTCTGACTTCTGGCACCAAAATACGCACTGCTCGCACATCATAGATATCTTGGAAATCAAGATTCTTGCGAATCATTTTTCGCCAGATACTATAGATATGTTTTACTCGACCTGTGACCTCTGCATCGATATTTTCTTTGGCAAGCGCTTCTTTTAATTGATCAATCACATTTTTAACGTAAATTTCTCTGTCTAAACGCTTTTCATCGAGTAATTTGGCGATGTTTTTATAAGCATCTGGTTCCAAATAGCGAAAAGCAAAGTCTTCTAATTCCCATTTAATTTGACCAATCCCGAGGCGGTTTGCTAAAGGCGCATAGATATCGCGAGTTTCAAGTGCAAATTGATGACGTATTTCTTTATCCAAGACGGCAGCTGCACGCAAGGATGTGATCCGCTCTGCCAACTTAATTAAAACGACTCTGACATCTTCAACCACAGCTAACAGCATTTTTCGCAAATTATCGTGATGCGTTGCGCCAGTTGCCCCTTTGGCTTGTGAAGTGCGCGTGGTGATCTGGGTCACGCCGGAAACTAAAGAAGCAACCTCTGCCCCAAGAGATGATTTAATTTCATCGAGCGTGAGTTCACCATAATGCGCAGGGAAGTAAACAATAGCAGCAAGAAGTGTGGCAATATCCGGCTCTAAGGTGGCAAGTGTTTCCGCCGTTACCAGCGCTTGGCGTAAACATGATTCATTAACACAGGTTAAATGATGACCGCCATTTTGTATATTTAACAAAGCGGCTTGCGCTAATAACGCTTTTTCTTGAGAGGTGCGATTTTGTCCGACCCGCGCAACCCACGTTTCTATATCAATACTGCCGTCAGCTGCCTTAGGCAAATCATCCCTTATCTTAACCATATCGTCCCTGTTGATGTTGAGCTTATTTTCGAAAGAGCCCTATTGTTTCGACATGGGCTGTATGTGGAAACATATCCATTACGCCCACTTTTGCTAATTGGTAACCATGTTGATGAACAAGTATAGCTGCATCTCTTGCAAAGGTTGCTGGATTGCAAGAGATATAGAGTATATCTTTCACATTAAATTGACCGATTGCCTCCACAATTTCTTGTGCTCCGCAGCGAGGAGGGTCCAATATTAATTTAGTGTAGTGTTGTTTTGCCCAGGATTGGCCTGAAAAATCCTTGCTTAAATCAAACGCATAAAATTCAACATTGGTGAGATTATTTAATTGCGCATTGGCTTGTGCCCTTTTCACCATCACCGGTGCGCCTTCAACACCCACGACCTGTTTAGCGCATTGTGCAAAGGGTAAACTGAAATTTCCTAAACCACAAAACAAGTCTAAAATAACATCATCGATAGTTGGTACAAGCAATGTTAAGGCCTGGTTCACCATCTTTTGATTTATATCTTGATTGACTTGGGTAAAATCCAACGGGTGAAATCGATATTGTAATTGTTGGTCTTTTAATTCATAAGTCAGTTCAAGTGGGCTCTCTTTAGGCCATACTTTGTGAACTGAATCGACACCTTGTGGTTGTAAATACAATGAAAAGCTATGCGCTTCACAAAACTGCGTTAACAGGGTGATATCGGTTTCAATCAAAGGCTCGAGATGTCTAAATATCAGCGCTACTTCCTCACCACCAATAGAAACTTCAATTTGGGCGATTGACGATCTACCTGCAAGTTGAATTAGCATTTCACGTAGAAGCGCTATCTTACTGCCAACGCGCTTATCAAGCACACTACAAGATTCGATGATGGCAATTTTATTATTGTTTTGCTCTCTAAATCCCACCAACAAGCTTTGCTTTTTTTCAACATAACGCACGCCTAAACGCGCTTTTTGTCGATAGCCATTCACAGTGCCTTGTAAAGGCGCAAGCCATTGGTTTGCCGTTACTTTAGATTGATTAACAAGCAAATCTTCCAGAAATTTTTGCTTGTGTTCAATTTGCAATTCACTGGGCAAATGTTGTAACTGGCAACCACCACACAGCCCAAAGTGTGCACAGACAGGTTTGGCACGATCTTGACTTGCCTCAAGAATATCAACCACCATTGCTTCACTATAGCGTGAATGAACACGGGTATATTTCGCGGTGACGGTTTCACCGGGTAGTGCGCCAAATACAAACAGAATTTTGTCGTTAATGCGCGCAATACCTCTACCATCATGAGATAAACCATTGATTTGGACTTCAACCGGTTCTGCAGGGAGAGCTTTATATTTACGCGACATACAACTTCTTATACCTTCATGCCAAAATTGGGCTCATTCTAACACTGTTGGCATCCCATTCTTTAAGAAATTCCTGAAAATGTTGTTCCGACTGAGCTTTTAACATGTTTTTTGTTAGTTCGATTTCATAGTTATAGTTTTCAGGGCTCAATATCCCTCGCATCAACTGAAATCGTAAATAGACCAAATACGTATTTAAGACATCTGTCTCACAATAGTTGCGAATAGATTCAAGATTACCCTGTAAATAGTTTTCGAATACCAAACCGCCTGACATCCCCATTTTACCTGGCAACCCTAACATCACAGCAATGTCATCTAATTTAGCAAAGGATTTGGGGTTATAGGCTGCAAGCGTATCCATTAAATCTAAATGACGCGCGTGATACCTACTAAGGTAGTTGTTCCACTTGTACGCTGAATCATTTTCGCCGGTTTCCCAATATTGAGGCGCAGCAATGCCATGATAGAGCGCACGATAGTGCAACACCGGCAAATCAAATCCCGTACCATTCCAAGACACCAACGTGGGTTTATATTTATCAATGCCTGCATAAAAACGTTGAATAAGCTCGGCTTCAGTGGATGATGTTTCCCCCAAAGACCACACCTTAACGTTTTTATCAGTACGAAAAACAACCGAGATAGCGACAATCTTTTGCAAATGATGCTTAACAAAACCTTGCCCCGTAGTTTCTTTAATTAGACTCATCATCGCAGCTGCAACCGATTCATCCGGCAAATTTTCTAAACCTAGTAATCGTCGACCAGACACGACATCGGGAACCGTTTCAATATCAAAGACAAATATATTCATTAAGATGCCTTACCTATAAGAATCAGCCTTGTTATATGAACGTAGAATGCATTACCCTACGCCTTAGAATTTAGGTAAGGTAGCATTTCATGTCAGATATTCAAAGCAAGCCAGCACGCAGCTTATGGAGTTCACGTTTTGCCTTCATTATGGTAACGGCTGGCGCTGCCGTTGGACTTGGTAATATATGGAAATTTCCGTATATGGCTGGCAGCAATGGTGGTGGTGTATTTGTTATTGCCTACTTATTTTTTATCGCCCTAATTGGAATTCCGGCAATGATAGCCGAGCTCCTGATTGGACGACGCGGCAGACAAAATCCCGTCAATACTTTGGCTACATTAAGCCTAGAGGCTAAAGCTAGCCCCCATTGGCAAGGCTTGGGTTGGTTGGGGGCCATCACATTACTACTGGTACTCGCTTTTTATAGCGTTGTTGCAGGCTGGTCTATTGCTTATTTGTTTTATGCCTTCAAAGGCATTTTTATTAATGCAACCCCTGAAAGCATAATGGATATCTGGAAAAGCCTACTGGCTTCACCGCTTGAACTTACCAAATGGCATACCATTTTTATGATCTTAACCATGATGGTGGTGGCACTTGGCGTCAACGCAGGAATTGAACGCGCCTCTAAATGGATGATGCCAGGGCTATTTTTAGTTTTAATTGTGTTAGTGGTTTATGCTGCTATTGTCGGTGATTTCAAAAGTGGTTTTGCTTTTATGTTTTCATTTAGGCCTGAAGAATTAACTTCTCGCGCTGTCATTGATGCCTTAGGTCAAGCCTTTTTCTCATTGGCCACCGGCGCTGGGTGTATTTTGATTTATGGCTCCTATCTTTCTAAAAAAACTGATTTAGTTAAAACTGTATTAATCATTTCCTTTTTAGATGTAATGGTTGCTATCCTTTCAGGTTTGGCAATTTTCCCCATTGTGTTTTCGCATAACTTAGCACCAGAAGGTGGGCCGGGTTTAATGTTTCATGTCTTACCGATTGCCTTTAGTCACATGCCAGGATCCCAAGTCGTGGGCAGTTTATTTTTTGTATTACTGTTATTCGCAGCTTGGACTTCTTCAATTTCAATGGCAGAGCCTTTAGTCGCCATGATGAACGAACGTTGGAAAATTACTCGCGCATGGGGTTCAGTATATGTAGGCGCTGTAGCTTGGGTTTTAGGTTTGGCATCAGTATTCTCCTTTAACATTTGGCAGGATGTGAAAGTGTTTGGCCGTTGGGGCATTTTCCAAGTTCTTACAGACCTGCCTACGAATATTTTATTACCAATTGGTGCTTTTTTATTCTGTATTTTTGCCGGCTGGATAATGCCTGTAAAAGCTTCAGAAGAAGAATTTGATCATGGAAATTCAGTATTTCTTTATTTGGCCTGGCGTGCTGCCATTCGCTATTTTGCGCCAATTGGGATACTCATCGTCTTTATTGCCAATTTCTTCTAACAATGTCAGACTAACTTTAACTTTTGGCTCTTGATTTTAACTTATGTAAGGGACGAACTATGTTAAAGAAAGTCACAATGACCACATTGAGTTTGCTGCTAAGTCTTGGGGTATCTTCTGTTACATTTGCACAAGCAGCAAAAGACAAAGCCACTTCAAACATGCAGTTTGGCAACGCAGGCATGACCGCGGTTGAAGTTAAAAATCTTCACCATTCTGGGAAGTTACTTGTTAAAAAAATAAAAGTAACTGA
>CAZSGE010000044.1:0-22886 GCA_964606325.1 Uncultured Candidatus Berkiella sp.
ACTCACTCATAAAGTGTAACGCATCTTGCGTTAATTTCAAAGAATAAAACCTTAAAAAACTTTGGGTAATGTTTACACAGTGACTTGATTTAAATCTTTAAGACTGTGAGGTACTAAGGCCGATACAATTTCATAGAGAAGCTTTATCATTGGAAAAAAATACCAGTATGGATGATAGACACCCTCAGCTTATCCCACATCTGATAACTGCCCAGGCGGGACCTTTCTATGAATTAGAAAAGCATATCTTGGATAATCGTTTAAAAATTGAAGCTTGGTTTAGAGAAGCATGGTTTGAAGCTGAGCCCATTTTAACCAGCTCCGTAGATTTAAGAAATGCCGGTTATAAAATCGCAGCGATTGATACGAATTTATTTCCAGCGGGTTTTAACAATTTAAACCCGGATTTTTACCCGCTTTGCATTCAGGCAGCACAAAGTGCTTTGTATGAGTTATACCCTCATTGCAAAAACATCCTTATCATTCCTGAAAATCATACGCGTAACCCCTATTACTACCAGAGCGTCGCAACGCTAAGTGATATTGTTCAAAAGGCAGGGTATGAGGTAATGATTGGCTCGATGTTAGTGAAAGGCTCACCTGAACAAGTGAAGCTGCCCTCCGGGCAAACACTCACATTGCACCCGATTGAGAGAAAAAATGATACACTTACATGCGGTAGTTTTGTCCCCTGCTTAGTGATTTTAAATAACGATCTCTCAGATGGGATCCCAGAAATTTTGCAAGATATTAAACAACCGATTGAACCCCCTACTAAATTGGGTTGGGCCTATCGCAGCAAAGCACATCATTTTAGATATTACAGAGAGATTTGTGAAACGTTTGCTCAACTAGTAGATATCGATATGTGGCAAATTTTTCCTTTATTCTATGACTGTGGTGAAATTGACTTCATTCAAAAAGATGGCATTGAGTGTCTTGTTCATCGGAGCCATGAACTGATTGAGCAAATTCAACTTAAATATAACCAATACAACATTGAACACAAGCCTTTCGTTATAATCAAAGCTGATGCGGGTACTTATGGTATGGCGGTGATGTCGATTAATGATCCTGAGCAATTATACAATCTAAATCGCAAGCAAAGAACAAGCATGTCTACACGCAAAGGTGGCATTAGTGTTAACCGCGTTATTATACAAGAAGGTGTTTATACCTTTGAAACTGTGGGTGAAAGTCAAGCCGTTGCAGAACCCGTGGTTTATATGATTGGTCAGCACGTCGTAGGTGGTTTTTATCGCGTACATCAATCGCGAAGCATCGACGAAAGTTTAAATGCTCCTGGCATGCACTTTCAACAACTTGCCTTTTCAGAATGTTGCAATAATCCCGACAATAGGCATAATAGTCATCTCACTCAGAATCAGTTCTATGTTTATAGCGTTATTGCAAGATTAGCTCTGCTTGCGTCTTGCAAAGAAAAACAAGCAGTTATACTTAAAGGCTAAGCAATGAAGCTACTCGCCATTATGGATCCGGTTGAATCCATCCATCATAAAAAGGATAGCACTTTAGCTTTATTGCTAGAGGCTCAAAAAAGGAATTGGGAACTCTTTTATTGTCAACCGAATGATTTATCATTTTCTGAGAATAAAATTTGTGCTTTCGCTCAATCTATCAAAGTTAAGGATGATGAGTCTTGGGTAATATTTAATACCCCTAAAACACAAAGCTCTTTGCGTGACTTTGATGTCATACTCATGCGAAAAGATCCTCCTTTTGATCGTGCTTATCTGTATGCCACTTATTTATTAGAGTTAGCACAAAATGAGGGTTGCTATATTGTTAATCACCCAGGTTCAATTCGTGATGCTAATGAAAAATTGTATCCTTTGTGGTTTCCTAAAATCTGTCCACCTTTATTAGTAAGCTCAAATCTTCATCATTTGCGTGAATTTATTAAACAACATCAAAAAATTGTCGTCAAACCGTTACATGGTATGGCAGGACAAAGTGTTTTTATTCTCAAAGACAAAGACACCAATATTAATGTCACGCTGGAACTATTAACGCACCAAGAAACAATGCCAATCATGGCACAAGTTTATCTTCCAGAAATTAAAAACGGCGACAAACGGATTCTCATGATTAATGGCGAACCCTACCAGTATGCTTTATCAAGAATGCCGGCGCTCGATGATTTTAGAGGAAATCTCGCTAAAGGCGCTAAAGGTGTTGGCACTACTCTCACCGAGCAAGATCGTTACCTATGTTCACAGGTTGGGCCAACATTAAAAGCAAAAGGATTATTTTTTGTCGGACTTGATGTTATTGGTAATTTCGTTACCGAAATTAATGTCACCAGTCCGACTGGTATTCGAGAAATTGAGGCCGCATTCAATGTCAATGTCTGTGACATCATCTTAGATAGCTTAGTGAAAAATAAGTCCGCTAAACCCTAACTATAGTACTTGAGCTTGAAAATCACTCAAAAATAGTTTAAATTTCGCTAACTAAAATTGCGGTTTAATATAAATTTAGGAATCATAATGCGAAGTTTAACAATCCAAGAATGCATCGCGGTAAATGGCGCATATCAACATAATTTAAATGATGGCATTATGTTAAGTGTCGCATTTTCCAGCGTTTTTGGTGTTGCTGGCGCAGCTGCTGGCATTGCTTCCTATTTGGGAACGGCAAGTGCAGCAAGTAAGGGTATAGCATTGAATGCAATTTTTGCCTCTGCAAACGGTCTTCCGGTTGTTACCTTCCCAATTGCATTATTTGCTGGGCTTGGTTTTGGCGGTTGTGTTGGTGCTGTTGTAGGCCTTGGGTTGTACTACACAGGTTTATTAACAAAACTTGAAACTGCTTAATCTCAGGCTATTAGGGCCCTAACATGTTCAGCAACTGATTCAGACAGGGCACTTAAATTATATCCCCCTTCCAAAGTTGAAATCACTCTACCTTTAGCATACTTATCTGCTATCTGACGCAGCACTTGCGTAATATAGCCATAATCTTGCGTGCTAAAATTTAAATTAGCCAATGGATCGGCAAAATGCGCATCAAATCCTGCGGAAATGAAAATACAATCAGGCTTAACCTTCTCCAATAAAGGCACTAATTCTGTGTCGACTTTTTGCCTATAAGCAGCACTATCTGTCCCCGCATGCAATGGGCATAAATGTATAGACCTATGCAATGAGGGTATGGTGGCGCCGGGATAAAAGGGATGCTGAAAGCTTGACCAAAAGCAAACCCTTGATTCGTGCTCAAACATCGTTTGGGTACCATTTCCGTGATGTACATCAAAATCAATAATCGCGACTCGCTGACAACCATATTCTTTTAAAGCGTGACTTACCCCAATAGCCACATTATTAAATAAACAAAACCCCATGGCTCTCCCAGGCTCTGCATGATGTCCTGGTGGCCTTACTGCACAAAAAGCGCTTCGCAGTTTTCCAGTAAAAACATCATCTACCGCCGCAATCAGTGCCCCACTTGCGCGTAGCGCAGCTATCAAAGAATAAGGGTTCATTACGGTGTCGGCATCTAAAGACACATAGTCTTTGGGCTGCTTTGAAAAGAGTGATTCAACGTACTGCGGTTCATGTACACTCAGCAAATGTTCTTTTGTTGCACAGGGGGCTTCTTTCCACGCTAATTGATTTGACCAGCTTTGCTCTCTTAATGTCTTGATGATTGCTGATAATCGTTGAGGACATTCAGGATGATAAGGCCCCATTTCATGTTTTAAACAATTAGAGTGTGTAAAAATGCCTACAGTCATAAAGTTGTTCAACTTTCAGTTGGTTAGTTTTGGATCTCTGTTTCGCATATCAATATACACTTTGTTATCTTATTCTTAACCAAAAATATGAATAGAAGTCATCTTAAATGAATGATTGTCAAAGCTCCCTTTTATCGCAAGGCGATGCCAGCATCGCTTGGATAGCGACACATTTACGACATGACTGGCTCACACCCCTCATGATTTTCTTTTCTGAGTTGGGACAGGTAGGTGCAATACTTTTTACTTTGGGATTTAGCTACTGGCTATGGAATAAGCGGTATGCAAGAGCCCTTATTTATGGTTTATTTTTAAATATCTTTATCAATCTTTGGGTTAAAAACATTGTAAAAGAATGTCGCCCCCCTCCTTCTTTTTGGTTGGAAAATGTAGACAGTTATTCTTTCCCTAGTGGTCACTCGCAGGTTGGTGTATATCTTTGGGTTGGTCTTGCTCTTTATATCAAAGAAAAGTGGATATCGCTTACTTGCGTATTGATAGGTTTGTTTATCGCACTATCTCGCACATACCTTGGTGTTCATTATCCACAAGACATCATAGCTGGGGCTTTACTTGGTGTTGCTGTACTTATTTTAACGACCACATTAGAAAAAAGGAACTTTGATCCCTTCTCATCAAAGCCATTATGGCAAAAAGCCATGCTGATGCTTTTGCTATTGGCGACTTACAATTACTTTGTTCAGGATATAAGAAGCGCACAAATTTCTTCCGCCGGTGCGTGTTTTGGTTTTTGGCTTGGCTGTCAGTTTGAAAACCGCTTACTTAACTTTATCCCCCCTAGAAAATTTTGGTCTTTTATAAGTCAGGGGTTG
This sequence comes from Uncultured Candidatus Berkiella sp., assembly GCA_964606325.1. GTDB lineage: Bacteria > Pseudomonadota > Gammaproteobacteria > Berkiellales > Berkiellaceae > Berkiella. The sequence continues at coordinate 4,591 of CAZSGE010000044.1, forward strand.
CTTGGTGGTGTTGGCCTTATTCTATTTTGGAAAGGTGGGGACTTACTCAGACACCAGCTAAGTAACAATATCGCCACGAATGCAAAATATATTCAATATTTCTTACTTGGTTTATGGATATCACTAGGCGCTCCGTTATTGTTTAAAGTGAGCAAACCAAAGCGTTAAACAACTTTCTCCACACCTACTGGGGGTATGATTGTTAAAAGCTTGTGCATAAGACACAAATTGCTGATTATTTCAGTCAAAAATAAATTGTTCAAAATTTGAACAGCGACTTTTGCACTTTTCCACATGAGCTGGGGGTAGGACTGTTAAAAGCTTGTGTATAAATACTTTTTTGCTAAAAAAACCAGCAAACATACACCTGTTCAAAATATGACCAAATATGCCTTTGTGCTTTGACATGAATATTCCTCATTAACCCCCTGTGCTATCTTTTTTTGTCTCTGTTAGAATGCAAGCCAATTTAAATCAACAGTAGTTAACTACCTGACGGCGAAGTAATTCAAAGATGTTAAATCAACAATTTATCTCACGTTTAAAAAAGCTCACTGAAAAGGGGGCAATCCCAGAAGAATTACTTAAACGTATTAATGCCAACGATTTGCAAAGCATAATACTGGTTCTCATAAACGATGCGACCCTAGAAGAGCGCATCATGTCCTTAACGCCTGGCACAGGCTTTAGACTTGATAAACAGGAATCAGGTCTTGAGAGAACAATCACAATTTTGCGTGCTCAAGATGGTGAACTTGAATGTATTCTTGAGACAGAAAATCTAGATGCTCAAAATAAGAGCTGTGAAGTAGAAGAATTTGATGGTTTGATTAAGAAAGGCAGACAAGCATGGCGTCTTGATGGCCCCAATGGGCCAGAAAAATATGCAAGCTTGTATGTTGAGCTTTCGAAAAAGAAAAAATTCAATTCTAAAAACCAAGCAGCTCAAGCAAGGCTAGCAAGTATTCAAAAAGAAGTGGCTTTTTCTTGGTCTTTACCAAAAAACGATTATGTACTCACCTCCAGGTTGGGACCAATATATAGTAATGAAAACGGGACCTTTGTCAGCATTCATTCGCTTTATGGCATTAGACTTGACGATATTGATCAATACAATTTAACGCAAGCACAACACCAAGAAATTATTAGCAAAGTTCTAGAAGGACTCGTTTTTTTAGAGAAAAACGATATTATTCATGGTGACATTAAACCAGCTAATGTGCTGGTATTTCTTGGTAAAGACAACCGCATTTGCGTAAAATTTATTGATTTTGGTACTATTTGTAATATCAAAGGCAACACATATCAAAATGCACTACATGCTACGCCCGGATATGAATCACCTGAAATAGCCCTGGTGGTGAGTGAGCCTTCTCATCCTGATCATCAGGAATACGAAGCTGTTTATGCTGATGTGGAGGGTAAAAACTATGCGAAATTGTGTGCTGATAAAATGTCTATCGAATTGAGAGAAAAATTCAAATCACCGCATCCAAAAAATGACGTATGGGCAACGGGAGTGATGCTGCATGAATTTTTACATGAAGGAGCTTTTCTAGATAAGCTCCCTGATGAACCCTTTTTAAGGGGTATGTTAGAAGCTGACAGAGAAAAACGTTTTGATGCAGCGACAGCGCTCAAAGAATGGAAAAAGTCTCTTGAAAAACCTGCACCAATTGAAATGGTACAAAGACATTACTTACCAAGTTACAGGACTGTGATTGATAAAGTAAAATCAACTTCTTTCGTAGATAAGGTTTCCATTTTTGCTCATGAAACCTATGGCAGTTTTAAAAGACTCTTTAAAGGGGTTTAATATTTTACTTTAACTTGCATGCCAACCGAGCGTGTTTCTGGATCAGCAAAAGGAGCCACCCACACGTTAGGATATTTTGCCGTAAATAAGGCGCCTGCTGTATAACCAATTACGGCCCCGGCGACAACATCAGACCAATAATGATCTTTGACGTTAACCCGTTCAAGGCCTATCACGCCTGCGATAAGGTACATTGGGATCCCCCACTGCAAACCATAGCGGTGATGCAGAAAGCTTGCCCCTACAAAGGCTGCTGAAGTATGTCCAGAAGGAAAGGAAAGATCATTTTCGCCATTAGGACGGGTACGTAACACAGAATGTTTTAAAAGAGCTGTGACTTGCGCTGTGAGCAAGCAACTCAGCCCCCACTCCCTAAATCCTTCATAATCACCACTGGTTAATGTGTATACGCCACCAACAGCAGGAAGAGATATAGCAACAAGCATGGATTTAGTGGTAAGACCATTTCCGGCATGTGCAAATGGAGAGAGTAGGCAAAGCATACTCGCAATACTAATTGGCTTAACCATGTTGAGAAGAGAGCTATTCACGCGTCCATTGCCCTACTAGCTAAGAAAAGTCCTTTATAAGCACTATAGGAAAATCGCCGCTAACTTACAACCTTTATCATAACGATCTTTAGGTTGTTAGTATACAAACAAATTAAGTAGCCTTAATAGCAAGTCCGCTATTCATCTTAATCTGATATAAATATAGATTAAGATGAATAGCTTGAATGGGTTTGAAGCTCTTTGGCCACTAAGATCACTTGCCGTGCGATTATTTTAATTTCTTAAAATAAAGGGGCGTATTAACTCTATCCAGATCATCTCTATAAAAGAACTCACTATGACTGTTCGCAATTTCCCTTACATATCTTGTGGTTAATATTTTCACATGCTTTGGATTATTATCTAACGCACTGAGTTGTTGGCTCAATTCGTTTTCAAGCTCAACAAGACGTACTTTATAAGGAAATGCCAGACCGAGTGCTTGAGATAAACCACCTGAGAATTCCATCTTTTTCAAGCACCAATCGCGATTATCTTTAATTGCAAAATTTGCAATTTTTTTGCCAAAAAAGCCTTTTAAAAAGATCGTAGTTGCAGCAAAAGTCAAAAGGAAAGAGGCTATAGGAATAATGAATGTTGCACCAAAGATAACAACCATTTTTGCAGCTATAGCGGCACTGATTGCGAGACGACCTAATAGAGACACCTTTGGATAGGCTTTATCAAATGCTCTCTCAATAAGTGTTTGTGGTGTTCTTTTTACTGGCAAAGGACCTTCCAATAACGCAGCTTGATAGACCTTGGGTAATTTGGAGAGATCTCTTGTCATGAGGAATTGCTCCAAGCGCGTAAATTCTGTGTTGATAGCTTTTGAAATCGCTACGGGTAATGCCCCCGCAACGCCACCACCAAAGGCAGGTTGTCCATTTTTAAAGGGAACGACCAATTGGTTGAATTTTTTTAAATTTAATAAGCGGTATATGCTAACAAAAGCTTCAGTAATATGGTTGGTTGTTAATGGCTCTTTGGGATCAAATGAAACGGTTGGTACGCCGACAATATTCACATCATAAAGTGGAAGACCGTCCTGCTGGCCTACTTTGTAGGGTCGCATTACCGCTGCCAAACCACCTCTATTTTGGGAGGTTTCAAGTTCATTTCGAGCAACACGAAAATCAGGTAGATTATCTGGTAAAACAAAAAGACTATTTGCTTGCCCTATAAAGTCTACGCGCTGCAAATTCTTATTGGTTATGTCTAACTTTACAAACCTCATCAAGCTAACTCTCTTTAAATCATTTATTAGCTCACATTCTAACAAATTAGAAGATATAAATTCTATCGGAGCTAGGATAAATCTTAAGCAGTAGACTACGAATTCTTATTAACGAGAGTATACTGTGGCGTGTATAAAGGAAGAAGTTAGCAAAAGGAGATGTAAGGATGTACACGCTTTCACATGAACAAAGTGCAAAAGTCGGTGGTGGTGTTTGTCCTGTGTGTTTAGCTACCGCTGCGGGAGCAGCCATTGGCGCCTCGGGCGTAACGCTTGCGTTAACGTCCCACCAAATATTGTTATTTGCTGCAGGTAGCCTGATACTATCAAGTTCAATGGTCTGGGCTATGTATCATTCAGATATTTCTGCATTTTCAGAAACACTCTAATGGATTGTGAAAACTGCTTCGATATTCTCTAAATAACGAGTTTTTCTGACTACTTTATGGAAATATTGATGCATAAACTCTTGAAAGTATGCAATTGATTATATCATTGCATAAATTATTCACAGGCGGTTTTTAAAATCCAATTTCATAAAGAACTGCCACAAATAATAGTGTAATGAGATAATTTCTCAGTGAAGCGACAAGCTTCAAACAGCAGCTGTTCTTGTGGGCACTTTTTAAAAAAAGCGTTAATAATTTATACAATTTAAGACACATCCCTGTGTCAGTCTCAACTATATTTTTATGCTCTTGCGGGCTTGATAATGGGAATGGTTTTCTTTAGATTTTTGACTTGGTAATGCTGGTTTTGACGCCAAATAGGGACGCAGTTTTTTGTTAGCATGCATGGGAGTTAGTAGTAAATCCGTTTGTTTATCCATCAAATCATTACGCGTTTTATTTAAGACAACATTATCTTTAGTGTCTTGCTTTGGGGAAATAATACCCACGGCATCTGATAATTTTGTATCTGCATGTGCCAACCATTTCCTTGATTGCTCAATAATGGGTAACAAAATAGTAGTAATCATATTCAGCAAGAAATAAATCATGCTTTTAACTTTGACATAAGCTCTTATATCGACCAGTGCATTTTTACCATCTATCGTCACTGGATTATATAGTTCATTGCGTAAATTTTTCATATTTTTAAGAGAGTCATTACGGGTAATTTTGACATCCTTTTGGAACCAGGACATTGGACCTTGATCAAATATTTTCTCTTGATGGACTTCGATTGGTGCAAGTCTACCTTCAGCCAAAAGCCTTGCTTGATTAATAAAACCTTCTTTTAAAGTGTTAAATTTGCAATGCGATAGCTTAATTACTTCATCAAAAAAGCTTTCATGGGGAGAAGCCATGTAGAGTCCTCTGCCATGTCCTGTACGTTGAACAGCATCACCAGAGAGATCTAATGGATTATCATATAATTTATAGTCGCCATTCTTACCCAAAAAAGCAGCCGTGGCAGCGATTCCTGATAAAATCTTATGATGAACACCCGCTCCATTTTTAGGATATGCCTTAATGTTGGCAATACGATCTCCATTTATAGCGCTAATGCTTTCAGACGAAAAAATTCTCTCGTCGATGTATCCATGGCCAAAATCACGTTTTTCAAAACCTAAGCTTTCCTTTAACGCTTGTGGCAAAGCAGATCGTAATTCAGGGTTTTTAGCATTTAAAAACCCTTTGGAATTATTAGCATCCATCAATTCTTCGAAATCTTTTGTACCTTCTGGGTTTCTTAATTTATTTTGCGCCATCGCCTCTTGGAATGCCAACAGTAATTCATAGACATCTGCACCACCGAGGCTATGCCCAAAAATCTCAATACTTACTTTTTTGTGAGGATATTTGATGGCTAACGATTCAATCTCTTGATTTAATGCGTAAAAAATTCGATGCAAATACGGCTTTTGACTAAAGAATTCTTCCATGCCAGCCCCTTTGGGTTGCAAATCTCGAAGAAGGCTAAATAAATCATGTGAACCCTCGCACATAAATACTAACGGAATAGTTTCTGTTTCTGGCTCTTCAAGGGGGCTAAATAACGTAATAGCTAAGCCTTGTTCATCATGGATGATGGGCTTTACCACAAAATTTGCACCCTTACCATTTTCAAGCGGCAATCTAAATTTAACTTCGTTTTTAGACAGTGAATAAAAATCATTGTTATATGCTAAAACGTGACTAAACAATGCGGCCCTGGCAAAGGGATAAATAGCATGTATCTTGTTGAAAACACAAGTTCTTGCCATTTGCATTTTTGCTTGTTCAGGTAAGTTTGTTTTTGCGCTGAAACTTGCATTCTTGAGCGCAATCACTTCTGAACTTGAACAGTTACTTTCTTTAAATGCAGGATATTTTTTTACAAATCTCTCTAAAGTTAAACTTTTCAAATCTGCCATAATCTCATCAACGAAACCATCCCAGGGATTCATTTTCGAAAAGAGCGTACTCTTGACTTTAGCAAGCAATACTTCTTTTGACTCAACGGAACCATTGATTAGTGCCTCTTTATAAACCTTTAAAGCAACTATCTCGCTTTCGTTAAACTGATATTCTTTATGAAGTAAGCAAAATTTTCTGACAGTATTATTATCTAAATCATTCAATAAGCCCTTTAATTTCTTGCTTGCTTGCTCCTCATTTGGCATATCAATGATATATTGAGCCGTTTTAGCATTGGCATTAAGCAAATCAATATCATTCATTAAATTAATACAGGCTGAATTTTCAGGTTTAAAAATGTCAAAAATTTTAACCCCATTTTGCTTTACCCATTCATTGTCAACAATATTTATTGATGCAAATAATACATTTCCAACATATCTTGTTAACTTTGCGAGCAGCTTATGAACGCTGGCATAGAGCATTTTTCTAGCGTAATTATTAGCACTCGTTCGCATTTTATTTTGCTTTTCTTGCTCAAATTATTTTTGTAAAGCAAGGATATTTTCTGGGCTTGCAAATGTGCTTGAGGATTTAAAACTATCTTTTATCTGCAAAATCACCTGCAAGGCTTTAGGATGTAACCTTTTGATCTCATCATTATTGAGATTCGCTGCTAGCCCTAATAACAAAGCGTTTAGATTATTTTTAGTAAAAGGATAGTCTAAAGAGCCATCTCCTTTTAAACCATATCGAAACATAACCTTTTTAACTGCTTTTCTATCAAATAAAATCCCAATCAACGCGAGATCATCCTGATTCAGCGGTTCGTTTAGCGATGATTGTGCTGAGTTGATAATGGTTGCAAATCTGTTTATGCCAGCCTGATTAACACTCAAGTCGTCGTTAACAAATCTTTCTTGCTTACTTTTGTTATTATCAAGCACGCTTTTGATCCAATGGTTACTCATAACTTTAGGTGCAGATGAATATAATTTGAATGCTTTCATCCCTTCTTTCCATCTTTGATGGCGTGATTTATCGCGAGTCGAAACTGGCTCATCTGCTAATCTTGGTTGGATTTGAACCAATTTTAGCTTTTGAATAGAGTGCATTAAATTATGTAATATTGATTTCAAAAGAGGGTTTTTCTCAATTTCCATAAGAGATAGTTGCAAAACAGGTTTTAACTTATTTTCAAAGTCAGCAATAAATTCACTTTGATTGCTTGATTTTTTTAATAGCGCTTGATTTAACGCATTTACAAGTTGTAAGTAGATTTTGAAATCGTTAATACTCTCTTTGAGCGAAAGGAATGCTTTTGGCAAATGTGTGTGTTTTAGTAAAAAGTTATCTATTTGCTCAATACTTTTATCAATGGCATCTTTATTTTGAAAATCGAGTTGAAATAGTAATGCGGCATCAGAAAGGATTGCTGTGAACGCCAACTCATTTTCATCTTCACATTCTTGCGATAATGCTTCTATTTTTTGCAACGCTTGATTGTGCAAAATCTGGCCGCTATGAATGAGTTTCATTGCACATGTCGCTAAAATGTTTTGAGAAGTAGGTGCGTAGTAAAAAGTGTTTTCTGATGACATCGATATTCCCCCGTTTAAAGTTTGGTTCTTTCCTAAAATCTTAAAAATCCTGAGGATTTGAACGATTACAAAGAAAGACACCTAACAATATATTTATTTTGAACAACCCGGTCAAGGAATATTTAGGCGAGCACCTAATACACTTAAAAATAGATATAGCTGAGTAACTTATTTGTGTCGTTATTTATATGACAACGATTTTTTTAGCTCTTTGAGGGTTGTTTTTTGGAAGGATTTGCCGAAGAGAGGAGTCGAACCTCCGACCTTCGCATTACGAATGCGCTGCTCTACCAACTGAGCTACTCCGGCGTTGAGGAAAGGGAGTATACGTAAGCTACAAAGGCAGCTCAAGAGGTATCTGTAAATACGCACAAACCCATTGTAAGTTAGCATGCTTTTGATCGAATGTGACCAAATTGAGCATTTACATGACCTAAATGGTGCAATTGTGTCCTATTTCAGCATTTAACCATTGCAAACAGTATATTTAACCCTTTGAAATATGGAGATTTATTTGCTTAAATAGGATCTGGCATGAATACTGCTCGTTGTAGAATATCAATTGTCATTCCTGCGGAGGATACTATGAACGCAAGTCGCAAATCACAAAGTGGTTTTACCTTAATAGAACTTATGATCGTTGTTGCCATTATTGGTATTCTGGCTGCAATCGCGATCCCCGCCTACAACGATTATATGGTGCGCGCACGCGTTTCAGAATTAATTAACGTAGGCTCAAATGCGAAAACATCAGTATCTGAATATCGCATTTCAAAAGCTGCTATGCCAACCTCCAATGCTACAGCAGGTGTTACCAGTATCGTTACCAACTATGTTTCAAGCCTTGCTGTCGGTGCTAACGGCGTTATCACTATTGTGGGCAACCAAACCAATCTCGGTACAGGTGCTGCAATCTCTATCGTACTAACACCTACATTTTCTAACGGTGCAGTAAGATGGACTTGCACAGCGACTGGCGCAACCCAGTTTGCTCCTGCTTCATGCCGTTAATATTAGGTTAAACATTCATAAGGTGGAGATAGTTTATGCGTAAAGCAACAACTGGCTTCACCTTAATTGAAATAATGATTGTCATTGGCATTATTGGCATTTTGGCCGCTATCGCAATCCCTGCTTACAACTACTATCTCATTCGATCCCGGGTTTCGGAATTAATCAACGCAAGTTCAGTTGCCAAAGCTGGCGTTACTGAATATCGCCTTTCAAAAGGTGTAATGCCAACTTCAAATTCACTGTCAGGCGTCACCAGTATCACCACAAATTATGTCTCCTCTATCTCTGTGGGCGCTAATGGCGTCATTACTGTCAGAGGCAACCAAACGAACCTTGGAACAGGTGGAGCAATTTCAATTATTTTGACCCCCACTTACTCTAATGGCGCAATACGTTGGACCTGTCGCTCAACTGGAACAACACAATATGTTCCATCTACCTGCAAATAAATGGCAACAAACCGCAACCTCATTTTAACGTTGGGATTCGCACTCATTTGCCTTTTTACCATTGGGGCCTATTGGCAAGGGCTACATGGCCCGTTTTTCTTAGATGATCAGCAATCAATAGAACCAGCCAGGATGTCTAGTTTTTCGTTAGCGTCTTTTTTAGCAATCTGTTTCCAAAATGATACAGGCCCCTTAGGCCGACCACTTTCAATAGCAACTTTTGCTCTCAATAGTTATTTCTTTGGCGATGCTCCCTTTGGTTTTAAAGCAGTCAATTTAGGTTTGCATCTTTTCGTTGGTATTGCTGTTGCCTTTTTTGTTTACTTTTTAATTCGCTTATTACCAAAACACAAAAAATTTGCTTACGCGGTATCACTATTGTGCACAACGCTATGGTTAATACACCCTCTGCAAGTCAGTACCGTTCTATACCCTGTGCAACGAATGACGCAGTTGTGTCATCTTTTTATCCTATTAGGATTAAATACGTATCTACTTGGAAGAATACGGCATTTAACAGGAAAAACTCACTCGTTAATTTTGATGTTAATAAGTTTTATGGTGTTTTTCCCTCTTAGCTTGTTAAGCAAAGAAACTGGCGTATTGTTTATTTGGTATGCTTTTTGCGTTGAATATTTTGTTTTAAAATTTAGAACAAGAAACAAGACCAGCATTTTATTGCGACGTACTCACTATGTTTTAAGCAGTGGATTGCTCATAGGTGGACTTTGCTATTACTGGCTTCATTTATCTAAATACTTAAGCATTTTTGCTGAAAAAAATATCTCTTTGTTTGAGCGCCTTATGACGCAAACAAAAGTGGTGTTATTTTATGCGCAACTTATCTTACTGCCACAAATCAGTAAACTAGGTTTGTATCATGACGATTTTCCACTATCCAAAACATTCGATCTGAGTGTTGCGCTTAGCAGTCTTATACTATTACTTGCTGGATTCGTTGTTTATTATTTTAGAAAACGTGCTCCGATTGCGTCATTTGGAATAGCTTGGTTTTTAGTCTCTCAAGCAATTGAATCTACTCTCTTACCACTTGAGCTTGTCTTTGAACACCGCAATTATTTGGCGTCGATTGGACTATTACTTATCATAAGCTTTTATGTAGTGAATTTTTTTACTAAAGCTCAAAAGCGTGCGAGAGTTGCTTGTAGCCTTCTATTACTGACTTTGATTAGTTTATTGTTGACCGTTACCACCCTGCGGTCATTTGCATGGTCAAGTTCGCAACGATTTTTAGCCCAAGAACTTGCTCATCATCCTAAATCAGGCCGTGTTCATATCGAGTTGGCAAATTGGTTTTTAATTCATAAAAACTACGATGCCGCCTTTTCTGAACTTGATTATGCTCAAATTTTACAACCTTACAATGCTGGTATTGCCCTACATAAAATTCTCATTTTTTGTCACGGAAAATCGGTGCCATCTGAACTTTATCAAGATGCTCTTATTAAAATCAGACAAGGTGCTATAACGCCTTATGTAATCGTAGTGCTCGATCAAATGGTTCAAAATATGTTCAGTAAAAATTGCGATGCTATAGATAAGAAAGAGCTTCGAGAAATTATTCAACAAGCTATGGAAAATCCTTTTCTCTGGTATAAACCCATGTACAAAGCTGTATTATTTCATCTGGATGGGGGAATTGCTTTATTGCAACATGATGTTGACGAAAGTAGATATTTATTGAAAAAATCTTTTGAGACTTTTCCCAAAAGAATTGATCCACTTATTCAAAAAGCTTATCTTGAAATACAATCTGGCAAGTTAGCTCAAGCGCAAGAAACGGTTGATCTGATTGCAGCTCACTCTAAAGGAATACACTATTCTGACAATATCGATAAGCTTATTAAGGTGTTGCATGAAGAAAAATCAAGAGGTCGATCACAATGAGCAGTGCCCTTAAAACAGTATCTATTATTATTCCTGCAAAAAACGAAGAAGAGGGTTTAAAAACCGTTCTCTTAAAACTAAAAGATAGTTTTCCTCTTTTTGAGATTATCGTTGTTGATGATGGCTCTACCGACAACACCGCCTTTATCGCACAATCCTTAGGGGCCAAAGTGATTTCTCATCCCTATAGCATGGGTAACGGTGCCGCTATCAAAACGGGAGCTCGATGCGCGCATTCGGATATTCTTATCTTTATGGATGCAGATGGACAACATCAAGTATCGCACCTTTTACCTTTAATAGAAAAATTTAATCAAGGGTATGATATGGTGGTCGGCGCCAGAAACAGAACCGCTCAAGCAAGTACTCTACGTTTTGTAGGCAATACTTTTTATAATAAACTTGCCAGTATGATTGTTGGTCAACCGATCGCAGATTTAACCTCAGGTTGCCGCATCGTTGATGCTGTCAAGTTTAAAGAATTTTTATACATGCTTCCTAATGGTTTTTCATCTCCCACAACCATTACGATGGCTTTTTTTAGAGCCGGTTACTCGGTTGCTTATGTTCCCATAGATGTTCAAAAAAGAATCGGCAAAAGCCATCTTAAACCTTTTAGCGATGGAATACGGTTTTTGCTGATAATATACAAAATGACCGTACTGTATTCACCAATAAAAATATTTCTCCCGCTTGCATTCCTACACTTTATTGCAGGAATTTCGAATTACGCCTATACATACTCAACACAAGGGCGATTCACGAATATGAGTGCCGTGCTCTTGTCTGCCTCGGTGATTATTTTTCTAATTGGCTTGGTCTCTGAACAAATAACAACTTTGCTTTATGCACAAAAACAAAATTTTTACCCAATGAAACAATCTTTAGGCAGAAGCTCTCTAAAAAAAATGCGAAAATTGCATGGTAAATCACTTAAAGAAATGCGCAAAAATCACTAGTTACCTGTTATTATTTTGCGCCATAACAGGATTAATACTTTATTTTGGTAAAGATATTTTTATCCAATTTAAAAGCATTGCCCCCCTATTTATCCTTATCAGTATAGTTCTACAAATCCCAATGATAGCAAGTGGTGGACTTGCCTTTAAAATACTGTGTACCCCTCTTGACATTTCGATGCGATTTAAAGATTGGGTAGGCTTAAGTTTTATTGCTAATTTTTTGAATCAATTACTGCCTTACCGACCTGGCGTTGGGTTTCGCTATCTCTATATGCGACAGCACTACCACATGAAAGCAGTCCAGTTCGTCCATGTCATGTTTATATATTTTTTACTTACCATGCTCTCCAGTTGCGCTTTTACTTTAATAGGTTGGTTTAATTCGAAAATCACAACAAACTATTACACCCATATTTTGAGTGCATGTGGATTTTTCATCGCTATCTTGCTGTGTATATTTTTCCTCAGATTCCTGTTTTCTCACAATAGACCCTCACATTCAGGCTTCATTGAAAAATTAACTGTAGCACTTAACACGCTGCTAAATAACCCAGGTGCGCTAATAAGTGCAACACTTTCATTACTGACGTTGAATGCTCTTACAGCCATCATTTTTTATTTAATTTTTCTGTCCCTTGGCAATCCCCTGCCCTTTGCTGACTGCATTTTTATTGTTGGGATAGTGATACTCTCTATGATAATACCGATTACACCAGGCAATATTGGGGTATTAGAATCAATTGTTGGGACATTAACACAAATGTTGTATCAAGATTTCAGCTTAGGGTTTAGTGCAACCGCTCTTTTTAGAGTAAGTCAGTGGATCCCTTCTGTATTATTAGGAACATGTTTTAGCCTAGTCCTGGCTGGATCTTTACTTCCAAAATTCAGTCAATACAAGCTTGGACCAAGGCAGAGTGTTGACTAGACTTAAGGCATAGCAAAAAGATTAAATACATTGGTGCAAAACACAATTGTCATGAACGAACAAAAATCTGTCTCTTTAAGCGGGCTGGCTAAAAAGCTAGTGCAAGCAAATCTGATTGATGCTCAAAGCGCTTCACAAGCACTAGATCATGCTGCCAAGAAAAAAATGCCTTTTGTTGCTTATTTGGTTGAAAAAAATCTCGTTTCAGGTGAAGCCATAGCAAAAACCGCCTCGATTGAATTTGGCGATCCCTTATTTGATTTGAGCGCGATTGATCTAGAATCTATACCCAAAGAACTGGTTACTGAAAAGCTGATTCGAAAACACCACGCATTACCTTTATTTAAGCGAGGTAATCGCCTCTATGTCGCCGTGTCAGATCCCACTAATTTAGAAGCGTTAGATGAATTTAAGTTTCACACTGGCATTACCACTGAAGCCATTTTGGTTGAAGAAACCAAACTGATAGAAACGATTGAGAAAATATTAACTGACAACGACAGTTCAGCCTTAACTAATTTGCAGGATACTGATTTAGATGATCTTGATATTTCTAGTGTGGAAGATAAAGACAAGTTAGATGATGAAGCTGACTCCGATGTTGATGACGCTCCTATCGTTCGATTTGTTAACAAAGTTCTACTTGATGCCATTAATCGTGGTGCATCTGATATTCACTTTGAACCATACGAGAAAACGTATCGTGTTCGACTCCGACAAGATGGGATATTGAGCGAGTTTGCCTCTCCTCCAGTTAACTTAGCACCTAGACTAGCGGCTCGATTGAAGGTGATGTCACGTTTAGACATTTCGGAACGACGAATACCACAAGATGGTCGATTTAAAATGAAACTCTCTCGAAATCGTGCTATCGATTTTCGGGTGAGCACTTGCCCAACATTATTTGGCGAAAAGATCGTAATGCGGATTTTAGATCCATCTACCGCTAAAATGGGTATTGATGCGTTAGGTTATGAAGATTTTCAAAAGACACTTTTTCTCAATGCAATCCACCGCCCTCAAGGCATGGTGCTAGTAACCGGCCCCACGGGTAGCGGTAAAACTGTTTCGTTATACACAGCTTTGAATATTTTAAATGTCAGTGAAGTTAACATTTCAACGGCGGAGGATCCCGTCGAAATCAATCTACCTGGCATCAATCAAGTAAATGTTAATCCTAAAGCAGGTTTAACCTTTTCAAATGCTTTGCGAGCATTTTTACGTCAAGATCCTGATATTATCATGGTCGGTGAAATACGAGATTTGGAAACAGCTGAAATTGCTGTCAAAGCTGCACAAACAGGGCATATGGTTTTATCAACTTTACACACTAATAGTGCTCCTGAAACGTTAACGCGATTGATGAATATGGGAATTGAATCCTTTAATCTAGCAACCTCTGTCACTTTAGTCATTGCCCAGCGTCTTGCCAGAAGATTATGCTCTCATTGTAAAACGATTGTTAAATTGCCACCTGAAGCATTATTAGAAGCGGGATTCACTGAGGAAGAAATAAAAAACAACATTAGTGTCTATGAACCTAAAGAATGCGGCCAATGCAATAAAGGCTATAAAGGACGCGTTGGGTTATATGAGGTTATGCCAGTCACTGAGGCCATTGGGAAAATTATCATGGCTGGCGGAAATGCTTTTGACATAGAATCACAAATGATAAAAGATGGTGGCATTAATTTACGTCGAGCAGGCTTAAATAAAGTGAAGTTGGGACTAACGAGTCTTGAAGAAATATATAGAGTGACAAAGGAATAGACCATGCCTCCTGCAAAACGCGCTGCCGTCCAACTTTCTACCTTTAGTTATGAATGCACAAACAATCAAGGTACAAAAGTTAAAGGTGAAATTTCTGCAGCTAATCTTACTTTGGCCAAAGCAGACTTGCGTCGTCAGGGTCTAAATCCTATTAAGGTAAAGAAAAGATCGATTTCATTATTCTCAGGAAAACGCAGAAAAAAAGTAACGCCTGCTGAAATTTGCTACTTTAGCCGCCAGATGGCAACAATGATGTCAGCGGGCGTACCTCTCGTTCAATCTTTTGATATCGTAGCCAAGGGTGTTGATAATGAATCGATGAGAGATTTAGTTTTAGCCATTAAAGGCGATGTCGAAGCTGGTCGTTCATTTTCAGAAGCACTAAAACAACATCCTTTACAATTTGATCAACTCTTTTGTAACCTTGTTGGCGCCGGTGAAGCTTCTGGCTCTTTGGAAACCATGCTTGATAGAATAGCAACCTACAAAGAGAAAACCGAATCACTCAAAAGAAAAATTAAAAAAGCATTATTTTATCCAACTGCTGTTATGGTGGTTGCTATCATTGTGACCGCTATCCTTTTAATCTTTGTGGTCCCACAATTTGAACAACTCTTTAAAGGTTTTGGAGCCGATCTACCTGCTTTTACTAAAATGGTCATTGGCCTCTCTGAAGTCATGCAAAAATATTGGTGGATATTTCTAGGATTCGTCATTGCAGCCATTTGGTCTCTTTCTTATGCCAAAAGAAAATATGTCAAAGTGCAAAATGCGATTGACAGAATGATGCTAAAAATACCGATAGTAGGTAATATTTTACACAAAGCGGCTATTGCTCGATTTTCTCGGACCCTCTCAACCACATTTGCTGCCGGTGTACCGCTCGTTGAAGCATTAGAATCGGTAGCAGGTGCTACTGGTAACGTGATTTATAGCGCCGCTGTACTTCGTATTAGAGACGAGGTATCTACGGGCTCCCAAATGCAGGTTGCAATGCGAAATGCTGGCATTTTCCCTAACATGGTGATACAAATGGTCGCCATCGGTGAAGAATCAGGCTCGTTAGATGCTATGTTAGGAAAAATCGCAACCATCTATGAAGAAGAAGTTGATGCTGCTGTCGATGGGTTAAGCAGTTTACTAGAACCACTGATTATGGCTGTACTGGGCGTACTGGTAGGCGGCTTAGTTATCGCCATGTACTTGCCCATATTTAAGATGGGATCAGTTATTTAAGGGTTACCATGGAATGGTTGTTGTTAATCAAAATGTATCCTGCGATTTTTTTGAGTTATGCTGCCTTGTTAGGGCTGATTGTAGGTAGCTTTCTCAATGTCGTGATTTATCGTTTGCCGATCATGCTGCACCGTGAATGGCTCACGCAATGTTACGACTATCTACAAGAACAACAAGGGACTCAATTTACGCAACCAACCCCTGAACCTTTTAATTTAATTACGCCTCGCTCGAGATGCCCTCATTGCCA
Source organism: Uncultured Candidatus Berkiella sp. (assembly GCA_964606325.1). Classification (GTDB taxonomy): domain Bacteria; phylum Pseudomonadota; class Gammaproteobacteria; order Berkiellales; family Berkiellaceae; genus Berkiella. The sequence goes on from CAZSGE010000044.1 coordinate 20,655, forward strand.
ACACCCTATCAGCGCCTTTGAAAATATACCTGTATTTAGTTATTTGTTTCTTAAAGGTCGCTGCAAAGCTTGTAAACATCCTATCTCATGGCGTTATCCTCTATTTGAAATCCTCACAATGGTGCTTTCCGTCGTCGTTGCGTATTATTTTGGTTTTACTTGGCAAACTTTGTTTGGACTCATATTTACTTGGTCACTCATTGTGCTTGCAGCTATTGATGTTGAACATCAAATTTTACCTGATGATATTACCTTACCACTTCTTTGGTTGGGATTATTGATTAATATTGTTGGATTATTTAGTCCTCTTAACCATGCTCTTATTGGTGCAGTAAGCGGCTATCTATTTCTATGGTCCATTTATTGGATATTCAAACTACTCACTGGCAAAGATGGCATGGGACAAGGTGACTTTAAACTATTAGCAATGCTAGGGGCATGGTTAGGATGGCAAGCATTACCCATCATTATATTGCTCTCATCATTTGCTGGTGCTTTGGTAGGAGTGAGTTTGATACTGCTAAAACGTCATAAAAGACACCAACCTATTCCCTTTGGCCCTTTTTTAGCACTTGCCGGATGGATAACATTGCTATGGGGTGATAAACTTTCTCAAATTTATCTTTCATTTTTTGGATTAGTATGACATTTATTATAGGCTTAACGGGTGGTCTTGGGTCTGGCAAATCAACAACAGCTGATTATTTTAAAGCACTTGGCGTTCCCATTATTGATGCCGATGTCATCGCTAAATCATTAGTTGCCAAAGGTACGCCAGCTTTAAAGAGTATTGTCGAGCACTTTGGTTCTGACATTTTACTGGACAATGGAGAACTAAATCGTAGCGCATTACGTGAAATCATTTTTGAAAAGAATGATGAAAGAGAATGGCTTCAAGCACTCTTACATCCTGCTATTCAAAAAAACGTTCAAGAGCAAGTTGAGCAAGTCAAAGCACCTTATTGTATTGTGGTCATCCCATTACTCGCAGAAAATTTTGCTGCGTATCAACACTTGCTTGATCATATCATCGTTGTACAGGCATCTGAATATTTGCAAATATCCCGGGTAAGTACGCGAGATAAAACCCCACAAAACACCATCAAAAAAATGCTTGATGCTCAAGCATCTCCTGCCCAACGGCTAATGATAGCGCAGTCTACTTTGCACAATACAGGCTCCTTGGAAGATCTTGCACAGATGGTGAAAACCCTGCATTTGGGCTTTCTACAAAAAACCCAACGCGCTACTTAAGTTAGATACTAATTCTGCTTATAAAGCCTCATCTATCAATTTATGTTTGATTAACTCTTTGCTATAGTTGGTTTAACAGAATCCTTTTGTAGGTAATTACACATTTTTGAGGTTAAGCAAGTGACTCAGCAAACTCTTACCTATGAACACCCGCTTACGGAAAGAATTCGCACTTTCCTTCGAGCAGAATACTTGTTTCAGTTAGCCAAATATAGATTTAATAATTTAACCAGTCATTGGGATGCCCGTGACTGTATTGCAAATATTATTGAGGTTTATAACCTAGTTGAGAGAACTGAATTTAGAAGTGAACTCTCCAAAGAACTGGAGCGTCACACGAATGGTTTACAGCGCTTAGCTAAAACGCCTTCAGTTGATCATAAGGCGTTGGACAAAGTACTAAGAGATCTAGAAAAGTCAGCAGATATTTTAAAATCTTATTCGGCCAAACAAGGTATTTTTCCACAACACAGTGAACTCTTAAATGGTGTCAGACAACGTTTAATGATCCCGGGTGGCACATGTAGTTTTGATTTACCTGCTTTTCATTATTGGTTGAATCTACCTCCTAAAAATCGGCAATCCAGTTTAAATCAGTGGGTTGAAACCTTAGATCCATTAGAAAAAGCATTGAGTCTGGTACTTGAACTTACTCGCCAAAGTAGTGTGCCAACCAAAGAAGTAGCTCATGCTGGAACTTTTCAAAAGACATTAAATCAACAATTCGTTTGTCAATTAATACGCATTCGTTTGCGCTCTGATATTGGCGTATTTCCTGAAATTAGTGCGAACAAACATCGAGTGAATGTGCGATTTTTATTTGCCAACTTTGAGCAAGGAAAACCTGCACTATCCTCTCAAGATATACCCTTTGAATTAACGACCTCAATGATTTTATGACCCTTAAAGATATTAAATGCCCAACTTGTGAACGCCCAAGTACTTTTTCTCCAACCAATAAATATCGGCCGTTTTGCT
>CAZSGE010000045.1:0-15704 GCA_964606325.1 Uncultured Candidatus Berkiella sp.
CTGGATTCTTCTGTTTTTAGTTGGTTTTTTTCTGGCCCACCGCCAAAGACAACATGCTCCTGTGGAATCTCAATTCCAAATTCTAGTAAATCTTCTCTAAGCCAAGATACTTTATAGGGATTAATGTCATCACTGGGCGGACGATTTGTCATGAAGCCAATGGGTTGGTTACTTGCGTTTAAATACCACAAAATAGACAGTAACAAGTGAGCATTCTTGATGTTCAAATTGTGTAACGCAATAGCCGTATCATCTATATCAAGAAAGGTAAAACAGACCTTTTCATCTTCAACAGAGCTACTTGTAGAGAAAAGAGAGGAGCTAGTCGCTGATTGCATCATAGGGTTTAATCTTTGCTAAATTGGGTCGTAAAGTATACCGGATAAATTGTGGAATGTAATTAACTTTCTTTATTGACGCTGCAAAGAAATGTTTTTTAAGTCACTTAGAGGCTAGAAGAGCCAAGCGCAGGTTATTTATGACACAAAAAATACTGGGCCATCAAAAAATGAGCATCTGACCCTTTGGAAGAGACACCACTTAGGCACCCCCTGCTTATCCAGAATGGGGGCTAATAGACTGTCGCTTCAAACAGCTAATCCAGTAGAGCTCTTCTACCTCTTCCCTGGCGCATGAAGAATCGTCAGAAGACATGTTTGTGAACCTCTCTCCCTTTATCCCTTTCACAAGTCGAGGAAGAGCAAAATGATTTTCCTGGGAACCCAAAGTGACTTTTCCGCAGAGAGGAGCACCCTCTTTTGTGCTTACATAGGCGCTCTCTGTGACTGTGCTTTCTAGAAAAATGACACCGGGTAAAGTCTATGCCGAACTACGTCATGGAGACACTAGTAGCAAGATCTTGCGAGCAATTTTCTTGCCTGCCCAAAGATATTGAGATCGGCAAATCCAACTCCGCCTTGGCCAAGACCAGTCTTGAAATTGCCCTGTAGAAAATTATTTGATCAAAGCGACACTTTGGTATTGCAATTGGGTTCATTATGCCTACAATCAAGATGTAATAAGGAATGTGTCTTAGCAACCTAAAGAGGCCAGCACATGAGCGCAACCAGCGCCATCACCTTGTCCCCCAACCGCTCAAGCTTCGCTTTTTTACCTGGAAAACTCGAGGTAAAAAGTGATGAATTGTTGCCTTTTTCAGGGTTATTGTTACTCTCCCAAATTTTCTGGTACAGCATTGGGCTCTCCTTAATCTACGACATCACCGAAAGAATGTGGCACTGGCCTCACCTCTTGGTCATCGGCAGTTATGGTGGCATGCTTGTTGCTAGTGCGTGGTTGAGTCACCGCGCAGTCAAAATTTTCTCAATCCTCACCTTGCTGGCACTTTTTGTCATTGCCCTCTTCGCGCTCAGGCCATCCACAGAGCTTGGATTTATGCAGGAGCTTGTCAGCATCCTAGCCAGCCGTCGCATTGACTATGCCAGCTGGTTGTTTGTGATGGGCTGCAGCTTTTTGGGGCGCCTGAGTGTTGTCTGGCATGTGAAGGATAAACAGCTACAACTTGGAGCCTGGATAGCGCTGGCGAGTTTTCTGATTGGCTGTGCTATTGCCATGTTGCCTCAGGTGATCGGTATGTATACCACCGGAGCCAATCTGGAAGCCATTATTTCAAGTCAGGGGCTCACATTAATATGGCTTGCCTATTGGGCAATGCCAACCCGCTGCAGCCCTAAAGCAAATGAAGGTTATGTAAACCGGACTCTTATCAAATATATCAAGCTTCCCAAAAACACCATCATCTTGATGATGGGAGCACTTTCGTACGTATTCTACGATTGGGCTTGTCAGTATCTTGCTATATGGCTACAAATCATCTGGTTCTTTGCACCAGTGGCAATCTATTTTTACATCCAAAAATCTAAACTACCGTACGCCCCCCATTAGTATGCGCTTACCAAAGGATGGCCTATTGAGAGAGGTTAACTGTTTATATTGAGTCACATTTTATTGCTAGTCGCTCAACTATGTGTCTGGGTTTTAGACCAAAACGTTAACTGGCCAATGTTTTAGGATTCAGAGAGCCTGTTTCTTCTTCTTACAGGACTTGGCTCAGCATCGATAGTATGCCTTTTAGAGAGCGGCGGAGATCTTTTCACGATATATACCGGTGGATTTTCATATTCTATTGAATTTCTTTCCTTCATTCTCAAGGCGATTGGAGAAGGCTCAGGAAGGTACAGATTTATCAATTCGTGGCTGAGATTGATGCCATAGGTATGATTCAAAAGGTTGATGAGATCAAAAGCAACTTTGCGAGCTTTCAATATGTGTAATTTATAATCATCACCTTGAAATTCGTCCCCATAAAGAGACTCTTTCATTTTATTTAAAATAGGCTCAAAAATTGATTCTGGTTGATATTCAGTTTGGGCATATAGAACCATAGGACAAAATTGATTACTTATCATATAATCAATAATTTCCATTAAATCATCAAAGGTTACCGCATCCAAATTAACGGGTACAAATCGGCCAGACAAACAATATAAATGATTCCAAATAGAAATATATCTTCCTTCACCTAACAAATATAATAAATTCGTTCCAAATCGGAATGGCAATAAACTATACGCTCTTTTAAGTTGCAATATTTTTTGTAAAACAGAACCTAGCGCTTCGTGTCTATTTTTAGCGTTTTTATTCTCATAACAAAGCCGGACATCGGATTGTATCAGGCTAGAATTGAACAGAGGTAATCTAGATGCACCAGCAACCTTGCGAAGCATTGTAAAACCAAACTCTGGCATATTGAGCCTTTTGAGATTTTCAAACTTAGCTTTATCTTTATCTGAAAGTAACATAAAAACTGGTTTTAATCGAGCTAAAGAACCTGAAGAGATTGCTGTTGTAATGATATTTACGCTCCCTAAATCAGGGCCTATAGCTTTAGACGTATGGCATAGCTCAGCTGCTACACGAATAAATAGTGCAATACGCTGAGCACAATCTTTTGGTGTTTGTGCTTGCAAAATAAATGTTCTTATATAATCACTCAAATGATTAAATACATCAATTTGTCTTACAATATGGGGCGAGTGTTCATGGCTCCATACGGGAGAGTAATATTCATCTATTCTAACAGTATGATAAAACCCCAACATAATCGCACGAAATTCGTTAGCAATAAGTTCTATATTATCTTTTTGTTTTTTATCTTTCATTGAAAGCGTTTCTAGCAAAAGCGTTTCAAAAGATTTTTTGTTTTGAACAATTATTGAACTTTGCGCCAAGTTACTCAACATTAAGTAGCTTTGGTAAAGCTCATTGCTTGCAAGTTTCTCTTTCGTTGATATAAGATTTTTCAAAAGAAAAACCATATTTACCCCATGCTGAGGGAAGGCCTTTTTAATCTTTGAAAATATTGGTCGTAATAAAGATTTAATATCTACTTCCTTGGCAACCAAGGCATGAGAAATATCCCAAAACAACAATTCTTTTAACACAAAAATAGCTGTTAATTTTTGATTGCTATCAAAGTTACTCCAGAATTTTTTAATATTATTTATAATAACTGCGGGCGATCTTTGTGACATTATACCTTGAAGGGTCTCTGAAGTTATTTTTTTATCAAAGCGCCTCTTACGCTCAATGTTAGGATTATCTTTGATTTCATTAGCTGCACATAATTCCCAAATCACATCCTCTTGTACTGGGACATTTGTTGAATCACAACTTTCAAAACCCGCGTATAACAATTGCGATTCTAATTGTTGCCCCAGATCTTCCAATTCATCATTCACGGTTTTAATAATACTAGTCGCACTTGCAAAATCTTTAGTTATTTGATCATCATCAGAGACAGGTTGCTTATTGTGAGAACCAGACTCAAATAAATGCAAAACACCAAATTCTTTTGATAACTCTTCTATATCAGTATCATCAGCTTGATGATGTACAAGGGAGGGAAAAATAGCCTGTCTAAATAATTCCACAATTTCTGACATATTTAATGAAACAGCACGATTTAAAGCACTTTTATTTTTTGAGTCATTTAGCGTCAAGAGCTCAGGAAATTGCTTTAATAAATACTGAACCAATACTGGCAGCCGCTTAATAACAGCCATGTGCAAGAGTGTTCTATCTTTCACAAACCGCAAGAGAACGAGTCCCGGATTTTTTTCCAAATACTGAATGATTAGTTTTGACTTTTTATCAGCATTTTTGGTACTCCTAAAAAGCTTAACCAATACTTGACTGTGCTTTTCTTGAAGTGCTTCTGGCTCGTACATAAGGTAAAACTCGTTTAGGACATATTTTGAAAGGGTGTACATTGTAGCAAAACATACTACATAGGTGTATAGCTACCTAAGGAGTAGCCTTTGATAAGAAATTAATGAGCAAAAGTATCATAACATTTCCAATTTTTTTGCTTAAAAACCAATAAACTTAGTTGACATACAAACCATATGCTTGTAAGGTTCCATCAAAGCAATATATCGGCTAATTAATACCCTTTAGCCATGAGCTGATGCATTTTATGCGACAACTGATTAGTGTATTTACATATAAACTCATACGGTAACATCATGACAGAATTAGTTTATGGACCTTTAAACAAAAACATTTATACCCATTTGTTAGAGCTCATCACTAAATGCATGATTCATGCCTCAGGAAAAGTAAATTCTTATAGTGAGTACACAAGTTATTTAGACAATACAAAACCTGTTGAAGTTAATATAGGTAATATTAAAATAGACTTGAACGATATCATCAGCAAAGCGAATTTAAACCATATCTCAATAAACGAAACAGACAGCGCAAAATTAAGCACTTATTCATATCACGCATATTATTGTAATGCGCCACTTAATACAGCTGAAAAAAACGCCATCACAAGTTACACTGGCAGTCGATATTACTCCATTAACCAGTTTTTACATAGCCAAGCAACTGGTTATCACTATAATGTTAACGACATCGTTATTGATTCTGTTCTGATTGCTTCCGGCTTAAATAAGATTGATCCGACTTTGAACAGTCAATTTGAAACCTATCGCGGCGAACATGCCACCTCATATGAAGAAATTCAACACCGAATAGAGTTAGTAAAGCAAGGTGGTGGCTGGACCGAACAAAATGCTTTTATGAGCACATCTTCAGATTATTATGTTAGCCAAAACTTCAAAGGTAATTGCTTTATCATTTTTGATAACGTTTATGGAAAAAATATTCAATCATTATCAGGTATACCTTCAGAAGATGAATTTCTCATAGCGCCCGGTAAAATATTATGGACAAAATATGAATATATAAATGGTGATCATGTTTTTCATGCCAAAGTCGTTAACCCTCTCATTCAGGGTGCGGACGACGCCAGCATTGAATACTATCAGCTGTTCGAGAATTTGATGAAATTTGCAAAAGAGAATGGAATCAATGATGATTTCGTGACCCAACATTTAAAATCAACACTTGAAAGCTATCGTGAGCAGGGATTGTTAAGCACACAAACCGAATTAAATGCCATCCAACAGAATGATAATTCCACAATCAATAATAACATTCATGATAACAACCATTTTGAACAAGATATTGCTAATGTAGATACTGAATTCGATTTTACTGATGCAGAGCTTGAAAAAATACTTAGTGCCATATTCAATGATGTTACAGACTTTGGTTCAGATGATATTTCGATTTCCTTAAATGACTGTATATCCATTGATGATGTCATTGTTGGATTGGATTTCAACGAGAATACAACCACACACATGACATATGAAGCAAATCAAGAACCGAACATTACTTTTGCTCCCTCTATACCAATTGAACATTTAATCCCCATAGTACAAGAGCAAACTTGCTACTGAATGACAACTACCGTTGAATAAACATACAGTGACCTTTCGCGAAACACTCAAAATTCTTAATTGAACTTTAAGCAGGATTCACTTGTCTATAAAGTATGTTTTTAAATTGGGGTCTATATCATGAAAAAAATTCTATTAAGCATGTTAATTATTTATGCACCTATCGCTTTGTGCCAAAACAGCATGCTGCAAGATAATTTAAACACCATCAATCTTGCTAAATCCATGAAACCAGCGCCCATGGAAAATGATCGCGAAGGTGAAGATGATCCTGGTATTTTAGACGACGCGAGAAAAGGCGATCCCTTAGCTCAAAATGCCTACGGTATGATTCAATATCAAAAAGGAAATTATCAAGAAGCGGCAAAGTGGTGGTTAAAAGCTGCCAACAGAGGGCAACAAGCTGCACAGTTAAGCTTAGGAAAAATGTATGAAAAAGGGATTGGCGTAGAAATGGATTATCCCAAAGCTTATTTCCTGTATAGCATCAGCGCTGCACAAGGCAATCAAGAGGCAGCTAAAGCCAAAGCAAGGATAGAAAAGAAACTCACCCCTGGGATGAAGATTGAATCTCAAAAATACTACCAACAATACAATCCATAGTCATAATACTCTTACATTTTTGATTTACTAAAGGGGCAAATGCCCCTTTAGTTTTTTATGTCACTCTTATATAATCAACGCTAAGTGAGAACACCGAACAACTGGATGAACCCTATGTTAGGATCCAAGAAAAAATCATTTGTAGACTCCCAACCACAAGATGATTTAAATCGAATTTCATCAGATAACACTTTTTCAGACGAAAAGAAATTCATCGAACTTATCAAAGCGCTGAGTTGTGCCGATTTTGTAGCTATTGACAACATCATTCCACAGGACGAACATTTATCTCGCGCTTTTTCGGTAGGTTTTGAGTCTTATCTAGATAGAATATCAACAGCTGCCTTACCAGCTGAAGTTGAACACGCTATAAACACACAAGTTCCTACAAAAGAATTTATAAAAAAAATGATACTAAAAAAATGAGACTATAATTTGACTTTATAAGCAATGGGTCATTTAGCATTAATAGATACGCTAACAATAATATAATAAGTAAAAAATATGAAATTACCTAAAATTATTTATCAAGCAGATCCCCATGATTTCAGAGAAATAACCATTACGCCATTTGGCCCATTTTATAAATCAACATACACCTCGCACCCTAAAGAAATAGAGGGTACATGGATACCTTTCTTTTATATTCATGAAAAAACATTGGACACTGGAAAACATGTTAAAAGAGGCGACTACGCGACGCATTTATGTAATATATTCGAAATGAAAATGCCACATGTGGTAGCTGAGAAGCTGATAACTTTATTTAAAAATGTTAAAACTGACACCATCGCTGAAAAATTTGCGACCTTAGAATGTTTACTTATTTCATCTTTACTAGGCGGAGGACTCTGGCATAAAGACGAAGGAAAGAAACTCAGAAACTTTTTAGAAACGAATTATCCTCTATTTTATAAATCCATACCAACACTCTTTGTTTCAAACTCTGTCTCAAGCATTCTGACAAGTCCAGAAGCCGTAAATAACTGGCTAATAGTCAATGCAAAAGTGAAAGAAAGAAGTCATTTAATTACAATGTTTCCTCAAAACATGGATAGTTTAATTCAAGCATCTAAAAGTTTAAATGATCCAAAACAAGATTCTACTTTAACCCCCTACTTTGAGACTATAAAAAGAACAGATAATGTAGCAGATACATACAAGCTACACACACAACCAACTGCCAGCAATAAAGTCACAAGTACCATTAAAAAGCAGATCTAGCATGTTAAGGATGTTTAAAATTTTTTGGAATGATAGGCTACTATTCGCCTATCATCATGTACACCTGGCGGTGAGCCAACGATAAAATTATCTTTCTCTGCCCTGCGTGGCATTTCTTCTCTTCTCGCTCCACCACTAGGTATGCATGGGTCTGCTGATATCGAAATTGGGGGACTTCCAGAGATGATGGATGCTGGTGAATTTGCACTTGCTTGTTGGCCATTTTTAACTGAATATCCGAGTAAGCATTTTGATTCAAGTGTACATGCTAATTGTCATTCAGCTATGCGATCTAAGTGGATTGAAAAAAGTTGGGCGAACTCCCAACTTTTTTAGAGCTTTCTTTTAACACTAGGCGTCGCACTTTTTCCTTTTTCATCGATGTGGCTACCGTCCGTACTAGGCTTAGTATCATCAGTATCTTCTTCATATTGATTATCTAGAACAGTATCTGCCCAACCTCTTCCTAGCCGATTGATTAAAGATTCTGGTACAGATTCTAAATTGTTATCATTGCAATCAAGTTCCACCAACAAATCCCAATCACCCATATAGTCTGGAAGCTGATTTAATCTGTTATCTGAGCATGCAAATCTTTCAATCTTTTTGCAATTCGATAATGTTGCTGGTAACTGGCTAATCTTATTACCATTCGCATAAAGCTCTTTCAACATTGAGCAATTTCCTAGCGAAGCTGGCAATTCAGTTAAAAAATTCCCGCCACAATCAAAGTATTCCAGCAACTGCCAATTTCCGCAAATTTCTGGCAGTCGGGTTATTTTAGCGGCAGTGAAGTTAACCTTTTTTAAGGACTTACAATTGCCTAAGGTTTCTGGTATTTCAGTTAATGGATTTTCGGTACAAAATATTACTTCTAGCCCACGGCAATTACCTAATGTTGCGGGTAAAAAGGATAAATTACCGTATTCACAGATAAACTTTTTGAGCGCTTTACACTTATCAATTTCCAAAGGGACATGAGCTATCAAAGAATTTGTAATATTAAAGACCTCTAACCTATCCCAATAGACCTCATATTCTTTCATTGCTAATAACTGCTTAGGAAAGCGAGTAACACCATTCACCTTTGACAAATCTAAAATGCGAGTATTTATATCAATTGAATCCTTGATTTTTTTGATATTTATTTTATCTAGGGCTTCACTTACTTTTTCTAAATGAAGAAGGGTTGGTATTGTATATATCGATTTTGGTGAAACTATTTTTCTTACATGAGCTTTTTCATTGGGAGGAAATTCATTTATATGGCAAATTTCTCTTCGTTGAAAGTCGACAACATCATTTACTGCATTGTAGTAAAATTGAAGAAAATTCTTTTTGGGAAATATGGGGTCTAGTCTTGGCTCAATTATACGTAAACGATTGTACATTTCTTCAAAAGTTCGATATTGTTCATCATCGATAACCGATTTAAACCGTCGATTAACTCTTCTTAATCTAACCATACTATAAAGGTTTAAAAAGCTTGCTGTAACGTTTAGTATTTCTTTGGGAAGCCACGCAATTGGCGTTAATTCAACTTCATTTTCAATATCTTTCTTTTTAGACTCATCAAGAATTGGATTTAGCATACTCCACCTTCGTAATAAAAAAATATAACATATAAGCTGAATATATTAGCTAAAAATATATTTTAAATATGTAGTAAAAAATAAGATCATATTTAAAACATGTAGTAAAAATATTTTTAAGCGACGAAAGGTATATATTGAAAATTCGTCATTTGGAGAATGGAGTATCAACTAAGCATAAAATCAAAATGCATGGACTATCAGTAATTTGGACAAATAGAAGACAAATGTTTTTAAATCTGCCAAAAACAAGGCGCGCCCGTACATAAGATCCGATTCTCATTATAATCTAACGGACGCCGTAGTAGACTTTGACGGCATGCTCGACGAGCCCATCGTGTTGGGATTCTTGGCGACAAGATCTTTGACTCCCTTATCATCACTTTTTTGAATGGGCGAATAACCTTTGGCCAGTGAAAATTACGCGCGAAAAATATGATTTCACTTCCCGAGCATTATATTTGGCTTTATTAACGACGTAGAAAACCGTATCGAGCAGCGCTTAAAATAAATAAAAAACGAAGCACCATAGAAAAAAAATGCCGGACAGCTTAACTGACCGGCATTAGCCTTAACTCACCACTTTGAGTCTATCAAAAATACTGATAATGAAACAAATGCACTCAAACTACGCACACAACCAGCAGCCAGCAACAACGTCACAAGCACAGTTAAAAAAACAGGTCTAGTATAATAAGTGTGGTCAATATTTTTTGCTAGTGTGGGCCCTTCGCCTGTCATCATGCACACCTGGCGGTGAGCCAACGATAACAGTATCTAGATCTGCATTGCGTACTCTTTGCACTCCACCACTAGGCATGTAAGGGCTTCCTGCGATAGCAATTGGTGGACTGCTAGAGATGGATTCTGCTGAATTTGCATTAGCCTGTGAGCCATTTTTCAAAGGTATCGGTATTGATTTTTCTTTAACTGAAGCACGGGACGATGAGATAGCAGCGCTTGGCTCTGTGTCCTCTGGCTTATCATCGTCAAAAATAGTCTGTAATTCGGTACCTTTATCTTCATCTAAGTCATCTTGATCTACGGTCTTGACAGCCATAAAACTATACAGTGACATAACGAAACCTCTCATACTGTAAATGATGTAAGTACACTGGTTACTTTGAATAGCCTATTTTAACCACTTTAATGAGCTAAATAAACTGGCTTTACAAATGTTGGATAGATTTCTTTTATAATATTATGATGAAATTAAATTTCGATAATACGGGATTATTTCTGCGCATTTATCATGGCATTCTCAATATCTCTCTTAAATAAAATATATAATCAGAAATTTAGCTTCAAAATATAAATCTTACAGCCATATACAAATAAAACTATTCATGCGTTTGCGTTGGAGTATGTTGCTCTAACGGATGAGTAACCGCTGTTGGCGCTGTGATTTGCTCTACAATCACTGTTGCGCTGAGCGGCCCCGTGCTTGAAGGAGCAACTTGGCTTGAATTATCTGCATTAATAGCTGAATTACTAAAACTTGGATCATGCAGTTGTTCTAATTCACTGTGGTGTGTATCGATATCTTGCATAGAAATTTTCAAGTTAGATTCAAGATGGCTAATATCAACAATGTAATTATCATCTTCTTGATGAAAGAGATCTGCAACTTGAGAATAATCCGGTTTAATGTCAGCAGTATGAAGACAAAGGTAATTCTCAAATTGTTCACCAAGCTTGTTAACAGAAGTATATTCAATCACTTCCATAAAAGACTCTCCAGGATGACTTGGGCTAATAGAATAACTACCATCTTGATGAATCGTTAAAATAGCACCACTTTTCGTCGTAACACTAACACCAAATTCAGCTTCTACAACTTGATTTGCTTCATTGACATATTTATACCCCAGAATGTTATGCTGCTCAGATTGAGAATCTTGAAGAATATTTCCATGCGTAATTTGTTGGTGTTCTTGTACAACTTCTGCTGTCGCACTTGACGCTACATTATGATGCTCATCAATTGTATTGACGTTTTGAGGTAATGTATTAATCATCGCATCTAAAACACTTTGAGATATCATACCACTATAGAAATCTGTGATCGCATGAGCGAAAGCACCCTGTGTTATGCTTTGAACGTCGCTAATAGCCATAGCAGGATCAAGGATGTCATGGCTACTGACTTGAATAGCTTCTTGACTTGCTTTCATCATATCAACAATTGGGTTTAAAGCTGCTGGTGCAACATTTAATTGACTACTCACCTCTTCAATCACAGCATGTATTAATCCCACACTGCTAAAATCTGCTTTATCATCTGATTTTAATATTTGATCACCAATAGCTTTATAAATGTCTTCAGCAAATTGCGCTTGATCAGCCCCCAACAATTGAGACAAAGCCATGCCAAGCTGAATACTCATTGTCATAATAGCTGCTGCTTGCATCAATGATTGCTCTTCTCCCTGGGATGCGCTGATAAACGGATTTAGTTTGGTTAAATCTACACCCGGTGTGAGCCCAAGCGCCTTAACAAGTAGATCATTCACTGATTTAGGATCTCTATTTCCTTCAATTTGCATTTCAAGCAAGCTCGTAAAAGGTGAAATAATACTACTATTGACTGGTGCAAATAACGGGATTTGATAACTTAAACCTGTTGCGGTATCGGTTCCACCAATTGAAACAAGTCTGCCATCAAGACTATCTATAAAGCCATCTTTGTTAGCATCAAAGATCATCAAATTATAAGCACCTTCTGCACCAGACAAAGTCTGACTTTCATTAGAATCAAGAATGGCATTGCTGTTTTCATCTTGGAAAATGGTCGCATCCACGATAGGACCATCAACCGATTGGCCTGCTGATAATGATGAAGCATTGCCATTTAAATCAAATAATAAAGTGGCACTTGATGTATCACCATCTTTGTCTTTCATGGTGTAATTGATAACATCATCTTGTGCATAGTTAGAGCTAGAATAAGTAAAAGCACCATTCGCATCGATATGCAATTTATTACCCACGGGAGTTATAATATCAACGTTTTGTACTGGAATGGTAATAACACTGCCATTTCTTGTCGCACCGATAAGCTCAGGGTGAGCAGCAAGATAGTTTGTTGCAGCCTGTGAACTGGCAAGCGTGAAATACACATTCACTAATTGCTTGCCACTATCAGCCCCGCTAGCATCATTCGTTAACACATTACCTGTGGTTTCAGTTTGATTAATCGTGCTTACCAAAATTTGCTGTAAATTACTCAAATCAGGTGCAACTGTGATAACGGTTCCTGGTTGATCATCATCTAAATCCCTGAGATGCTCATCTATATCAGCTTGGCTAAAAGATCCAATATTCAGTATGAATGCTTCAACATTGTTTGTGTTGAGTAAAGTTCTCCAAGCAGATTCTTCAGCATCCGTTAATCGATTATCAATAGAATAGCCCGGATCATCCAAAGGATTGGGTTGTGGTTTACCATCAGATAAGAAATAAACTCTATCAATGTAACCTGCTAAATTTGGGTTGGCGCTATCTTGAGTAATATCCGTTGTAGCATCTTGAATAGCAGCACGATAATTAGTCCAACCATTTGCTGACAAATTGTCAATATAGGTTTTTGCCGCTGCAATGCTTGAAAACTCTTGTGATATCGTTGCATCATCTGCATTTTGACCATCTAAATCACCACTAAAGGTGATAATGCTTATTTTAAGAGCAGTACTTGCTGCTTGGTAACTATCTAATAGAGCACCATTATTGGTCAAGGCCTCTTGCAATAAATCTAAACGTGTTTTTCCAGTATTACCAATCTTTGTGGTCATGCTACCTGAAACATCTAATATAAAGGTCAAATTGTATGACGGTTTAGGCGGCGGTGTAATGACATAAGTATCTTGAACAGCCGTTGGTCCATCATCTTTAAAAATAAAGGCTTTACCTATATTTAAAGTGGCTGAGCTTGAAGCTGAGTCACCATCTGAATCTAAAATGGTATCCGTTCTAGTCAACTTAACTAAATCAGCACTATTTAATGTAACGCTATCATCAGGGTTGCTTTGATTGGGATGCACCAGTGCGCGAATTTGATGTAAATTGACAACGCCAGATGCATCAACATTTATGGTAAAGACAATCTGATTGCTACTTTGTGTACGCCCTTCGACTATGCCATTATTTAAAAAGAGCATAACATTTTGACCAGTTGCCACATCATCTACGCCACTATCAACGCCATTGGCTGAAAGAGTAAGTACATACTTACTCGACACTGTCGCACCATCAGCACCCGGCGTGCTTGCAACACTAAAATTATCTGCAAAATTTGCACTGGCATTTTGCCCCAAATTCGTTTCGTCAACAGTTAATGAATCTACTGCACCATTTGAAGTAACTGTGATACTTGGGACATCATCTATAATGCGCACAGTTAGAACGTCTGTTGCTGTTTCAGGATCTGATACATCAGCATCCTTCAACGTTATGATGAATTCTTCATAAATATCATTTTCACCATTGCCAGAAGGGTGCGTTTCATTGTCTTTTAGCTCATAGCTATAAGATATCGTGCCGGTTTGAGCATCATAGCTTAGTATGTGCAACATATTTCCCAAAGAAGATGTAATATGTTTAGCAGTAAACACGTCGTTGCTAATCACGGTTTGATCAGCAATTTGTAAGCTACCCACACCATCGGGTGCGTTGATTTTAAATGATCCTTGTACGTTAGTTGTCTCTTTTATTAGGTCTGAACCTGCAGATTCATTATCGTTTCTTGAGCTCAATAAATCATCTTCATCAACAACAACATCACCGCCTTGTGCTTTAGGAGTTAAATCAGATATCTTAACAGTTCCATCAATATCAAAACATAACTCGGCAGTTGCTGTGTCTCCATCTTTATCTTTCATGGTGTAATGGAATTCTTCATCTTGTCCCGCATTTGGACCAAAATTACTGGTATATTTAAAATTACCATTAGATTCAATATGCAATAAATTGCCAATTGGTGTGATGATATCTACATTTGGAATCGGAATAGTTACTGTGGCTCCATTAATACTTGCACCAACTAACTCTGGATGAGCAGCTAGATAAGCATTGGCTGCTTGTGCAGTTGCCAAAGTAAAATAGATGTTTATAACCTGAGCACCTTGGTCGGCTCCTGCATTATCGTTGGTTAGAACATTTCCTATAGTTTCAACTTGACTGATGGTATCTATTAATATCTGTTGCAAATTACTTAAATCAGGCGCTACCGTAATAACAGTACCTGGCTGATCATCATCAAGATCTTTTAAGTGCTCATCCACATCTGATTGGCTAATAGAGCCTATATTCAAAATAAATGCTTCGACATTATTTGAATTAAGTGACGTTCTCCAAGCTGATTCTTCTGCATCAGTTAATCGATTATCAATACCGTTTGTACCTTGGGGTTCTGGCTTGCCATCTGATAGGAAATATAGTCTATCGATATACCCTGCTAAAGAAGGGTTATTGGAATCTGCAGTAATATCAGCTTTTGCTGCTTCAGTTGCTGCTCGATAATTCGTCCAACCATTTGCTGATAGGGCATCTATATAATTCTTTGCAGCTTGAACGCTTGAAAATTCAATAGAAGTGTTTGCATCATCTGCATTTTGACCATCGAGATCGCCACTAAATGTTACAATCGTGATTTTGAGTGCTGTACTTGCTGCTTGATAGCTATCTAGTAAGGCGCCTGGATTGGTCAAAGCTTCTTGCAATAGATCTAAACGTGTTTTTCCAGTGTTGCCTATCAGCGTATTCATACTACCTGACACATCTAGCACAAAGGTTAAATTATAAGAAGGTAGCGGTGGAGCAGACACTGTAAAGCAGTCATCTACGGCAACGGGACCATCATCTTTGAAGATGAGAGCCTGACCAATATTCAATGTTGCTGAGCTTGTGGCAGGATCGCCATCTTTATCAATAATGGTATCTGTTCGTGTTAATTTAACTAATGTATCAGATATTAATGTCACACTATCATCTGGGTTGCTAGCATTAGGATGAACAACTGCACGAATACCATCTAAGGAGACTAGACCATTTGCATTTACCGAGACTGTGAATACAAGCTCGTTTGAACCTTGTACCCGCCCTTCAACCGCACCATTATTCATTGTTAATAACACGTTTTTACCGGTTGCAACATCGTCTAAACCACTATCAGCATTGATCGCACTAATCGACAATTTGTAATCAGTAGTCAATGTACCAGCATTATCTGCGCCAAATTTACTCGTGATGCTAAAATTATCTGCAAAATTACCAGTGGCATTTTGAACTAAATTACTTTCATCTACCGTCATCAGATCAGGTGACGCAATTGCTTTAACTTCAATACTGGGACCATCATCTTTGAAGATCAACGCCTGACCAATATTGAGGGCAGCACTCCCGAGGGCTTTATCACCGTCTTTATCCGTAATCGTATCGGTGCGCGTTAATGATA
>CAZSGE010000045.1:15804-22637 GCA_964606325.1 Uncultured Candidatus Berkiella sp.
TCGGGATTGGTACCATCAGGATGCGTGAGCGCACGTATACCATCTAAGGTCACAAAACCTGAGGCATCCACGGTCACTGTAAACGAAAGCGTATTGGTACCTTCAACATAGCCTTCAACGACACCACCATTCATTTTCAAAAGAACGCTTTTGCCTGTGGCGACATCATCTAAGCCGCTATCCACATCATTGGCTGAAATTGAGAGCTTGTAATCCGATTTAATCGAGCCGGCATTATCTGCACCATAATTGGGTGTGTTTGCGAAGTATCCAGAAAAATCCGCTTTCGCATTAACATTAAAATCACTTTCATCCACTGTTAACGGTGCTGCTGTTCCGACAGTTTTAACGCTAATACCAGGACCATCATCTTTGAAGATAAACGCTTGGCCAATATTGAGGGCAGCACTTCCGAGGGCTTTATCACCGTCTTTATCCGTAATCGTATCGGTGCGCGTTAATGATACCAAATCAGCTGAACTTAAAGTCACGCCATCATCGGGATTGGTACCATCAGGATGCGTGAGCGCACGTATACCATCTAAGGTCACAAAACCTGAGGCATCCACGGTCACTGTAAACGAAAGCGTATTGGTACCTTCAACATAGCCTTCAACGACACCACCATTCATTTTTAAGAGAACGCTTTTGCCTGTGGCCACATCATCTAAACCGCTATCCACATCATTGGCTGAAATTGATAGTTTGTAATCGGATTTAATCGAGCCGGCACCATCTGCACCATAACTACTGGTGCTAACAAAGTTATCGGCAAAATTTGCCGTAGCATTTTGTGTAAAATCACTTTCATCGACGATCATTTTATCGGCGGGCACACAGACTCTAACATCAATACTTGGACCATCATCTTCAAATCTAAATGCATTACCGATGTTCCTGATGGCTGAAGCAGTATCACCATCACCATCAACTATATCTGCTTTTAGTGTAATCAGATCTGGTGAAAGAAGCATGGCAGGACTGGTTGATTCATCTGGATCGTTTGGATCATCGTGTATTGCTGCGCGACTTTGATCGAGCGTAATGTCGCCTGTATTGGGATTAAGGCTAATGGTAAATACAACATCGCCATTTTCACCCCCAACACGACCAATAATACTGCCTTGCTCTAAAAAGAGAAATACAGCTTGATTAGACTGCGTGTCTACTAAACCACTATTTTCACCATTGAGTTTCACACCAAGCTCGTAATGAATGGTACCACCGTCTGCACCTGGTACAGCATTAAAGAGATTGGAGAAATTTGCTGAGGCGTTTTGTGAAAAGTCACTTTCATCAACTGTAAGAATTTGATCTTTCTGTGAAAGTTCTATTTTTGGGATATCGTCGATAATTCTAACGGACAAAATATCATTGGCCGTATCTTTGTCTTTATCTTGCAAAAACACGGGAAAATCTTCATAAATATCATTTTCGCCATTGCCTTGCGGATGGTTTTCGTTATCGTTGAGAGTGTAAAGGTAAGTGATAGTACCTGTGCCAGGATCATAACTGCTAAGTTCCAAAATGTTACCTAAGGGAGTAACAATCTTTTTAGAGGTAAACACATCGTTAACGATTATATTCTCTCCGCCAACAGATAGAATAGCCACACCATCTGGCGCGAATATTTTAAAATCACCTTGTACCGTTGTTGACTCTTTAGTGAGATCAGAGCCAATTGATTCATTTGGTCCCCTCTCTGGTAAGTCGTCTTCGTCAACGACCGCATCACCACCTAATAATTTGGGTGTCAAATCGGTAATTAAAACGGGATTATCTATAATCAATTCATTTTCAGGAAAAACCGGCCACGTTATTTTTTCTACATTCTGAAAACCCCAATCAATATGAAGATTGCGAGGCACACTGTCTTCTCGAATGGGCATACCATAGGTTATGAATAGCAAATCACTGAAACCACCATCCTCTTCCGCGCCACCTGCCTCAGCTGCCTTCATTTTTTCAATTTCTTCTAACGTCAACTGTTTTTTCCCTTCAGGGGCATCCGTCTGTATTACGGCTTCCCCTGCAGACTCCCCGGGCACTGCTTGAGCTGGCAGTTTATTATCATCCTTAGGTTGGATGCTTTGCGCATCTTCTGCTACATCGCTCGCAGGTGGCTGTTTAGGCACTTCAACTGAAGCATCTTTTGCGGGTACTTCAACATCATCACTAAAAAAGCGTTTAATTTTGTTCCATACAGATCCTTCCTCTGCAGGTTTATTTTCTGGCAATGATTTAGGATTTGATTGGCTATTATTACTTTCGTTTGTTTTGTTCATGTTGTCGCCACTTACTCTAGAGAATGTACACCCAATACTGTTAATTTCTCCAGATGCATCTATTACACAATTTAAACCCATACCTTCCTATTGGACCTTAGCACTAGTTTTCGAGCATATGTTTATCATTGGTATTTTGCTTTGATAAATGGCAAAAAAGTACTGATGTGGGATATTACACTCGGCCAATTAACCTCAAAAAAGATATAGTATTAAAGTAAGGCGAGGCTGTGTCGGATTGGCTATGAAAGCGAATTTTTTACTGGATGAGTTAAAATCAGCGGGAATCACGCATCCTACTGTACTTAATGCAATTGCGTGCGTGCCACGTGAGAAATTTGTTTTATCGCATCTTAAACCACGAGCTTACGACAATGTTGCACTACCTATCGATGCAGAACAAACCATCTCTCAACCGTATATTGTTGCGTTAATGACACAAGCACTTTTTAATCACCCAAACCCAAAAAAAATATTAGAAATAGGAACAGGCTCAGGTTATCAGAGTGCAATTTTGGCAACGATATTCAAAGAAATCTGGACAATAGAGCGAATTAAATCATTACATGAAAAAGCCAAAATAAAACTCAACTCTTTGGGGTTTAATAATGTGAATTGCGTCTTGGGCGATGGCTCAAAAGGGTTACCCAATGAGGCGCCTTTTGATTGTATTATAGTGACCGCAGCAAGTAATACTGTACCGCATGACTTGTTAGAACAGCTCTCAGTGCACGGGGGAATTATGGTTATCCCAGTTGGTCCCCCACAAGTGCAAAAACTAACTTTAATCAAACGCACGAATCAGCATTACGAGAAATCTATTTTAGAACGTGTGAGTTTTGTTCCATTAATCTCTAATTAATAATACAATTAGGGCAAAAGTAGGACATTTACCGTGAAATTTAATATATTTTTAGCAGCATTACCAAGTCATGACAACCGCATGGTTATGACGCAAAAAATTTCTGCCTGTGAAGCCAAACGTTCACCACTTGCTCGTATTCAATGGACACACACACAAGATCTTCATGTGACACTTGGTTATATCCCTGAAGTGAATGAAACTGATATAAGAACCATTGCTTTATCGATGAGTTCAATTTCGACGCAAAGTCCATTTATGGCAAACGTCGAAGAAGTAAGAGGTTATGGCAATGCGATTGTGTTAAAAATTGAACCCTATCAACAATTGCTTACGATTCATAAAAAAATGAATCAAAAATTGAATGAAGCCACTCAAAATAAATATCATTTCGATAGTAAGAATCGATTCTCACCACATATTACTATTGGTAGAGTTCAAAACTTAGAAGCCCTAAACCAAACTCATAAACATCAATTGTTGAACTTGATTCAGGAACAATTCAGTGGCTATGCTTTTCTCATCCAGCAAGCTGCGCTAATGCGCAGAGTTTCTGAAAGAGTTACGCCCCATTATCAAAACATACAGCTTTTTAATTTTAGATAAGTTAGTTGGTTAATTTGACACTAACATTATTAGTGAACATGTTGTGATGGGCTTGGTAGCGCCATCAAAATTAAGTCCTTTAACATAATATGATAATCATCTTCTTTGACCATCTCTGATTTTAATTCCGCTTTAGCTTGTGGTAAATCGAGATGTATTTGATTTTCTTTTGAAATATTTTCATCGACAGCGTCAATCTGATTTTCTTTATTCATGACAACCTCTATTTATACTTGCCACTTATTATTGAATGTGGCTGTTTTCTTATATTCTTTTCATAATATACCCTACTTATTTCAGGTTTATGTAGCCCTGTGAAAAAATTTTTTATTCTTTGTTTATTTGCTTACTTCTTAGATATTTTTTAAGTTTATTAACTAGTTACATTCCAATGAATGCTTTTCTAAAAATCGCTGCGTCTTCATTTAGATAGAAATGTCGGACCAGCATAGATATCGTCGAAATCTCTCAAAAAATAGGAATCAAACAGTATTATAAGCCAATTCGCTTTAGAAAATTTATATTATTTATATATTTTTCAATAGGTTACTTAAAATACAAAAAAATGAAGATAAGGTGTTTACTCAGCAATCAATAAAGATATAATCAGTTTTGCGAGTGCCATGCCTTTTCACTCGTTTTGTCACTGTGGATATAACTTTTCGAATTTGGGGCAGCTAAACTATGCCGATGCATACGCCTATTTTAGAAAATATTCATGCATTGCTCGACTTTAATAATGTGTCAAAAGCCAAAGAAGAGCGCGTAAAGTACTTCTCACAGGCTTTTAGCTTAACAATACAAGAGAGCGAAAATGTCTTAGCGGGAGAGCTTGTGCCAAACAAAAAGCTTTTGAAACAAATTGCTGATAAGTTTGAGGTGGATGCATTGTGGCTTTTGAAGAACTAACGTGACGACACCAGCCGACGCCTCACAAGATTATTTTCACTTACCCCTCACAAAGGCTAATTTATTAGCAGATCCTATACAGCAATTTGCACTTTGGTTTAAACAAGCTCAAACCAAGGGTGAAATAGAGCCTACTGCCATGACACTTGCCACAACTGACAAAGATTATCATGTCACGGCAAGAATGGTTTTGCTCAAATCCTTCGACGAAAAGGGTTTTGTCTTCTTTAGCAACTACCTTAGTCTAAAATCTCAACAGTTAGAAGCCGTCCCGAATGCTGCCTTAGTATTTTGGTGGCCCCTATGTCAGCGTCAAGTCCGGATCACAGGCACCGTTTCCTATACCTCACAAAAAGAATCTGACGCCTACTTTCAACAACGACCTAAAGAATCACAGATTGCAGCAACCATCTCCAAACAAAGTGCTGTCATTCCCGATAGGAATGTCTTGATTGAAAAATATGAGGCTTTAATAGCGCAAGCTCATGCTCCCCTTACTCGTCCTGATTTTTGGGGCGGCTTTATCATAAAACCTTCTGAAATCGAATTTTGGCAAGGTCGCGAACATCGCTTGCATGATCGTTTCCAGTACACTTTGAAAGAATCACTTTGGGAAATTGTTCAATTATCGCCCTAAACTATCATTTGTTATTTTTATAGCTAAATATAAATAATAGACTGTATCTTTTTATTATTTATAATAAGCCGCAGTATTCACTAACATAAGTTGTGTCATGCGAGTTGCAATCCCAAAGGAAATTACCCAAGACGAACAGCGTGTCGCGCTTGTCCCCCAACTTATCCCTACACTAACTAAATTAGGTTGTACGGTCTTATTTGAACGCAATGCGGGCTTAAATGCAGCATTCCCCGACAACCTCTATGAAGGTGTTGAATTTTATAATGATTCGGCATCTTTGTATCGAGAAGCTGACATTATCCTTAAAGTCGAAGCGCCCTCGGAAAATGAAATTCAGCATATTAAAGAAAATGCTATTTTAATAGGGCTGTTATCACCCTATCGTTATCCTGAACGAGTCAAAGCCTTAAAAAATAAAAACATCACTAGTTTTGCAATGGAACTCGTTCCGCGAATTTCAAGAGCGCAATCGATGGATGCACTCTCTTCACAAGCAACCATAGCAGGTTATAAAGCGGTGCTTATCGGCGCCAATTTGTTAAACCGTATTTTTCCCATGCTCACCACAGCAGCTGGCACCATTCGCCCCTCTAATGTACTTGTCATAGGGGCAGGGGTTGCAGGATTACAAGCTATCGCTACTGCAAGGAGGCTTGGCGCAATTGTAAAAGCCTATGATATTCGCCCTGCCGCCAGAGAACAGGTCGAATCTTTAGGTGCCAAAATGGTTAACATTGATATTAAAGCAGAAAGTACTGGCGGTTATGCGCGCGAGTTAACCGAAGAAGAAAAACAAAAACAGCAAGATGCCCTAACGGATGCGATTTCAAAAGCAGAAGTTGTTATCACTACCGCGCTGATTCCAGGTAAAGCTGCACCTAAAATCATTACAACTGGGATGGTAAAATCCATGAAGCCTGGCGCCGTCATTGTGGACTGTGCTGCTGTTGCCGGTGGAAATTGCGAACTCACCCAAGCTGGAGAAACCATTGTTTTCGAAGGTATCCACATTGCTGGGCCGACAAATTTACCCAGCATGGTGGCAACAGATGCCAGCAACATGTATGCCAAAAACTTAACAAGCTTCCTTGAGCTTATCCTAAAAGAGGGAAACTTCAATTTAGATTGGAATGATGAAATCATTGCGCAAAGCGTGCTCACCCATGCGGGTGAAATTAAACAAGAACAAATTAAAGCATTTGTAGGATAATCTATGATAGATGGATTTATTACTTTTTTAACAATTTTTACCTTATCGGCCTTTACAGGTTATGAGGTTATTAACCGCGTACCCGTCATCTTACATACACCTTTAATGTCTGGTACCAATTTTATCCATGGTATTATTTTGATTGGTGCCATGATAGCGCTCGGTCAATCTCAAACCCTTACAGAACAATTCATAGGCTTCTTTGCCGTATTAATTGCCACTATCAATGTGGTCGGTGGCTTCGTGGTCACAGAGCGGATGTTAACTATGTTTCAGACCGAGAAAAAACCAAATGCATAATTTTATTCAAGTAGTTTATCT
>CAZSGE010000046.1:0-22567 GCA_964606325.1 Uncultured Candidatus Berkiella sp.
TCTACCTGTCTTATTTGGCGTTGGACCTCGGCTTCATTTTGTTTACTATAGCTAAACTTATTCGTAAATGGAGGTCGGCGCACATCTTTCGATTTTTCAACCTCAATTTGCTTGTCGAGTTTGGATACTTTAGAATTTATTTTATGAGATTTAATTAATAATTTTACAAGAGGGGCGACAGCTTTTATAAGATTTACAAATACGTCTTTACCAGTAATTTTACCGAGTTTATTTGTGCCTAACTTATTCAATCCAGCCACTTTTTGAACATCTTTAACAGGATCAAATTCGTTGGGAATGTTGTACTGTGGTGCGAGCTCTCTTATTTTGCTGCAAATTCGGGTGCCAAAAACATCTTCAACATTTTTTAATCCGTCACAACCTTTGGCATTTTCTCCAGCAAGTTTTTGACCATGGCCTTTCAAATAGAGATGGGCAACCATCCCCTCAAATTCATTACGCTTGGTATTGTCTGGATCTTTAGGATCAAAAGCAGGAGGTATTTCACCATATTTCGCATAAAATTGCATTTGTGCTAAAGCTATTTCTGTAATCATTTCTTCTCTGTCTTTACCACTGACACAGCTACCAATACGGATACCTCCCGCTTGATTTATGATAATTTGTTCTAAAGCAGCTCTTTCAGCAACAGGGTTATAAGGTGGGTTCTTAATAATCATGCCAATTGCGGCTAAGCGACTAATTTCGTTATTCATATCTACGTATTGCTTAAGTGCAGCCTGTGCTAGTTTTAGTGAGTCAGTAGGCTCAGGATGTTTTATAATTTGATTGCCTACAAGTGTACGCAGCGACAAAACAGCGCTTTCATTTTCTGAACCCATTGTTTTATCTTTAGTATAACGTTCTGAGATCCCTCTACCTTTGTTTACTGGTCTATTGGTATAGAGTAGATCAATTTTTAGATCATACCCCTTATTATCAATTTCGTTATTCTTTAAAAAAGCATTAAGTCGATCTTTATCTTTTAGAATTTCACGCATTTGATCAACAGCACTTTGTAAGGCCTTATTATTGTAGTTACCAGGTGGTTGAAAAGGTGGCGAAAAAAGTGTTTGTAGCAGTATAGGCATATTTAAACTGCCTTTCCCTTCTTTGACAGAAGCTAGTTTAATTTTGATAGCTTCAGCTATCATCTGCTCTAAATTTTGTCTAGTGGAATCGACTTTCCTTTCTTTTTGTGCAGTAGATTTAGCTTTAAGCTTAACAGGAGATAAAACACCAAATCGTACTTTGTCGAAAGTAAATTCACCTTTAGGTCCAGTTATTATTGCCTGGGTATGGTAGGCATTAGGGGCCCCGGGATAACGCCGTATTGTAGTGGGCAATGGGCCAAGAAAATCACCTAAATTTGGTTTTGGTAAAGTTGTGTCGAAAGCCCATAGTTGAATTCTCTTTCGTAAATAATTTTGCTCCCATTTTGCTAGTTGGTTGAACCATTGAGGTCTATCTTCCACATGTGAGCTAGTAATAGATTTCCATTCTAATGCTAATTCTAGCGTAAATTTTGCAATAGGCGTTTCTGTTCGAAGAATTAAATTATCTGAATTTCCGACTACAGATTGTACTACCTCTCTCCTTTGCCAGTTTACATGATTTTCTGCATTATCAAGTTCATCTTTCACTTTTTTCCATTTACTTTTATCATTATATACAGATTTATTGACATGATTAATTAGCAAACGCTGTAGTGCAGCTAAATCATCGACTTTTAACGGACTATTTTCTTTTTGGGACCACACTTTTTGAACTGCTTCAAGATAAGCACGAGCCTCATCTTTTTGAGCACTTTCAATTGATGCATTATTGATGATAAGTTGTGCTGCCTCAATGTAGCTTTCGCCCCTATCAAAAACAGATTTTGATAGGTTTGTGTTTAAAATTGAATCGTTAAAATTGTCAATCATGATTGTTTTCCCAGTGTGTGCCATATGCGGAATTGTTCATGTGATTGCCTCCCACACTCATGAGACCACAACAAGCTGTTTTTTGTTCAGCAATTCATATTGAAAATAACAAAAAATATAACGAAACTGTCAAGCGCTTAGAATAGTGTTTATATACACCATTATATTCTGACAAAGGGAGGAACTAAATGCTTGGCATATGAGCCATTACTTCAGGAGTTTGATATATAAGCTATAAATATGATTAGCGCCAACCTCAAGCTTTTTAATAAATTAAATTTACCTGAGGCTGTTAACGAGAATGATTTTCAGGAGATACGTAATAACTTTAAAAAAATATCTTATATATGTTAATAGGTTAGCATTTTTTGTTTTTGATCCGCACGTGTAAAAAGCATGGACTCATGTCGCAATGCATATTCAAATGAATCATAATTATCGTGACAGTTTTAGAGGTATTCTTGTCAGTAGTATATTGATGAATAATCCTAGACTTCACATGCAATTTGATAATACCGAATGGTACACGAAAGCTAAAGAAGGTCAATTGGCTGCTTATTTATTTGCTATATGTTTAAATATGGATTATAAAAACAAGCACCTCGCAAATGGTATTAACACAAAATCCGCGCAAACCTAAAGTTGCCATCGTGGTTGGCAGTGGTGGTATCAAAACATTGGGGGTACTCTCACTCTTTAGGCTGCTTAACGAGCATCACATTCAACCTGATGTCATTTATGGTACAAGTGGCGGCACCATCCTCTCATCACTGTGGGCAAGTGGCTTCACAACTGATGAAATGGAGAAATTTATACAGGACTACATCAAGTTGCTGAGTAAGCATCCTATTTCTAAACATGTGGATTACCGAACGTTGTTAAGCTTAGCCGGATATCCAGGGGGGCGTTTTAAATCAGACTCTGCTGTACTCAAAAAGGAGTGGCTTCTTAATTTTTTTAATGAAAAAGTGGGTTCAAGAAGAGTTGAAGACAGCAAAATAAAAACAAAAATATTATGTACTGAGCTACAAACAGGCTTTCCATTTTTGATTGATCACGGCTTGATGGGTGAAGCTATTTATGCTTCCTGTGCGTTATATCCAATCTTGCCACCAATTTTCACCCATGACCGTTGGTTAGTTGATGGCGTTTATAATTCTTCTTTACCTATATTTCATGCTGTGAAAGATGGTTATGATCATATTCTTGTTTTATCATTTGAAGAAAAAAAAGCAACCCATTTTAATAGCTATTTTCAATTCTATTTAAATTTTATCTCCGAAATGTTTCTTAATAAAGCAAAAAAGCAAAATTCTCTTGCCATTAATATGCATCATGGAGAAGTTAAATTCGTCAATTTCTATTTTGATAAGCCCATAAATTTTTGGGAAGTCAATGAGATAGATTATATAAACAAGGTTTCAGATGATTTGGTTCAAAAAAACAAAAATGAAATCATAGACTTTATAAACCAACATAATATCTAACTATTTTAAACTATCTAAAATAGCATCTCCCCTATCTTCAATATTTTTTCGTGCAAAACTGATACTATATTCTAAAGCTTCTAGTGGTTCATTTAATTCTTTCAGTTTAATTTCAATAGGAATGATCATGATCTCATTATTATGAAGATCATAAATCAAAGCTGTATATGGCATCGAAGATATTTTGAACGCTTTATCTACAAAATTTGCATAATGATTTAAAAAGCGCTCATTTTTGTTTTCGGATTTATTAATAATGTCTGCTGCGACGATAATATCAGCTGATTCGTCAAGTAAAGCCCGTAATGGCAAACTCTCTGAGAATAAACCTGAGGCTAACCAAAGATTATGTAAATGTATAGGCGGATTAAAAGGTAAAATAGCAGATGCTGCATAAACGGCTTGAGCAATGCTGCCACTTTTAATTAAATAAGGTTCACCATTTTGAATGTTGGTTGTATGAAAAAATGTTTTGATTGGCAATTCTTCAACAAGTGTTTTGTTAAAAACTTGCCTAAATGCTTCTTTAGTTTTATCCGCTTTTAATAGACCATGATCAATATGAAAACCTTTTTTCGGTCCTGTAAAAAAGAAGAATGATGTATAATGATCAATTTGTGGCTTAAGCGTTGCTAAATAAGCTTGGCGAATGAGCGAAGCAGCATCTTTTGAATCACACCCTTGTGCCCATAAAGCGGCGACAAAAGCGGCTGTAGAGCACCCAACAATAGTATTAGGTGTGACTCCATGCTTCTGGAAAAACTCCATGATAGCGATAGTGCTGAAGCCTGCTGCTCCTAAACCAGAAAGAACTACCGTTACTTTCTTCAATGGACTGTTTCCACTTTAGTTATCTTCATTCCAATAAAGTATAGTATTCCTTAAAATGGATATGGATATTTGACCAATAGTTTCACTCATGGCATTACCATCTTAAAAATAGTGTGATTACACCATAAGATCATTCAAATTGCTTTGATTGAATAAACCATGGTTAGCACCTCACCCGATTCTCCTTGGTCGAAATTCGGGCGAGGTAAAAGAGCGACAGCTTTAGCTACCGGGCTTAAGTTTTTTTAATCCTTTCTCTAAGGCTGCTTTAGTGCCAAACAGAGCCGCTGCAGCACCACCAAAGAAAAAGCTCGCTGGAATCACACCTGCCGGACCGCTAACAGCCGTAAGTGCGGCGGCACCAAAGAGCATTAGTGGTTTTGGAACATTAATGTAGCTAGGCTCTGTGGGTTTAGGCTTATTTAAACCGCCGATCTTATCAATCGTCGTAATTGGATGAAAACGATTGGTGTCGATGCCATTATTTTTTGCGATATTAACAATAACATTACAATGCTCAGCGCCTAAAATATCATGAGGATTTTTGATGCCATCACATCCCTTAGCGTTTTCACCTGCAAGTTTCATTCCATGACCGGATAAATACAGGTGAGCTACGTTTTCGTAGAAATCAGTTCTTAAGTGTGTTTGACCGCTATTAGCTGTACTTGGAAACGCATTATGCTGTGCAAAAGTTTCAACTAACCCTGCAAGTACAATGGAGATTAATTCTTCTCTATCTTTACCACTAACACAAGAACCTATGCGAATGCCAATTTTATCCATTAATATTTGCTCATAGGCAGCCATTTCGGCAACAGGGTTTTGGCCATTAACCAATCCTAAAAAGCCTGCGCCATCGATCATTTGTTGCATCAAGGCATTGTACCAATATAGATTATTTTCCATTTGGCCAGCCAGTGCCTGATAGTTTGCAAGCGCTGATTCAATCATGTGTTTATCCGCATGATGAGGATTAGCCATTAACCATGCATTTGTTTTATCTGTGATAGTTTTGGAGGTTTTCTGGTTTTCTGTCGCAAGAAATTTATCCTGCAAATAAAGCGAACCGGCACGTGCTGAGTTAACAGGCCTTAGGGAGTAAAGCAAATCAATTTCAGGTGGATTGTTTTCGTCTATAACCGCAATCCCATGATCTTTATAGAAGTTAAGTCTTGCTTGTGGAGACTGAAGCTCTTCTCGCATCATTTCCACAGCATATTGCATAGCTTGAACTGCTGCAGCATCTGGTTTTCCTAATGGAGCAATGCCTGCCACGTCAAACATGGTTGAGTAAAGATTTTGCAGCAATATGGTGTATTTACCATCAAGGCCTACTTCAATAAGCTTTATTGCTTCACCTGAAAGTTGAGCTAAATTGAAAAAGGTGTGTTCATTTTTATGGTTTTGATTTTTTTTGTTCATGTCAAAAGGCGCTAGCATGCCTGAACGAAGTTTTTTTACTTCAATAGTACGTGAGCCGCTAACAACTTGAGTTGTAGAAAGATAGGCATTAGGAGTACCTGGGTAGCGTCGAATGGTGGTAGGTACGGCGCCTAAAAAATCACCTAAATTAGGCCTTGGCTCTTCTATCGATTGCCAAGTTGTAATTCTATCGCTGAAGTATTGCCTTTCCCAACTAGGTAGTTGAGTAAACCATTCAGGTTTATCTTCAGATAAAATGCTTAACCATGCTTGAGTTTGTAAATGGTTGAATGCGGTAATTGGTTTTTCTAAACGCGTAATAGTTCTATCACTTTTTTCAATGCTAGTTGTCAGCGTTTTTCTTGTTAACCAATTTTGATGATTCTCAGCATTGCCTAACTCCTTCAATAAGGTATTAAATGATTTTGGCTTTTGGGTGTAGACTTTAGAATTCAAACATTTGATAAGTGAAATTTGTAATTCATAAATATCTTTTTTCTTTAGTTCCCCTTCCTTTGCTTCCCAGTCCTGCTCAATTTGTCTCAATTCCGGTATAACATCCAGTGAGCCTGTTTCTTGGCGATGGATAAGTTTTGCGCCTTCAATAAAACTTAAGCCACGTACTTTGACAGCTTTAGTTAAACCGCCCTCAGTGTGCATAAGACCACCCAACTGCCATGCTTCTTCATTCCATTGGTGAGAAACAACAATTTGATTGTCTAGACGTTGTCTTTTGGAGTTCTTGGATTTACTGATGGTACGTTTGGGCATATTACTTTTCCTTACAAATAATAAAGCTAGGTGAAGCCGTATGGGCTACCTATCACATTAAGTGGGGTATGCTAACACTATAATATTTTATGACATAATAATAAGTTATAAGCGTTTGTAATAAGCCGACGAATGGATCGCTAATTTGAAGAACAACTCAGGGGTCTGACACCTGGATATCATTTAAATTGATAAATAAGTCCTAAAGTTAATCCTTGTAAAACCAGATCATTGCTATGGCCACCAGTGCCATCATCAAAAATCTGAAACTGATTAAACCATTCACTCATTTCATAGCTAAATTTAAATGACCAGTCTTGATATTCCAGATTCAAGCCAAGAGCCGCTTCAAAACCAAGCGAAGCTTGATTTCTGTTTTTATTGCTAATGACGATAGTGCGATTATTGCTATCTAAAAGAACATCTCTGATTGACCAGTTGCCCCATAAATAAGCCGTCGAAAAATTGGCAAATAGATGCGCTCGTTTATGATTGCATTGATAGAAATTAAAATCTGCATTAACCCCAGCTTTAGGGCCAACTCCTTTAAAATTATTTTCCAAATTTTCAGATACAGAGATATCACCTTGCAAGGCAGTATCAATGGTTTGATCAATCCAGGCGCATCTGATGCCAATCAATGGGCGAACGTAAACGCGCTCACCCCACTCAAAAGCTTTAGCAAAATCGGCATCAAGCACATTATAGTGAATAGCAAATTCAATTTGACCCGACTGGTAGAAATAACCAATCGATGGCTGTGCCATCTTGCTTGCCAATAACGTTGGCGTTAATTTGCCAGTCGCAGAGGCACCCATATCTGCATAATATCGCGTATAACTCAACCTTGTGTCCCAAGTGCCCTGTGTTCCCACGCCCACTCTAAAGCCAGGATCAAACTGAAAATTGGCGGTTCGATAGGTAACATGTTGATTAGGTACATTTCTATCATTGATCATCACCCAATCAAAAGATTCTGTAGCGCGCCAATATAAGGCATCAAACGATACATCTAATGCAAACACCGTTGGAACAAATAGCACGCTAGATAATATTATAAGTCGATTTGAAAACGACATGTTCCACCTTGTAATGTCAAATCACCATGTAAGGGAAGTATTTGGAAAGTTGTTAACCTTAATTGATTAGCCCAACATTGCGTTTCAAATCCCAATTGAAATGTGACGTTATATTGTGTGTGAGATTGCCATTGAAACCCCAAAAAATATTCGAACATAAGTGTACCAAGCTTAGGTTCATGCATGCTTGTGGTAATCATTGTTGGCGTAATGATGCCTAACAGTGCACTTGGTCTGGCATAGGTGTCTTGAATTTTCCATTTTCCCCACATAAAGGCGACTGCAAAATCACCGATAAAGTTAAATTGCTGGTGAATTTTCCATTGTGTTTCTAAACCAAAACTTGGCCCTACGCCATTAAAATGATGCTTTAAGTTTTCTTGAGATTTATAGATGAGCGCATCCCAAATTGCTTCTATATCTTGGTTAATACTGGCCGCTTTTACCCCAATGCTTGGACTGATGATAAATTTTTGACCAAATTTAATTGCATGGCTTGCTTTTAGATCAAGAGTATGCATAGTGAGTTGCCAGTTAACATCCGCGCCAAAAAACAAATCTCTACTTAAAAAACCACTGAAAAATTCAGGGGCAATAATTTGGGTAGATAATTTTAAATTATTGTCTTTTGCGGTAGAAAAATATGTCCAAACAAGACCTGTATCCCAAAATTGATTTCCAGGATCATATTCCAACCCAATACGAACTCCTGTATCCCAATCAAATTGATTGTTGGGTGGGTTATAAATCATTTCATTCGCATTTGGCACAGTGATAACGCTTGCCCAAAATGAGGAAGTTTCTTGTGATGCATGCCAAAAAAGTAGATCTATATTGGGCGTTAATTGTCCAGCATGTGCAGCGCAAGTTGATAAGCTACTTAAAAACAAAAAAATCAATTTTAATTTATTTTTCATTATTTTGCTTCATTAAAAATGAACATTAAAATCTAAAAGACCACCCTGTAACGACATCAAGTTGTCTAATCTACCCATGTTGAAGGAGTAATATTGTACTTGATTAAACCAAACCTGGGATTCATAACCTAAGCGTATTCGCGTTTCTTTGCCTACAACACAACCAGACCATTGAACGCCAAATTGACCTGTTGCCATGGTTGCAACGGTATTGATATTGTCGCTATAAATGTCAATCGATATAGGCGTATTGTTTGCATAATTGTCTTTAAAGTGCCAATGGCCAGATAATAGCCCGCCTAATACGTTTCCAAATAGCTGTATTCCTTTATTGGTGTTACCGTAAACAAACCAAAGTGTATCAATCCCAATATAAGGCCCTATTCCCCAAAAATGATTTTGAAGATTTTCGGTTGCAGTAGTAAAGTTTGTTGCAACAGTAGGGTTTTGCCATTCCGTGTCAATATCTTGATTGATAATCGCTGATTTTAAACCTATCTTGGGACGTAGTTTTAGAAAGGAATCAATGTTAAAAGTGCGCCCAAATTCCAGATCGAGGGTGTCATAAGAAAATGACCAATACATGCCCGCATTATGGTAATTTGGTCCAAAACTTGCACCATTGGCATTGTTTACATAAAAATTTGCCAAATAGGCTGAGTAAATGCCACCTTCATTCGCGCTTACATGACTTGTTTTTTGTGTTCGGTACCTTGTGTAGGCTAGCAGTGTATCCCAATCACCTTGGCCAAAGTGATAACCAAGCCCTACTCTAAAGCCTGCTTGCCAATTAAAAGGGACTTCTAACAATTCTACGGGCTGATTTTCGCCACTAGGTGCAATGATTTGCCCCCAGTTTTCTGAGCTGCCTTCTCTTAATTTCCAAACCAAAAGATCAGCCATCAGCGCCATTGAGCCATTTGTATACTCTTGGGCGAGCGATTGGTTTGTGATTGCTATTAAAGCAAGAGTAATAAGTAAAATCCTTTTATTCAAATCACGACTCCATGTGGTTTGAGTGATGGCACAATATCAATTTTGATATGGTATCTGAAAGTCTTCAGCCTTAAAAGTGATGTTCTCAAGTGATATCAGGTGGTAAACTTGCTTTCATTGATACATGCTGATGAGAACTAGGTATGTAATTATAGCGTCCTTGCTTTTGAAGTGACTTTGAACTTTACTAACGTTTAGCTGGTATTGATATTTTGCTATATTCTTCTCTTAAAGTTTCATTGTTATTTATCAAATGCATTATAGATGTTAAATTTTCCCGAAGAGATTGTTGGTAACCTCTTAAGTAATGGACTTGATTTATAAGCAATTGATTTTGCTCTTGTTGTAAGGCAAACTCAGACTCTAATTGATTTTTTCTAGTTTCTTTGTTTAATCTTGATTTTTGCGCGCTGACGCGATTCTTTTCTATTCTAAGCTCATGTTTTGATTTTTGCTCAGTTTTTTGACGCTTAGGATAATGTTGGTATTCCTGGTTTGAATTTTCAGGCAAATCAGCTAATCTATTTTTGTTTTTTAGATCAACTTCATTTACAGCAGGCAATGAATAATTCTCTAATAAATTCACCTCTGGCAGTGGAGGAACTGTTGTAGCGAATAGAGATGTCGGCTCTGATGATAAATCAGGTGATAAATCTATAAAAAATAAACTAAATTTTGAAATATCGTAAGACTGTTCAAGCTCATCTAAAAAACTTGCAGAATATTCGAAATTGCCTTGCATAAGCCAACCATTAGAGTAGTTAAAATTATGACAAAAGTAGCACAAAAATGTATTTAAACAAAGAATAGGTAGATAAATGGTTTGTTTCGCAAGATAAAGTGAAAATTTAAACTTTATCTCTTATCATCGCTCAATAATTAAATTTCAAAAGAAATATGCTTGTGAAATTTATCGTTAATTTGAATTTATGGTGTAACTAAATATGCCTGCAGCAATCCATTCAATTATGAATGGATTGCTTCGACATTAAAGATAAAAAAGCTTGTTGTTAAATATAAGTACGATCTGCGTTCATCACTTTTGTCCAGGCGGCAATAAAATCATTCACAAATTTTTCTTGACCATCAATAGATCCATAGACTTCTGCTATCGCGCGCAACTCAGCATTAGAACCAAATACCAGATCAACACGTGTACCGGTCCATTTTACTTTCCCACTTTTGCGATCAAATCCCTCATATATATTTTCATCTGAAGTCGGTTTCCACTGCGTATTCATATCCAAAAGGTTCACAAAAAAATCATGACTTAGCACTTGTGGACGCGACGTGAAAACACCGTGTTGTGTATTACCGTAATTGGCACCCAAAACACGCATTCCGCCAATTAACACTGTCATTTCTGGGGCTGTCAGGTTCAGTAATTGCGCCTTGTCAATCAAGTGTACTTCAGCATTTGACTTGATTTTAGCCTTTAGGTAATTGCGAAATCCATCCGCAACGGGTTCCAGATGGGCAAATGATGCTACATCTGTTTGTTCTTGTGAGGCATCTGTGCGCCCAGGCTTAAAGGGAACTGTTGCCTTGAATCCTGCTTTTTGTGCCGCCTGTTCGATAGCGGCGCAGCCGCCAAGCACAATTAAATCAGCGAGAGAAACCTTTTGACCATTACTTTGGCTGTTAAACGTATTCTGAATACCTTCTAGAACGTTAAGCACTTTTTTCAACTGGGCGGGCTGATTAACCTCCCACTCTTTCTGTGGGCTAAGGCGTATGCGTGCACCATTTGCACCTCCACGCTTATCGGAACCACGAAAAGTCGCAGCAGATCCCCATGCAGTTGATACCAATTCAGCAATCGATAAACCTGAAGCTAAAATCTTAGCCTTGAGATCGGCAATACTTTTATCATCTATCAATGGATGAGCTGCTTTGGGAATGGGATCTTGCCAGATCAATTCTTCTTTAGGGACTTCAGGGCCTAAATAACGAGCAATCGGACCCATATCTCGATGGGTGAGTTTAAACCAGGCTCTGGCAAATGCATCGGCAAATTTATCAGGATTCTCAAAAAAGTGTCGAGAGATTTTTTCATATGCAGGATCAAATTTTAAAGCAAGATCGGTTGTTAACATGGTGGGCACATGATGCTTTGTTGGATCAAATGCATCAGGAATAGTTGCATCGGTTGTTTTAGCTTTCCACTGATATGCCCCAGCAGGACTTTTAGTTAATTCCCACTCAAATCCAAATAGGTTTGTGAAAAAATGATTACTCCACTTGGTGGGGGTTTGTGACCAGGTCACTTCTGGGCCACCGGTGATGGTATCCTTACCGCAGCCAGTACCATGTCGGCTTAGCCATCCTAAACCCTGTGCTTCAATATGCCCCGCTTCTGGCTCCACACCTACCAGTTTGGGATCGCCTGCTCCATGTGCTTTACCAAAAGAGTGGCCGCCCGCAATAAGGGCAACCGTTTCTTCATCATTCATTGCCATTCTTGCGAAAGTTTCGCGAATATCCTTGGCAGCAGCAAGTGGATCAGGCTTACCGTTTGGTCCCTCTGGATTCACATAAATCAATCCCATTTGCACTGCAGCAAGAGGGTTTTCTAGTTCACGATCACCTGAGTAGCGCTTATCATCAAGCCATGTGTCTTCCATGCCCCAGTAAACAGATTCATCAGGCTCCCATACATCTGGCCGCCCACCGCCAAAACCAAATGTTTTAAAACCCATAGACTCAAGTGCGACATTACCAGTTAGAATCATGAGATCCGCCCAAGAAATCTTTTTGCCGTATTTTTGTTTAATGGGCCAAAGGAGTCGGCGGGCCTTATCAAGGTTGGCATTGTCTGGCCATGAATTCAAAGGAGCAAAGCGTTGTAAGCCTGCACCTGCACCACCGCGGCCATCGCCAACGCGATAAGTACCCGCACTATGCCATGCCATACGAATAAAAAGGCCGCCATAGTGACCAAAATCTGCTGGCCACCACTCTTGGCTGTCTGTCATTAATGCTTTGAGATCATTTTTCAGCGCTTGAAAATCTAACTTTTTAAATTCCTCAGCATAGTTAAATTGCTCACCCATTGGATTTGAGAGCGCGGAATTTTGCCTAAGAATTCTGAGATTAAGTTGATTAGGCCACCAATCGCGGTTCATCATAGTTCTAACTTGGGTATTTCCATGAATAACCGGGCACTTTTTCTCGTCAGCCATAAACTCACTCCATCCTTAGGTATTTTTCCTGAATCAATGTAAGTTAACAATACACTAGATTAAGCTCATCTCAAATATCGATGCGTTTCTTTTAATAATAGGCTTCATGAACGTTCAAAAATATCATCTAATGTTATTATTCGGTCAAAATAGGCTCGAGAAATCAAACTATCACTTGCCCCATTCGCACTAATCAATACTTTTTCGATGGTTTTATTTTCTTTATTAGGCATTAAACTTAATTTCTTCTCAAACTGTTCGATCACTTCGACATCTATCTTTCCTTCGGTGTATTTGATTTCACAGATAGTTAATACGTGATCCGCGCGATCAAAAATAAGATCAATCTGATAACCCGCTTGCGCTTTAGTAGTATTTCTATTAAAAAATGCACCACTTTTATAACGAACGGCTGAAAATCCGATAATAGTCGCTATGAGATAACTATGTTTACGACAAAATCTTTCAAATGCAAACCCCAACCAACTTTGATATGCTCCCTTGTTCAAGGCATGTAAGGGGGCTTTGTTAAACTCGCCTTGTTTAATCCTCTCAGATAAGGGAGAAATAAACTTGAAATAGAATCTTAAATAACTATCAGCTATACAGTAGCGAACCATATTGCTATTGCTATTTGCCTGATATGGCACATAGCGGTCTATGAAACCACATAATTCGAGATCTTTGAGTACATTGGTTAGATTTCCTCCAGCAGTGATATTTAGGTATTTTTCAATATCCTTTTTATCAGCAAATTTAACTTGGCTTAAAAAATCAATAATTGCTTGATAATGTACATTGCTGGCAAAGCTACTGATAAAAATTCTATTTTTTTCGTTGCTAAAATAACTATCTTTTTTAAAGCTTTGCTCACAGATTCCAATATGGATAGATGAATATTTATTAATCCGTTTTAGATATTCAGGGATCCCTCCGATAGTAAGATAAGCATCCATAATTTCACGGCGTGAACGCTTTTCTAGGAACTCTTTTGTTTCTTTAAGAGAAAATTCAGATAGATTTATTTCATAAATAGACCGGTTATATAGTGCTTTGGAGTGGATCACTTGATTATGCATAAATGAAGGAGAAGAACCGCACAGAATAATAAGTAAATCAGAATTATGTCTGAATTTATTATCCCAGACATATTTTAGATCAGAAATTAGCTCATTTTTATATTCTGCTAACCATTGAACTTCTTCAAGGTAAAGGGTCCATTTTCCTTTTGAAATTTTATCAGCAACAAAATCAAAGAACTCTAGCCAAGTATTAAACTGCATGCGCGTGATGTGAGGATCGTTATGAATTTTTGACAGTTGATAAAGCACCCGGACCATTTGTGCCTGTTTATCACCATCTTCTACCCCTTCGAGTTTGATGAGATTTCTTTCATGTAATGTATGCTCAATCAGTTCCGTTTTACCAACACGACGTCGGCCGTAGACTACGACAATGCCAGCTTCCCCTGAGATAGAAGCGTCTTTAATAATTTTCATTTCATCAGTTCGACCAACAAATATAGTTTTTCGACTTTGTGGTTGCTGCGGTTTTTTCATTGTTAATCTCAAGCAGGAGGCCAGATATATTTATATATTGAGATATCTGGCCATTATTATCAAGATATTTATGGCCAGATATGACAAATAAAATCTATATCTAGCCATTAGTGTAGGTGCGCGAATTGATGGGGTCAGACCCTGATGAATCCCGACAAGTTTTAGGAAAAGCTCGGCGTCATTGCGAGCAAAAGCCGTCTATAAGAGACTGAAAAATATCAAAAAAATCACGGCGTTGCGAAGCAATCCATCTGAGAATCTTTCTTAAACGAGCTGCGTAAGTGGGATTTTCAGATGGATTGCCACACAAAAGACGATCTCGTTTATCACTTTTACCAACTCTTTTCTGCGTCTTTTGCTCGCAATGACGACGAAAAAGTTACGGGGATATCAGGGGCACCCCCCCAAGTTAATAAACTTAGGAGTTGATGGTGGCAGCCCCCAAGTTAATAAACTCAGAGACTGACCGATGAATCTGCTTGATTAAGCAGCAGGTGCGATAAAAGAATCTAGCATAAAGTAATAGGTATAATACGATGTGCCTGCAAAGGCTAGAATTCCAGAGCCAATAGCTACTGGCGCTAAAGCTGGCATCATAAACAAGCCACATGTCGTCACGCCCATGCCTACCACCGTACCGGTAAAAGTAGCTGCCATTAATGACAAATTATGTTGTTGGCACGCTGAGCAACCGGCACTGATTGAAATAATCTCGTGCGTATTTAATTGCCTCATTTTTAAACTCCAGAATTATGAAAAATATTATGTAGTCACACGAGTGTGTCAGAAAACTAATCTTAATGAATAGGGAAATACATGTCAATGTTTAATCGCCACAAAAATGTTAGGTGACGAACCAATCTTAACTCTAAAGTGGCATTAAAGAGTATTCCACATACCCTTTAATGCATATTGTGATACGCATCTCAAATATGAATGCGTCATATTTTAGATTATTGAATTGGACATCTAAGAACTGAATTATTCTCGTTCTTTTCACAAACTGCTGCAATAGCTTTGCGATGAATGAGATTTTTAGACATGCGATCTAATTCTGTCTTTTTCCAACATAAAGGATCTGGGTTGCTATGTAGAAAATCTTCTAATTCATTTGCGTTGCCTTTGAGAACATCGATTTCAGTATGGGAATATTTTCTAGCGACTTCATTTGTCAAATTTTTAACAAACATTGAATAGTCTTGAAAATCAAAACGATGATCAGCGTGTAATGTGATCAAATTTGAATCAGACACTTTGCCATAAATGCCGTTAATAATGATGCCATTCCATCCTTTTTGTTTTAAAAGATCTAGGATTTCACTACATGTATTTACTAATGAATGATCACCCGTTTTAAAGTATTGCGCCATTGTGGACTTAAGTGCCACATCATAAGGCAGCTCAAAGCCAATCATCCAACCGTTGATACTGGCAACTTGCTCATCAGACATAGTGTCTAAAACGGCCTTAACAGCTTCAACATTTAATGTGCTAATGGCTTGATTTAAATCTTTAATTGAACTCATAGAAACCTCTCTTCAAAACGAACTTTTAATAGTAAATAAAATAAATACCCCGTTTCAGCATGAAACTAAATGTCTTACATCAGTCCTCGAATATTCCTCTCGAGAAGAGTCATAAAAAATACTACATTAGATGATGAAAAAGATAAATTCAGTTCATCAGTGTAGCGCGACAAGTCATCCAAAAAGCAGTAAAAATAGCTCATTCGCACTAATAAAAATGTTGGACTCTCCAGCCCAACTTCTGTACTTAAACAATAGATTATTTTCGCAAGCGTTTGCTTGAGCCACCTTGGAAGTTAGGTTCTCTTTCAACCGTTTTGTCATGATCTGTTGAATCAGACTTTTTACTCACTTTTTGACGTTTAGCAGGATTTTCTGAGCTTGCTTCACGCTTAACTAAGTATGACTGCGGCGGATTTTTTTCCTCTGTGAGCTCAGGTAATTCATGTAAATCAAGGATAACTTCATTACCTGTTCTAATTTTGACATCCTTTTTAAAACCAAGATCTTTAAGGGCTTTTTTGAATTCCCATTTAGCAATAATTCCCTTCTGGGTTTTTGGAGCTTCATTCTTTATTTGCCTATACATATCTGCAACGGTCGTAGCTTTCGTGTGCCATTTTTTCAACGTTAAGGGTAAATTTGTATTATGCCATTCTCGTCTAGACATGCCTGCAACATCAGGATTTGGCTCGTAATAAAATTGCTCGTTTACATAATATTTTTTATAAGCATCTTTCAAAGGTTTGGGGATATCCTTTTCCTTTCGGGTAATATCGAGATGCTGTTTTTTAGGTAACAATAAATGACCTGCATGCTCAACATATTCTAAAGGATGCCCAAGTCCAACTGGCTCAGCTTTCATAAACGTGTACCAATCATTTTTGATTTTTACTCGACCAAACAATAAATGGGAATCGCCATCGTTTGGTAAAATTTCTAACGTGGGCTTGCCGCCGGTAAAGCGCATATCAATACCATACTGCTCAGTTTCGAAAGTTGTATAATGGCTTGAGAGTTTTTTAGCAGGGGAGCGATTGTAAGCAAAATCATTTGCACCAAGAATATAACCAGGTTGTTCTGCACCTGTTGCAAATTGCACATAACCTTTTAAAAAATTAAATAATTTACCACAAGGATCATTTATTTTGATTGAGCCACGCGCAAAACAATCGCCTTGTTTGTCGGCCAGATCTTTAACTGCCCAAACAACACTGGCAACTTGGGTTAAATAATCTTGCCTTGCATTCACAAGATCTTTGTTACTTGTTAATAATCTATTAATACCTTTTACAACCTTAGCAAATGACATTCTGTCTTTTTGATGATATAGTGAAATCGCAAGTTCTTCAGTATCTAATCCTGAATCTTGATATACCCCTTCAAATGATTGCGCAATGCTACCAAGTTCATTTGCGTTACCTGGGGTTGCATCTTTTTCATATATTTTTGCTAATACTTTGTGTCCTAGTTCTTTTAACCAGAACTGATTACCTTCTGGTAATTTTTCGTTAATACCTTGTTGGTTATTTGGCATGATCTTCTCCTGGGGGATGTACCCTTGGTTGATAAACTCAGGGGCCCCCCCCCCTGAAGTTAATGTTTGTTTCGTAAACGCTCGCTTCTACGAACTTTAGGCACATCCATGTCATCAACAGTTAAATCAATCACATCTCGCTTTTGACGTTTAGCAGCATTTTGTGTGCTTGCTTTACGCTTTTTATCAGCTAAGAATGTTGTTTGTGATTCTTCAACGCTGATTGGTGCAGGTATATTTGGGTTAGCAGCAGGGGCTTGATCTACTGGGCTCGTACCAATTGGATTAAACGACCAATTTACATTTGAAAGCATATTGGTAAAGCTGCTTTGTATTCTTTTTGCTTTGCTCTTCCAATCCTTGCGATAAGATTCAAACTCTTTACTATTCATATCTAAAGGCGCTTTATGAGGACAAAACTCAGCTCTGAACTTTTCAATTAAATTAAATTGTCCTTTGCCTGGGGATACTTGCGGGCGCTTTTCTCTGAGGTAACCAAAAATTTCGGTTACATTCATGTCGGAATACATTAACAAATAAGAAACAATAACGCTAAAACTTCTACCTTTACCTGCTTTGCAATGCACATAGACTGATTTACCTGATTCAATTACGTCGTGCATATCATCTACATGTTTCTTCATAACATTAATATCCATGTC
Organism: Uncultured Candidatus Berkiella sp.; assembly: GCA_964606325.1. GTDB lineage: Bacteria > Pseudomonadota > Gammaproteobacteria > Berkiellales > Berkiellaceae > Berkiella. The sequence goes on from CAZSGE010000046.1 coordinate 17,898, forward strand.
GCCACCGAAATCATCCATCGGAACTAGCACATGATTTACGTTTTTTGCTCTCCAATCTTCAGGAGAAACGGGTGTTAAACCCAAATTTTCACCTTTGATTTCAAAATGATTAACAATAGAATACACAGCACCCAATTCATTGCCTTTAGCTTGGCAAGCTTCTATGATTTTATCTCGATGATTTCCCATGCCTGAAATTTCAGTCGCAATAGGCAATGCACCTAATATCAAATTATCTGTAATATGGTTCCAATGTGAATTCCCAAGTAATTCAGGAAAGAGCGTGCCTGTATAAAAAGAAACAGGAAATATAAATTTTTGAAACAAAGTTTTTGGTTCATCAGATGCCTGAAATTCTTTCATGTTAATCGCCTTAATAGGTATTAAAAAAATAACGAGTCACTTACAGATGTAAGTATCCATTTGCTTATTAAGTGACAGACCCGTTTAATGATTAAAACTAGGCAGGGTTGAGAAGCCAGTTCTTGATTAAATATTTCCTGTCGAGAAGACCCATCACGAATTAGCGAGCAGGATAGATTAGATGATTATTTATGTCACACAAAATGTGACATTTTGCGATGAATGGTTGTATATCTAGGGATAATCGGAATAATCAAGGGTTGTTGCCAACATAAAGAAATTAGAAAACTATAATAAATCCGCACAGCTCTGATATCACTGCTTTAAATATATAAGTCGTCAAGGAGCTTGAGAATGATATTAAAACGCTGAGATATGGTCTTAATTATTTGAGATGTACACCAATGCTACGAATAGTGTAGGTTCATATGAGAGCACGCAACATTAAAAACGACAATAATATTGCTTGGTTGTCGTAAATGTATCAATAGTCTTGGAAAGACTGTTTAATTTTATTAAAGACTTATTAAGTACAATTTAACACTCGCTTGTTAAATTGTATGTAGAATAAGAATTCAATATACTAAAATCATATAAGGAATTATGTGTCTTAATTCAACGAAGGAGCGCTTATGAGAGAGCTTAACATATTTGAAAACTATGCAGTGCATGGCGGAACCTATACACTAACCTTAGTTGTAGAAGTACCATCGAATGCAGCATCTTCAGTTGGACAAATCGCAACAAGCGTTGCAACATCGACAATCAAAAGCATTCAAGATCTGACTAAGTGGATCTCTTCTTTAGAAAAAACAGGCACTGATTTTAACACTATTACCATTAGCAGTATCACTTTTTCTAATATAGTCCTCTAAACGATACCTTAGGAGCTTGCATGGAATTACTTTCATTACAATCAGTACATGATGTTTCAGGTGGAGATCATCAGCTAAAGGTAACCCTAGATGTACCTTCAAATGCTGTAGGCCAATATGTCGGCAACTTAATGATCAGATTGATTGATGGTAAAATTAAAACGAACGCCGATTTCATTTATCAATACAATTTTATAACAACCATTAGCCTTTGGTTGGTTGGAACTAAGCTTACTGCTATTGAATATAATTAATATGTAACATCCGCCTTGGGAAGCCAAGGCAGATGCTTATTTTATCTATTAAATTTTGTCGATTTGGTTATATTCAATTGAGTCGATTTTTATACTCATAAAATTGATGTTTTGATTGTTTGCTATTTTAAGCTGATCACGAAAATCATAAATATTTCTAATTTGACCAGATTGTATCTTAGTAATTATTGATATGACCCAATCATTTAATGTGTCTGGCACTGTACCAGTCATTTCAATTTTAAAATTTCCACCAGAAACACGTTCTAATTGAGATTGTTCTAATAAGTGCATAAATTCTCCTTAAATAATAGTTTCCTTGCCAATTCAGTATAAATACTACTTACTTCACACGCAATGTTAGGTTTAAGTTGAATCATTAATTAAAGGTAAATCTACTTTACTGAAATGCTTTAAAATCGAGTTTGTAGAGTTCTACCTGACACTACTTGGCAACAGAATCATACTTATTAAGCACATTGTTGCGGTTCAGTAACCACTTCTAACATTAGCGCCACATGCTCAACATCATTGGATGCAGCAATGGGCTCTGGCGAAGCTTGAGCTACTTGAGTTGTTGATGATGATGGTAGTAGAACGGTCGGCTCTTCAGGGAGTTGCGAGAAATCAATTTCTGTCGTTTTATCAAGAACCTCGCTTTCAACAATAGCTAACGAGACATCTCCCACTAACCAACTCTTTCCATCCACGGTTTGATAAGAGCTTAAGCCATGAATAAGATTACCTTCTGTGGTATAGGTTTGACCATCTGATTGCAATGCAATAGAAACTATACCTAATTGAGATAAGCTATGATATTCGCCTGCCTCTGTTATGGCGTTAGTGTTAGCATCTTGCCATACACCAAATTGGCTATAGGCTTGATCGTGCATATCTAGTAAACCATTAGAATCACTATCAAATGCAACTAAACCTTGTAAGTCGGTCTTTGCATCAGGGTGATATCCAGTAAATTGAATTTGATTTCCTTGAGTGAATACCCCAGTACCATCTGGATTGTACATCAATATACCATCAGATGGAGAAACCCAGCCTACACTAGCGCCAGAATCGTTGTGATATATATTATCAAGTGTTACACCGGAATTTTGTGCGCTAACAAGATTTATTTGAGAATCATGATTTAAATCTAATACAACAGGCGGAATTGATTCATCATAGCCATTAATAGAAATATGAATTTGGCTTGATAATCCAACTGTTTCACCATAATCAGGATTTGTTGAAACATCTATGGAAACTAAAGCTGATTCACCTGTGTTAAGGGAATCTAACATGTTGGAAAATATTTCGAATGTCCATTCTCCTGCCCCGTTAATAGAAAATGTACCATAATCTGTGATGGTGTTAGTTTGTGATATGAACGGTAAACTTGGTGATTTTGTGTAGTAGGTATCCAAATCACCCATGATCATATAAGAGCCGAAATCATTATCTGGTTCATCAAATGTAGCATTCACATTACCAAAAATAATTGGTTGAGGTCCATTAAAGATAAAGTTGTCAACAGTAAGTGGGAAAAATGAACCTAGCAAACTTAAGATAGTATCATTCTCCTGCGATTCGCTATTATTGATTGATATTACTTGGGTGCCCATATTGTTAGTAATGTGGTCAAGTGCAAATTGATTAAATTCAATGGCATCAATTTTGCCATCCATTAGCCCTGTGTCATATTGAACTAATAATGTAGAAAAGTGATGGAGATCAATTTTATCTTCAAAAGCATTAAAATCAATAATAATATCGTTGCCATCGCCGGGTGTCACAACAAAGATATCCTTACCTTGACCACCTGACAAAGTATCATCTCCACCAGCACCTACTATAATATCGTTACCATCATTTCCCGAAATAAAATCAACTTGAGAGTTTCCTATCAATGTGTCTTTATTAATGCCGCCAGTCAACGAATTGAGAAATTGAGTTCCAAAAACAACTATATCATCATAATTATTATTGTTAGCAAAATTCGAGAGGAATACAATTGAACCATTACCAAGGTTATCGTTAAATGTATAAGCAGAGCCATTAAAGTTAAAATTGCTAATAGAGAATAAAGTATCCGAGCCTTCATTGTAGTTGTGTCGACTGATGTCAGTTATTGTGAAATTCATATCATTTGACATGCGGTAATCATAAATATTATAAGCATACATCGCGATTGCGGTTTCGTTTCCTTGAATAGTATCATTGCCGCCTTTGCCAGCAAGTTGATTATTGGTTCCGTTAATTGAGATTAATGTATCATTTCCTTGAGACCCCATCACCCCTAAAAATGAACGTCCATTTGAATCGAAACTCACATTTGTCATAAAATTGCTAGACACTAATAACATATGGTCTTCTGGTGGAGCAAATATTTCAGAAATACCTTTATACATGAAGCCACCAAAATCAAAATTTCGAATATCAGATGCAACTATATCTTTGCCTTCGTCATAGTAACGCGTATCTCCAACATAAGTGATATTTGTATTTCCAACAGATTCTATGTTGAAATTGGCAATAGTGTGAGCGTAAGCAACTATCGTATTTTGATTGCCTGTGAATGAATCATTTCCCCTGCCACCTATTAATACATGATGTGAGCCAAGCGAAGGGTCAATTAAATTGTCATTGAATTCACTACCTATCACTGTGATATTGTCAAATGATGCATTAGTGTTTGAGGTGCCGCTCGAGTTTAAGATAATCTGATTGTCAGCGTCAGGTTGGCCAAACACAATAGAATCAAAATGTTCTCCGCCAAAATTAAAACGCGTAATTCCAAAGAGATTATCATTTCCTTCATATACGGCGGCATCATACATGAGGTGCTTAATTAAACTACCGTTCGGAGAGATCTCGTATGCTGCGGGTTTGTAAGTATATCCTGCGATAGTACCATCTTGTTGGGAATTTCCGCTAAGATAATCATCACCACCACGACCGATCAATATATTATTTTTAGAGGTGAAGCTAACATCATTCAAAAAGTCATTATCTTCAGAGCCCATTAGTACAACATTAGAATGTCCTTGAGAATCAAAAGTTGTTGATTGAAATCCACCAACCACAATTTGATCATTATCAGTTGCCGAGCCTATGCCGTAATTGATAAATAATATTGATTTAAAATATATTACCCCCCGAGGGCAATGGTATTCTTATTCCT
>CAZSGE010000047.1:0-22321 GCA_964606325.1 Uncultured Candidatus Berkiella sp.
ATTCTCAAATATCGCTAAGTTTGGTTAATTTTATGCGGTGCCTGGCACTCTCAAGCTAGGCACCAAGATTTTCACAACTCATTGACCTATCGCCAAACATACCTTCAAATGAACTATTTGCACTAAACAAAGTCTATAAGATTATAGAGTAAATTGTTTAGTGAGGGTGAAATGCAAGGGGGCGGGCAGTTAAATCAATTTTATGATAATTTAAAAAAATTATTTCAAGTCGTATCAAGAAATCCTGGCATAGCGTTGGCTATTACACCTACAGAGCCAAATTTTTCACTAAGCATCAATACTCAAGATCCTGCAACCAAAACTCGCGTATTACAAATGATTATTGATTTGGGTTTTACCAATTTTAAGCAAGATCCCAATAATGCAAATGTCGTTTCAGTTGATATCACTCCTTTTGATATACAAATGATGCAACAAGATTTTAAACGTCCAGATTATATTGATGAGATTTTAAGCTCCATAGATAAAAGATTAGGTTACAGCTCACCATCACCTGAGACTTTGTCTGAGAGTGCAGTATTACCGCCGTTACCATCAGTTCCACCCCCTTTGCCGCCGCTACCACAACAAGCAGCGCAATCGCAGCAGCCATCATTACCGCCGTTGCCTTCGGTTCCACCCCCTTTACCGCCACTACCGCAACAAGCAGCGCCATTGCAGCAGCAGTCATTATCACCACTGCCGCCAGTTGCTGTGCATGAATATATGAATTATGCAAGGCTTCCAGATGCCGTTATTGAATTGCCATCCTATCCCGAAGAAGATCCCGTGCAAGCAGCTAAAGAATTTGATGAATTTTTAACACGGATTGAAAGTGCAAAAAATCGTCCCATGGGAGAAAAACTCAGTAAATTAGTAGATAGAAAAGACTATATTCAATTGACCAATTTTATGTTGGTCGATCGCGGTGGGAGTGAGGGGCTATCAGAAGAACAAATTCAAGCAAGACGTGCTGAGCTAGCAAAAATTGCTCGATTAAAGCCAGGCGAAGCGTATCGCGTTGAGAAAGGGGAGAATTTACCAAGGACATTAACCATATTGCGCAATCAAGATGGTGAATTCCAACTGGTTGTTGAGACAAAAAGTAAACTTGCGCAAAGAGATCTCCAAGGGAAGCTTCAAAAACAATCTCTACCTAAAATTGGCGGCACAACCAAATCAGGTAAACCTGCATGGCGTATTGATGCTGGCGAAGTTGAAATGTTTAATTTGGTCATTAAATTGAATGCTTCAGATTGGACAAAGAAGCAGGAATTACAAGCGGTTCACAGAGAAATTGCTATTTCCCATATGGCGGGCAAAGAATCTGAGCACATTAATGTGAATACGGCAGGCACTGAATATAAAAAGGAAGGACAGTCTAAAATCAGTGTCTATTCTGTTAAGCAACCAATGACATTACACGATCTCATCTATAACTCGCCAGGGGTTAACTTATCTTCAACACAAATGGGAATATTAAGAGCAGATTTATTAGAGGCCGTTCAGGTATTACATGCGCAAGGTAAAGTTCACCAAGATTTAAAGCCTGCAAATATTCTTGTTTATCGAGATGAAGATAATCAATTTCGTTTAAAAGTAACGGATTTTGGCCTTACAGATTCTATAGATAAACCCATTTTTAGCGCTGTGACCACTGCTGTTTATCAATCACCTGAAATTGCTTATTTTCATTCAGTGCTTTCAGATAGAAATTTTTATCATGAAGATGTTCCTCAATCCCTTGGTAATAAATTTGTGCCACAAGGGATGCCATATGAATATGGAACGCCTCATCAGGCAAATGACATGTATGCTGTGGGGATCATCTTTTTCGAAATGCAGAATAGACGCCTTCCTAGACCCCAAGATCTTTCAAGCGTAGATGACACAACAAAACGCTTGCTCGATCCAAATAGGAGCTCTCGAATCACGGTTGACCAAGCTGTTAATGAAGAGAAGCAACGTATTCAACAACAAAAAATTCAAGCAGAATTAAAACAAATCAAGGAAATGGAAGATAAGAAAAAGCAGGAAGCTATTGAGATAAAATCCTTTAAAGGCAACCTCACTGAGCTCATGAAAGCTGTTTCCGGAAAACCAATCGTTCCAACAGTGAGTATTAAAGATCAAAGTTTGCTGACTATTGCTTTGCAATGCTCTGATGCTGCTTCAATAGCTCAAGCAAAAGCATTATTGAAAGTATTAAGCGAAGATGCAACTGTCATCATCAAACAAGATGGAAATAAACTAACCGCAGAGTTTAATCGATTTGCCGCTGGAACTGTTGATTTGATGATGAACCCATCAAGAAAAGCGGGTTATCTAAAAGACTGTGCTGACAGAGTAAAACAAGATCCACAGGTTCAAGCCACAATAATTTCTCAGAGCAAAAATAAAAATCCGGATAAACGGGTAGACGCCTTGAGACCAACTAGGCCAACACTTGAGCGTAAACCAGCACAGAGACTCATTGAGATAGGCAAAGGCACAAAGCCTGTCTCATCAATAGAGTCTAAAAGCAAAAAACTCAAGTAATATAGGAATTTTCTTTTACTGCTTTCTCACCAAAATACTGCCAATCGAATAACCTGCACCGAATGAGCAAATCAGCCCTAAATCGCCAGATTGTAGATCTTGATTGTGCAAATGAAAGGCCACAATAGAGCCTGCTGATGCCGTATTTGCATATTCATTCAAAATAATAGGTGCCTCATGGGATGTCGCTTCACGCCCTAAGATTTTTTTGATGATCAATTCGTTCATGTTGATATTGGCTTGGTGCAACCAATAGCGTTTAACTTGTTTAGCATCAATATTCATTTGGGCAAGGTGAGCTAAGATATGCTCTTCCACCATGGGGATCACTTCTTTAAATACTTTGCGTCCATTTTGCTTAAAGCAATAACGTTGAAGTGGCTCATCGGTTTCTAATTCAGCATGGTTTAAAAAACCACTGTTGTTGCGAATGTTATTTGAAAATGAAGTTAGCATTTTTGAGCCAAGCACTTCAAAGCCAGGGCGTTTAACCGTTTCCTTATCTTGAAGCACGATCGCGGTGCAAATATCACCAAAGATAAAGTGCGAATCTCTATCTCGAAAGTTAATGTGTCCTGAAGGAATTTCAGGATTCACTACCACGATGCAACGGTTTTGTTTGGAAGCAATCGCCTGTGTGGCATTCGCAATCGCAAACGTAGTTGAAGAGCAAGCCACGTTCATATCATAGCCATAACCTTGAATGCCCATAGCATGTTGGATTTCCATGGCCATGCCAGGGTATGAGCGTTGCATATTGGCGCAAGAAACAATTACACCATCCACTTCTTGAGGCGTAATTTGTGCATAGTCTAATGCTTGATGAATGGCATGACATGCCATTTCGCATTGGATTGATGGCTCATCATCACTTCGAGCCCGAATATGCGGACGCATGCGTTTAGGATCTAATATGCCAGATTTTTCGATAACGTAGCGATTATGTATTCCGGAGGCTTTTTCAATAAAGCTAACACTGGAATATTCTAAAGGTGTGACTTCACCTTTTTCGATGGCCGCTTTGTTTTCCTTGTTGAAGTTATCAACGTAGGTATTGAAGCTATCAACTAATTCGGTATTAGATATCTTATGGGGAGGGGCATATAACCCAGTACCCGTAATCACAACATTGCTTGCCATCCCATTCTCCTAAAGACAATCTCCACCCCCTTATCAAAAGGACAAGAGAGGGCATGAGAAAAATTCCCCAAAGTATAACGCAAGGCCTATAGAGTCTTAAATGGTTATATTGAACAAAGTTGATTAACTATGTTCTTTGGCGGGAGCGCCTTCCTTTTTAGTTGTTTTGCTTTTGATGTGCTCTAAGGCTTCACTAACGACGTCAAAGCTTGCTTCTAAGAAAAACGTCAGTTTATTAACTGATTCTAAACGCATCTCTTGAACGGCAACTTCTAATTGCAGACAGTAGTAGGAAAAACGGATAGCGCCGACATCCACGCTACGCAAGCGTAGTTCGCGGGCAGCACCGATGTAATTAGCGTAGTTTTCTTCTTCTAGCGCTTTGTGGAGATTAGCGAGTTTTCTTTTAGCATCATGTAAGTAAATATCAATTAATTCAGTGATTTCTCTTTGAAATTGGTGTTGTAGATCACGCAAATAAGACAGCTGGATAATGGCTAGATGTTTTTCATCCCCCATGACAGTTACCTACCTTTTTATATATGTTTTTATTATGAATCAGGCGGCATCATTATAGTGTATATGCACTTAATTAGTTACTATCGGCCCGAAGCTACCGTTTATCCAACAACGGTTGATTAGAAAGCACCAGAAGTTAAAAATACATATTGTAATTAGTTTTACAAAAGTCGCCGCAGGTTAACAAGTACTGGAAATATGTGCAAGTAGTCAGACATTGGGTGATTTTGTTTACAAACTTACTTATTTTTGTTAGAGTTTTATGATTAGCTGTTGCGTAACATAACAGGAACAACGAATGAGCGACAATCCTCCTATTTTCAAACCTTCCTTAAGACAACCACTCCTACAAAAGTTAAGAGATGAAGTCAAAGAAATGGGTTTTTATGGGAAAATAGAGGGGAATCCAGCTTTACCTGAATGCAAACACGCTTTGAGTCTTAACAAAATTGCTCGTATTCAAATCATGATGGATGCCACTGAAGAAGCACGTCTTAGTTTAGAATTGGGCGCTAATCCTAATTATACTGCGCGTGATATTACTCAGTTACAACTTGCTAAAGCTTTTGCGCGGCATTATGGCCAAGACATGGTTGAACAACTTAAAGAATATGGCGCAACCCATAAGCCTAAAAAGACCAGCCCTAAAAAATCTAAATAAACTAGAAGTTAAATTTATCTTCATCATTTTTAGTCTGATTCTGCACACTCATCGGCGGTGGTTGTCTATTTGGTTTTTCAATCTTTTGAGGTTGTGATGCCATCAATGGGTGACTCATCTGTAAATCATATTTTAATGTCAGCAGCAAAGCAAAACACCAAGGTCCTATAAGTGCTAAGAGTACGATGGCTATCCCTTCCATCAATATCTGTGGCATTGCTTTTAAAGTAGGAAAATAGCTTATTAATAAATAACTGATGCTAGCGCAGAAAAAGAGTATTAAACCGGCTAGCAAGCAAAACATCATGCTACGTGCAAAATTACCCTTCACTAAACGCGCGCTTTCATCTATAGATTCATTGGCACCAAGCATATCGCTAAACACTAAAATTGGTGCAAACACTTTAGGGATACAAAAAGCAAAGACAAGTAAAGCAGAGATCCCCGCCCAACCAAAAATGATAAGCATGTTGATGTCATTCATTCCTAAGTAAAAATAAACACCAGCGCAAGCGCCCAAAATAATCACGGGAAGCAACAGCATCGAAAAAAAGCAACCGGCTAAAGCCAAAAATCGTTGAATGGTATAAATAATTACTTTGCTATAAGAGAAGGGTGCTGATTTTCCAATAAGATCTAAGGCGTAAAATAATGTGCCAGTTATAGGCAAAAATAAAACAACCGCAAAGATGCCGATTTGAGAATGCAGATGAGCATATTTTGGCGGATAAAGATAAATACCAAAGCGAACAAAAGCATACAATGCGACAAGCGCTATGCTGATTGGCAATATTTTCACGAGACTTTGACGATAAAGCTTACAGGTAATTTTAATCACATTATCATTGCTGATGGGGGTGCTTAGCGGAAAATATCCCATTATTCTTACCTATTCTCTGTTGAGCCAAGGGTTGATGCATCAGTATAAAGTATAGTTCCTATGATATTATTATCCTTACAGCTGAATATTGTTACAACTAACTAACTAAATGGTGTTAAACATGAAGCGTGCCGAACTCAGCACTGTGGCCAGGCTTTTAATTACTTGTCCGGATAGGGAAGGGATTATTGCTACCGTAACCACGTTTTTAAAAGATCATGGTGCCAACATTACCGATCTCGATCAGCACTCTACGGACGCTGAAGGTGGCACTTTCTTTATGCGCCTTGAGTTTCAAACGCCGCATTTAGACGTTTCAAGCAAAAAATTAGAGCAGGCTTTTGCAACGGATGTTGGTACACCTTTTCACATGGATTGGCAGATGCACTATGCGGCCAATTTAAGACGTATGGCCGTATTTGTTTCAAAATATGATCATGCTTTTTTAGAAGTATTATGGCGTTGGTCGCGTTTTGAGCTGCCAATGACAATTCCATTTATTGTCTCTAATCATCCCGATTTAGCTTCTGCGGCTAAGCATTTTAATATTCCCTATCACCATATCCCCGTCACAAAAGACAACAAAGCCCAGGCAGAGGCGCAAATATTAAGCTTATGTAAAGATAATGTTGATGGTATTATTTTAGCGAGATATATGCAGATATTATCTGAAGATTTTATAGAACATTATCCTAATAAAATTATTAATATTCATCACTCCTTTTTGCCAGCTTTTATAGGCGCTAATCCTTATCAGCAAGCTTATGATAAGGGCGTAAAGCTTATTGGCGCAACAGCACATTATGTCACCACGGAATTGGATATGGGGCCGATTATTGCTCAAGATGTGGCACGAGCTTCACATCGCTTGAGCGTCGATAAATTACGCGAGCTTGGTCAAAATATAGAAAGAACGGTTCTTGCGCGCGCCATTAAAGCGCACGTTGAAGATAGAATTATTGTGAATGGTAATAAGACGATTGTTTTTGATCTGGAATAGCGACTCTTAAGAAAATAAGGCAAATGATATGCTGATTACTAAAAGACAATTAGGCAGTCAAGGGCTAACGGTATCTGCACTTGGCCTAGGTTGCATGGGAATGAGTCAATCCTATGGAACACCTAACGAAACCCAATCTATTCAAACCCTCCATAAAGCTATCGAAATGGGTGTTACTTTTTTAGACACCGCAGAAGTGTATGGGCCTTTCACCAATGAAGAATTATTAGGCAAAGCTTTAAAAGGGCAGCGCGATAAGGTCATCATTGCGACCAAATTTGGATTTGATATTCAAAACAACAAAATGGTAGGGCTTAATTCTAAACCGCAACATATTAAAGAAGCCGTTGAAGGATCTTTACGTCGCTTGCAAACCGATTATATTGATTTGCTCTATCAACACAGGATTGATCCACAAGTTCCAATTGAAGAAGTCATTGGCGCCATGAGCGAACTGGTTCGTGAAGGAAAGGTGAAATACTTAGGGCTTTCTGAAGCAGGCATAGCCAACATTCGTAAAGCACATATTGTTCATCCCATTTCAGCACTGCAAAGTGAATATTCAATTTGGGAGCGTAATTTAGAAGAAAGTGTTATCCCATGCCTGCGGGAACTTGGCATAGGCTTAGTGCCGTTTTCACCTTTGGGCCGTGGTTTTTTAACGGGTGAAGTAAAACGCGCCGAAGAATATCCTGAAGGCGATTATCGTAAAGGTGATCCGCGCTATCAGGGTGCTAATTTTGATGCCAATATGCAAATTGTTAACTTGGTGAAAAAAATCGCGGCTGATAAAAAAGCAACCCCTGGCCAAATTGCGATTGCATGGCTGTTACATAAAGGCAATGACATCGTTCCTATTCCTGGCACCAAACAAGTCAAATACTTAGAAGATAATTTAAAAGCCCTGGAAATTAAATTATCGATGGATGAAATGAAAATATTAGATGAAGCATTGCCTAAAGTAGCAGGGCCAAGATACGCGCCTGTGCAGATGGGATATGTGGATAGGTGATTTGTTCAAATGAAGAGGGCAGACGTTGTCGTCTGCCCTCATAGAATCGTTTACAAAGGTATCGCCGTCAATTTAGAAACCGGTGCTTTTGTTTTCACCTGCGTTGGGGCAGGATTGTGAGATTTAGGAATTTGATTAGTTGTGATACTGCCATCTTTCCAAGGCTCATTCACCATCATTTGACACAACTTATCTTCAAACGCTTTGCGGGCGTTAGTATCGTTTAGCGATTGATTTATCATTAAAGAGAAAAGATATTGCTTGCCATTGTTCGCTGTAAAGTAACCAGATAAAGCAGAAGTGCCCAAAGCCGATCCAGTTTTTGCAACCACTTTGCCTTGCATCTCTTTTGATTTCATTCTTTCAGCAAGCGATCCATTTTTACCCGCTGTACTTAATGCGTTGTAGTAAATATTAAATTGCGGATCTTGGTACATATGATTTAATAATTGGCTGATAAGGTGTGGTGATACTAAGTTATAGCGCGATTGGCCGGATCCATCGCTAAAATTTAGCTGGGTAAAATCAATTTTGGCGTCTTTGGTCAGAATTTCTTCGATAGCATGAATACCTACTTGAAAAGATCCTTGCCCTAAGAAGGCCAACCCTAACGCTTTAGTTAAGCTTTCGGTGTAAATATTATTAGATTCGCCCAACACTTGTTTTAAAAGTACTTTTAATGGCGCAGAGCGCTTAGTGAGTAAGGTCGGTACGTTTTTGGGTGCCTTATTGAAAACAATATCACCGGTAAACTCAATTTGGTTTGCCGCTAGGTTGCTTTTGAGTAAATTTTTGGCTAGCAATCTTGGGTTATCGATAGCCAATTCAACCACCGTTGGCGTTTTATCTATTGGCCAACAACCATTAAGTGATATTTCGTTATTTTTGACTTTAGCATTTAATTGACAGCTATGTTGAGCTTCATCTTTGGTCACTGCGACAACATCGGCATTGAGCGTAAAATTTGGCGCATCTTGCATTTGCTCGGTTTTTATTTTGTCATTTAAAGTTTCTGTTTTGTTGAACTTAACGCGAACTTTATTGGTATCTAAAATGATAGACGTTACCGGTGCAGAATACGCATAAGGGATAGAATCCCAGGTCCAACCTGGTGCATAAGGCACATCGTCAAACGCGGTATCATCAATAACGATATTACCTTTAATTTTATTGATGCCTTTGACTTTAATTTGTTTAATCAGTGATGCAAAATCAGCTGATGAAAAAGAAGGATCGCCACGAAAGATTACATATAAATTATCTTCTAGTGTGCCTTGTTTAATTTTATCAAGCGCAGCATTAACGCTGGTTTGATATTGAAAATTTGGCCCGAAAAATTTTAATGCCGCAGCGGCAGTAAAAAGCTTTGTGTTGCTGGCGGGATAAAAATTATCTTGTCCATGATGTTCAAATAACACAGTGCCTGTTTTGGGATCTTGGATGATAAGTCCGATAGCAGTATTAGGTAAATGCTGTTTGACTAAAATATCAAATTGTTGATCAAAGTTTGTGTTAGGGCTGCCAAATGCACTTGATGAAATAACGAATAATCCAATCGCCAGTGTATTAAGTGTTTTCATATGTCTTTATAAATGGTTAAGTTTTTGGTTAATAAAGATGAATTTGGGATTAAAATTTCTTTATTGGCATTCGCTAAATGAGTGTAACGTAAGCTCATCTTAGTGACGACACCTTTAATATAGCCTAGCTCAATGGTATCGCCAATTTTAAAAGGTTGGTACAACAATACTAAAATCCCTGCAAACAAGTTGGCAAAGGCGTCTTTACTGGCAAGGGTAAACGCGATACCTGAGATCCCAAGGCTGGCGACTAAGGCGGAGACGTTCACGCCCGCTGAGCCTAGTGCGGTAATTAGTCCGAGCACTAAAATTGCGGCACGCGTTAAGGTTTCAAAGACCAAAAATACTGGCTGCTTTTGTGCAGGGTTTTTGTCTCTGATCCGATGGATAAGCTTAATTGCGAATTTAGCTAGAACCCAAAATACTATAAATATAACGATGGCGATCATGACGCCGGGTAAAGCAGTTACAACTTGCTTCATCATTTCGTTGAACATAAAAGTGATTCTTTAGCAGTGAATGGATAGAGCGATAATTTGACACTAAGGTATTTAGTCTGTCAACTCTTTAAGGCAGTCATCCTCCTTGATGATCCCCCATTGCTTAATTTTAACGGGTTTAACGTGGGTGAGTGTGAAGATCAAAAACGTTGTCAGAGCAACAATAGAAACATAGAAACTAGGCCCTAAAATCCAATTGTATTGGGTGCTTAGCCATTGCGCTGTCATGGGCGCTGTTCCGCCAAAGATGGCTGCAGAAACGCTCCACGCAAAAGAAACGCCGGTGTAGCGCATATTGCTTGGGAATTGATCAAAAAGAATTTTAACCATGGGGCCACATACAATGGCATCTAGCACACCAAAAATAAGCATCGCCAATGCAATCAATCCATAGTTACCCGTTGCGCTTAACAGGAAAATAAAGGGCGAACCCAGCGCGACTAACAAAAGCCCCCAACGGTATTGGCGATAAGCATCAGTCTTGTCGGCCAAATAAGCCATGATGGGAATAAGCAGGGCAACAATCACTTCACCAAAGATGGCAAAGAAGGTTGCATGATGGGTAGGAAGATGTGCTTGTTGCTTTAAAAAAACAACAATATAAATATTACCCACGTAAACAAAAATGCCTGTGAAAGCTGCAATCGCGGCAACAATGAGTAAAGACTTGGGCTTTTTAAACACTTCAAAAAAAGGTATAGCTGATTGTTTAGTGATAGGCGAAGTATCGACGACCCGTTTTCGTAGCCAAAAACCCAAAAAGCAACTCAACCCACCTAAGAGAAAAGGAACGCGCCAAACCCATGGTGCTGATGAAGGTAGGCTTGTGATAAAAGCAGCGATGCCGCCAAGTACCATGCCACCTGCAGCAGAAGCACTTACCCAGCTGCCTGCTAAGCAGGGATATTGGTTAGCCGATTTTTCAACCAGAAAAATACCAGCGCCATTGTATTCTCCGCTGATCGCAATCCCTTGTAACATTCTCATTAACAATAAAATGATGGGGGCAAGATAGCCAATTTGTTGATAAGTGGGCAAGCACCCAATGGCCACAGTGGCCGCGCCCATCAAGAATAAAGAAAGCATTAATGCGCGCTTTCGACCATAGGTATCTCCGATATGGCCGAAAATAATCGCGCCGATAGGACGCATGAAATAACCGGCGGCAAAGATACCGTAAGTTTTTAATATCGCTATATCAGGATTACTCTCTGGAAAAAATAAGCCAGAAAGCGATACTGCCATATAACCGTAAAAAGTATATTCAGCCCACTCAAGCAATGTACCTAATGAGATAATACTAACTAAAAGGCTTTTGCGAGAGTTACTCCTTATCATTATGCTTGCTTTTCCTTTGGCAAAGTTTCTTTGGTAAAGACAGAGCATATAATCGCAAGAAACAAGCAAGCCGTAATCACTAAAGTTGAATTTTGATAATCTTGGATGCTATGCACTAAAGTGCCATCAGGACTAAATGAAAGATGCCTTGTCGCATTCCAATCTAACAAAGTACCTAATACCCACATTAAGCCGGCCCCGACCAGGACAGAAAACATATTGGCGATGGCCATTGAAAAACCACCTAAGGATTTATCATGTAATTCGCCTGCTGCAGTATAACTTGCAATTAAACCGGTGTTAGTAACACCATAGGTAAACATAATAATACTAATTAAAGTTAACGGTATATTGGGTACATAAAACACGATAGGCAATAAGATAAAACCCAACAATGCAGAGCCTATCATCACCGGTTTTCTGCCCACATGATCAGCCAACCAACCAGCAATAGGTCCGCCAATTGCCCAACCAAAAAATAAATAAGCAATGGAGTGAGAGGCTTGATAAGAATCGAGTTGATGGATATTTTTTAAAAACTCTTTGCCCCAAAATTCTCCCAAACAGTCTGTTGGTGCATAGATAAAGCCAGCATACAACGCATTTATCCAAGTGTATTTACTGAGCAACACGCTCTTCAATTGCCCAAGCGAAATGCGAGAAGATGCTTTAGAACTATTAGCTGTGGTTGCGCTTTCAGGTCTATTTCTAACAACGGCATAAATTAAAATCGATAAGCAAAAGAAAACGACGCCGTAGAGTCTAAATGAATCTTCCCAACCAATATCATCATTTAAAATGGGAACAAGATGTCCACCAACAGCAGCACCGACCATACCTAATGCTTGGGTGATCCCCACCAGCAAGGCGAGTTTTCTTGCATCAAACCATACGGTGATTAATTTTAAAGCGCCAATAAAGGCAGTAGCAGAGCAAAAGCCTAATAAGACTCGAGAGAGCATGGCCGTGCCAACCACTTCACTGTTAGCAAAAATAAAGCTACTGATACTACATATAAAAACGGCTACAGTGAGTAAAGCACGTGAGCCAAATCTATCGACAAGGTATCCAATAGGCATTTGCATCAATACATAGGGAATATAAAAGGACATCCCTAGTAAGCCTATTTCAGTTTTGGAGATCTCAAAAGCCAGCTGTAACTCTTCACTGATATGACCAGGGGTTACACGCACCACGTAGTGAGCAAAAAAGAAAAAGGCTGCAAGGCCCCAAATAAACCAGGGTCTTAACGATGAATGTTGCTGCTGGTTCATGCCAACCAATACCTTTTTTAAGTAAACCAGCGATTATAAGTGAATCACAGAACAAAAAACATGGTTTTATATGAGTTAAACGAGTAACTTTTTTGGTCTAAGCTAGTATATATATAGAATCGTAGAGCGCACAAGTGATAAGACCCATGCTAAACCCTGGCGAAGAACGAAGAGAATCGGCTGTATGCAACTATCTAAATGAGATGTGCATCAATTATATGGTTATAGATCCCCTTGCAAATCATACACTGGATGAAATAACAACGCTCGTCAATGTTGAAAAAAATGCGCTGTTACGGGCTGTGTTGGTAAAAGCCCAAGATGCCATCATGATGTGTATTTTGCCGAATGAATACTTTTTTGATATTGGTGCTGTAACACTTGCATTAGAAAGTAATTTGCATGCGCTTAACACAGAAGAACAAGCGTTGTTGTTATCTCAATTCAATATAGAAATATGCCCACCTTTGCCTGATTTTTTGGGTGTTAGTGCTATTGTTGAACGAGATATATTGTCTTTGAAAGAAATTTATTTTAGACCAAGTCTCAACAATGCGCTGATTGGTATGAAGCGCGATGTTTACATGGCCTTTGTTCACTCTTCCAATATCGTATCTTTAGGTTTCCCAAATGAGCATTTATCGAATAAAAATTCTGCAATAGGTGGTGTAAGTGAAACGATTAAACAACTTACCCCAATCAGAATAAAACAGCGACTCAAAGATACAATTGAGCTTCCTGCCATGCCAACCATTGCACAAAAAATATTAAAACTGCGGTTTAATCCTCAATCAACTTCAAAAGATTTAGCGTTGGCCATTGAAAAAGATCCGAGTCTTTCAGCACAATTAATGAGTTGGGCCAAATCACCGTATTATGGTTATTCAGGCAAGATTAATTCTGTTGAAGATGCAATTGTTAAGGTCTTAGGTTTTGATCTGGTGATGAATTTAGCGCTTGGTATTATTTTAGGTCGCGCGATGAAAGTAGATATTGAAGGCCCATTAGGTTTGCGTGCATATTGGCAATTTGCAATCCTTTGCGCTGCCTTAGTTGAAAATATCGTTAAAATGATCTCCCCGCTAAAAAGACCGGTGATGGGGCTTGCTTATTTGGGTGGGCTGCTGCAGAACTTTGGCCATTTATTGCTCGCACAAGTTTTTCCACCACACTTTGATTTGTTGACGCAATATGTCAACGCAAATCCTAAAACTTCGATAAAACAAATCGAAAGCTATGTTTTAGGGATAGGACACGATGATATCGGGGCATGGATGATGCAGTCATGGCAATTGCCACCCGAGGTAATTACAGCTATTCGCTATCATCATGACGAGCATTATAGCAATGAGTTTGCCATCTACCCAAATTTAGTATTAATAGCAACACGACTATTAAAGCGCCTTGGTATGGGGGATGCGGATAGTGAAACCATACCACCTGAACTACTTCTTCATCTTGGGTTGACAGAATTAGCGCTGGATGAGGCCTTACAGCATATCATGAGTCAAAGAGAAGACTTATTTCAAATGGTTGGTCAGGTTGTTCCAAAATAGCCACGCATATATACTTCATAACTCATTCTAGGGCGAACACCCTACTGTGCCTTAAAGGCTTCGAAGGGCAAGCAAGGTCCGCGCCTACAGCAAGATTTTTGTAGGGGCAGGCAAAGACCGTCCTGGTTAAAATAATAAAAAACGTGTTGTAGCTATGAAATCGAATAATTTCTACAAGCTAATCTTTATCGTAACAAGCTTATGTGTGGCGCCTAGTTATGCCAAAAATATGGATCTCAAAGCCGCCATCAATTATGCGATTGACCATAACATTCAATTAAAAACAGCGCATCTTGATAAAACGGTGAGAGTGAATGAGTTAAAAATTTTAAAACAAAAATTTTCTCCCCAGCTTTCCTACAATATGGCACTCACGGTGCAAAATGAAGATTACTTCAATGAAGATTTTAACGAAAAGAAAGTTCATTCCTATCCATCATTAAGATTATTAACGCCAGTGGGTACACAAATTGAAGTATTCACTGAACAAAACTATGGTTATGAACAATATCAACGCAAAACCGGTAATGCCGTTCATGTTGTGCTAGAACAACCCCTCTTAAAAGGTCGGCGTCAAATTGTTAATAGATGGTCGATAGAGAATTCGCGTGCGCTAAATGAAGTTCAAGACTTGTTATTTAAACAAGCTTCCAGTCAAATTATTTATAATGTGATTTTGCGATATCATGCTTTAATGCTTGCCGTTGATAACGTATCTTCTCAAGAGCGTTGGTTAGCTTCAGCGCAGCGTTTTTATGAAAGTATGAAAATAAAAGTGGATGTAGGTCGTGCGCCAACAACGGATTTAACCTCATCACAACTTCAGCTTAATCAGGCAAAGAGCTATCTTGCACAGGCTAGGTTTTCTCATCAAGAAGCCATCAGAGATTTCAAAGAAATTATTGGTTATAATGAGCCAGATGATTTAACTATCATCCCCATTACCTTCTCAGATCAGCACATTTCAATTGATAAAAAAGAAGTTATTCGACAGGTAATGGACAATGATATTGAAACTAAAGTCTTAACAATAAATAAAGAACGGCTTAAAAATCAATTTAAAGTTGCCAAAGATCAACAGTTAATCGATCTTCGATTGCGAGGTGATTTTACTTATGGACGCTACCATATCTATGGCGATGAGAATCCGAATTTGGCACAATTTGATAACAACATTACCAATGCGCCTTTTGTTCATAATAGTGGCAATTACTCTGCTCAACTTTTGATGTCCGTTCCGCTAACTGGAAAGCAAGAGCGTTCCCAGTATGCGTTTTCAACAAAAGTTGAACAGCAAAAGATTGACTACGAATTTAATAATCATCAACAGTACTTAATCACTCATACAACAGGGTTGCTTGAAAAACTGGATTTGCAAAAGCAACAACTGATTTTATCTGGGCAGCGTCTAAGCTTGGCTCAAAAAAATTATGATGATGCATTGATGAAGCTTGAGGCGGGTCGTACCTCAATGTTTGAGGTTACAAGCTTGCGTGAGAAGCTGCATGAAGTGCAAATACAGCATAACTCAGCCCAAATAGCGTTTCTGGATATCATTGCTCAAGTAGACTTTAGCACAGGATTGCTTGCGCAAAAATGGTTAACATAAAAGGTTAAACGTAATGAAGAAATGGATATATTTTTTATTATTAGTGTGTGCTCAAAGTCATGCCCAGGACGTATTTGTTGTTCAAAATAAAAAAATTGACAATAAACCGATGCAGTATACCGGTGTCCTTGTGCCAGGTGATTTGGTTGAGATTAGCAGCCCTGTCCATGCAACGGTAAAAGCCAAATATGCCACTTATGGTGATCAAGTTAATAAAGATGACATTTTATTTGAATTATCATCACCTGATTTATTATTGAAGTTAAATGATGAAAAAATGAAATTGTTTGAATACAGGCAGAATCTTGAAAAACTTCAGAATTGGGACACAAGTTCTGAAGTTCTGCAAGCGCAATATAATGTTAGCAGAGCAGAAGATGAATATGAGCATGACAAAGATAGGTTCGAGCAAACTCAAAAACTATATAATGCAGGGCTTGTTTCCAAAGAAGAATATGCCAGTGATGAGCGTTCATACAAACATGCACTAAATCATTTTAATCAAACAACACGACATTTAAATGATGTTAAGAAAAAAGGAGATGAAAAATATCTTGAATTAGCTAAGTTAAAAGTTGCGCAATGCGAATCTCAGATAAAACTGTTGAATGATAAAATTCAAGCGCTCACAATCCGTGCGCCTATAACTGGGATCTTTTTACCTCCTCTTCGTAACGAGAATGCAAAAGATTGGACGCATGCTTCTTTTAAAAGAGCTTTTCAGGAAGATCAATGTTTAGGAATTGTTGCACAAAACGATCATGTCTATGTGCAAATTAAAGTTGATGAGTTCGATATTGTTAACATTCAAAAAGAACAAGAAGCAATTGTGAAGCTTGCAGCTTTTAGTACAAAAACATTGAAAGGAAAAATTCAAGACATTAATCTCCTTAACAATAAATCTAATCACAACCAGCCCACTGCCAACTTTGATGTTAAAATTAAATTAGAGGATGTTGACGCTCAATTTAAAGAAAAAATGCTATTAGGTATGACAGCAACGGTTAATTTAACAAGACCGCCATTGCAAGGCTTATTTGTACCTAAGCAAGCCATTGTTTTTCAAGATGAAGAAGCTTTTGTTAATGTAATCGAAAATGAAAATCAAGCCTTACATAAAGTGGAACTAGGCCCAACATCAAACGATCAAGTGCTTGTTAACAAAGGACTCAAAGCAGGTGACAAAGTTGTGGTCATTAGCTAATTTAGTTGGAGTATCTAAACGCTTTCCTCAAAAGATAAACCCTATTTTTGAAAATGTTAATTTTTCGATAGAAAAAGGTGTTTCATATGCCGTTACGGGGCCTTCAGGCTCTGGTAAAACGACGTTATTGGGTATTTTGGGGTTGCTGGATGTGCCGACTAAAGGACAATACCATATTGAGGGGCAAGATGTTGCAACGATGTCTTTGAAGCAAAAAGCAGTGCTTCGTAATGTTATGTTTGGTTTTGTCTTTCAGTCACATCATTTGATAGCGCATTATAATAGTTTGCAAAATTGCGCACTTCCGCTTTACTATCGTGGCACAATACAAGCTATAGCCCAACAAAAGGCAAAAGATTGGCTGGCGGCATTAAATTTAGGCGATCTACATCATCGTTTGCCTCACCAGTTGTCAGGCGGCCAACAACAACGTCTTGCGATTGCAAGAGCAATGATAGGCAAACCTAAAATTTTACTTGCTGATGAGCCCACAAGCGCATTAGATTCGAACACAAAAAATGAAGTGTTAGATCTTTTATTTGAATTACAAAAGCGCCATGGCTTTTCTTTGGTGATGGTTACCCACGATGATAGCGTAGCTAAACGTTGCGATACCGTATTTGAATTGAGCCAAGCTTTATGATTCAACAATATTTAAGTGATGTTGTTGCTTTATTTAAATATTATCGAACACGATGTATTTTTAGTCTTTTTGGTATTGTTGTCGGTATTGGCTCAATATGCGCGTTAATTGCACTTAATTCAATTGTTCATAAAAATAGCCAAGAATTCATTAAAAAATTTGGTGGTTCGCGTTTTGTTCTAAATGTGATGCCCACAACTTCTCATGATCAGAAAGCAGTGAAAGAATATCTTGATTTTCAGTCTATCCGGCAATTTGTCCGCCGCTTTGACGCAGACTTCACTTTGATTCCTTATAAATTGCTAAGCACAAAAGCGCGATTGAATAACAAATCGCTTGACGCAATAAGCATGGCAACAACACATGAGATCTTTGGAATGATGGATTGGCAAATTAGCGAGGGTAGAAAACTACATGTATTAGATAAAAGTGATAAAGTTGCTGTGATTGGCGCCAGCGTGGCAGAAAAATTACATGCCTTGGGGGCAAACGAGATTATTGGTTTATCTGTTAATTTAGATGGTTATTTTTTTACCATTGTAGGTGTTTTACATGAAAAAGAATTTAACCCCATTTTAGATTTTGATGTAAACCATGTATTGCTTTTTGATTTAAATTTATTAAGTCGATTTGAAAATAATGCTTTTGTTGATTCGTTTATTGTGCAAGGAAAGCACGATGATCTAGTTACCAGTAAGCATAAATTAAATGAGCAATTAACAAGCGTTTTAGGCAATGTCAGGTTCTTCTTTCGAGATGCATTACTATTTGAGCAGGCTTTATTTAAACAAGTGACACTGACCATGAATATTTTGGCGATTGTTGCTGGAGTGACTCTGTTATTAGGTATCGTTTCTATCTTAAATCTATTATTTATTTTAATTGAAGAAAGGAAAAAAGAAATTGGCCTTCGCATGAGTATTGGGGCAACGCCAAATGATATTGGAAAACAGTTTTTAGTTGAATCCTTATCGTTAAGTCTGATTGGCGGCTCAATTGGTTTGGTTTTTGGTCAAATCGGTGCATTCTTTATAGTTAAAATGCTTGATATTGATTACTTTTGGCAAGCGCAATCGATTGTTCTAGGATTTGCTATTACGATTGTCATAGGGCTAGGAGTTGGGTTTATACCGGCGAAGATGGCGGCTAGGTTTGATCCGGTACGTTTGATTAATTCCTAAATGCTCTTTTGCGATAATCCTGCGTTGCAGAAATTTCAGCGCTGCTCATTTACTGTAATGTAAACTCCGCTGCTCGAAATTACTGCGCCTTGGCTTCTCGCAAAATAGCTATTTAGGAGCCCACCCAATTAATGAATATACTTACCTAAATTCTCATCCAACCATGTCTGCACATTTTCTTTTTCTTTGTCCGATAAAAAATATCCCAATTTGGTTCTGCGCGTTAGAATATCATCCATCGTTT
Source organism: Uncultured Candidatus Berkiella sp. (assembly GCA_964606325.1). Classification (GTDB taxonomy): domain Bacteria; phylum Pseudomonadota; class Gammaproteobacteria; order Berkiellales; family Berkiellaceae; genus Berkiella. The sequence continues at coordinate 18,880 of CAZSGE010000047.1, forward strand.
TTGCCCATTCATGTTGGATAAGATATATTAATTCTTTTTCATATAACCCATGACCAAAGTCCTTTCCTAAATCACTGAGCCCCGTCGCATCTTTTAATAGTACATAGGTTAAGGTGCCATAATTTTGCGCATAGCGCATTAATAGGGCAGAGGGGAGCCAGCTGTAATCAGTTGCCAGCTTTTCTAAAAAAAATGTAAAATCTCTTTCAGGGAGATCGCCACCTGGCAATGGGCGCTTTGCTGTCCAAGTATCGCCACAATGTATAAAGTAGGGTGCAAGCGCATCAACAACTTTTTCAGAAACTAAGCGATAGGTTGTTAATTTCCCACCAAAAACATTGACCAGCGGTAAAGCGTTTTTACCATCAAGTTGCAACTCAATTTTATAGCCGCGATTGATAGCCGCTAAATTATGCGATTGATCTTCCACTAAAGGGCGTACGCCCGACCAAGCACTAACAACTTGCTGGGGTTTTAGAGGATGATGAAAATATTCGCTTACAATATCACAAAGATATTCAGTTTCTTGAAGGCTGATTTGCGCGGAGTCCGGCGTTCCTTGATGGGCAATATCAGTTGTGCCGATAAGTGTAAATTGATTTAAGTAGGGGATCACAAACACCACTCTACCATCTTTGTGTTGTAGTACATAAGCTTGCTCGCGATCGTGTAGTTTTGGCACAATGATGTGGCTGCCTTTGACCAGGCGAATATGATTTTTACTGGGAAGCGCAAGCGTATTATTGATTACATCCTCAACCCAGGGACCGGCGGCATTTACCAATGCTCTGGATTTAACAAGGCATTCTGTATTAGAGCTGGTGTCACGTAATCGTACTTCCCAAAAATCTTGGGTTCGATGTGCTGCAACACACTTTACTCTTGTGGCTACTTTGGCACCAAAATGTTGGGCACGTAAAGCATTAGTAACAACTAGTCTTGCATCATCAACAAAACAATCGGTATAAATAAATCCCTTTCGTAGCGTGCGCTTAAGTGGGTTATCATGGGTTGGTTTTAGAATAATGGCTTTTGAGCGCTTAAACATAAAGCTCGCCCCTAAGAGATCGTAAAGATATAATCCAAGTCGTATAAACCAAAACGATCGTAAGTTATTGGTGTAAGGAACAACAAAACGTATGGGCTTGATAAGATGTGGTGCAGATTTATATAAAATTTTCCTTTCGCGCAAGGCTTTGTACACTAAATTAAAATCATAATACTCTAAATACCTTAAGCCACCATGGATAAGCTTACTGCTTGCTGAGGAGGTGCCATTAGCTAAATCATTTTGTTCACATAGCAAAACAGACAAGCCCCTGCCGGCCGCATCGGCTGCAATCCCGGCGCCATTGATGCCAGCACCAATAACAATGAGATCATAGGGCTCTGTGGTATTCAATTCTGGCCTCTTCAAAATGCATTACATTCTTCTTTCAAGCATAATATATAAATGAGTACTGCGAGTTTTATAGTTTGCTTTCTAAGTAACAAATACTAAGGAACGTCCATGATTCACTATGAAGTGAATGCCCTAAATCCTGCATCACATCTTTTTAATATTCGCATGACGTTACCCAAAGGTAAGGGAAAGCAAACCGTATGCTTGCCCAACTGGATCCCTGGAAGTTATCTGATCCGCGATTACCCAAGACACATTGTTAGCATACAAGCCTATGCTTTTAATAATGGGAATATGACAAAGATTGCTTTACAAAAAATAAATAGTAATACATGGGTATGTGAAGAATGCGATGAAAGTATTGTTTTGGAATATACCGTTTATGCTTGGGATACCTCTGTGCGAGGCGCACATTTGGATGAAAACCATGCGTTTTTTAATCCCTGTTGTTTATTCTTACAACTTTGCTCACAGGACTTACCTTGCCAAGTAACGATTAATCCGCCAGATTGTTTGGGTGCGGATAAGTGGCGTGTAGCAACTACCATGACACCGCTTGATGCTGCTCCTTGGGGTTATGGTCGATATCAAGCGGCAAGTTATGATGAATTAATTGATCATCCTGTAGAAATAGGAAATTTTGATGTAGTTGAATTTACTGTGGCACAAATTCCCCATGCGATTGTCGTATCCGGAAAGCATGATGGCGATCTACAAAGGCTGGCCAAAGATGTTGAAAAGATCTGCTTAACGCACTGCCAGTTGTTTAATAATGAAAGACCTTTTTCGCGCTATTTGTTTTTGCTCAACATCTTAAAAGAAGGTTACGGTGGTTTGGAGCATCGATCTTGCACGGCCTTGCTAGCGTCAAGGGAAATGTTACCTTTGGTAAATGATCCAAGTATAAGCCGCCAGTATATTAATTTACTGGCCTTATTTAGCCATGAATATTTTCATGCATGGAACATTAAAAGCATTAAACCAGAAAGCTTTATGCCCTATAATTTGAATGAAAAGTGTTATACCAAGCAATTATGGGCTTTTGAGGGGATCACTTCCTATTACGACGAACTGGCTTTGTTGCGAGCTAAAGTTATTACTTTTGATCAATATCTGGATTTACTTGCTCAAACCTTGACTAAGGTATTACGCACTCCGGGGTCTTTTGTTCAAACCTTAGCAGATGCCAGTTTTGATGCATGGATTAAATTTTATCAACCTAATGAAAATTCGCCTAATACACAAGCGAGCTATTACTTAAAAGGATCGTTAGTAGCGCTTGCCTTTGATTTGACATTGCGTTCCACTACCCAAAATGAAAAATCCCTCGATAAGATTATGAACATGTTATGGCAGAAGTATGGTAAGCCCTTGATTGGCGTGCCGGAGGGTAAAATTGAAAGTTTAATTGTGCAAGAAGGTGGGGAGCAAATGGCACTTCTGGTTCAAGATGCTATTTACACGACCAAAGTCTTGCCGATGGATACGTTGTTAGCACCTTTTGGCTTAAAGGTAACGTTGCGGCCACAATTAGGTGCAGACGATATGGGCGGAAAGAAACTAAACTATGAAAATACTTTTAAGCCAGGCATTTTCCAATTTACCTTGACCAAATCCCAGTCAAGATTACTCGTTTCAACGCTTGTTGAAAATGGCGCAGCTATGCAAGCTGGTATTTCCGCAACGGATGAAATTGTTGCTTTAAATGGTTTGCGCATAGACAGTGAATCCTTTGATAAAATTTCTAAGAGATTGAGCGCAGGTCAAAAAGTCAAAGTACATTATTTTAGACAAGATATTTTAAAAGAAACCACAGTGACTTTAGCTGCACCGCCCTTTGATACGGCTCAAATTACGCTGATGGAAAATCGTAGTGAAGAGCAGAAAAGGAATTTACACATGTGGCTCGGGAATGAATCAACTCAATAGGAAAATAAGAGCCCTCACCCTAGCATCGAACGCAAGCGGTAGAGGGGATCAGATCCTAACCCTTGTATGTTACTCCAAGAATGGCAGGCATAATGTGACCGGTTTATCTAT
>CAZSGE010000048.1:0-20478 GCA_964606325.1 Uncultured Candidatus Berkiella sp.
AAAACCTTCAATCAAATAAAATATACTATAATTGCCTTTAGCTTTTATCGATGTCTGCCACCGCCACTTCTATGTTCCATACGGGCACCACCTCGGTTTTCCATACGGGCACCACCTCGGTTTTCCATACTGCCACGACCTTCGTTTCTGAACTCTTGACGTTGCGCACCACCTCTTTGCTTTACTTCTGAGTTACCAGGCCTTGCACGGTTAGCATCTGAATGAGGTGTATTTTGTTTAGCTCTATTTTGTTGTTTAGCGCTATTCCCTTTAAGATTTTGCTTATCGTGTTGTTGAGCATTTGTGCCTCTATCATTTTGGCGTGTTTGCGCATCATTGCGATTCAAATCATTCTGACGTTTGAGCTCTTGTTGCCCCTGCTCAGCACGGCCACGAAATTGCTCACGCGCTTCATTGTTTTTCAACTGATCTTTGCCATACTTTTGTTGCATTGCTTTATCATAATAAGGAACACCTTCGCGGTGTGCAGGATCATGTCTCCAATTGTTATCAGTGATGTTAGTTCTATTAAAGCTATTGTAACGATTAACATTAATATCAACATTACCATTATGCCAATTACAGTTACCCCAAATCGCATTCCCAACCGCTAAACCTGCGCCAAATGAAATTAATGCAGTACCAATATTATAATTAGGCGGATAGTAATAATAGGGTGGATAAGAAGGATAAGCCCAGGCGCCATAAACTACATTTGGATCATAAACTGGAACATAGATAACCTCAGGGTTGGCTGGCTCAATCGTGATGATAGAGCTACCTGATTGTTCAGTTTTGTTGACCACTTGTTCTTTAGTTGTATTGAGGTTGCCTTTATCTTGTGCCTTCGCGCGTAATCTTTGCACAGCATCAAGTACTTCCTTTTGCTGTTCAAGAAAAGCATCTCCCAATTGCTGAGTCATATCAAGCTTTTGATTTAACATATCAAGCACTTGAGGTATAGCAACTAAAGACTTCACACTTGCATCCCAAGGCTGCTGTTGCAAGGCGTCTTCAAGGGCTTTGTCTTTAAGATTAGGGTTAGCTTTCATCCAGCGATCTGCTGATACAATCTCAAGTGGATAGGTGCTAGCCATCAATATTTGTGCTACAAGCGCATCCGGATAAAGTGCAATCGGGGCAACCAATTGCTCAATTTGTTCCTGTGTGAAGGCTGGTTTCATTGTCTGTGTATCTTGTTGGCTGTTAGCTTGCAAGGGCAATAGCATCAGCATGGCGAGCAACATCGAGACTACCGTTCTTAAAGTATTACTCATATATAGTCTCCACATTTTATGATCAGCACAGATAGCTGGTTTTATATCTATAAACAAATTAGCAGAATTATTGAATATCATCGGCTAAATTCAGATATTATTGAGTAGCTGAATGTTCAACTGCGATGGCGCTGTACTTAGGATTGTACTGAGCTATCTAATCATTGGTTTTTTGCTCATTTTCTAGCGCCTTTTTAGTAATATCTGCATATAGCTGGATAGCTCTTGAAATGATATCTTGATATTCCGGATGTTTGTCAGACAGATACAGAATATATTGCGCATCATTGAAAACCATTTCTAAAAACTCCATGTCAGAACCGTCTAATTTTGCACCTGACATTACTTTTTTTTCAATATCAAGCGCCCTTGGCAAACGTTGATTGTTAAAACGTTTAAGAAGTGCTTGGATCACGACTTCATCTTCTGCATTTTTATCCATTACATATTCCTGATTAAATGTATTATGAAATAATAAACGACAGCATTAAAAATTAGTGCTTAGTAATAGTGTCTTGATAAAAAGTCCACCATAACATACGTCCCGCTTGATTAATGGCTGATTGAGCAGCCGGTGTTTTGGCGAGCGCATTAAGCATAACAAAATCATGCAGCGTACCAAGATAACGGACAGCAGTTACAGGCACCCCAGCTTGTATTAGCTTGTTAGCATAGGCTTCACCTTCATCTCTTAATACATCGTTTTGATCTGTAATCACCAATGCAGGCGGTAAGCCTGCTAAATCTTTAATAGAGGCCTGCAAAGGTGAGGCAGTGATTTTCTTTGCATCTTCCTTGTTGGGTAAATAAGCATCCCAAAACCATTGCATTGCCTTTTTTGTTAACCATGGGCCATTCTCAAATTCTTTGTAGCTTGCTGTTTCAAAAGAAGCATCGGTCACAGGATAAAACAACACTTGAAAATCAATTTTTGGGGTTTTCTTTTCTTTAGCCATTAAAGTTACGACTATCGCCATATTACCACCAACGCTATCTCCTGCTACCGCTAACTTTGTGGGATCAAGGTTAAGCGACTTACCATTTTGCGCCACCCATTTGGTCGCAGCATATGCTTCATTAATTTGGGTAGGATATTTCGCTTCAGGGGCAGGACTATAATCTACGAATACGATAGCAGCATTAGCTGCATTGGTAAGCTCACGTAATAATCTTTCATGTGTTTTAAAATCACCTAATACCCAACCACCACCGTGAAAATACATAACCACGGGCAAGGGATTAGCTGAGTTTTTCGGTCGAATAATATGCAATGGAATTTTTTTGCCATCAACATCAATGGTTTTCTCATCGATATCAGCAGGGGCTAAGTCAACAGGATTCGCTTGGGCATTCGATAAAACAGCTCTTGCCTCAACCGGTGTCATAGAAAAAATTGGCTTGCCAGCCTTTTTATTTAAGGCATCGACAAATTGTTGTGTATCCCATTGTAAAACGGGTTGATCCGCCAAAACGAATGGAGCATTCAATAGTAATGCGCAAAAGGCTAGCTTGGGTAAATTTTTCATTGGATGCTCCATAACACTGATATAAATTAGAAATAGACTTTATGAGCGTTGAATTCAACCAATTTGTTAATAGCTGTTTTTAAAATGAGTATCTTTTCATTAAGAAAATAACAATACATTCGATATCTTCATTAAATACTCTTTGAAGGTAAATATATGCTCCTGTATAGCGCCCCTCCATCTTATTATTCTATGATTGCGCGCTTGGCGCTTAATGAAAGCAAGCTACCATTTGATACCCGTTATATGGATATCCATATTGCCAAAGATCAGCTATCACCATGGTATATTGCTGTTAATCCTTCCATGACTGTGCCTTCCTTAACCGATGCCAATACCACATGGACAGATAGCCGCGATATCTTAAAACTTGCAGCAACCAAGGCAGATGGGGCCTGGTGTGACGCTGATCCTGCACTATCACAAGAGATTGAAAAAATTGTTTGTGCCCATTATAACATTCCAATTGAAAAGCTTACCTTTGGCAAAGTAATGACACGATCTTACCCGCTACGCAAAATTTTCCCAATGATGTTAAGCCGCATTATTAAGCATCTTGAAGCAGAAGCATTAACCATCCCCAATCCTGAAGCTGCCAAAGCAAAAATTGCTGTTAATCAAGAGCGGTTAGCCTATTTCACTGAGGGAAATCAAATTAAAAAACTTGATGACAGAAGAGAAGAGGTGCGTCAATATCTAGCACAATTACCACATCCACAAGCGCTATTGTTTGGCGAAAAAATGAGCTCTGCAGACGTTGTAAGCGCCATATTATACGCACGGCTTATCATGATAGGTGAAAATAAGCTAATGAATACTTCACCTAGTATTTCAAAATGGTTTGATCGTATGAAAATGCGACCGGCTTTTATTAAATCGGATGTCTGGATGCACTTTAAGCCTTGGCGTATATTGATGCGGTACTAATCTGCATTGCTACAACCAAACGCAAAGGCTCCAGTTCATTCACCTTGATGTAAACTATTGTCCATATTGATCATTACTAAAATTAAAACAACTAATGGCACATTTTTCGCAATCGGTGCAAAGGGATGTATTAATTCCTCGGGCAATTTCCATGCTATGATCATGCTATAAATCACAATAACAGCAATTTGCAAATAACAAGATCTTTTCACCTGATATTGAAATAACATCAACATACCCAAAACAGCATCTAAAAGGCATGCACTATATAATGTGATAGGTTGCCAAGAAACAGGAATACCTACTTGAGAAAGCAATTCATAAGACTTTTCATGAGAAAATAAAAAAGCGCTACACAAAGCACTATAGAGCCAAATAAAGGCAAGGCTATAGGCAATCAGAGTTTTCATGAATCGTGTGTTGCACTCTCTTATTAGCCTATCATGTGCCATTGCATCTCCTTGGTATCTTTATATTTCATCCATTTTGCTGAACTCTATATTGCCATAAGATCACACCGTATTACAGCAACAACTTTGTTATTATTCTTACAAAGATTCTAGGTTGTAATTTATATATACAAAATAGCTAGCGCTTTTTCCATTTTCTAGATTTACTTTTGCGATTGGCTGCATCACAACCTGCAATACACTTCTCTTTCAACGACTTTACGTTTGCAACCATGTTTTGCAACATGGGAGATAATAACGGCGGACTCTCCGCTTTTATTAATGGTTGTTCTTTTTCATCAGAGGTAATACTTAACTGTTCAAAATATGGAGAAAGTTTGTCGACTGTTGCAATGGATTTATTTTGACTTTTATGGATTAATTCAAGCAAATAAGCACCTTTATCTGCATCAAAGAAAGCTAGCGCATGAGCAGTAAAACTATCAAAAGCTGCCGGATATTGTTTTAGAATTTCCAGCAAACATTCAGGTTTACCCTTTTGAGCAGCTTCAACTGCTAGGGATAATACGCTGACACCTTTAAAACGACCTTCTTCAACTGGGTGAGTAAAGTTTTTTTCTTTAAACTCACCAGGAAATCGGTTTAAAACCGCCATCATGTGTTCCGGGTGTTCCAATGCAGCAAAGGCCAAGTACCACAGCGCGCTTTTACCTTTATTTTTTCCGGTTACCACGCGAGCAGAAAAGTCAGCTGCATGAAGATAGCCTTGCTTTTCTAAAGAAGTCGTAAAATGCTGGGATCTACCTTGGAGTAGTTCTCTAATCGATATATGCAAGGTTTGTCTTAGAATGGACTGGGATAAGATTGTTATAATTTCATGATTTTCATTCATACGAGCTATATCAACCACCGTAAAACCTGAATTATCTTTGATTTTAACGCTAGCACCTGCATTTAGAAGCGCTAATACGCACTCCTTTTGTTGGTGTAACACAGCGAGCTGTAATGGCGTTGTTCCGTTTATATCTTGTGCATTAATGTTAACCCTTGGATCTTTTATGAGCGCCATGACAGGACCAAGGTCCCCTGATTGCGTAGCATGATGAAGTGCCGTTCTACCAACTGTATCTTGGGCGTTTAAATCGACTCTGGTATCTTTCATAAGTAAGTAAATCAATTCTACATTATTAGTTAAAGCGGCAGCATGAATAGGAGTAAGTCCAAAATTATCTTTGACATTAACATTAACATCAACTTCACCTAAAAGCGCAGCAACTATCTGTAAAAAGCCTCCATCAGCCGCATGATGAAGTGCGCTTGCCCCACGGGTTGTATCAATTGCATTGACAAACTTAACAGGCTTTTTGAGATATTCCTGAACCACCACCAGATCACCATTCTTTGCGGCCTTTAAGAACACATCTGCTTCCTTGTAGAGAATTTTCTCACTATTCTCTATCTCTTGAGTTAAGAGTTCTGTAGCAACGTGCTCTTTTGAAATTCTTTCTAATTCAAGCGCTGTCATCCCATCATTGTCTTTAATGGATAAATCAATTCTTTTATCATTGAAAAGCAATGCATATATATTTTCAAACTTCTTACAAGCAGCTAAATGTAGTGCTGTCATGCCATCATCTGCTTTTTGGTTAACATTAATATCGGGCTGATCTAACAATATTTTTACTAACTCTTCAAAGCCCATCATAGCGGCAACTTGAAGAGGGGTGAGATGATGATATTTATCCTTAATGTTAATTTTTCTTTTAGGTTGACTCAAATATTGTCTTACGGTTTTCAAATCTCCAGTAGCAACAGCTCTATGAAACTCAGCCACCGTAATCATTTTCTTTTTCGCTTGATTAGGAGCGAAAACATAGGAATTCCATTGTTTTAATTGTTCTTCTGCTGCCGAATCATCGTAGGCAAGATTCAATTTCAGAATATTTCTTGCCTGAACAATCAAACCTCTTTTTGCTAAATCTTCCGCTTTTACTTTAAACTCATCAGGCGAAGAGGGCTTATTCGTGCCATTTAATGTCTCTTGAGGCAAGCTTTGAGTAACTTTCTCTTGAAGTGGTTTGATTATATTTTTCAGACGATGATCTTTTTGTGCATTTTGCACAACATATAGCTCATCTGTTGCTCGCGTTGCGCCAGCAAAGCACGCCGACAGCTCAGCCGAGCACATCGCATCTTGATCTGATACAATTTTTCTTTCTAACAATTCATTTACTTTATAAAGTTTTTCACTATTTAATAACTTATAAAGCACCACTTTTTTATACTCTAAGCCCTTGGCTTGTTTTGGTGTAAACACCTGCGCAAATTTGAACTTTTTAGAAACCTCATCAACATATTCTTTTTGCGTTATAACGCAAACATCTGCATCCTGCGCAAGTGCTTCCAGTGTTTTTGTAGATGCTTTATCTGTTGCTTCCAACCAGTGGACCATACCACCTTGTCTGTGTGAACGTGCAACTTCGTCTTCTTTTTTGTTTTTGGGTGAAAGCGCGATACGCAAATTATTAAACACTAGCGCGAAATCCATTATTGCCTGAGGGCAACGATAGTGTGTCGGTAGCTTTACTTCGTTTACTTTTGCGTGCGCAAATTGATTCGTTAGTATATTTTTTAAATATATTAACTTTTGCTTTTCGTCTAAGAGGTTTTGTCTTGGATCAAGGCAATATACAATGCTGCCATGCTTGGCTAGTTTTAACAAATTCTTTAACTGGATGTGCGATAAATCTTGAGATTCATCAACGATAACTTGATCGTATTCACCTTGTCGCTCTTGCCCAAACTCATAAAAATCACTCACTAACGGATATTCTTTGCGCCATAAACTATAAACAATATATAACCATTTTCTTTCTTCTGGATCTGCAAACAGACATTGTTTTTGCCCAACACCATTAATATAATCTTCTTTGCTATAGCCAGAAAGAATTCTAAACTCTTCATAAACGAGCGCTGCTTTATTTTCGTATTTTGCTTTTTTATCTTTATCCTTTACTCTTTTTTGTAAAAATTCACAAAACCATGTTTGAAAAAGTTCTTGACCATTTTCAGTTAAGTCAGGCTGTAAGTCTGAGTAGGCAAGCACATTGGCTAATGCTGGATTATATTCTGTACAAGATTCCCATTCTTCCCTGATTTTATTGGCAAGGAAGTGCGATTGCGTCACATAAAGCACTTTCTGATTTTTTTCAACGGCTTGCTTTAATAACGCCAAAGCAAGACTTGTTTTGCCTGAACCTGGGGGGCCTTGAATAATGATGGGGGTTGAAGTGCTAAGCGCTCTCTCTTGCACCTCATCAAACACAATGTAGTTGCCATTACTCTCATGTGCGCATTTTAATAATATATCATCAGTTTGAGCTTCATTATTATACAAAACATCAGTGTTTTCTTCTGATGTATCACCTAAGAACTCATCAAAATCTTTTAATAACTCCTCATCTGTTATTTTAGAATATTCTTCAGGTCTTTTATTTAAAAACTTCTTTAAAACCTTTCTGTTTCGCAATTTTGATTTATAATTATGATCCTCAGTAATATAAACAATAATAATTTTATTATCCGCACTGCGAGTATATAAAATTCTACCTTTATCATTTATTTTAATGCGATGCAGATTATGATTTTTTAAAGGTTTAGGATTGGCTCCTGGCGTGAGTTCCTCTTTTTGTAAGCTGATTATCAAGCCTTTATATTTCTCAATTAATTCAAAAGGGATCTTACGATCATATAACACGGTTGTTGGCTCAATTTCTTTTTTCATAAGTATTACCTGCGAAATACCCCATAGGCATAACCTTGCCCAAGAAGTATTGATGGATGACTGATTAAAGATAAGGGTTTGATAACAGCGTGGCGCTTAGGAGTAGCCAGCGTATAGCTGGACGTTCAGGTTAAGCATATAAAACAGCCCACCACGACTAAATGATTGTGGGAAAAATGAAAGTAAGTAAAACATTCTGGGTTATATCTATGATTGTAAGCTAGCCAGACATTATTAGTTTCCTAACTGCATGTCAAGAAAAACATGATATAAATAAGCTAGTTAGTATGTTATGCAGCTGAGACTTAATAGCTATATCATCTCATAACATTATTGCATTACAGAGGGGTGCTCACAGCTTATGTCACTGGAGCACCTGCGACAAATACTAGGGTATAATTCGTACTTTCGTGCTACCTAAATCTACGAAAAATTGGTTTAACCACTTCGCATCATCAGTAAACATTCTTATGCAACCATGGCTTGCATGATATCCAGGCACAACAGGCGATCCATGCATAGCGTAGCCGCCTTTAAAATGCATACAATAAGGCATAGGTGCACCGCCTCTTGGTAAAGGATATTTACTTGATACACAGCCACTACCCTGTTTTCGGTAGAAATTATATGTACCATAGAGCGATTTACATCCCCCTTTTGCGCAAGACTTACCGCCTGATATTGGGCCCCAATTAACTAGTGTGCCATCAGGATTATAAGCAGCCCAAGCAAATGTACTTAATTGCACTTTTATTAGTTCCTCACCTGTAGCAGGGATCTGCTGTGGTAAGGGCGAGTATGTCAAATACTCTTTTGAGTCAATACTTTTATCTTTAGGAACTGCAATAGTAGTCCCTGGTTGTACGGCAATATTCATCCTATTAATTTTTCTTACATATAAGCGATTTTCTTCATCAGGAAATAAGCTTTCCCAAGTTTCCCCTTTTTTGACCTTATAGCAATCATATTCTGGAGATTTACAAATACGCTCCGAATAGCTCGCCAAGAGCGTTGTAGAAAAAGCAGACAAACTAAATAGGGCTATGATGGCTAGGATGGATTTTGTTTTCATTGTTACCTGCCTTTTGATTTTTTAGGCTGATGTCGGTAAGACAGGTAAGTGTGCTAAACAGTTCCGCTTTGAAAAAAAGTTATATTGGCCTAATAATTGCTATGACCAATAACGAATGACGATTTAAACTACTAAGAAGCATCATATTGAAATTCTATCTTTTACGCTCCAAGACGACTTTTAAAATATTTAATACCATTCAAAGTATCACATAGATCTTCTGCTTTTTTAGCATAAAAAAGTTCACCTGCTGTCACGTCTGCGAATAGAAAACCAAAAAATAATCCCCTGGGAATGGGGCTAAAGGGCTCGTTTCGTGCCGCGTCAATCATTGCTTCATAATCCGTTTGAGGTGCAAGCAGAAGTGCTTCGGTGTATTTTCTACTATTTTTTCGGTAATTGGTGATAGTCTCGTATATTCCTGTGCCCATATGAGCCAGTAACCCACCGCATAATGACCAAGACAAAACTGAAGGCACACCTAACACCGCGAATGAAACAGCTATTATAAACGTAGTTATTAGCGAAACTCGTAACGGTTTTGGACTGCTTAAATAGCCTATTATGCCCGCAATAGGACCTACTATGAATAAACCTAACAGATGGCGCAAAAATGAGATCATTGATATACTCGCTCTAGCTTTAAAAAATAATTATAAAGGAGTAAGTTAGTCCAAGTATATAAAGCAACACATGTCATGTTATATATGATATAGCGTAAATTTATGTGCTATCAAGTTTTAATGCCCCACTGTTTTCTTCTATTATTAGCAACCGTGCGGCGTTTTCCTCAGCTTTGAAATAAGCGCCAATTCCCATTTCCTTACTGCTAAAACAGTACCCACACCAAATCGCTTTTCTAAAGGTAATTTTAAATCTTGCTGCATTAGCTCATTAATTGTTATTGCCAGCGAGTCCATTAAGTCTTTAATTTTCTCTATGGAACTCTCCGAAAAAGTACCCGTTAAAAAAACAAGCTTAGCATTAGGTTCTGTGAATTTGTCTTTAAAAAAATCGGTCAACACCTGTTCTTCAAAGAATTTTTGCACAGGGCCATTTTTTTGCCATGAAAAATTGTTTGCCGTAAGAAGTTTTACTTTGTTAAATGGCAATAATTCAATGAGTTTAAGCTTATCTAACTTTGCCAATAATTGTGTCATCTCGAACTGATCGATGACAAAAGTCTGTGTGATTTGTTCTAATTGCCAGCCGTTAAGCAATAAAAAAATGGTAAGTAGCAATTTTGGGTTTTGAATCAGCATTTTTTCTTGTTCAGGCGAAAGCTTGGAAATAAATTCCTCTTGTTTATTTAAAAGCTCAAACAAATCAAGCAGTCGCATGTTCATTAAAGACAAAATTTGTTCTAGTCTTTGAAGCGAAATATCTTCTTGGCTGAATAATCTCTTTACTGACGCTTCACTCAAGTTTAAATGCTTTGCCACATCTTTATATTGCAATTGATTTTGTTTTAAACACTTTTTAAGTGTATGTACAAGTGCTTTAGATTCGTACATAAGTATTATCTTTCGATACTTTAGGTTGAAAATAATTCTACTTTAGCTAAACAAGTAGAAAATAACAATCCTTTTATGAGAAATTGGGGGGGAAATAACTTAAGAGGCATTCAAAATATGTTACTTATCATCGGATGCGTGTGCATCACTGCCATGATTATGATCGTGTGTGAGGCTAAACGACCCAGGCAAAAATGGCCCGTTGTGAAAAGCTGGTGGCAGCGCGCTTTACTCATGAATTGTGCGCAAGTACTTATATCGTTTGTTACTGGCTTCTTTATTGATGCCCAATTTAATAACTGGGCCATCATACATCTGCATGGCACAACTTTCATTCAAGTAGTCATCGGGTATCTCACAATTACTTTTATCTACTATTGGTGGCATCGTTTAAGACACAAATCACCGTTTTGGGAAATATTTCACCAATTGCATCACAGCCCAAGTCGTTTAGAAATTATCACTGCTTTTTATAAGCATCCGTTTGAAATATTTGCTGACGGTATTTTATCAAGTGCCATTTTATATTTTCTTTTCGGCATGAACCCAAGCATTGGCGCTACCGTTATAGCTATAACCGGATTGGCAGAGCTTTTTTATCATTGGAATGTGAAAACGCCCTATTGGTTAGGCTTTATCATTCAACGCCCAGAGAGTCATTGCGTTCATCATGAACGTGGGAAGCATCATTACAATTATGCTGATTTACCGATTTGGGACATTCTTTTTGGTACTTTTCACAATCCTAAAGAAAGTGAATTTATATGCGGCTTTTCAAACGACAAAGAGTTAGAACTTAAAAGTATCTTTTTATTTAAAAATGTTAATAGCAAGGTGAAATATGAAAAATAAATTAACAGCCCTAGGGCTTATTGTGCTTGGGAGCATACAAATGATTGGCGATCTAACCGATATACCCCTTTTAAAAGGCATTGGACAAGCAACGAATGCTTCTCCTGCGCCAAAAGTATTTACCTCTCAAAAAGGTTATGAAACCTTTTCGAAAAGGTTTTTCTTTAAAGTAGTAGACAAAAACGGAAACACCCAAATAATAGAAATCACGCCTAAAAACTATCAATATTTAAAGGGCCCATATAATAGACGCAACATGTATGGCGCAGCGATATCATATGCACCCGTCCTAGTAAAATTTGATAAAACAAAGCCAATGTTTTATAGCGTGGCTGAATTTGGCTTATGCCAACAAAACTCGATTTTAGATGAAATGGGTATTGAATATGACAAAAGCAAACCCATTACGCTTTTTATGCAACCACGTCATGCAATAGATGACAATCCATATTGGATACAAGAATTTACATTTCAATGCGAGGTAAAAAGCCATGCGTAATGGTTGGACATATCATCAATTTAAACTTTTTCGTATTTTATTAGGAGGATTTTTAATAGTCCACTTTACACATCTTATCCCTTTTGCTATGGAAGTGTTCTCTAATCAAGGCGCTTTAGCTGATGCCAGCAATAGTCCACTGATTTATTTATTTCCAAATATATTAACCTGGTTTGATTCCCCTACCTTCTTAACTATATTATTGGGTTTAGGGGTGCTAGCTGGATTTGGCATTATCCTTGGAAAACACGATAAATTATCAGCTTTTTATAGTTTTTATTTATTAGCCTGTTTACTTAGCCGCAACCCTTTGATAACCAACCCGAGTTTGCCCTATTTAGGTTGGATGCTTATTTTATATTTGTTTATTCCAGCCAAAAAAGAAAATGAAACTTGGCATTTACCTGGGAGCCTTTATTTTGCTGCATGGGATGTCTTAGCACTTACTTATACTTATAGTGGCTATACCAAATTGTTAAGTCCATCTTGGGTGAGCGGCGAAACGATTGAGTTTGTGCTACAAAATCCCTTAGCCAGAGGTACTTGGTTCAGAGAATGGCTATTATCCTTACCCCCTATTTATCTTAAAAGTTTAACATGGGGTATTTTATGGGTTGAAGCACTGTTTGTACCTTTAGCTTTAGTTAAACGTTTAAGGCCATTTGTTTGGTTAGTGATGTTGATTGTTCAATTTGGCTTTTTGATTTGTTTAAATTTTGCTGATTTAACATTTCCAATGCTTTTAATACATTTAATTACTTTTGATCCTAACTGGATAAAAGCAAAAGAATATAAATCACTCCTGTGGCTATTTTACGATGGTGAATGCGGTTTTTGTCATCGATATGTTAGGTTAGTGCTTTCGGAGGATAAAAAGGAATGTATTCATTTTGCGCCTTTGCAAGGTGAATTCTTCAAAAGAAACGCTCTTCATGCATCACCCAATATAGATAGCATGTACGTGCACATGCCTGATGGCACTTTACATTCAAGAACAGAAGCCGTTATCATTATTTTTAGAGCACTAGGTGGGCTTTATGCGATATATGGCATTATATTGGCTTTTATTCCTAAAGCCATTCGCAATGCGGCATATGATTTGAATGCAAAATTAAGATTGTATTACTTCAAAAAGCCGGATGATTTATGCCCGATCATTCCAATCCACTATCGCGATCGATTTGAAATGTAGAGGTGTAGCATGGTTATTAACAACACCTTTTTTCATCGATATCGTAGTAGGTTGCTACTTCTGGTAGTGGGGCTTGTTGTAGCTGCTCTTTTGATACATGGCCCCATTCCCCAAATTGCTGGTTATAATGATTTTGCAAACCAATCCACCTGGTTGGGTGTGCCACATGCAGAAAATGTACTCACTAATCTCCCATTTTTGGTGTTAGGTATTTTCGGTTTGTGGCGTATTCGTTATTTTACGATAGAAGGAAAAATAGAGCGGCTCGCCTGGATGGGTTTTTTGGTAGGGGTTACCCTAACTGCTTTTGGATCTTCCTATTATCATTTAGCTCCAGATAATGACCGTTTGATGTGGGATCGCCTCCCTATTACCTTTTCCTTCAATTGCTTATTTACGGCTGTTCTAGCTGAGCGTGTTTCTGAGCGATTTGCAAATTTATGTTTTATTCCGATGGTAATTTACAGCATGATATCTGTTGTTTACTGGCATTGGACTGAAAACTTAGGTATTGGTGATATGCGCCCTTATATCTTGGTACAAATAGTTCCAATTTTACTTATTCCTTTACTCATGACTTTATATCGGGGCCGCTATACGCATGGTTGGATGCTATTGCTAGTTGCCCTGTGGTATGTGTTAGCAAAGCTCTTTGAAGGATACGATGGATTAGTTTATCAGTGGCTTGGACACATGAGTGGTCATGGTATTAAGCATTTATTGGCTGCCATGGCATGCGCTCAGGTGATCTGGATGTTACAGGTAAGGAGAAGTATGCCACCATGATTGCTCTATAAAAGCATGGTGGCTAAGCAAATCTAATAGCCAAAAAAGCTTTTCACACTAGTGTATAATTGATTTAAAACACCAGGGTTATTGGTAGGGGCCGATTTCAACTTATGCTGCTCAAGTTGTTGCCGCCAAAGAATGCGTCCTTGGCTTTCTTCCTCTTTAAACTTTTCTGTTGAATAAAAGTTAGCTTCTCTTAATTTTTTCCGCACCGCTTTTAATCTTCGCGTGTTTTTAGGATCCAACGGATTGAAGTTCACACTTTTATCCAATCTTGATCGCGTCTTCATTTTATGAATTCGTGTTTTAAGAATACCTTTAGGCTTTTTCTGTAATTCTGTTTTATCTCTGCTAGGCATCACAATTGTCCAATTACTAAAATTGACAGCAATTATAGTTTATTTAAATGGCATACTTGCATATAAATATACGATTTCTAGACAGTTGAGTACTTACAGCAGATAAACTGCATTTAAGGCTAGGCTTGAAAAGTAACATGCATGAGGCGTGTAAATTCACTTAGAGCATCAAGTATTCAAATTATATATATTGCCTGCATTGAGTTTACGCCTAGATGTTTTATACAGCGTGTCTGCAATCAGTATAAACTTAGTGCATAAAAATAAGATCATTGGCGCACCTAAATCCCGTTTCGCAACCAAGCTAAACTCAAACAGCATGTTAATTGCAACTTTATATTCATCTTTCGCACTAATGTTGGTAAGATAAGAAACACATCTTTGCAAAAGTGTTAGTTAGCTTATATGTTTATATCAAAGATACGCAATCGAATTAAAGATTATCGCTCATTAATTTCAATTACCTACCAAGCATACTATCCGTATTTCACATTTAGCCGTGCCAATATCTGGCAATGGGTTTATAGCGCCGTATTACTTCTCTCTAACATAGCACAAGCTATTATCATGGGAACTATAAACACTGGGATTAGCAACCTTTTTACAACATTAGGTACGCCTGTTCTGACTTATCCTTTAATTGCTAATGCTGTCTTTGACTTTATTAAACCCACAATTTTCTTTATAGGCGCAATTTTAACAACTGCCATGCTCAAAGGACGTCTCATTAATAAGTTGAATTATTTTACTGAAACCGAATTTGGTAAAAAATGGCTATCCTCTAATATTTCTTATGGCAAAAGTTTTACACTTAAGCATAATCAACTAAAAAGCATCAAAGATTGCGATTCAAATGAAACACACAATTTCTCTGATTTCTTTAGCCATGATTTACCACAAAATAATAGCCAATTCGTAAATTTAATTGATGACTTTACCAATAAACTTTCTAACTTCGTTGTTGGAATTTATTACTTATGGCCTTATTTATCAACATACACCATAACACTTGGACCAATGACGTTGATTTTCCCAAGCTTATTAATAACTGGGGCATTAACTTATTCTATATTATATTCATTTGGAATCAGTGCGATTGGTCGAGGTTTATTTAACACATCAAATGATAACAAAAAGCATACAACTGAATTTAATAAGTACACTCACCATATAGAGTCTCATGCTGAACAAACCGCATTACTGAAAAGCAATGCAAGGGAACAGGCAAACTTCAAAAGTATTCTTGGAAAAAGTATCACTAACCAGTTAGCTATTAATAACATGCAGTCTTACTTATCATCTTTTTCGGTGCTAGGCTTTGTGTTAAACATGACACTGTCAGTTATTTTATGCATTCCTGAAATTATTGCTCAAAAAATCAAAGAATCCGATCTATGGACTGTTTCCAACAATTTTACACAGTCAATTGGTTTATTGATCTGGCCAGCAGAGAGATATGCTGAACTAACCGAATTAAAAGTTGCCTCAAATAAAATGCTTGAGTTAAAACGGCTATTTTCTTTATGGGATAACACACTGCTAGAAAAAAATCTTAAATTAAAAGTAAATACGAATGCAAAATCATTTTCATTAGAGAATTTAACTATTAATGGCACAAACAATTGCGATCTGCTATTTAGACCCAAACCACCTAAACCAGATGAAATTAAAAACCTTCCTATAAAAGCAAAGCAAGCTTATCTATTTGTTCAAAATGATATTTATTACGTGGATAAAAATAGCGGCAAAGCGACCAAACTAAAGATTCAACAGGCAAAATGTAAAATTCTTATAAAAGAGTTGGGCTTTCAAATAAAAGATTCTGATAACTACATTGAATCCTTATCAGAACAAAAGCTTAACCTAATTTCACAGTACACAAAGCACATTCACAAGAATACAATCCTACATCAGGTAAATTTAGCTTTTCAAAAAGGAAAGCGCTACATCGTTACTGGCGAAAATGGCATTGGAAAAAGTACATTATTTCGAACGCTGGCTGGGATCTGGCCATATGCTAAAGGCAAAATCAACTTTCCATGTGAAGACAAAGACATCTGCTTTTTAACGCAAGATGGTTATATCCCTCTGAGTACTACTCTTTTTGATGCTGTCATGTATCCCAAACAATGTACTAGCAAAAATGATAAGTCTAAAATTTTAAAACTACTAAAAGAATTGAATTTTGATGAAGATAACAAGCACCTTGGTGAAGCTGCCAAAACCAAAGATTGGAATTTTTTAAGCAATGGTCAAAAGCAAAAAATTGCACTCGTACGCGCCATCATGTCTCAACCTAAAGTATTATTGATGGATGAGCCATTTTCATCTTTATCTAAACAATCTGTTGCTTTAGCTAAAAAGGTACTTGTGAACAATCTGCCCAAAGAAACAACTATTGTGTGCATTGATCACCAATCAAAATTAAAAACATCTGTAGGTGAAATCCCTTTCTATAGCGACCATATACAATTCGAAAATCAATCTTTGCGTTTAACCAAACTTCAGCCAACGGCTGCTATCATTCCTCTGTTTCAAGCGCGCAATAGTGGAAAGCGGGCCACCACTTCAATCCAACCCGCTTCAACAAGGCTTCGCTCTTCCCTTAAATGGAAGTAATGATGCTTCGTTTGGTCTCTTTAACTAAGAAAGGGTGTAGCCTGTTTTTTTTGTAGTCTCACCCTTTTCACCTACCACCTCAAGATAATGATCATATAAAGTAATCGTTCCATCGGAATTCGCAGGATATTGTTTTAAATATTGATTCACCGTGTCATTCATAAATTCTTCTGCCAATTGCGGTGAAGTCAATTTTAGAAAATGGTAATGTGGCAGCCAGCTTTTGAGTTGTTTACTTAATTTCTCTTTATTAACTACTTTATCTTTTTCCTGGGTATCTTTAATACTAATCATTTTAAGCTTTGCCTGCTCTAACAATGCCTGATACTCTGCTTCATTAAACCGTGTAACCGGATCAACAAAATTTTTAAAATGATCGCTGTATTTTGGATCAAATTTCAAGCTATCTGCAATATCCTGAATGGGATCGCCACCTTTGGAACACAGCTTTACATAAAACTTCCCTTTAGGTTTTAATACTTGATATATTCCATCGAGAACACCTTGCTGATTTTTAACCCAATGCAGGGTAGAAAATGAAACGACTAAATCAAACTTGTTTGCATTTTTATTATAAAAGCTAAGATTATCTGCATCTTCTAAATTAAATTGAAGATTTGGAACCTGATGATAATCTTTATCTGCCTTAGCCAGCATCGATGTAGAATTATCAATACCTATGACGCTTCCTTTGGGGACTGCCTGTGCTATTTTTGCGGTTATCTTCCCATCGCCAGAGCCAATATCCAAGATGTGTTCATCACCTTTGAAATGATAATGCTTAAGAAAAAATTCATCGGCCCAACCCATCTGTAATTGTGCATTTTGGTTGTATTCAACGCCGTTGTTCCAAAGTGGGATCGGCTCAGATGGCATAGCTAAGCTATTATGGATGAGGCACAGGAAAGCTAACTTAATAGTTATTGTTTTTGAAATTTTCATTTTATTGTTGTTCTCTATCTTATATGGCTTTGTTTTGATATATTTTTAATTTTAATGACGAGCTCATTTTCAAAAAATATATTTCTATTAACCTATTTCTCTAATTTCAACGATTGATGAGTAAATTTCATCAAATGTTGGTACGTCTAAAA
Source organism: Uncultured Candidatus Berkiella sp. (assembly GCA_964606325.1). Taxonomy (GTDB): domain Bacteria; phylum Pseudomonadota; class Gammaproteobacteria; order Berkiellales; family Berkiellaceae; genus Berkiella. The sequence goes on from CAZSGE010000048.1 coordinate 17,915, forward strand.
TAAAAAGGGAGCTTATTGTTAAAAACCTTTGTTTATATAGTTCGAAAAGTTGTGCATCCGAGTCCAGATTAAAAGCTAAATTTTTTTTTAATTCTATATTATCAGCCCCACGAAATCGTTCATTTTTATGTTGTAAATAATTTTTTGAACCAATAAATTCTTTTACACGATCTTGTTTAAACAGCTGATGAATATCATAGAAATGTCTTAAGAAATTAGTGCTAAACTCTCCACTGTCCTTTTGCTGTCTTACCTTTCTGGTAATCGTTTGTAATTTTTCTACGAATGTGTACTCCGGCAAATAGCATTTAACTTGTCTTGCTATGTTATCTGTTAGCTCAGTCTCAATTTCAACTGCTTCCACATAAGCCCAGGAATCAATATCTACCAACTCATTTGGTGTTGTTGTATCAAATCCTGCTTCCAACAATACTCCCTCTTTAATTCCCTTTACAGCTCCAAATAAACTCTCATATGTTAATCGTATCCCTGCACTGGTGTATTGTTCGTTGTCAAATTCATTATCTCTTTCAGCCTTCATCCCAGGTATCTCAATACTATCGGAAAGACTATCAAAAAATTCTTTCCTTTTTTCAACCTGTGCTCTTTTATTTTGGTTCCTGCCTTGCGGCACTTGCTCTTTTGGCATAATTTTTATATCAATATCTTCGGAAAACCGATCTATTATCTTGAAACCTTTAGAAAGTGATGTGCCTCCTTTTAGTTCAAATTCATATCCTTGATTTTGCAATCCCCAAAGAGCATGCATAATCCAATAATCTTTTTCTACCAGATAAGGATCAATTCTTTTTTCATCTCCAATTTTTCTAAATAAATTTTCAGCATCTTCCAGCTCATGCACAAACATTACGCAACTTTCCTATTGATAGCTTTAGAATGAGAACTCGGTAGTAATTTACCATTTATTCTTCTAGTTAACCTTGGTTTATTAGGCACAAATTGGGAAAAGAATTTTTTAGTGCCAACCTTGCCATATTTGTTAGCAACCTCTAGCAAGAATATCATGTTAAACTTATCCGAACGTACTGCATGAACAACTTTTTGCTGAATCTTACTTGGAACTTCTCCTACAGATTTTATGTTATTCATTAAGTCTACAAGTAAAAATTCATTTGTAAGCTTGTTAGGAAAACCATTGTTTGGTCTTTTAAAATGATATTGCCTTCCAGACAAAAAAACTACTTCATGTCTCTTGTTATTATAGACAACTGTTTCATTTTTTAACTGGGTTAACCCCAAGCCCAATGTATTATATAAGTTTGTTGAAAATAGTAGAAAATCATCGGTTTTCAAAAATCCATTAACTAGCTGCTCCTCAGTTGCTGGAACAACACCAAACCGCCCTTTCTTAGGAGGTAAGTACAACCCAGGACCTACCTTCTTAAGAAGCCCTTCTTCTAAAAGTCGCTTTACATCTCTACCTGGTGAGTTTGAGTATTTCTTTAAATCATCCCATGAATAAACTTTCCCGGTAGAAAGCAGCGACATTAGTTCATAGCATCGTTTTACTTGTCTCATACCATAAAATATAGCAAGTCAAAAAGCTTAATGCAACTATTTTTAATAAATTTAAATGCATTATCTAATTGTATTCAGCTACAAATTCAACATAGAATATTGATTTTTAAAGAAATTTTAATGAGATTTGGTTTGTGCATATTCACACAATAGAAGCTTATTTATTTATGACTTCCTCTTTGACTTTCGTGCCTTTTTACATAGCAATTTACCTATTTAGTATTCGCCAGCTTCACATGAAAGTGATTATTAAGTGCTAGATTTTAAAGTGCTCACACCTCAAGCATCTAAAGAGGATGCTCAGGTGTCTTTTTGCCGATAAGCAAGCATAGAAGAAACGTGACGTTGATTTGATGAAAAAGCAAGAAGGAAGATAAATACCCCTACCCCTGAGCCGCAACAGCGTCTCTCTCGCGTCCCCGATCTTTTACAGGGGATTACGAAAGAGAGAATATTGCTTCGCTGCGCTCTCCTGCAGAATGATAGTGAAGCTCAACAGTAACGACCGGCATTAGATTACGATACGCTAGTGAATTGGAGATGAATTTGAACTATTGATTTGTCGAATAGAAGAAATTTAAGAGGTAATTTTAATGGCTTGCCATGCGTAGTTCGCGAAGCGAACAAAGCGTGGTGCCCGAGGCCAGACTCGAACTGGCACGGAGGGATAAGCTCCGAGGGATTTTAAGTCCCTTGCGTCTACCGATTTCGCCACTCGGGCATTCTTTCTTCGTATTTTGCTTTTAGACTTTGTTGCCTTCGTCTTCTCGCAATCCTCATGTATGTTTTATACACTCCGGTTGCTCAAGACTTGGCGCCTCGTCTAAAACCAAACTACTTCGAATGCATTTGTATTTTGCTTTTAGACTTTGTTGCCTTCGTCTTCTCGCAATCCTCATGTATGTTTTATACACTCCGGTTGCTCAAGACTTGGCGCCTCGTCTAAAACCAAACTACTTCGAATGCATTTGTATTTTGCTTTTAGACTTTGTTGCCTTCGTCTTCTCGCAATCCTCATGTATGTT
>CAZSGE010000049.1:0-20270 GCA_964606325.1 Uncultured Candidatus Berkiella sp.
GAAGCATCCAAAACCCTTGAGGTTGGTGCAGGAGAAGATGCTTGTGGCGCTGGCGTTTGAGCAGCTGGCTGAGGTCCTGATGTTGGTACGCTATTTGGCGCCCCGGGTTGCTGTGCTGGTAAGGGCGTAGGGGACGAAACTTGTGGCGCTGGCGTTTGAGCTGCTGGCTGGGATTTTTTAGCTTCAGCCTGGGCAATTTGCTCCTGCTTCTGCTCCAGTGTTTTTACTACATCTGAGTTTTGTTGAATGATTTTCTGTTGAGAATCAATTTTACCAGTTATATCCGCTTTTGTTTTAGCAAGCTCATCTTCTGCATTTGCTACCGCCTGTTTAGCAGCATCTCTTTCCTCTTGAAGGTCTTGCACTTGAGCATGTAATTCATTAGCTTGACTGAATCTCTCCTCAGTATACCCATACTGACGCATTTCACTTTCTTTATCTTTGAGTTCGTTGTCCTTTTTGGCTAATTCTGTCTCTTTTTGAGCTAAATCACTCTTCAGCTTTGTTAGATCTTCTTCTTTTTTTACTACAGTATCTCCACCCAATTCACTTTGTAGTTTCTGTATTTCTTGCTTACTTTTATCAATATTCTCTCTCGCTTGGCTTATTTGAGATTCAATTTCTTTACTAATCTGTTGTTGCTGAGACTGTGTATGTTGATTAGAGTTTGACTGCGTCTTTTTTTGCTCAAGTCTGAGGTTTACTACTTCAGCATTTTTATCTTCAATTACTTGTTCCCGGATTTTTCTGTCTCTCTCCATTTGAACTAATTGCTCACGTAATTTCATTCTTTCTTCAGACTGATCCTGAGGATTTTTGTTATATTCTTCCATGGCTTTGAATTGATCTTGCAGTTTTTTTTGATTCTCTTGTTTAAGTTGTTCAATCTGAGCATCTAAGGATTTGATTTTATCATCTAAATCAGGTGTTTTTGGTAACGGTGGTGTTTGTTGCGGGCCTGAGTTATTGGGACCAAAATCCTCCATATTCTTCGCACTTTTGACCTTTTTAACATCTTCTTTAGCTTTTTCTACTGCTTTTTTAGTCTCTTCTTCCGAACCTTCAAAATTATCTATAGTTTTTTTATGTTCTTCTAATCGCCTTATTTGCTCTTTTAAGACCTCAGAATCAACGTCATCATCATTATTTGTTTTTAATCGTTGTCTTAAAAGTGCAATATCCAACTCTAACGAATCGTGCATCACCTTAACGATAGGAGAGTTTACTCTAACAATATCTGGCTTCTTGCCTTCACCGCCACCTGATTCGCTTCCACCTGTAGACATCTTACCTCCTCGCTTTCGCGAAGTGTTATTTAAATATGCTCTCTTAAACTGTCCTTGTTTGCTCCAGAGTCTATTTGTTTTACTTTTTTCACAAATTGCTCTTGCGTTAAATTAAGATCTTGAATATCTTTAGCAATTCTTGCCAGCTGCGCATCGCGATAGCGTCTTATTCTGCTGTATTCTTCAAGTTCTTTTATAATTTCATCTATAGCGGCGTTATCTTTGTTTTTTTCTAACACCACTAAACGCTTTACCAAGTTGTTCTTCTTTAATTCAGCTTTTTGTATTTCCACACGAGATAGCGTTTTGCGCTCTTCTAATTTTTTTAATAATTTTTGCTTTAATTGTTCAAAAGATGATAATATGGCAGCCGTATTGTTATGGTAAATAAACGCCTGCACACGGACATCATTAAATTCCTGCATCATTTGTTTGAATGATCTTCCGTTTTCAGATGCTCCTTCGGTAACCATAACAGCCTCCTAAGCACATTAAAAAATAACGAGACTCGTGCAGCCTCACGGCATGCAAGTCATGTTTTTTTGATCATCCTTTATCGGTTAGACTGGCTTCGCCCAGAAAAGTTGCAGTTATTTAAGTGCAACTTTAGGCGTTATTCCTTGGCTTTTACGCCACTTTCTTGTGAGCCAAACATCATATGTAGCTGTTCCATCGCATCAAGCACACCTTCAATATCTTTATGAAGGACTTCCTTGGGTGGATAATAGGTCGCCTTGATAATATCGTTAATAATATTGTCCGCGGTTTTAAAGGCATCGCCCTCTGCTTGACCACACAAACGCTCAATATGCATTAATGCTTCTCTGGTTCTTCCGCGCAGCAATAAGGGGTTAGAAAAACGTTTCATATCCTCTTCGCCAACAATATCCATGGCAAAGTCTGGCACATGCACAGGCGTAAACGCATGAACTTCATTAGCGAACTCTTGGGATTGCTCAGCTTCAATTTCTTCACGTACTTTGCGTTGTTTATCGACTTCTTTTTCTAAAATAGCTATCACTGCCGCAATAGAACGCTCAAAGGGTTTTAAGGTGCTATAGGAAATACTCGCTTGCGCCACCGTGTTAATGTCTTCGTTAGGCGCTGGTGGCTCCATCACAAAACCAGGCGCATTAAAGACCTGAGCAAAACGTCTAATACGTTTATCCAAATTAAGCAAGGTGCTATCTGAGGGTTTTTCAACGCATAAATATTGGTTTACCTGCATTTTTTTAGCAGGCTTGGGCGCCGCATAAAACATCCGAGCACGAATAATTTTAGAGCGCCAAAAAATATGTGCGTCACCTTCCCGCTGATCTCTTAAATCTAACAAGTCAATACGTGAACGCTTTTCAATGGAAGCATTACGCGTATCAGAATAGTTGTTAGTCATGCTGCCAGCATTCACTTGGAATCCACTGACGCTGGTTGCATAGGTTTCACCGGCGGTTTTATTAAAGAATTCCCAGGTATCGGTGGGATCTTCCATCTTCATACAAATTTTAATGTTACAGTTAGCGCCGATGGAGGCTGCCTCTTCTTTAGAAGCCTTTTGGAACGCTGGTAAATCTTGCCCTGCAAAAATGGCAGAGAACCCTAAAGAACGCGCTTGTGCTGGTACCACCGCAAAGCCTGGAACCGCATAGTAACCATACTCGTCCATGATGCAAACATAAGGTGTCGGCGAATTGGTGGGTTTGCGCAAAATCACATCGCGATAATCACCTTCAACTTCATCACCTAAGCCTGCGGCCATCATCGCTTTGAGTGACGCAATAATAATCTTTCCTAAGTTTGATAATTCTTCAGGTGACTTTTCAAGTGCCGGTAACAATACAACTAAGATGCGTCGATTTAACACCACGTCCTTAAGATCGACTTCCGCTAAATTGGTACGCACAATATGCGAATAGGTATCTGCGAGCGAGCTAAATGTACGACCTAATTGCATGGTAATAAACCCATGCTGTTCTCGCACCTCCCCTGCCTGATTACCTTTTTTCGATTTATTGTAACCTGGTAAGTTGTAGATATAGTTATCTATTGGATCTAAAAATGCAGGATTTAAAGAATCTAATGGAACCGATTCACGTTCATTGATAGGGAATCGTCTATCAACAACAATCTGCTCCAGCTTTTCTAACATAAAATAACTACGAATCAAGTTAGCATCTAATAGGATGTGGCCTTCATCTCGCATACCGACTAAAATTTTCATTAAGGCTTCTACGAAAGAAATGGCGCGACCTTTCCACATGTCGCCGTCACCGCCGCCGCCGCCTGAATCCATCAAGCTTACAACCAGCTGGGTTAACATACTGGAAGAACCATTTGCAAATGGATTCATGGTATTTGAAAGCCGTGATTTTTGTGCGCCAATAACGTCGCGTGCACCGGTCATGAAGTTGATCAATAACATATCATCATCGCGGCCCATGCGTCTGACCATACCAAACACCTTGGCATAAAGTGAGTTATCACCTTTACCGTCGATGTAGATGAAGCCGCTGCCTTGGGCTAATGAATTGTACGCAATCGATACCAAAGCTTCTGTTTTACCAGAACCGGTTGATCCAAAGATAAGTACGTGGGTACGCATATCATCGTTGGAAAACCACAATTCCTTACCGGTGTTCTTTTCATTACCAAAAAAGGCAATTCCTTGTGCAGTTTTAGGTTTCGTGGTACCAGGAATTGTGTCGTTATAGTCCGGCAGTTTAGAAATCAAAGGCATTTTAAAAGGTAAACTGACTTTGCGCGTATAGGCGTACAAAAAGACAAATATCCCAATAATACCAACAATGTCGGAAATACCTGGCACGAGAATGCAAATACCAATCCCCATACCCAGCATCATGGCTACATATAAAGGATTGGAGAAAAATTCTTCTACACGCTGCCCTAAGGGGCGCGTGTCTCGGACCATCTCCTGGGCACCGTGCTCATGTTTCTCTTCTAGGCCACGCAGCGTCATATAACAACCCCCTCCCTCTTAAATGTTAAAGAGGGATTCTATTCAAACTGGTTGAGCACTTTCGTTAATTGGTGCTCGCTTCCTGAATCTTTTCGTCTTCTTCAGGTATGTAAACTGTCATCGCTATGGCTTTTTCTAAAGCATTCACCGCTTCATCCACCATGGGAACCGTTAATGCTCTGCCCATTTCTCTTTCAGCAAACCAATGAGCAAAGATCCCAGCTACTTCAGGAGCGCTCACTTGCCTACCCACACAGTTCAAGACATACCACAATCTTCTGTCTAATGGTTTTAACCATAAAAAATCTGCCGAGGGTAACACACCATCGACCCTGGCCAGTAGCAACATCGAGGCCATCACTGTCAGTACATAGGCATGCTTTTGTTGGCATTTTTGCGCAGCTTTTGAATTGCCATATTTTTTCAAATACTCTTCGGTATCGGAATAATCGACTTGCCCTTTTGCAGCTGTTTTAGACAATTTTCCCAAGTACTTACGACAAGCATCGGTGTCGTGTTCAGTTCTAGCTAAAAATGCTGCGTAAATCGCTTTAGTATGCGGCGGCAAGCCATTCACGCCAGTCCATAGTGGTCCGAGTTGATTTGCAAAAGCTTGGGTCGCTAGTTCTCTTATTACTGTTGCTTTGGCAACACCTTCTGCTTTCCAAGCAGCTTTATTGTCAGCCACCAGCTCTACTTTCAATAATTTTTCAGCTCTTGCAAATTGCATGGGATTTTGCGACATCGCCCAAGGGCCTTTGTTGACGTCTTCTTCAATTAAATTTAAGTCTGCTACTGGTGCAATTTGCGGATAATTTTCTTTTTCTTGTTGCGCCAAGGTGTCCATATTATAAGCTTTAGTAAAGCGCATGGTAGCATGCCCTTTGAACATAATGATGCCCATCACCAGTAGCAAGAAACAAACAGGATACTTTAAGTATTCGCCAATGACGGTGCTGTATAGCGTAGCAATGTTTAAAGTAAGCTCACCCGGACTCGTTGAAGCAATACTCAACCCCTCAATGATGGTGCGCAATCTTTCATTGTCAATAAAAAATAAAATGGCCAATGTTTCGTATTTTTTAACAGCGATAAACCAGCCAGTGAGCTGGACACTGTAAAAATGCCAGACAACAAAACCTATTACCGCAATAGCTGCTAGTCCCCATAACAGGGCATAGGAATCTTTATCTTCACCTTGGCCGCCACCGCCGCCGCCGCCACCACCTGCCATAAAGCTACCTCTCTTTTAACATCCTCATCTTGCCTTGCTCAGCTGGGCTCGTGTGCCGAAGCTTTTTTGCGAAAGCAGATATAGAATTAGTCGTACATCAAATCATCTAAAGGTGTCATTTCTCGACTGGGCGCATGTTGCATCAATTCAATGATGACATCCGCCGCACATAATAAACGCAATGAATTAGGCGTTGCTTCATCAAATTTCACCCGCACGCCAAGCATACCACCTTGCGCTTCTTCAAAGCTCACACCCAACCCATATCCCAAACAAAAAGAACACAGTTGATCCGCTCTTCTGATGATAGCTGGCAACAATCCTGTTTCAGCAAATACTTGTTCAATAGAAATAGCTTGATCACGTAGTGTAAAGTTACATCGCAGCGTTCTGGCAATTGCGCAAATTTGTTCCACTATTGGATGGTCAGCCATGATTCACCTTTATCGTCGTAGCTAGTCGCCATAATAAAATTCATTCCTTGGATATACAATCATACCTTTGTCCAAGTTTGGTATGAGGTCAGTATTTTACTGATTACATTAATAAAGTATCGCTCAATTTATTTTACTAATTAGTTAACTTAAATTCGATACTGTTATTAACTGTTCTTATTTTTGGGTTAGTGGACAATAAACACCCTACTATTTACTTTGACCATGGTTGCTATCTATGAGTTTCCCATGGTAGATATATTTTATTGTGCAAAGGAAGGCTGCATATCCACTGGTTTGCAGATATAATCGTAAAATGGTTTTTCTAGCTCAGTAGAGCGGACAAAAGAGGCGCTATGGAAAAGCAATTATGTATCATCTCAATATTAGCCATTTTAGCAGGCTGCACGGCGAAGCCGACTTATGAAATGAGCGATGTTGAATATCAACTAATGAAGTCCGCCATGTCAGTGGAAAACTCATTGAAAACGCTAGCTGCAACAAAAGATATTTACGCTAAAAATGCGATAAACACCGATATCCTTGTCACGCCTCAAGGTGGGATGGGTGGACTGGCAAGCCTTGATTGGTCTGGCCCTATTGAACCCTTACTTGAAAAAATTGGTGAGATGACCCGCTATCGCGTCAAAGTATTGGGGCCCATTCCCTCAATCCCTTTAATCGTCACCATTTCATCACGGGAAAGAGTTGTTGCTGATATTTTAAAAGATGCAGGTTTGCAAGCCGGTAAACGTGCTAACTTGGTTGTATATCCAACCAGTAGAATCATTGAATTACGTTATACAGCCAATGTTTGAGGCCGATGACCTACAAGGAAGTAGAACTACAATGAAACATCTGATTGGCGGCATGTTTATAGTTGGTGCATTCACGTTAACAACGAGTTGCTCTACCCCTCCTGCGTATCCATCAACGCTTGGCAAATATCACAATGTTAAATTTAATGCCAAAGGTGGAAATTTAGCTGGGATCAGAAATATTGGCTTACGTGATACAGCCTTAAGTTTAGGTGCTCGCGCTGGTTTAGCCTGGCGGGCCTCTGAAATTAATGTCTTAGTGTCCAGACATGAACGCTACCTTGATCTCATCTATAATTTTAATGGTCTATTGTTGGATCATAATGTCCTTCCACCTGTGCTGATTGAAGGACGTCAAACATTAGAACAGAATACTGATGATGTTATCAGGGTTGCTGACAGGGCTTACACCATCAATGCCCAGGCTAGGTTTGTGACGATGGCACCAACCTGGAGAGATTATTTAAAAATGCATTATAAAGATCCAGACATGCCAGACAGTTCCTTAATGCCACGAAACGAAGTGGAAAAAAATGTGTGGGATAGGTATCTAGATGAGGGATGGCAAGCTGGCGTGACCCAAGGCGATATTATTTTTGCTGAAAATTTGGGTCGCTTAAAAAGAGATTACGAAGGCATGGTTCGCTACCACAGCCTCCTTGCTCAGAATATTGTAAGTTTGCCTTTCGTGGCTCAAGTGAACTTAGGTGTCACGGGTGGTGATTCATCAATGGCAGTTAATGACAGAATTTTACGTATCACAACCTTGCCTCGCTTGAATACGGCAAGTAATGAATGGAATGCACTCGTAACATCGGATGAAAGACAGCTTGCACCTGATGATCGTTAGGAGACTGTTTTGAATGACGGTAAATAAAGAGTTTATTATTCCAGATGAGCCTGCGCGTTTTACGCCGCGAGATATGGATAGACTTATGCTGCATTGCACCGAAAAAGGTGCGTCAGATATTACCATTCAAACAGACTCGCAAGTGCTGACGGAAATTCATGGCCGGCTATACCCTGTAACAACCCGCAAAATGTCACAAACTGAAGTCGGTGAAATGCTAAACAGCATTTATGGTCCAAACGGAACAACCCAGCTTTCTTCTGGTAAAGATGTGGATACGCATTATGAAATCAGACCAGACAGAGCCACGCGTTTTCGTTTTCGTATTAACGGCACTGCGTGCCAAGTAGAAGGCCATGATGGTATCCAAATCACGGCTAGAACCATTCCAGCTGAACCACCGCCTTTAAGTAGTATGAATTTGGATCCCCCCATTTTAGAACATATGGCACCGATGCAAGGCACTGTGGTCGTTACGGGTGCTACTGGTTCTGGTAAAAGTACCTTACTCGCCTCTATTATTCGCGAAATTGTGATGCAAGAAGATGCTAATCGCAAAGTACTGACATATGAGGCGCCAATCGAATTCGTTTATGACACGGTTGATAAACCTTCTTCTATTATCAGTCAATCTGAAATTCCAAAGCACTTACCCACGTTTGCTGATGGCGTGAGAAACGCGCTTCGTCGCAAACCCACTCTGATTCTCGTAGGTGAAGCTCGAGATGCAGAAACCATTGCTGCGGTAATTGATGCAGCCCTTACAGGTCACCCTGTTTACACCACCTTACATAGCAATGGTGTAGCAGACTGTGTCCGACGTATGATTTCAACATTTCCAGCTGAAGAGCGTCATGGACGTGCCTTAGATATTTTGGAAACTTTACGCATGGTGATTTGGCAAAAATTAGTGCCAACCATTGATAATAAACGCGTAGCTTTACGTGAATATTTAGTATTTGATGAAGAAGTGCGTGATATTTTGGTTACAACCGAAGTCGAAATGCTTGCGGCTAAAACACGTATCCTTTTAAAAGAACGTGGTCAGCCGATGATTGTGGATGCAAAAAGAAAGTTCGATGCTGGTGTTATATCAGAACGTACTTTTAAATTGATGTCTGCTAGTGCTAAAAGCGCCGATCGCGATGCAGGAGTTCAATCATGAGACATCCACAAACCGCCCATTGGCGCGATTCAGGTAGAACCCCTAAATTCTTTTTTATGGATGCTTATTCTGCCATTCCACTTTTGCTGTTTTTACTTCACATCCGTTTATGGACATTTGCTTTAGCTTGTTGTGTCTGCGCGTTCTTTGTGGTGCTCAATCGCTTTGGATTTAGTCTTCCCATCTTTTTACGCTGGTTAAGATCGTTTGTTGCAGGCAATACACGCTACGCACGCTCTTGGATTTATCGTAAATTTCATTTTTATTAATAACACCATTTGATTAAATAGGGATATTGGTGGACACGCTTACGCTTCGTCCACCCTACCCCAGATCAATTTCGCACTGCATCAAATTAATCTCCGACCATCACGAACATCTCATGGAATTGGTATTGCGAGAATTTAATTCCAAATGTAGGGTGAACAAGGTGTAGCGTGTCAACCATCAAAAGATATCGCGTACCCGCAGGCAACGCCGTATAAAAGTTAAATGCAAAGAGTAACTGGATCGAGAGATAGTTAGCGTGTATATTCGATGATATACTTGTTAGAATTGCCCAATAAATGAAGCTAAAAAGCTTGGCAACTTAAAAAAAAAGCGTGAATAAGGACTATTGCGCATGACAAGTGGCACCGGAATACCACCTAATGAAGCTGTTGCGGGTAAATCTGCTAAGGCATCTTCTTCAAAACATGCCATTCCTTTAGAAGATTACACTGATATTTTTCATCACCCGGTGATGCTCCGCGCTAACTTTTATCGCGACAATGTACGACGCTTAATGGCATTTTGTGTTGTTGTCGTTCTTGTTATCGGTGGTTTAATTGCTTGGATTGTTTATGAAAGAACGCACAAGCCACCCGTCAGATATTTTGCAACATCAAATGATGGCAAGTTATCAGTGCTAACACCATTGAATCAACCTAACTTAACAACCTCCTCATTGCTTGATTGGGTTATAGAAGCAGCAACCACAGCGTACAACTTCAACTTTGGTAATTACGATAGAGCGCTGAAAGATATCCAGATCTACTTTACCGAATCTGGTTATAAAAATTTTATAGCATCGCTTGAAGCGGCCCAAACAATTAAGCAAGTAAAAGAAAAACAATTAATGGTAACTGCTATATCTACTGGTTCGCCTGTCATACTTCAGGAAGGCCCTACGGCAGATGGCGTTTATGCATGGAGTGTTCAACTACCCATGCTAATTACCTACCAAAGTCAATCTGACACTAGAAAGCAAAATGTCATCATCACTATGCTGATAGCTAGGAGATCAACTTTGGAATCACCTAAAGGTATTGGTATTGCCCAAGTAGAGGTAAGACAAATTTAGTCATTAGCGGTAACAGGACGTTGCGTTAAAGCATAGTAAAAGGGAAATGCCATTCAATGGCCACAGACAGTGCGAAAAAAGTTCAAAAGCAGCCCCCTCAAAAGGGGGCAAATAAAGCCGTCGGTGGGCAAGCCGCTCAGCAACAGCTCGCCGTTATACGCACCCAGTTTTATTATGATCAATATTATTTCCTCGCCTTTATGGCTTTTTGCTTAGTTATGATAGCGGGCGTCTGCGGATTGTGGGGCTATTACGAAAGACAATTGCAAAATGTCCCTAATCAAGGCATACCTTCTGCTGTTGAACTTAAAGATGGGGCAGGCAACATTGTCGTTAATGTTGGCGATCCGGTGCTCAAATTTCCGACTACACCAGAGGGAAAGTTGATGTATCCAACTCCTCTATCTGAGCCCTTTTTATCAACCGCGGCACTACTAGAATGGGGCGTTCAGGCCATCGTTGATTCTTACTCATTCAATTTTATCAATTATGAACAAATAATTACTAATTCTAGTGTGTTTTATACCAAAGCAGGCTACCAAAATTATCGACGTAGTTTAATTGAGTCTAATATTGTGAATGCTGTTGATAGAAAAAAATTCGTCATATCAGTTGTACCAACCAGCGCACCAAACATATTGAAAGAAAGTCGTACGCCAGACGGATACTATTCCTGGTTAATTCAATTTCCGATTGCAATGACTTATCAAAATTTGAGAGAAACACAACGTTCAGGATGGATTGTGACCATGGCAATTCAACGTGTTCCACTTTCTGATTCACCTGATGGCGTAGCAGTCGCAGCGCTCATTCTCCGTGAAGGCAAATTATCCCTATGAACGATAAAACAGCGCCTCATATTGATGATATAAAATATATCGGCACCGCTGAAATGGTGATGATGCGTAATTATTTTTATTACAGTAATTACCGAAAATTGATGATTATCTTTCTTGTTTTAACAGCTATCATGATTGGATTAGCTTTTTTATTGAAATATGAAATTAAAAAAGTTCCTCCTCCACGATATTTTGCAACCAGCATTGACGGTACTCCCCTGCCTTTAATACCCTTAGATCAGCCAAATATACAGGATAATACTTTAAAGACTTGGGCAATGGAGGCTGCCATTGAAGCCTACAATATGAATTTTGTAAATTACCGTTTTGCCATTCAAAAAGCGCGAAGTTATTTCACAGCAAATGGTTACGAGCTTTATTTAAATGCGCTCAAAGAGTCACGCAATCTTGATGCCGTAAAACGTAAAAAAATGATTGTGTATGCAAGAATAAATGGGCTACCACAGATTTTAAAAACTACCAATACTGATCCCACCTTAAATGTAGATGGTGCTTTTGCTTGGCAAGTACAAATACCTGTGATAGTCACTTATGAAAATAGTAATCCCCAAGATAGAATTATTCAATCTAATGTTCTAACTATATTAATTACACGAGTGAATCCATTAGAATCTCCTGATGGCATAGGCATTGACTCTTTTGTGAGCCAAGGAGTTTAACGCGTAATTACTTTGTACTTAGTGACATAATATGAGAAGCTCATTATAAATAGATCCTAGAGGGTGATTAGGAACCGATGTGGATGGTTAGACAATGAAACTAAAACTTTTGTTCTTGCTACAGATGATGGCGATGCAACCATTGCAAGCAGCTTTGTTAGGTTCCTCTAACAATGCAAATGCTGCTGCGCAACCTCAATCATCAGCAACAAACACTGGAAGCACCTCTACAGCGAGTACATCCCTCCCCGCAAATTCTAGTGCAAATGCGATGCAACAAGGGGCAGCTGGTATTGCACTCCCCCAAGATCTCTCTAAACTAACGCCCGCACAACAAAATGAATTATTGGAAAAAGCAAAACAACTAAAGCCTGAACAACTACAGGCTATTGCTAAATCATTATCCTCTCAAGCACAAATTCCATCCTCAAGCCAACAATTGAATTCAAGTGCTTTAACTCAGCAGCAAGCTGTCGCAAAATCACAAACCAAACAACTTCCAGCAGATGCAGGATTAATTGAAGAAGTTGTTACGGTTAAACAGCAAACAGCTAAAGCTGCACCAAAAGAATTGTCCATTGAAGAAATGAAACGCAATGAAGCTTTCAAGTCCTTGATGTCTGAAGTTTTACCGTTAGTGCCTGATCAAATTGAAGACTTACATCATTATTACGATCTCACACTACAAGCTAAAGCAGCTACGCCAAATCCACCACCTAATCCTAATTTTACATCGATTGTGGTAAATCTTGAACCAGGAAGTCAGCCACCTGTAGTAAGATTATCTGCAGGTTTTGTCACGTCCGTTTTATTCGTTGATTCTACTGGTGCATCTTGGCCAATTACAGCTTATAGCATTGGCGATCCGCAAAACTTTAATATTCAGTGGGACCAAAAAGGCAATGCCTTATTTATTCAAAGCTTGAAACAATATTCACACGGTAACCTAGCGGTTCGCCTTTGGGGATTAGATACCCCCGTCATGTTAACGTTAGTATCTGGCCAGCGAAACGTTGATTTTAGAGTTGATTTACAAGTACTCGGTCGCGGTCCAGATGCAAAACCACCTATTGTTGAAACAACTTACAATGCCAAAGTAAACCCACTATTGATAAACATTCTGGACGGCATTCCACCCAGAGAAAGCATTAAACTGTCAGTCACTGGCGGTCATGGAGAAGCATGGCTTGCTGATAACAGAGTGTATTTTAGAACGAAATTAACTGTGCTTTCCCCTGCTTGGACCGCAACTGTTTCAAGTCCAGATGGAACACATGTTTACGAACTGATGCTAACTCCGTTTATATTAGCATCACAAAATGGCAAAACCATCGATATTAAACTATCAGGGTTATAAGTATGGCCAAAAATACGGCGAATTTGCTATCAGGATTGTCCAACTCAAAGACGCGCACATTTGTGATCATCTTTGGTGCAATCATTCTTATTGGTGTTACCGTTGCAGTATTGCGGGGTAAGTCTGATAAAGATGATGTGCTCTCAAAACAGGGGTCACAAGTATTGTCGGTACCTTCTGATATTAAGGCTACCCCTGGTAGTGCTGTACCGGAAAAGCAACGCGAGCTGCTAATGAAGGAAAATGAGCGGCGAGCCCAGGAAGCATTACAAAAAAAATCTAGCGCTATACCGACCATTATCGCGACAGTGACAAACCCTAACGATAAAAATAGTGCCGATGCGGCGGCTATTGATGAAGCCATGAAAAATCAGCAGCGTGATAAAATCGGGCGTTTAGGTTTAGGCGATGCCTCCGGAAGCGGTTTAGCTGGCGGTGGTGCATTTGGTAGCGGTCAAGGAACTGGTGGTGCTTTTGGCGCTGGTGGACTTTCAGGTGGCGCTGGTTTAGTCGGTGCATCATTGGGTGCTGGCGTTACTGTAGGCCAAGGTGGTGTGTTATTGGGCCCTGATGGAAAGCCTTTATTAGGTCCTGATGGAAAACCATTAATATTAGGTCAAAATGTCACCATAGGACCGGGTGGGATCTTATTGGGCCCTGATGGAAAACCAATTTTAGGTCCAGATGGAAAGCCATTAACATTAGGAAATGGCGGGGTCTTATTAGGCCCTGATGGAAAGCCTTTGTTAGGTCCTGATGGAAAGCCTTTAATGTTAGGTCAAAATGTCACCGTAGGACCGGACGGGATTTTATTGGGCCCAGATGGGAAACCAATATTAGGTCCAGATGGAAAGCCTTTAAACATAAGTAACGCAACTTTAGCTAGTGGAGCCGGTGGTGCATTAGGTACTGGCGGTGCATTAGGTGCAGGCGGCGCATTAGGTGCAGGCGGGTTTGGCGCAGGATCATCAAGCGCAGATAACCCATTTGGTAAAACAGCAGCCGATAGAGCGAGAGAACTACAAGAACAGCGACTTCGTGAACAGCGCGCTTTGCAAGAAAAACAACGCGCAGAGCAAGAAAGATTAAGAGAACTCGAAAGACAACGTCGCTTAGCTGAACAACAGCAAAGAGAATATGAAGCGTCAGTTCAAAAAATTACAACACAAATGAAATCGTATGCCGGTAGTGCTTATGCTGAATGGAACAAAGTGACACCTCAGCAATATGTTCAAGGTGCTCTGGCAAGTAAAACGTTCAAACGCTCAACAGATGATTCAGCTTCGGCAAGTGGAAATAAAACTTCCGGCAACAGCAACAGTGGTAGCCCCTCATCTGCTAGATTTGGTAATAGCAAACCTGGTGGAAAGAAGGTATTTATCAAAGCGGGCTCTATTTTGTTTGGTGTACTTGATACCGCTGTCAATACAGACGAACCCGGTCCCGTTTTGGCCACTATTGTTGGTGGAAAGTATACTGGTGGCAGGCTGATTGGTACTTTTACTCATCAAGCACAACAAACCAGCTTAACAATGACTTTCAATCAAATGACAGTGCCTAAACGTGCTAAATCGTTTGGTGTTTCAGTGGTTGCCATCGATCCTGACAGTGCACGCACAGCACTTGCAACTGATTA
Organism: Uncultured Candidatus Berkiella sp.; assembly: GCA_964606325.1. GTDB lineage: Bacteria > Pseudomonadota > Gammaproteobacteria > Berkiellales > Berkiellaceae > Berkiella. The sequence continues at coordinate 14,616 of CAZSGE010000049.1, forward strand.
TGATCGTCACTTATTACAACGTTACGGTAACTTGTTTCTTTCCTCCTTCTTGCAAGGTTATGGGCAAGCTGTGAGCCAGCAAGGAACAACGACAACGTCTCCTTTAACGGGAACCACTACCACCACCACTCCACCTTTGGATGGCAAACAACAATTTTATGTTGCGATGGGTGAAGTTGGGAAGCAATGGAGCCAAGCAATTAAACCGTACTTTAATACGCCTTACACAGTAACCGTCGATCAAGGTTCTAGTGTGGGCTTACTATTCCTAAGTGATGTTGATGTCAGCGATGATTAATGAGGACTTGAAATGGTCGACAACATAAAAGATGATTCAAACGAACCTAAAGATCACGATGATGAGTTCGGTGAAGAATTTGATTTTGAATCAGAACAACATGATGATGCACTAGCACCTGAAAACGCTGAGTTAGGCGAAGATGTTCAGGAGCTTCCTCCTTCCGCAAAGCCTAAAAGCGTTATTTTGCCTCTTATCATCGGGGTGGCTGTGCTTGGCTTTATTGGCTGGAAAGTGTTCGACATGTTGACAGCACCAAAAGAACAAGCCAAAGGTGGTCCCAAAGGGGCACAAATCGAAACAGCCAAAGTTGATCTCAAATCAGCCCCTACGACGACTGTCACGACAGCAGATCCGACCCAACCTAAGGGGGAGATCCCCAATTTATATGAAGCTGAACAGCAAGCGAAGCAAGCCGTTTCTGACGAAAAAATTACAGCCATTTTACAAAAGAAAATTGATGAACAGTTTGGCTTGCAAAAGCAGCAGCTTGAAGCCATGCAAAAAGAAGCCTCTACTGCTATTCAAAATGCAAACAACGCTAATAAAACTGTTAGTACCTTACAACAGGAATTAGCAACACTGTCTGCAACTGTGCAAGATCTGAGCGCTCAAGTGAAAACAATTAAAGATGCCCAACTTGCTGAAGAAGCGCGTGCGGCACAAAGAGAAGCAGCAGCGAAGGCAAAACCAAAATCTAAGCCTAAAGCAGTAACAAAATCTGATGCTAGCCCTAATATTTCTGTACATGCCATCATTCCTGGTCGTGCATGGCTAAGAACACAGGACGGCAAAACAATTACCGTCAGTGAAGGTGACGCTATTGCCCAGTATGGCAAAGTTCTCAAAATTGATGCCCCCAATGGACTTGTCATCACAACATCAGGGGTAACATTACGCTAAACTAGTATGTAGTTAGATCCCCTGCGATATGTGGGGATGTGAATAAAGATGGAATATATTTATTCAGTGAGGGAAAATGTCAACCTTTATCGATCCCGTCTTAGACAGCATTGATGCTTTCATGGCCTGGATAGGCGGATCACTTGGCCAAACAACTGATTATTATTGCGCAGTAGAAACGGCGGATAGTCGTCATACGCTCGTTGCCAAAGATGGTTCACTACTTTCTGTTATTCGTTTGCACGGTGCAACTGAATTGGTTGGACCTGCGGAATTTACCAGAATTCATAGAGGGCTTATTAATACCCTCTCACCTGCATTATCTCGGCAGGGTCACGCACTCCAAGTGTATTTCCATTACGATAAAGATCTCGTCAAAGAAGAAATACGAGACATCTTTAAACCAGCAATGGCTACGTGCGATCGCCTTAAAATGGATCTACATGATCTTTTTGAAGAACGTATCAATCACTTATCTAAATTTTGTGCCAGTGAGGATTGCTTCTTTGTTCTTTGGACAAGACCCAATTCATTAACCAAAGCACAGTTAGAACAATCAAAAAAGAACAAACTTGAAAGAAGTCGTGAAGTTAAACTTCCTACGATGAAGTATGCTCAAAATATTATGGCAGCGGTACCTGAGCTAAGAGAAACTCACGATTCATTTGTTCGCGGTGTTGTTAATGATATGCGTGACGTTAATCTTTATGCTGTCATCCTTGATGTACACCAAGCGGTATATGAAATGCGTCGTAGTGTAGATCCAGATTACACCGATAAAGAATGGTCACCTGTCTTGCCAGGAGATAAAATTCCTACACGTAATCTGACAGATGCAAAAAAACACGATGTTTCTGAGATTGTTTGGCCACCGCTTATTCCGCAAATTATCCCCAGAGATGGTGAAGTCATTAATTTAAGAACTTGTCGCATTGGGGATAAAATTTATTCAACGCATTATATTGATCTGTTTCCCCAAGAAATCAAACCCTTTTTTGAATTATTCAAGAAAGCGTTACATTCAAGATTTCCTTGGAGAATCTCTTATTTAATCGAAAGTGATGGTATTAAAACACTTGGTATAAAACCGGTACTCGCTTCCATTTTAAGTTTTGCGTCTTCGCAAAATCCGCTTATTACAGATGCTGCCGAACTATTGAACTATTATGATACCAGCACCGACTACGCCATTGTGAAGCTACGAGTTGCCTTGTCAACTTGGGCAAGTATCGGCGAAGAAAGATTACTGAAAACGCGTGCTGCAGAATTGGCCAAAGCTGTTCAAAGCTGGGGCCATTGTGAGATCAGCGAATTCTCTGGAGACAGCTTTGAAGCTGCCCTATCCACCTGCCTTGCGTTAGGTACAAATAGTGTTGCAACACCATCTGTTGCTCCCTTAAATGATGTTTGTTACATGATGCCCTTTACCAGACCAGCATCACCTTGGGTAACAGGCGCAACCTTATTAAGAAGCCCTGATGGCAAGCCATGGCCTTACCAACCAGGCTCTACACAACAAACAACATGGATTGACTTAGTTTACGCGCGTCCTGGTTCGGGTAAATCTGTTTTATCGAATTCTATCAACTTAGCGCTATGTTTACAGGCGGGGATTTCTCGTTTACCTCGAATTGCGGTTATTGATATTGGCCCTTCGAGCTCAGGACTCATTTCTCTGATTAAAGAAGCGTTGCCTAAAGATCAGCAACACTTAGCGGCATACCACCGTTTGAGAATGACCCCTAAATATTCCATCAACCCATTTGATACGCAATTGGGATGTCGTTCACCGACACCGCAAGAACGTAGCTTCTTGGTCAATTTTATTACCTTGCTTGCAACCCCTGTGGGTGAAACAAAATCTTACGACGGTGTTTCAGATATGGCTGGGATGGTCGTAGATGAGTTATATAAAAATTTAGCTGATAACCAAAATGCAAACAAATACACTCGTGAGCTTGAAGCCGAAATCGACAAGACACTTGATGAAATTGGATTCAAATCCGATCAGCACACCTCCTGGTGGGAAGTAGTTGATGCTTTATTTGCTGCCAATAAATTCCATATGGCGCAATCGGCTCAACGCTATTGCTCGCCCTTGATTTCTGATGCTGTGGCAATATGTCGAACGAAAGCGGTTGAAGATCTTTATGGCAAAATTATTGTTCCAACTGGTGAGCCATTGATTTCCGCATTTGGACGAATGCTCTCTGCCGCCGTGCGTGAATACCCAATTTTATCGAGAATCACGCAATTTGATTTAGGGGAAGCACGGGTTGTTTCCTTAGACTTAGATGAAGTCGCCAAAACAGGTGGTGATGCCGCTGACAGACAAACTGCCGTTATGTACATGTTGGCTCGATATATATTAGCTAAAACATATTACTTAACTGAAGAAAACGTTGAAGACTTTCCACCTCAATACCGGGATTATCATCGTCAGCGTATTATTCAAATCCGCGAAGATCCTAAACGTATCGTAATGGATGAATTCCATCGCACCTCTAAGGCGCAAGCTGTGAGAGATCAAGTTGTGGTCGATATGCGTGAAGGACGTAAATGGAAAGTGCAAGTAGCGCTTTTATCACAATCTTTAGAAGATTTTGATAATGTGATGGTCGAATTTGCCACCTCCATTTTCATCATGGATGCAGGTCCTCAACAGGCGATTGATAAATCTGTTAAGACATTTGGTTTATCTGACACCGCGCGAATTGCATTGGCATCTCGTGTGCATGGTCCACGACCTGAGGGTGCCACATTCTTAGCACAATTTGCGACAAAACTTGGCATGAATACGCAATTGTGTACAAGTACGTTAGGACCTATCGAATTGTGGGCATTTAACACGACTGCAGAAGATGCAAGAATCCGTAATGCACTTTACAAAAAGATTGGTTCTTCAGAAACTCGTAAATTACTAGCGATGCTGTACCCTGGTGGTAGTGCTGCTAAAGTCGTTGAGCAACGTCTTGCTAAACGCAAAGAAACGGGGCAAACAATTGATGAATCTGCCAACTTGAGCGTGATTGACGAGATTATTGAAGAAATCATGCACGTTTATGAAGGCACAACACCAATGGCGCAGGATCTGCCCATACAGGGATAAGACGCTCTCTATTCATGCAAACCTGAGTCGTGTGTACACGTTTACGCTCTGTCCACACGACTTCAGAACCAATCTTTCATCAACCTCTAAGCTCTGGCCAATGATTTATTTTTAAAAATAACGTTATCCACATTTTTATTCATATTTTGATTAATTGGTTGATGGCTTACAATGATAACTGTTTTGTCAGGTCCTAAATATCTTAGCAGCGTGTTCATGCAATGTTCGCTGAGCGCGCAATCAAGTGCAGAGCACGGCTCATCCGCTAATAATAATTTTGGTGAATGAAGTATTACGCGAATTAAAGCAATACGTTGCTGCTCTCCTCCACTTAATGTTTTTGACCAATCTCTTTTTTCATGTGCTTTTTCAATCACGCTTCTATCAAATTTAAATTCATGCAAAAGTGCGTCAATTTTAGACACTAATTCCGGTGAGAGGTTTTTACCTCCATTGTTTTTAGGATAAAAGGCTGCTTGATATAGTGTCGAATTTAATGGAAATACTATTTTTTGAGAAATAACATGTATTTCATTTGATTCACAAGGAAGTGTCATCTCCCCTTTTACAAAAGGCCATAATTGCGTTACGACTCTAAGCAAGGTAGATTTACCTGCAGCAGAGGGACCTTGAATCATCGTAAGATAGGCGTTTTTAAAGGCAAATTGTTTTGACTTCAAAATGACAGATTGATTTGGTTTCACTATTTCTAAATTTTTAAAACAAAGTGTTTTGCCCATAGTGATATTTAATTGATTTTGTTGACGAAGTGTTTCCCATTCTTGAACCTGTGCTTTTAAAGCATTAATTTTATCAATTAAAACTTCTAGATTAGTCACATCTTCATATTTTTCATATTTCCAAGAAAAAAAATAAGATACACGTGTAAAATAATCACCCACACTAAGCAAAACATCCATCGTCATTTTGTTTGCAAGAATTTGCGGAATACTTAATATTATTCCAACAAAAAAACGCAAATGATCATTCAGTGCAGTGAAAGCAGCCAAACCGCCTTGTAATTTAGAAATAAGTGTATTGTAAATAGTGCTTTTAGCCAAAATACTATCAATCTTTCTTTTTTCATAAGGGCCTGCTTTTAATAATTCAATACCTTCAGCATGTTTTTCAACATGGTGTACTTGTGTTTCAAGCTTATTAAAAAATTGATGATTCCGTTCTGTGAGATCTTTTAATCGATATCCAATTTTACTAACGATCAGGTTATAAACAATCGAATATGCCAAAGCACCGATAGCCATATAACCTGGGATAACTAAAAGCAACGAACCTAATTCAACCGTTAAAGGCAATGAAAGTTGCCAAAGCCCATACATACCAGCTA
>CAZSGE010000050.1:0-18977 GCA_964606325.1 Uncultured Candidatus Berkiella sp.
CTTAGAGATTTCGCTATCGTAGAAAAATCAGTTGCGATTTCTTTAGTAATATTAATCTGCTTGAAAAGATCAGATAGTTCTTGATGGTTTTGTGCTAAGCCTGTGTATAATTTGGCTATATCGGAAAGATTTTTTGGATCAGGAACATCGGCTTTATATAAAGCAGTAAGGGATGTGCCAATTTGTTCCTTTTCAAAAGGCGTTAGTTTGTCTAACCCATTCTTAATGTTTACTAAAGCGCCTTTATTTGCTTCAAAAATAAAATCTTTCAACGCAGGGAATATATCAAGATCAAAATTTAACTTTTCATCTGCTTTAGCATCGATTAACTTTTGGATTAATTCATCAAAGGTTTTGCATTGTTCTTTAACTAATGTAACACCAATTCCATTGAGTGATGCAAGGAGCTTTTCTTGTACTGCCAAATAAGCACTTTCAAAAGTTTGCGCTTTAGCCACAGTTGGATTAAGTGTCGATAAATCAAAACTCAAGCTTGTGAAACCAGGTTGCTGTGTAATCCATAGTGCTAATTCTTCTGGCCCAGCTTGCGGATCTTTGGCCGCTTTTTCAATCATGGCTTTTAATTGTGTCCAAGTGGGGTAGGGCTCGGTGAGCGTGTCAATCTTAGAAAAACGCATCACATTAAATAGATTTTCAATACTACGATAACCTACTTCATTTTGTGTGCAATATTTTGTTAAATCATCAATAAAGACAGTTAAATTCTCTTTATTGCCAGGGGCATTGAAACTTATCCCAGGATCGCCAATAAGCGCTAAGGCATGAAGTAACCCACCACTTAATGCTGAAACCTTTGCTTTTGCATCACTATTTTCGACGTTTTCAGCTAAAACATTAATGACATTTAAGACGTGAGCAAAGTTCTTGTCACTCAGTTTGTCGTTAGGTTTTGTTGCATACTTTTGAATAGGGCCAAATAAATCTTGATTATTTTGGAATTGTAGCAGTGGATGAAAAGCATCTTGAATTTTCATAGGCGCTTGAGTTTTTAAATCAACAAATTGACCAGCGCACCTTGTCATGGTAGTGATATAGGATGTAAACGATTCTAATGTCGGAGCATCTCCTTTGCCTTCTTTAAATAATTTTTCTTGACATTTTATTGTTTCAGCTAAAAACTCTATCATGTTAGGATTAGTAGCGCTGGCTTCCAATAATTCATCGATACTTTTGGCTAAGGCATTTAATTTTTCAATATTGGTTGTGTCTGACAATCCTTTTCCATGGAATAAACAAAACCCACCTATAGAATACAGATAAGCTTTGACCGTACCGGGATTTTTAATTGGAGGATCTTTTATCTCACTAATTCGATTAGCAAAATCCTTAACGTCACTTAAAGGAGGTGATACTTTAGCAAGCGCATAATGGCAGTAAAACCCTTCCATGCAATCGTTCAAAGTGACTCGTTTTGGATCTACGTTAGTGGGAATTAAAGGGCGATCACCTAAAAAGGCTTTAAATAATTCACTTTGAGTAACGTGAACATTTTCTCGCGTTAATAATGGATTAATAAGCAGATTTTCTTTTGTAACGCCCATTTCGGGTGTAACGATACGATAATGTTGCTTTGCGGCTTGATAGGCAACACCATAGTGAAGATCAAGCGATGTCAGAACAGCAAGTTGCTCATTCACTAAACCATTTTTCTTAGCATTTTCAAGAATAAATATAATTCTACCTAAACCTACCTTCATATTGCGGCAATTTTCAACAAGTTTGTCTAAGTTTTCTGTAGGAAGAGGGGCGCCCTTTGTGACTTCTTTATATTCTTTGACGAATTCATTGAATCCCAGGTACAGATCATGCAAATCCAAACGCGCATTATGTTTTGCATGTTCATTCAAAAAATGCATGAATAATTTAAGCTCGTCTGGCGGCATTTTCTCAATTTTATCTAAAGCTTGAAATTGATCATGCTGCAATAAATGATTACCAAGCGTTTCTCTATCGGAAATAGAATTAAGTCCATTCTGTAAAATAACTTTATCTAAAAATTCATCGAATAGAGGTTTTGCACCATTTTTTTTACATTTTTCTTTGATGTCATTTAATTTGTCTGTTAGCGCAAATAAGGCGTCTCCACCATATGCGACAGCGATTTCAGCAAGTTCTTGATTTCTTTTGGTAGCGAATAGTTTTTTAGTAATACCTTCTTCGGACCAACTACGGTACTTCAGAGCTCCTTTTTCTGCACAAGTCATAAATATCATTTTATGCGCAACGACTTCATCATCAGCACCTAATTGACCTGCGTTATAATTATTAATTTCTTCAGGCGTTAATTCTTCAAAAACTTTTTTAACGGCTAATTTTGTATCAAGACCAATATCCCCTGGTTTATGCTCTAAAGTAAAATCAGAAGCTGAAACTTGTAAACGAACGCGGCGTATAGGCTGATCTTGAACAACAAGTGTCAAAGGAGTTGGTTCGTTTTGTTTTGCAATATCATAGTAGATCCCTTTTTTACTACTGATTTCTCCGCTCACAGGATCTTTGACGGTAAGATTGCCGATCTTAAATCCCGCTGGCAGATCACCTTCAACCAGACCATACATAAAACTATCTGGATCCATGAGTATCAATTTGGCAATGTCTTTTGAGATGGCGCCCAAAGATGAATTGGGAGAATCAGGTTTTAGATTACCCAAAAGGTTGTGCCATAAGGCTTCTAATTGTTCTCTTTTGGGTGATAATTTAGGCTGTTCTTTGGTTAAAAATGTAACAAATTCGTCCATCGAGGAAATATTATCTTCAGCACTACCATGTGCTTGCTGTTGCTCTTGTTCCTGCTCTTGTTCTTGCTCTTGTTCTTTTTCCTGTTCTTGTTCTTGCTCCTGTTCTGCTTCTTGTTCGGTTGCAATATTGCTCATTGCACTTTTTAAATCAGCACTTCGTTTACAGCTACGTACGTCCATTAAAGATGCTGCTTGTTCTATTTTGCCGCTATCTAATTCCACATTAGCAGAGGTACCTAAAGCTTTTTCGCCTTCAAATAGTATTTTACTGTTTATCACTCTGCGGTTTTGCGCAATACGTAAATTCAACTCGTTCGATAGATCTTGAATACGCTTTATATTTGCATTAATTTCTTCTAATTTTTGAGGATTGTTTTTATTATCTTCTAATTGTTCTTTAAATTTCATGTCAATAAATTTGGCTAGATTGCCCAAATCTATACTGGTTGCTAAACCATTTGGCGTCCTTTTAGCCAGATTAAGCATTTTTGTTAAATAATCTTCATAGCCTGCAATATCAGGATTTTTTATGGCTTCAACGGGATCAATTTTTATTTTTTCTAACCGATGATAAGCGCCTGGTTTATCCGCTATGGCTGTTGTAAAATCAACAAGTTCATTGAATAAATTACTGCTATGAAAGTGATGCTTGATATATAAAGATGAAAAGGGTAAGGGGTTTCCTGCTTGTGCATGTTCAATCAGCGGTTGCATAATCTCTGAAAAATCATACGCCATTTCAGGAATGCGGCCCTGTGGACAGGGAATAACAAGTTTTGCTTCTCCAACATGTTTTTGAAATCCACCGATTTTTAAAAAATCTAGACAAGCCTTCATCATTTCACGATGATATATGTTAGATGCGCTGGTTTCTGGAAATAAATTGACCTCGTCGCTAACTTTTGTTTTTATTTTTTTATCGTAGAAGCTTACGTAAACTTCTTTGAAGAATTCTTCTAATGGTTGTTCCTTTTTAACTTTAAACTTTCCTTGTAAATCATTAAGTGCTTCATCTTGAAGATTTGGCCATAGCCATTTATGAAATTTTTCAAAAGTGGTATCTTCTGTTAATAATTGTTCAAAAGGCAGACCATAACCGCCTTTGGCTATATTGAATTTTTTTGCATATTCCAGCATCTCATTGAAAAGAGTTTTGTCACGTTCTTCTTTTGGTTTGCCTAAACCTTTATTTTCCAAATAATCTTTTGCTAGTTGTAAAATACGTTCTTCTTTTGCAATGGCGATAATGTCATTAAATTTATTTGCTCCATTAGGTAGTTTTACTTGAGGTAGTACTTCTTTGGAAACCATAACCTTAAATTCATATTCCATGCACTTTTTAAAAGCACTTAGAGCAAGGTTTCTGTTTTGTGCGCCAACGGTTTCTTCTGAAATATCGATTGATTTTATTTTGTTATAAAAAGAGTTAAGTATGTCTTTTTCTAATTCTTCAGGCTTTATTTTTTTATTTTTTTATTTTTTGAGTATTCTTGATCACTTGCTTGACCATAAATGTCAACAAATTTGTTTTTGATGGCATCTTCTAAACACTCTGCCAAAATTTGTTGCTGGGTGCTGCTTAAATCACCTTTAAATTTTAGATTCAGTAATTGATTGATGCCTTTGGCAGATTTCTCAACTTTATAAAATAAGGCATCTAGAAACTCCTTGGTATTATTGTCATCTAGCCCTATTGGGAGCACTATTTCAGTTGTTTGGCCGGTAAATGAGTCAATAGCTTCCTTGATGGGGCCTGAATCAATGGACATAGGTTGCCTCTCATTGCTGCTTCTTTATCAAGTAGGACAGTAAAAATGAGTCTTAGTTCCCTAAAATGGCTATCGTGTATTCTCACATATGCTAAAATAGCGAGGCTCTTTACATCATATCGCGTTGATTTGAAATGCACGGCTGTCATAAATTAATATGATTAAAATATTTTAGTGTGTCATATAAAAACATGTTGTTTCATAGGCTTTTTATCTGTTTGCCGATGAGTATCACAAAGTGATTATTCATCGGAGACTTGTGTGAAAATGTTGAGTCATTTATTTTTCCTGTTATAAAATGTTATTAAATCTTATACAGGGTGGGGCCAAAATGCTTCTAGATCAAAATCATACTCTTTTTCAAACGCAAGATCAGATGAGAAAAATTCTATCTCCTTTAACCAAGGCTAGTGGAATTAACTATTTTTCATATGGTATCAATTATCCAGATAAAACGTTATATGGATTGTCTACGCATCCACGCTACATCAAAGATTCATTAGAACAACAATTGCCGTTTCATGGTTTTTATCTTGATAAGGGGTGGCACAAAGCAGATACTTATCAACCTTCACATCAGCTAGAAATGGCAGCGGAACAAGGGATTGGCCACAGCGTTCTCTTTATTAAAAAACATCAAGAAATGACCGAAATATTTGAATTTGGTGCTTGTCCAGAAAACAGCAAAGTCAATAATTTTTATTTGAACAACCTGAACATTCTTAAGAAATTCATGCTGTATTTTTGCCAAGAAGCTCATGATCTTATTGCACAATCAAGTGAGAACATGATTAAGCCAGACTATGATGTTGCCCGAGCCGATTACAATTCTTCTATGAATAAAGAGGATATAGATATCACTAAAATGATTACAATGACTGAACCTATTGGCTTACTGTCTAAAAGAGAAAAAGAGTGCTTTATGTTGCTAATTAGAGGCTATTCGATAGCGGATATTAGTCAAGAGCTTTCTATCGCTGTGCCAACTATTGCAAATTACATTTCGAGAATTAAGCAAAAAATTAAGTGTCATACCAAGAAGGACATGGTTGAATTAGCAAGAGAGTTAAATCTGGTTGAGTATTACACTCAATAGTTAAATTAGTTTGGTTGCTAGAAAACTAATCTCACGATTTCAGCACACCTTATATATTGCCCGAATGTGCGGAGTAGCTTAGTATTACTGCAATAGGATGATGGATCATCAGTTCCAGAAGCAAGGGTCTTGAATGAAAAAAATACTTTCCGCTTCTCTAATCTACATTACCTTTGGAAGCACAACAGCCATGGCTGCTGCGCTTGAAGGGTTTGAAATTAATGGCTTTTTATCGATAGGTGCGGGTTGGCACAATGCAGAAAACTTAACAAGTGGCCAAGAGCTTATTTACAACTCCTTTATAAGACGCCGACCTAGCTACGAAGAAGATTCAAACGTTGGTATTCAGATAACAAAACAACTTCGTGAAGATCTTAGCATTACAACCCAGTTTCTGGCTGAAGCAGCATATGAATGGGAAGTTGAAGCGGTTTGGGCATTTTTAAAATGGGAACCAAATGATCACTGGCAATTGCGGGCAGGCAGAGTTCGAACCAACCCTTACATGCTATCGGATGTTGTGAATGTGGGATACGCCTACCCATGGGTGCGCCCACCTGAAGAAGTCTATTCTCAAGTGCCTTCAAGTTTCAGTAACCTCACTGGTGTTGATGCCAAGTTCAAAATGGAAATGTTTGAAAATGACTTTTCCTTAACGGCATTTTATGGCGCTACTAGCACTGAATTTGGCTTTCCGACCAATTTACCGCTTTTTGCTGGATTAAATAAGACAATTTTTGATACGGTACGTCTGCGTTTAAGAGATATGATTGCTTTTAGCATGAAGTATGGTAATGAAAATTTTAGTGTGCGTGCAGGTTATCAAACAACACGCTTGACGCTGGATCCCAATGGCGGTACTGCCATGGAAAATATCAACGCTATTTTAAATATGATGGCACCTGGCATTCCAGCATTTGGAATTCCACCCATCGGTCAAGACTATGTTAATTATTTTACCGCAAATAATGTATCAGCTAGCTTTGGTGGCATTGGTTACCAATTCGATTGGAAAAATGTGGTTAGCATGGGTGAAATTGTTAAACGAACAGTAGCCTCCCCTATTATATCTGACGCCATTGGGTGGTATTTAATGGGTGGTTACCACGTAAAGCAATTTCTACCACATATAACGTTTGCAAGAGAAAGAATGGCCGATAATAAAGTAAGACGATTTAACGGTGCAATTAATAGTGGCTTTCAGCTACTTTCTGGTTCACAACAAACACTGGATCAGGTCGCGCAAATCATGGTTAATACCGGCCCCAATTTTGAAGGGGGAGTTGGTTCACAATCTTCTGTCACTCTTGGTTTACGTTGGGATGTTTATGCTGGCATTGCTATTAAGGGAGAATACAAGCACATCCATCCTGATAATTTAACGCCAGGACTTTTCGATTATGCGCCTTGGAGTTCTGCTAATATCTACTCTCTAGCACTTGATGCTGTGATGTAGGTTGGCATGCTAAAACCAAAGCATACAACAATCATTTCAGCCATTTTATTTTGCATGTTTTCATTGATAACATGTGAATGTTTGGCTGATTTAGTTGTGATTGCCAATAAAGAAATGCCGATTTCATCTTTGACTCAAGACGAAATTTATCGAATCTATTTAGGTAAAACAAAGTTTTTATCAAATGGTGTGAAGGTTATTCCAGTTGATCAAGCCATTGGCAGCGCTGCTCGCGAAAAATTTTATTCCACGGTTATTAAAAAAAGCGATCCTGAAGTCAAGTCTTATTGGTCACGGGTTATATTCACCGGCCAAGGTTATCCTCCAATACAGGAAAGCGATGATCGGGCTGTTAAAGATCTTGTCGCTAAAAATCCAAATTGTATGGGGTATGTGGATAGATCGGTCGTAGATAGCAACGTCAAAGTACTTTATACAGTACCTTAGCTTATCAGAAGCAGGTCCAAGTCTTCATGAAAGATCTTTTTTAAACCATAACAATGTCAATCTTCATACGACAACTTACCTTCATGAGTAATTATTTTAATTGATTAGTTAGTAAGTCTTCTATAAATAGATGCTAAAATATTTATATCTGAAATTGGGTTTGCAGTGCTGGAATTTATTATAGCTTGTAAGCAAATATTAAGGAGCTAAAGTGGCATCTCATTTTGCATCCATTGAGAAAGCTCTCGAAGCTATTAGACTCGGGAAAATGATTATCCTTGTAGACAATGAGAACAGAGAAAACGAAGGAGATTTGGTTTTAGCTGCTGAAAAAATAACACCTGAGGCAGTTAATTTTATGATCTCCGAAGCTCGTGGCCTACTTTGCCTATCTATAGAGGAAGAAGTGGCTCAAAGATTGCAATTACCCATGATGGTAGAGCATAACCATTCTAATTTTAATACGCCCTTTACTATATCCATTGAAGCCGCCACTGGCGTTACTACGGGAATTTCAGTACATGATCGTGCCAAAACAATATTGGCAGCAATTAACCCTAAAAGTGGGCCTGCAGATATTGTGATGCCGGGACACGTCTTTCCGCTGAAAGCAAGAGCAGGGGGCGTTCTAACTCGAATGGGGCACACTGAAGCAAGTGTTGATATGGTTAAGCTCGCAGGATTAAACCCTAGTGGTGTGATTTGTGAAATCTTGAATAAAGATGGGTCAGTTGCTCGTTTGCCTGAATTAATTAAATTCGCAAAACAACACAACATTTTATTAGTATCGATTAATGATCTTGTCGCTTATCGATTGCGCTTTGATAATTTAGTTGAGGAAATTGCTTCTTCAATACTGCCGATTCAAGATCGCGGTGAATTTAAAATCATCATATTTAAAAATCACCTCGATAACCTTCAACATATGGCACTTATCAAAGGTGAAATTGGAAGTTCTCCTCAACTCGTACGAGTGCACTCAGAATGCCTCACCGGTGACACTTTTAATTCAAGTCGCTGTGATTGTGGTTGGCAACTTGATGCTTCAATCAAAGAAATATCGGACAATGGTGGCGTTCTCCTTTATATGAGACAGGAAGGGCGTGGTATTGGATTAGCTAATAAAATTTTAGCGTATTCTCTGCAAGATAAGAATGGACTTGATACGGTTGAAGCGAATCATAAATTAGGGTTCGATGCTGATCAAAGAGAATACAGTTTGGCTGCACAAATGTTGGCGCATTTAGGTATTAGTCGCATAAAATTATTGACAAATAATCCATCGAAAATTTCAGCGCTAAAAGAATATGGTATTGATGTCGTTGAGAGAATACCCATAGAAATGCCACCGACTGAAACGACCAAAATCTACTTGGAAGCGAAAAAAAATAAACTGGGTCATTTGTTAACGCTCCGAAATTCTTAAGTTATTTAGTAATCCCTACTCCTTTGTTGAGTAGGGTTAAATTAATAGCAAACAATAATAAAATAGATAGCATCACAACCGCTAGTGAGATGTAGACATTGCTATTGGTAAAGCCTAACAGCCCAAACCTAAATGCATCAATGATGTAAACGATGGGGTTTATCAAAGAAATCTTTTGCCAAATCAGTGGTAATTGCGTAACTGAATAGAAAATACCACCTAAAAGAGTTAATGGTGTGAGAATAAAAGTAGGCACAAAAAGCACATCATCAAATTTTTGAGCACAAATTGCGTTTATGAATCCTGCTAATGAAAAAAGGATTGCTGTAAAAAGCGAGATAGTAAGCGTAAGGAACGTGCTTTGTAGAGGTAAATCAGTAAAGAAAAGTGCAATGCAGGCCACAAGGCATCCCACTAATATTCCCCGTAACGTTCCACCTATGCAATAACCGATAATAATAAGGTGGTTTGGTAAAGGTGATGTTATAAGTTCATCAATACTACCGCAAGCGCGGTGGCTCCATAACGAAAAAGCGACATTGCCATAAGCGTTTATAATAATGGACATCATTATAAGTCCTGGCGCAATAAATTGTATATATGGTATTTGATTTGCCACTTTTACTTGTGAAAAAGTGCTAAATATAATAAAAAACAGCATCATGTTAATCGAAGAAGATAGTAATGTTTGTGGCCAGATGCGCAAAAACCGCTTAATTTCATCTAAGGCGAGTGTTTGCAAAGCAATAAAATGACGGTGAGACATACTTATTTTAGTTATCCTTTCGATTGGAGGTTAGCTTGAGAAGAATTTCTTCAAGCTTATTTGTTTTGTTTTGGAATCGAATCACATTTAAACTATTGTGCCAGATTTCATTAAAAAGTTCGTTAATGGTTTGTGCTTTATCTATATAGACTTCCACAGTTGTTGGATTAACGAAACGGCTGTTAAAATTTTTGAAAGTAAAAGGCTGTAACAGGGGTTTGTCTAAATGTAATACAATAGTTTCAACATCGACTTTTTGTAGTAAATTATTAATTTCGTAATTAGCAATGACCTTTCCATGATTGATAATAGCCATGTTTTTGCACAATTGCTCTGCTTCTTCTAAGTAATGCGTTGTTAAAATAAGTGTTATGCCTTGTTCATTCAGTTCTTTTAGAAACTGCCAAATAAACCTTCTAACTTCAATATCCACACCCGAGGTGGGTTCATCCAAGACAAGCAATCGGGGTGAATGCATTAATGCCCTTGCTAACATTAATCGACGTTTTTGACCGCCTGATAAATGTCTTATTTCAGCGTCTTTTTTGTCCCATAAAGAGAGCATTTTTAAATAATTGTATGCGGTTTGATTGGCGTTTTTAGCTGCGATGCCATAAAAGCCTGCTTGCTTTATTAGCATAGGTAATACTTTTTCTGTAGGATTAAAATTAAATTCTTGCGGTACAAGGCCAATTTTATATTTTGCTTGCTCTTGTTCTTTGTCAAGATCATGACCATACACGCGGACTATGCCCTGTGTTTTTTTGATAAGTGAAGTGATGATCCCAATGAGAGTGGATTTTCCTGCAGCATTTGGACCAATAAGTGCATAAAAATCACCATCAGCAATTTTAATGTTTATTCCCTGTAAAGCGGTTATTTGGTTTTTATAGACTTTAATTAAGTTCTCAATTTCAAGTGCCCACATCATTTCCCGCTTGTTGATTTTATCAGGTAAATATAAGTACATTATAGAATATTATTTGAAAATCAGTATGTTGCATATGTCTAAATTTAATGTGCCAAAAAATAAAGTCATAGCCATGTAAATGATCTATATTCTCCTAATGAATTTTACTTAATGACTATGAAGTTATGTAGTGAAAAACGCATCAACTGTGGAGAAATACATCATGACACATTGCACCAACAATAGTAACCACAACACGTGGCGTAAGGTAAGCATATTGAGTTTATTATCCTTGGCTTACTTTGCTATTCCGCAAACTACTTTTGCTACACAAACTCAATCAATGGATTGCGATGTGGTTGTTATCGGTGCAGGGCCAGCTGGTGTTCATACTGCTTATCAGTTAGTAAAAAATGCTGCTACAGCAGGTGTTGATCCTAAAAAGGTTTGTTTAATTGATAAGCAAAGCAAAGTAGGTGGACGTTTTAGAGATTATCCCATGGGCGTTAATGGTGCAGTGATCGGCACCGCGGCTCAACGTTTTTATACCAATCAATATACCCGCTATCTGATGGATGAGCTCAATATGAGTTATGTTCCGCAAACGGATCCTTTGAACAAAATCATATCTCTTAAAAATCCCAATGGTCAGGCTATCGGGAATCGTTTTGCCTACAGCGGTGGTGATTTTGCACCACTTTATAATGTGAGCTTTGGCAGTGATGATGATGTGTTTGCACTTATGTTATGCGGACCACAAGTTCCTAAGGTAACCGCGCCTAATGGTGGTTTAAGACCAGATTTTGCGGCTATACCTGGGATCAAAAACATGACGGCTCTTGAATATCTAAAATATTCAGTCAATAACAGCAATAGTGCAACACAATTTATGCTAGATATCTACCGCTTTCGTTCTGACTTTCAAACGCCCTATGATGCGGTATCATACATGCAATACATATCTGAAGATTATGCAGGCGACTATCCCCCAAGTTATGTTGAAGGTGGTTTCTCGCAAATGCTCAAGAAAATGGAAAATGTTATCTTAGATAAACCAGTTAATGCTGCTGATAACGCACCAAAAGGACCTAATGCCGCGCAAGTTAAATATAATGAAACCGTCAAATCAGTGACTAAAGCAGGTAACAATAGTTACAAAGTTGAGACGGATAACTATAATATTAATGCTAAAACTGTTGTTATTGCTGCTGATGCGAATGCACTAAAGTACATGACTAACCGAAGTGAAAATGATGCTTGTGCTAGCGACTCCAAAGACATGGTACATAAGATTATATCCCAAAAGTTTTATAAGCACATTCAAGGCGCTCCAGCACTATCAGTAACGCATCGTTGGAGTAAACCTTGGTGGCAAGGGGATTTACGTTATCCACAAGGTGCTCAGTTACTCAGTGCCCAACTTAGCAATGCTGATGGCAAGTTGATCAGACGATTGGATTCTAAACTGCAAACTTCAAAAGGTTTATGGACAAGCTTCTCAGAGCTTGGAATTTCACCCTACCAAGATGCTAATAGAATGACTCGTTCTGTTTACACTGATGATCTTGCTCAAGTCCCCAAATGGGCCAGCCTTGCTCAAAAAGGTGATGATGCGGTAAATGCAGAGATTATTAAATTGCTGAATGTGCAAGTTCCTAATGTGTTTACTTCTTCAAACTTAAATGATTACAAGCCATCAGCTAAAAATAAATTACCTAAGATTGAAAAAACAGAGGTAACTCATGTCAAACATGCTTGGTATGGATTAAAAGAAGGCGCGTATAAAAATGGTGTTACCCATAAAACTATGCTTGAGTGGGCATCACAGCCGATTCCTGGTGAAAAAATATATCTAGCCGGTGATGCTTACTATCCTTCCTATGGATGGTCTGCAAGTGCTTATACAACTTCAGCAAATTTACTTAACAAACGATTTGGTCTGAATTTAGATTTGCATTTGTTCCCAAGTATTACTTGCACAGCAGATGGACAAATCGATTATGATCATATTGAGTCACCAAATCCAAATATGCAATAGTCTATACGTTAGGCAATCTCAAAAAAGCTTTACCAGGGATGGTAAAGCTTTTTTTAATTTTCAAAAGGAGATTTAAAATGAGGTTAGGGATAGTTGTCAGTACGTTCAATCAAGATGTTACAGAACAACTTTATCAATCAGCTTTGGCCAAAGCTAAAGAAAAAGGGATTGATAATAATATCGTTCTTGTTCGAGTCCCGGGTGCGGTTGAAATCCCTTTAATTGCTAAAAAGCTATGTCAACAATCCGATATTGACGCAGTTATTTGTTTAGGTGCCGTGATTCGTGGTGAAACAACACATTATGATTATGTCTGCCAACAGGTGAGCTATGGTTGTCAGAAGGTGGCTTTGGATTTAGAAAAGCCAGTGATTTTTGGTGTCTTGACGACAGAAGATGAGATGCAAGCTTTGGCCCGAATCAATAAGGGGGCTGAATGTGTAATGGCTGCAATTGATATGCTCGAAAATATTAAAACGATTGCACAGCGTAAGGTGTAATAATGGCCTTCTTCAGAGCGTTGGAAAATGCGCCAGCTAGCTTGGCAGACCAAGGTAGTGTCATCATTATTGGAAATTTTGATGGTGTGCACAGAGGGCATCAAAAGTTAATTTCACAAGCATGTGCGCAAGCTAATAAAAATAACTTGGCTGTTTGTGCGATTACCTTTGAGCCTAATCCGGTTAAGTTTTTTTCCAAGAGAATGGGTAATAAAGCTAATATTTTTCAAGTTCAAAAATTGTCAGACAAAATAGAGTGCTTAGCGCCTTTGGTTGATCATGTTTTTTGTTTACCTTTCAATGATGCCTTGGCTAACCTGCGTGCGAGTGATTTTTTAGATAAATTGACTTATCACTTAGGTGCAAAATGTTTTTGTGTTGGAGAAGATTTTCGTATAGGTAGAAATAGGGAAGGGGACCTTCAATGTTTGAAAAGTTATGCTTTGGTCCACAACCAAGAAGCTAAGGTGTTGGGTGCTCTATTCGATGATTTTGGCGAGCGTATTAGCAGCACATTGATTAGAGCTAAGTTGCGTGAAGGTGATTTGCCCTGTGCATCGAGATTATTGGGTAGAAATTATGCTATTTCAGGTAAAGTGGGGTATGGCTTGAAGTTAGGGAGACAATGGGGATTCCCCACTGCCAATATTGCTTTAAGTCGTAGTCAGTTGCCGCTTGAAGGGATCTTTGCTGTTAAAGTGGTGGCCATTGATAACAAAATGACGGATCTATATGGTGTAGCAAGCATCGGGACAAATCCCACTATAGGCGACAATATAGCTAAGAAACTCGAGGTTCATCTTTTTGATTTTAATCAGGACCTTTACGGTAAGCGACTTAAAGTTGAATTTATAGAAAAAATGAGAGATGAAGAAAAGTTTACTGATATTGAAACTTTAGTAAGAGCCATTCATATCGATGTTGCTCAGGCAAAGGCCATTTTGCTCCTTGAGTGAGCAAAAAAAAAGCCTCGTGATGAGGCTTTTTTCTAGAGGTGTCATTATTCTCTTTGACCACTGAAGAATGACAGCAGTTGGAGCAAAGAAACAAACATATTGTAAAGTGAAACGTAAATGGAAACCGTTGCCATAATGTAGTTACGTTCACCACCATGAATAATTTGGCTGGTTTCAAACAAGATTAGCGCAGCGCTTAACATCATAAACCCAGCAGAGAGACCTAGCTGCAACATGGGCATTTGAGTGAAGAAGCTTGCAACCACGCCAAGCATTAAGACTATTGAACCTGCCAAGAGGAAGCCCGCAAGGAAGCTAAAATCTTTGCGTGTGGTAAGCGCATAACCAGAAAGGGCAAAGAAGATTATGCCTGTTCCACCCAGGGCGGTGAAAATGAGCTCTTGACCATTAGCAAAGGTGTACAGATAACTGTTGAGTAATGGCCCCAAGGTGTAACCCATAAAGCCAGTAAAAACAAAGACAGATACAATGCCTAAGGCGCTATTACGTGTCGCATTAATGAGAAAAATCAATCCGAAATAAATTGCCAACGTGATAAGACCCAAGGGCTTAGCGTTAGTTACCATCGCCACATACGCCATCACAGCGCTGAAACTAATGGAGGCGGCTAGCAAAATATAGGTGTTCCGAATGACTGAGTTTGTCTCTAGAATCGACTCAGTTCGCGCACGAATAACAGTTTGTTGGTCAGCCATGGAGGATCTCCTTACCTTAGCCTATTGATTAATAATTATTATATCACAGCACACTATATAACAATAACACCTAGGTCAAAATGCGCGTAAGCGCACGCAATTCGGCTTTTATATTTAGTTTAATGATATCATATGGTTAAGAGCTGGCAAGCAAATTTGCTTACGAGTATTTGCAATAGTGAAACAGCTTGGGTAGACTGCGCAATCACTTGGAGAGGTGGCAGAGCGGTCGAATGCGGCGGTCTTGAAAACCGTTAAGGGGAAACCCTTCCAGGGTTCGAATCCCTGCCTCTCCGCCATTACAAAAGTACCCATAGGGTACTTTTGTAATGGCGAAGGGATGAGAACCCTGCAGGGTTCGACAAAATTGAGAACGAAACGATGCCGAAGGGCATCCGTTCGAGATTTTGGACGCCAAAGGCGCCCGCAGGGAGAGCGGTAAAGCGAAGCGAACCGCGAATCAATCCCTGCCTCATTAAGCCAATTGGCGATGATGATAGCGATGAGAACCCCAGGGTTCGACAAAATTGAGAACGAAACGATGCCGCAGGGCATCCGTTCGAGATTTTGGACGCCAAAGGCGCCCGCCAGGGAGAGCGGTAAAGCGAAGCGAACCGCGAATCAATCCCTGCTTCATTAAGCCAATTGGCGATGATGATAGCGATGAGAACCTCAGGCATCCGTTCCAGGTTTTTGGCGAAAGCGAAGCGCACGTCCCGGTATTTAAACTTCAAAAATAATGTTGTTACTTCTCTAACAAACTAACTGATATCAATTACCCCAATTTAACTCTAGTAATACCATTCGCCCTAGGTTATTCTGATTGCGTTAATAAACGTCATCTAAGGATGTTACTTTGATCACTGTACTGATTGTCGATGACCATGAGTTGGTAAGAGCGGGGATCCGCAGCCTTCTTTCATCGGTTAATGGGCTTAAAGTAATTGGGGAAGCAGCGACCGGGGAAGAAGCAGTTAAAATTGCCCGCGAGAAGCATCCTAATGTGGTTTTAATGGATGTCAGAATGCCTGGCATTGGTGGACTCGAAGCCACAAGAAAATTGCTTCGTGCAGATCCAGATATCAAAGTAATCGCTCTGACTGTATGCGGGGAAGAACCTTTCCCCTCAAAATTACTGCAAGCTGGTGCTGCAGGCTATCTCACCAAAGGTTCTGCGTTAGATGAGATGGTACAAGCCATACATTCCGTATTTCATGGAAAGCGTTACATTAGCCCTGAAGTGGCTCAACAATTAGCGCTCAAACACCTTTCTGATGAAAAAGTATCTCCGTTTGAAACTCTTTCTGAAAGAGAACTCCAAGTCATGTTGATGATCACTAGTGGTCAGAAAGTGCAAGAGATCTCAGATAAACTCTGTTTAAGTCCAAAGACAGTCAATAGTTACCGTTATCGTTTATTTGATAAGCTCAATGTGCATAGTGATGTTGAATTAACGCATCTTGCTATTCGCCACGGTATCTTAGACACTGAAACAACTAGTTCTTAATTAATAGTCACAGTTCATGTTTGATGCAAAATCCTTTTTAGCATCCGTTACCTCACGGCCGGGTGTTTATTGCATGCGTGATGCTGCCAACAAAATATTGTATGTTGGTAAAGCTAAAAATCTTCACGCTCGACTGAGCAGTTATTTTCGCCCACAAGAAGATCTGCGCATTTCCCAGATGGTTAGCAAAATAGCAGGGATTGATGTCACCATCACCAACGGTGAAATTGAAGCGCTATTATTAGAAAACTCATTAATTAAATCATTAAAGCCAAAATATAATGTGCTTTTTCGGGATGATAAATCTTATCCTTATCTTTTTTTATCAAAACATAGTTTTCCGCGGTTAGTGTATTTTCGAGGTAAAAGCAAAGAGCCTGGAACCTATTTTGGACCTTATCCGAGTGCAGTTGCAGTTAAAGAATCGTTAAATTTATTGCAAAAGTTATTTAAAATACGCCAATGCGATGATACTTTTTTTGCTAATCGCTCACGTCCGTGTTTGCAATATCAAATTAAACGCTGCACAGCGCCTTGTGTGGGGTATATTACGGAGCAAGCATACGCT
Organism: Uncultured Candidatus Berkiella sp.; assembly: GCA_964606325.1. GTDB lineage: Bacteria > Pseudomonadota > Gammaproteobacteria > Berkiellales > Berkiellaceae > Berkiella. Next base: position 16,915 of record CAZSGE010000050.1, read on the forward strand.
CATGATGTGGAAAACGTGTCGCTTTTTTTAGCAGGTAAAGAAGCGCAAATTATGCAAAATCTCATTAGCAATATGGAAGAGGCTGCTGTAAACCAACAATTTGAACAAGCAGCCGTTTTAAGAGATCAAGTTTCAAGTTTACGCCATCTTTACGAGCAGCAAGTAGTTCACAAGCAAAAGGGTGATGCTGATGTGATAGCTGTTTCTGAATTAAAAGGCCATTTTTGTTTGCAATTGCTTTATATTCGTCAAGGCCAAATTTTAGATAGTCGTTCTTTTTATCCTGCTCAAACAGGAGAAGAAGATAAAGCACATGTATTAAGAAGTTTTATCAGTCAATTTTATTTAGATCAAGAAAATAAATTAGATTACCCACAAGAAATTATTCTCAATATCACCATTGAAGATCAAGATCTAATAGCGGCTTCTCTTTCGCAAATGACTAAAAAACAAGTAAAAATAGTGCAACCCACTAGAGGCGATAAGGTTAAATGGGTGCAGCTTGCGCAGCAAAATGCTTTACAAGCTTTAGAGAGAAGAGCATCAACCAGTTCAGCTATTCAAAAAAGATGGATTGAATTAAAAAAAACCTTGGGCATTACCAATGGTTTGAATCGAATTGAATGTTTTGACGTGAGCCACACCTTTGGTGAAGCCACTATAGCTTCTTGTGTGGTCTTTGATCAAAATGGCCCGATGAAGGCGGAATATCGCCGTTATAACATCGATGTAAAAGCCAATGACGATTATGCCGCGATGGAACAAGTGTTGACCAAAAGATACTTAAAGCGCAAAGCAGAAGATAAAATCATGCCTGATGTGATTATCGTGGATGGTGGCAGGGGGCAATTATCACGCGCCAAAAAAGCGCTGTTAGAATGTCAGATTTTAGATATGCTGTTAATTGGCATCGCTAAGGGAGAAGGGCGCAAACCGGGTCTTGAAACTTTGTATGTGACAAAATCCCAAAGTGAAGAAGAAGCCGTCATCAAGTTAGGACCCACATCGAGTGCGCTGCACTTATTACAGCATATCCGTGACGAAGCGCACCGCTTTGCTATCACCGGCCACCGTAATAAGCGCAACAAAGCACGAACGACATCTACCTTGGAAACCATCGAAGGTGTTGGTGCGAAACGGCGTCAAAAGCTGCTGAATTATTTTGGTGGCCTACAGGGGCTGATGTCAGCCAGTGAAGAGGCCATTGCCCAAGTACCTGGCATCGGCAGTGCCCTAGCTGCGACCATTTATCAGAATCTTCACGGGAAGTGAATTTAGGGTTGCGAGGGGGGGGCGCTCATGCTAGTCTCCCTACACAAACTAAATGTCAGATCAGCACAAATTCACCCTAAATTGAGAACACTATGACCGCCAAGGTTTTCAATATTCCTAACCTATTTACCGCCGCAAGGATATGTATGATTCCTTGTTTCGTGGTGGCATTTTATTTACCTACCAAACATGCTGGCATGATAACCGCTGGGATTTTTTGCTTGGCAGGTTTTACAGATTGGTTAGATGGGTTTCTTGCTAGAGTTTTAAACCAGACCTCCCGTTTTGGTGCTTTCTTAGATCCTGTGGCTGATAAGCTCATCGTGGCGGTGGCTTTGGTTCTATTGGTGGGTGAGTATGGCAAAGTATGGCTAACCATCCCAGCGGCCATTATCGTTAGCCGTGAGATAGCTATTTCAGCGCTGCGAGAATGGATGGCAGAAATCGGTGAGCGCACCAAGGTTTCTGTTAGTTACATAGGTAAGGTAAAAACTTTTATTCAAATTATTTCTATTATCATTTTGCTGGCTCACCCAGCAGATTGGGATCTTTATTGGGTAAAAGTAGGAATTGTTTTAATGTATTTAGCAGCTGTTTTAACGTTATGGTCAATGATTTCTTATCTTCAGGCAGCTTGGTCCGCTATTACAGAGTAGAATGCGCTAACGCTTTCTAAGATAACGAAAAATGCTTGACAGAATTGTCGAAATCTTTAACAATGGCCACCTCTTAAGCGTGCGGGAATAGCTCAGTGGTAGAGCACAACCTTGCCAAGGTTGGGGTCGCGAGTT
>CAZSGE010000051.1:0-18393 GCA_964606325.1 Uncultured Candidatus Berkiella sp.
GGCCTCACTTACTTAAAGCATAAAGCAAGAAGCTGTACAAATATCACCTTAGTGATGAGATTGAGAGTGGTTAAGGTTTTTTTCTTTGAATTTAAACCAATTTGCGTTACACTTTATGAGTGAGTGTGCGCTCACGTTGGTTGTTCAAATTGTTGAAGGATGACAAGAAAATGTATGAGCTAAATAACAATGAAACTCAGCGGGTGAGCGCAGGCATGGATAATCTTTCAACAAATGCAACCCTGTCAACGTTAAGTGGCACTGTGATTGGGGGTAGCTTGGGAACAGCAATTGCGCTTAATATGGCAATTCCCACGGCTAGTTTATTTCCAGTGTGGATAGCGGCGTGCACAGGAGCTGGTGGTGCTATAGGTACCCTAGTAGGGATTGCTTTTGCGATGGGAACGTTTACTAGCAACTGTGGCAACTGCCCAAATAAAAAATAAACTTCATAAAAACCCTTGACAGTAAGTGAGTGATCACTCACAATAGATGCCAATTTAATAAAGAAGAGAGTATGACTTTATGAGAGATGGCAGCCTGACCCGCAAGAAATTAGAACGCTGTGCTTTAGCATTGTTTGTGGAAAAAGGAGTGAGTGCCACCACTATCAAAGATATTGCTTATGCTGCAGAAGTGGCAGAGGGCACATTATATCGACACTATGAAAGTAAGGATGAGCTGGCTCAACATTTATTTACCAGCGCTTATGAAACTTTTACCCAAGAGATCAAAAAATTAGCACTTGCTAAGCCTACACTTGGGCAAAAAATTGATGCGATGGTCAGATTTTTTTGTGAAAAATATGACGAAGATCCTATTCTGTTTAATTATCTTTTATTGGTACAACACACCCAAATTAAAGTTTCACACGGCAAAGATATCAATGCACATGAGAACATGGTTACCATTTTCAACGATGCTATTAAAAAGAAAGAAATCGCAAAAAAAGATCCTAACCTCTATACTGATATTGTGTTGGGGATAGTTCTTCAAGCTGCATTAAGTCGGGTATACGGTCGGGTTTCTCGCTCAATGATACAAGACGCAGACGATTTAATCGAAGCCATTGCGGGTGCTTTAGGCTATTAAGCATGCTTAAACGCATCAAATATATTGTCTGGCCTACTTTGCTGATTGCGGCAAATGCTTTTGCCGCAGATTCGATTAATTATCAGGTAATTGAAAAAAATAACCATCAAATCCATTTGCTGGAATTTGATCCCACCGTTCATAAAATGATAAGTGTCCGTGCTGATGGCGATTTGCAAAAAAGTCCAGTGTCTGAAATCGTTAAAGAAAACGGAGCAATTGCAGGCATCAATGGTGGTTTTTTTCATCTTGATAAACAAGGTAGGGCGACACCTGCAGGTGCGCTGAAAATTAGAGATCAATGGCTTGGTTTTGCTAAAATCCCAAGAGGCGCTATTGGTTGGAATGAACTCAATTCTAAAGCTTTAGTAGACAGGATTGTTACTAAACGCGGAAAAAAACAAATTGTGGAAGTTATACCACAAATAGATAATTCTCAAACTTCTCAGAAAGTATGGCAAAATTTTTCCTATGTGGTGGGCGGGGTTGGACTTTTACTAAAAAATGGGCAAGCCATTGTGAATCATGCGAACGAAAAAGCGCTGGCTTCCTTTTGGCATGAGCGTCATGCGAGAACGGCGATTTGCATTAAAGATGCACATCATTGGATGTTTGTCGTTAGCGCTCATACTAAAATACCCTACCGTGAGTACACTGATCAAATCTCAGAAGGATTAACGCTAAAAGAACTCACGCATTTTTTGCAAGAGCAGGGTTGTAAGGAAGCCATCAATTTAGATGGGGGCGGTTCCTCGACTTTGGTCTATGAAAATAAAGTGAGAAACACGCCCGCAGGTGATATGGACGATATTTTTCATCTTTTTCATGAACGTCCTGTGCATGATGCCATTTTATTAATGCCAAAGTGATTAGTTTTACCGCTTGTCGCATTTAAAACTGATGTGAATTTTACACAATATTTGACAGAGCAAAACCTGCCTTGCCAAGCATAGCATAGGCAGGAACCAGGCTGTTTGATTATTTTTTTCCTTTAGAAGATAAAATTTTAAGATGCACACCAGAAGCTGCTGGAGTGCTCTGTTTAGCTCTAAAAGCCTTTTCATTGTCTAAATGTTGATTTTTTCCTTTTTGGTGATGATGAGTTAAAACAGGAGCGCCATGTGGAACGGCCATAGAAAAGATACTTTTAAAAGTGCTTCCGAGCGATTTAAAAGCTTCGACAATCGCATCTTTTAAAGCAACAAGCGCGGTTTTTAATTCTTTAGCCAATCTGCTGGCCTGTTTCAACACTCTGTTAATTTTATATTCAACTGCATCTCCCGCCTTCTTTAAGTCTCTGAGCGCTTTTTCATCTGCTGTAGGCTCATCGATAAGATCTTTAGCGATTTCCTTCACATCTTTAGCCGCGGCTTTAGCTTGATAAACTAAATCATCCCAAGCATCATCAACTTTTTCTGCCACTTTCTTTACTTTGGCATGCGCTTGTTGAATAGGCGTGTTCTTTTTCTTAAAACGTTTTAACATAGCCACGAATTCATCTAGCGCATCATTGACGTCATCGAGTAAATCATTATCTTTATCAAGCTTATGTTTAGGCATAAATACTCCTGTTTGATAATAATATCTATCTACAGCCATAAGACACCCTTGGCTTGGTAGAGGTTCCTTTCATTTATAAAGACAAGTTTGCTGCTATGTCAGGAGCTTTTTGGATAGCTGGTGTTCTGATTAAGTTGCCGTATCTAGATAAGCTAATTGTTAGACAGTTGTCCGAGCGTAACTTGATGTCTATGATTAACAAAATATCTCATCAATAAGAAAAACATGCGCATATTAATCACAGGGGCGACCGGTTTTATTGGCAGAATGTTATGTTCAAGCTTTAAAGCCAAAGGTGATGAGCTTTGCATTCTGACTCGCAAGACTCGCTTGGCAAAACAGCGCTTACCTTTAAAGGGGCTTCGTTTTATTCAAAGCTTAGAAGAAATCCAAAACGATGAATATTTTGATGTGGTGATTAATATGGCTGGCGCACCTATTAGTAAACGTTGGACTAATGCCTATAAGAAAACTATTTTACAAAGCAGGCTAGGTTTAACAAAAGCGTTGGTAGGATTATTTTCTCGCCTTGTACATAAACCAAGCGTATTTATCAGCGGATCGGCGATTGGTTATTATGGGCCTCAAGAGGGGCAGCCACTTAATGAGGAATCAGGTTTCACATCGAGTTTTAGTCATGATCTTTGCGCTGCTTGGGAGTCTGAAGCACTAAAAGCACCAGCTGGCATACGGGTATGTTTATTACGTACAGGCATCGTCCTTGGTGCCAACGGTGGGGCACTTGCACAAATGCGTTTACCCTTTTTGCTAGGACTTGGAGGCCCATTTGGTGATGGCAAGCAATGGATGTCTTGGATCCATATGGTTGATATGGTCAGGTTGGTACATTTTTGTATAGAAAATCAAGCAATCTCAGGACCAATAAATGCTACTGCACCATTGCCAGTGATAAATCGGGATTTTGTTAAAACCTATGCAAAAGTGTTGCGTCGACCTTGTATTTTGACAACCCCTGCTTGGGTTTTAGAGCTTGTCTATGGTCAAATGGCGTTAGAGCTTTTATTGACTGGTCAGAAAGTATTACCCGAGAAATTGACTACAGCGGGCTTTAGTTTTATTTACCCATCCTTAGAAATTGCCCTTATAGCGATTAATCAAGAACACTAAATGTTGATTTTCCTCTCTAAACAGGTAAGATAGTTAGCACATATAATTTAGGCGCCACATAACAAATATAAGTTAAATAACTTGTTTGCTGCCGCATTTCTGAGGATTCAATATGCTTCAAATGAACACACTAGGTGATGGTAATTGCCTTTACAACAGTGAAGCCATTTGGTTAATACTTGCTTATCAACAAAAATCACTTTCTGCTTTATTAAAGAAAAATACCCTTCATTTTGCGAATTTGATGTTGATACTTGGGCAGCAAAATCCAACGTTAGGTTTGCCAAAAGCGTTAGACCAGCTTAATACGATACAAGCACTGGAAAAAGCATTTGATAGTTTTATTGCACATATTACCATAAATGAGCGCTTGGATTTCGTCAGACTTCAAAAACTATTGGCTAAAGCATTGCGCTCTTTTGTGGTTGACGTTATTAAAAACGACCCCATTATAAAAGCGGCAGCGATTGCCGATCTTTCAGCCTATATTGATGGCATATGTGAATCCTCTGATGAAATTAATTCAACGAAAGATGAGATCTGTGCACTAAGAATAGAGCTCAGTAATCACTTAGAAGTTTTTCATCTGCAGCCACAACCGCAAGCTCCCAAAAAATTGCCTCTTTTGAAAGCTTTTGTTGCTAATGAATTTGAACAATTTATCGATAATAAGATAGCTGAGTCAAAAGAGAAAAAGGCAAAAATAACAGATTTTGTCAAAAGCGAACTAAAAAAAGTTGTTAAACAGAGTATTCAAGGTTCAAAGAAAAGAGCCCTAAAGACTTTAAGTGAAGATGTTCAGGCAGCATTAATGGCGCATCTTGGCGCAGTGATTGCTGACGATATTGAAGATGGCCCTGTTAGCAATTTTAGTGCTCATTTTGAAGGCATGAAGGATATTCAAAATGCGATGAAAGCAATTTTGGATAAACCAGATATGTCGCTTGAGCAAAAAAAACAGGCTATTAAACAATGGTTCTTTGAAAATCAAGCAATAGGTTTAAAGCTATATCTCAATGATAAAGATGGGATTGCAAAAAACGGTGTACATGCGGGTGAGTTTGAACAAAAAGTGATGTCGCAGGCTTTTGGTCATATTATAAAAGTGAGATGTTTAGACTATTTGGATGACCATAACACGAGAATAGTGAATGGTTTTAAAACTGGCGCTCAAGCCAAAAAATACCCCAAAAACTCGCTGGTATTTGATATGGAAAAGCTTCCGGGGCACTGGTCAGCTTTGTTACCAAAAACCGCTGCCAACGAAAAATTATTAGCGGATAATGCTGCGCAAAGATTGAAGTATGCTCAAGAAAAACGAAAGAAAGAATCTCAAGCACATCAAGATGATATTCTAAAAGAATTTGGCTCTTATGCAAAACATCATAAGTCAGTATTTCCTGAGGACTCACTAAGTGTTTATTGTAGTTTAATGTCAATTTCTGAAAGTGAATATCATGCCGTAAGCTCAAATTTAAATGAAGCTCCAAAAGCAGATACGCAAAGGCACATTGATGTGCAAGACTCCTCACAACGAGATTGGACAAACTATGCCATGCTGATGGTATCAATCACAGGCTTTGTTGCGATTATTTCAAGCGGAGTAATATGGCCGCTCATTGCGCCTTTATTAGCAAAATTGTTTGCACAAACACTGACCAATACAGGCTTGTTTACGCTAACGAAGTTTGGTGCAATCACATTATTTAGTGGATTAGTTGGATATGTTGTTACTGAAAAATTGCACTTAGACAGTGAAGAGATGAATCAAGCATTGCCGCAGGGAACGATGCAAAGACCATTGGAAGAGTCTTATTTTCCTCGCTCAATCTTGTCGCTGTTTAACTCAACTAAAGCACAGGATGAAATAGACAAAACTCAGGGTAAGAAAGTCGATTCAAAGTCTGATTTGCAAACAGCAGCTCCATCGAAGTTGGCTCAAAATTCACCATAAGTTAATAGCTAAACTTATATATCTTCTGCTACACTCATCCAAAGGTATGGCTAGTTCATACCTTTTCTTTTTGCTCTTGAGGTTAATCAAATTCAGGCGATCCTAGGCGTTTATCATCTGATATAGAAGACAAAGGAGAACAGGTTGTGCTGATTGAGAATAAGCCAACTGTTCTTGTATTAGGTGGTTATGGTAACTTTGGAGCGCGTATATGTACGCTGTTAGCGCAAGATCCACACCTTCATGTGATTATTGCTGGGCGAAATAAGCATAAAGCACAAAAACTCGTTGATAAAATAAGTCACGCGAATCCTTCCGCCAATATTAGCGCATTACAGATAGACTGGTTGCTTGATGATTTTCCAGTCCTTTTGCAAAAGGCACATCCGCAAGTGCTTATTCATACTGCAGGTCCTTTTCAGGGGCAAGATTATAAAGTCGCAAACACCTGTATAGCCTTGAATATCCACTATCTAGATCTATCGGATGGCCGTGAATTTGTTACACACATAGTAGAGCTTGATGAAAAAGCCAAGAAAAATGAAGTTGCCGTTATTAGTGGGGCGAGTTCTGTGCCTGGCATTTCATCGGTTGTGATTGAACATTATGCCCATAAATTTGGAATTTTAAGAGAAATTGATTTTGGGATTGCGCCTGCCAATAAAATTGAAAGGGGAGACGCGCTGATACAGGCCATATTAGGCTATACCGGTAAACCATTTTTACGACTTGAAAATGGAAAATGGGTGACGGTATTTGGCTGGCAAAATGTGCATCGCCATTACTATGGTGACAACTTAGGATTAAGATGGCACGCCAACTGTGATATTCCAGATTTGGTTTTATTGCCACAAAAGTATCCAATGTTAAAAACAGTTGAATTTTACGCAGGCATGGAAATTCCCCTTTTACATCTTGGATTGTGGGGTATGTCATGGTTGACCCGGGCAAAAATCATAAGAAACTGGTCCTATTTTTACAGATCTATCGCAGCAATGAGCCGTTGGTTTAAAAAGAGCGGAACCGACGCAGGAGGCATGTATATTCGTATGGTGGGGTCAAGCCAGCGTTATCAACCGCTGGAAATAAACTGGATCCTCGTGGCAGAAAGGGGGCATGGTCCTTATATGCCGATTATTCCATGCTTAATATTAGTGAAAAAAATATTGCAAGGTGAAATAGAGCCAGGGGCGCGACCTTGTTTTGAAATGTTTAGCCTAGAAGAGTTTGAGCAAGCTATTACCAAATGGAGTATTTATACTACTATTGAGGAAAAAGAAAGCTAGTATGGATTATTTCACTTTAAAATATATTCATATTATAAGTGCAACAGTTTTATTTGGGACAGGTTTAGGCACGGCTTTTTTTATGTTGATGGCCTACTTTAGCAGAGATATCTCTACATTAACCAATACAACCAAGAACGTGATTTTGGCGGATTGGTTTTTCACAACCCCCTCAGTCATTATCCAGCCAATCACTGGTATTTGGTTAATGACAATTTTGCATTATTCATATAATTCTCTTTGGTTTGCTTGGACGATAGGGCTTTATGCATTAGCGGGAATATGTTGGATAGTGGTGGTGTTTATTCAGTATCGGCTACATAACATGGTTAAAAAAATCGCGATACCACATGCTCATTTACCACGCCAATATCATATCTTAATGCGTTGGTGGTTTGCCTTGGGGGTAGTGGCATTTGCCGCTATTTTAATTATTTACTGGTTGATGGTGAGCAAGCTTGGGCTATCGGCTCAAGCTATCATATAGTCGATTCAATTCGTTTACATTTTTCCTGGAGCGACATCGGAATATTAACGGGTGCATGCCATGAGCCGTCTGGTCTAATGATATTTTTTTCGTGCAGCGATTTAAGTAAGGTGATAGAGGGTTGGTAACCTTGTTGATTGTGCATTCTAATGGCTATATTTTCGCTACTGTTAACAGGCGTACCTAAAGCTTGTAAATGAACAATCAATTGCTGCATGACAGAAACTTCATTCTGATCTAAATTATTTTTCAATAAGGACATTCCCTTTTCAATTGCGAGCTTTAGTGCTTCATTAGACAGGGCAGTTTCAGAGTTTAGCTTGTTTAAGCAATCTTTTATTTGTGATTTTACCTCAGGGGTGAGATTGAATGATTGATTTAATTTTCCTAAGTCTTTAAATATCTTATCAGCTTGGTCTTTTAGCTCTTTATTGATGTTTGGCATATTCGTGATAGGTGGTTCGATATTTGTCATTGCTACATTTTCAGGAATTAAAAAATCACCTGAGGTTGTTTGAGAAAAAGCGGTTCCCAATTTGCTATCAACACTTTTAAAACCTTTTATAATCAACGCTTTTAAAAACGAACGTGCTGAACCAGGAATAACAGAGGTTATGCATTTTGCAATGAATTTTAAACTATCATGTACAGGTGCTGGAAAAAAAAGTGCTATATAATATATTGTACTAATATGTCTGCTTAAGAATAAAGAGATAGATTTTGCCATCACAAAATCAAGCAATAAATATGCGGCGCTTAACGTAAGTAAGATAAGAATCGCTTCAACTGCAAAATCTAGATTCGAAATGAAAGCCTCAATCAAGCGTGTAAACTTGTTAGATATGGTTTTGGTATAATTTTGGGGCTTACATGAAGCCTTATAAAGGTTTTCAATATCTACTATTAACTGTTGAAGTAGCTCATGATGTTTGAATTTTAATTTGGGTAAATGATCTTTAAGCTGGATAGTTGAGGCCCCATGTTTAGGAGCATGAATTAGATCTACTATTTGACCTAAAATATAAATTTGAATTATGTTTCTAAAAATGGGGGCACAATCAGCCCCAGCATCTGGGTTAGCATGCCATAACCATTCCAAAGCGGATTTATTATGTTTGCTAGTAAATTTGCGATTAGAAGGCGTGATACCAAACAATCTAAAAGGTTGTAGATAATAAAGATGTAATTGATAATCTTCACTGTCTGGATTTGGATTGGCCAAGTAGGCATTTGATTGGATTGAAGATACTAATTGCTCAGGTGCCAAGGAGTTGATATTAAGATATTTTAACAACAGCCAGTCAATCATTTTTGAGCGATCAATTTTATCGGATGAAATAATTTCATCTAATGCTGTTTTAAGCATAGGATCAAATTTTCGCCAAAAACTCGACGTTAAGAGATCATTCACATCATGTGGATTACGACAAGCAAAGCCATTTGCTTCGAATTCACTGTAACCTTGTACGTTTTCTTTCAGTTCAGGGAAGTGAGCTAATCCGTTTTTTAACATATTTGCAATGAGCTTGGGCGTACTTTCCATTAAAGGAAGTGCTGTATCTACACTATTTTGCCTATCTGGACACGGACTTGGCATTGATGAACTCAGCAAATTGAATTTATTTGCCAAACATAATATCAGTTATTAAAGAAACTTCAAGTGTATAAATTAATGAAAATAAAAGTCGGCTAACTTATATCTAAAGTTCCGGCTTCTGCTTTTTGTTTGCACTTGCGCTTGTTGCAGGAGCGTAATCTGTAACAACGTCTTTATTAGTGGGAGGTTTATGACCTTGGGAAGGTAACAAGGATTTTCTTTTGCCTGGCTGCGCTGAAGCATTTGCTTTTTCGTGGAGTATTTTTCGTGCTTTCTCAATTACCTTTTGTGCGTCTTTGATTTCTTTTTCAATACCTTCTTTGCAAGTGTCTTTTTTTTCTTTTAGATTCGTTTCTTTTTCCCAAATTGATATGTATTGCTCCTTCCTTGAAGCATTATCAATAGGTATTGACTCTTTTAGTAAATTAACGACATTCTCAATACCGTCAAGTTGGGCTTCATAGGTACTGGTTACTTGCTTTAATTCGTTCTCAAAAATAGCAAGTTGTGCCTCTGTTAAGTCCTCTGGGTCTGCTTCCTGAATTTTTTGTAAATCAATATAAGTACTATATGGCAACTTTTCATAAGTTTGTTGTGCAAAAAGAAAAGCTGTTCGTAATTGTTCTAATTTGGGTTTGTCAAAATCATTCCAAGCTAAGCTTCGAGAAACATAAGTTATCGCTTGATTGTCCGAAACTTTTGAAGCAATCAAGTTAATGATCCTTTCATCATGATTTCTAGTATTAATCAAGTTTGAAGTTTTTACATGAGTTAAAAAGTCAATGCCGATATCACCAATGGTTGATGATTTGTTTTTTTCAAACAAAGATAATATTTTTTCAAAGAGTTCTTTTTCATGTCCGGCATACGCATGCTTTTTGATAAGCAGGCTTGCAGCTTGACCTTTTTCAGAATGTATAGCTTGGCTTAAAGCGGTTGTTAAAACATCATCCAATTTTTGATTGTCAGCAAAGTCTAACAAAATTATTAATGCGGTAGCATTATTCTCTTTGGCCATTTTGTAAATGGCCTTTTGTAGAATGGAGGATAGCTTATTTTGTGTGTCAGATTCATGATGTTTAACTTGCTTTAGCAGAGATCTTAGTTCCATTAAGTTTTCAGGGGATTCTACGCTCGGCTTATTCAAAATGGTATTGATTTTATCTTCAAGATCTTGTAATTCATCACGTTTGACTGAATTTTGATTTGCGGGTGCTTCTGAGACAACTATTTCATTTGTATTTTGAATTTCAGGAACAATAACACCGTGAGAAACTAATTTTTGTAAATTTGTGAGTTGAATTCGAACATTCTGAGTTTCTATTTCTTGTTGTATTTCATCTAAAACTGTAGATTGTGGAATGGGGGGAGTGGCATAACTTTCAGGTGTAATTTCGTCGCCCATATCTGATGGCGTGAATGACGATGCTAAATTTTCCTGTGGGTATAAGATTGAAGCTATTGATACGTCAAAAGCTCTTAATGCTAGGTCAATTTCTTGCTCCCATTTCTGTATATGCTCTTTTCTGCGCTCTAAGTTCTCGGTATACAAATAACGTATCATATTTTCAGATTTACCTTTAAGCGTTCTTATCCTTTCTACTTTGTCTGCTAACTGCTTTGCATCATGATTTAAGGCTTCGATTCCTGCTGTAGTATGAGTGTGTTTAGCCGTTTTCACCAAAATCGACTCTTCTAATTTTAAAGAATCGGTTAGTTGATTTAAAAAGATATACCATTTTCTTATGTCTTGTAGCGTTGGGCCATCATTATCGACTAGCATTTGACGAAATCCACGCTCAACGCCTGAAAGCACTGATTCATCTGATGTCGATTCCAAAATCGTTTTTAAGGTTTCAATGTCAGGCATAAAGTCTGTGTTAAACATAATGTAATTTACAATATCTTGTTTGTCATTTATTAATCCTTGCGTAAAAGCAGCGTTGAGATGTTCATGACTAAAAACTATATCCTTCCTATAATTTAAAATACTTTTAAACAGTTCTAATCTTCCCTGACTAGCCGCGATGGTTAAGGCTGCACTTAATTCATATAAATCTATGCCATTTTGTGAAGTATTCTTGTTTAAAATTGCTTCTGCTGCATTAAGGTTTTGTTTGTTTACTGCCATGATCAATGCTTTTCCAAGCGCTGTTTTACTCAAATTTTCCATTTTTGAAGGAACAAGACCATCAGTTATTGTTGCGTAAACTTCAAATGGTACTGCATATAAAGTGGAGCTGCTATCATAGCTTTTTTGAATTTTATCAAGTCTAGATGAATACAGTTTTCTTAGCATATCCTCTTCAAATGTGCTTGTGCCTAATTCTTTATATAAGGGAAGCAAAGTAGTTCTTTTGCTTTCAAGATCTGCGAGAGAAGCAAAAGCGTTTTTAACATTTGTGCTTATTTGAGCTCTTAGGACTTGATATTTTGCAATCCGTTCTAAATTCGCTTCTGACTTTTCTGAAACCTCACTATCTATATCTTCCTGAAGCTCAGCTAGTTCAAGCATTTGAGATTCAATTGCTTGAATGTCGTGATGTATAGATGTTTCAAGGTGACGAGTATGCGATTTTTCTGCAAGTTGAGCTTCTTTTAAAATATCCTCCAAAGCTCCAATACAACTTGCAGAGATGTCTTGTGATTTAAGCTTCTCAATATTTTGATCGATTTCATGAATAAATTGAGTAAGATCTTCATAATTTAAAGCTGCATAATTTGGAGTGGCTTTTTTGTGAAATGACTTTAAAATAGTGGCGTAATTATCGCTATATAATTGTAGAAGCTCTTCATCAGCCCTTGCGCTAGCTTCGGCATGTTCAATGCTCTGTTGAGTCACAAAACCTAGTAAATTCCATAGCCTTGAATCAAATGTCGCTTTCAATTTCTCTACAGTTTTAACTGAGTTAAGAGATTTTTCTTTTAAATATAACAATTCAGAATTTAAGTCAGATAGTTTATTTCTTAGTTCCACAGCCGAAAGCTTGTTTGCTTGTTGAATGTTTGTGCTTATGCTTTGTTTAACTATCGTTGAAAATTCTTGATAATATTTCAATAAATTATTTTCTTCAGTAGTTCGATTATTTTTTAAGGTTAATTGATTGCTAGCCGTTTGTAAGGATAGGTAAATTATCTCAAGATCTTTTAGCGCGACCTTGTCACTTGTGCGAGAGAACAGAGAAATAGCTTCCTTGGCAACGTGCTGGTTTAATTGTGAAATGCTGTTTGCTGATAAATCACTCAAATTACATTCTGGCAATGTTTGTATGAATTTAAAGGGATCGCATAACTCTTTAGTGCCATTAAAGTTTGCATATGCAGCGCTCACGACCTTCTTGGCTTTTGCGAGCAATGTTTCTTGTGCAGCAAGTTTTCTATCATTAATCGTTTCTGATAATTTTATAGCGAGCTGTTCAAACGGTACGTTCGTTTGAATATTTGAACCGATTATTTTCCTATCAAAATTAACAAACTCCCTTTTGTTTGAATTTACTTCATTTAAGCTAGATACTAAGTCCTGTAATGAAAGTGTGTCAAGAGTCTCTGATTCGCTTTTATTATTTAATTTTAAAACAAGTTCGTTCATTAATATTGCGAGGATATTATGACTTTCTCTTAGTTGTTCTTGGAGATTAAAAATTAATGCAGTATTATCTTTAGTTGAAATTTCAATTTCAGACTTAATTTTTAGATAATCTTCTTTGATATTACTCATTTTTAAACGAATAGAGTTTAATAGTTCTTTAGATGATTGCTTATTTGCATCTTCAAATTGCTGTTTAAGTTTTGATGTTCTGGCTTTTAGCGCTACTTGGATATGCAAAGCTAAACCAATAGGCTCCAATTCTTTATATGCCTTGTTAAGATTTTCTTGCTTCTCTTGCATGTTGATCATGCTTTTAGTTTTGATGCCAAAAACAGAGGCAACATTGTCACGCCATCTTGTGAGCGTGCCTCTTACTGTTTTTTGACGTCTTTCCATTTCTCCGTTTATATCAGATCGAATATTATTAATTTCAGAAACTTTAAGTTTGTAATTCTCGTTGATCTTTGCTATGGCTAATTCTCGTTGTTTTATGTGCTGTTCAATATTGTCTTTAGTAAGTCTGAAGATGTTGTCATTTGCACATAAAGAAAATGCATCTCTATAATTGTTGTATTGGTTTTCTGCATCTTTAAACTGTTTTTTAATTGAAGCAAATTCTGAGCTATCTTTGTCAAGTGATTGAGCTTTATTATACTCTTGAAAATTCCGTTTATAGGTTATCATTGCTTCAATGAATTCATGAACAAGATCATGATCGTCTATACTATTCCCAGCTTTTTCAATTATTTTGTCTCTTATTTCTCTTTTAATTCTATTGTTTTCATCAGCTTTTATCAGCCATAAATCATAAATGGTAGCAACATCATCATTAACTCTTCGTAATAGTAGCTCTCCACCACCCTTGAACTTGTCTAAAGCATAACTCTCTATTCTACCTTTCTGCCAATTTGCCAAAAACATACCTGCATTAGCTAGTAAACCTGTGCCCATCATTTTGTTTAGATCAGGTCCGGCTGCTTGTGTGACATTTCTAATGCTTTGGGCATGATTAATGCCAGACAATAGTTCATTAGAAGTAAAATTAATCACTTTTATGTAATTAGCATTGGCTTGATTAAAATAAGGCGTCTTAGCTTTATTTACTATTCGTTGATTTTCCTCGATAACTATTTTTTTTATATTTTCAAGAGGGTCATCTTGAGTTGAGAGATCCATGTGTCCATTTTCTACGAAATCCATTTTCATTTTCTTAAATAAAAAATAACCTTCTGGTGTGTTGAGCGTTTTGTAATTTTTATAAAGATCTTTTGCGTTTTTAAATCCCAATTTATTAGCTATGTCATTTAAATATTTTTTTGCTGCTTTAGTATTTAGGTCGCTAAACCCTGCTTCATGGAAAAGCCTTTGTCTTTCTTTTTCAATTTCTTCTGCTGACGCCCCTACGGCTATGCTATTGATTTTCGATTTGATTTGGTAAAGTGTTGCGACTTGGGTATAAAAAAACTCAAATGATGCGCCATAGGTCTGTTCCGTTAAATACTTAGGTATATCTTCAACAGAATTAATATGAATTTGTGATTGCACACTTTCATATTGTTCTTTGCTCATTCTATTTGCAAGTAAAGAAATTGGCTCCAATACATCCTTTGGTGTCTTGGCATGGATATTTGGCTGTTGTACAAGATTACTTACATTTAGCTCGAAAACACTTTGGATTTGATTTTCATAATTTTGAAGTAAATAGGATACTATTCCTCTCGCAGCTTTTCCCACTAGTTTATGTTCTATGGCTCCCTCTTGATAAGCGTTTTCTTTTCCTGAAGGATTTAAAAAGGCATCAGCGTATTTATTGTATTCTGTCAATAATGCGCCATGAACCCAGCTGGCAGAGCGATGGGCAAGAAAAATGAAATTATTGACATCGTTATCCATAAAATCTTTGGATGTTGCAAGTTTCGCTAGTTGTTCTTTGAGCGTGGCTAAAGCTGCTAAGTATTGTTCGCGAGATACGGTGGTTTGACGAAGAATCTGAAGGGCTTGGTTGATTGCTTCGATTTCGTCGGGTACATGTTTAGTGAACTCAATTTTTTCATATCCTGAAACAAACAGGGTAATGTAATTATCGGCTATCTTTTTCCAAGAATCGTATAATTTAACATCTACCCGATCTAGTACATTTCCCAACATAAAAGCCTCTTGTTGTGCTTATCGTATCGCATTTTGATTACTTACACTTTTAGACAAGAAATGGTTCAAAAAGTTTCTTCATGTTTTTCATATAATTGATGTATATACACTAAATAGATTGATTTTCCAGCTTAGATTGACTTACTATTCTTTATGAAATCAGAAATGTTATTTTCACGACGGCAAAAGTTGAATTTTCAGAAATGGTCTTGTTTTTGTGCCGTGTTTTTCAGTGCATTCTTGCAAGCACAATATCTCAGTTTATGTGTTCCTGCATCTGTCGTTAGCATAATTGTCCCTTTAGCGTTGTTGTTCTCATTTTTTCTTATTTTTGTTTTAAATCTCTATGAAAAAAAGCTTTCAATAACGAATAAGCTTGATATTAGCAATAATAAAGAAATGCAACTCAGTCGTATTGTTCGCATGCTAAGTAACAAAATAGGCGTAATTTCACCAAGTGTTGAAATTGTTAAAGCAACTTTGCCTAAGGTTAATTTAGAAGCAGGTATTATCGGATTTCCCCATGAGAAGACACTATTCATTTCAGCTGATTTGCTTAAGGTATACCAAAATGGTTTAACTGCGGCCTCCTTGAAAGCATTAATTGCCCATGAGCTATCTCATCTCAAACAGCATGATCCTTTGGTTTGTTTTATGCTCTATGGCGCAAAAATCACCTTGTATTTTTTGGTTATATTTTCTTTATCTTTTTCACCTATAGGAACGCTAGCTTTGTTGCAATCAGTTGCGACAAGTTGTGTTTTAATTTTGAGTCAAGAGCTTTTTTATGCAGGATTTTCTCGAGCAAAAGAAAGTCTTGCTGATTTAGGGGCAATTGATATAACGCGAAATCCACTATCCGTTGTGAGATTTATATATGACAACTATTTGCAATATTTATATTGGGGTAAATTAGTTCTTGAAAATGAAAGAGCTTCTCAAACACATTTTACAGAACTGAGTGCTGAAATGCAGGCACTATTAAAAATAAAGCACCGTGAATTAACATCCAGAAATTTTCGTAAGATATATCATTTCTTAGAAAAGAATGCTCGCGATGAGGTTGAGATTGCGCCACATGTTCAGTTAAAGAAATATTGTCTTACGTGGTTTAATACCCATCCGACCATTAAGGAACGAACAATACTATGCGAACAAAGCGTACTATGCTCCAGTTTGCGTAATAGATTGTGAAGTTGCTAGGCAAACATTCAACATTCTATTAAAATTATCATTATTATAATTATCGTCTAAACTCTGTATGTTAACTTACACAAATATATGGCGCATGGTATGCAAAAAGGACCGATTCCTCTTAAAGTCATTAAAACCCAACGTGTATTAATTCGCCCAGTGCGCTCGACGGATGCTTCGCTGATGCACGAAGCGATGAAAGCGAGTTTTGAGGATCTCAAACAATGGATGCCGTGGGCGCAGTCGCTTGCTTCCCTAAGAGACACGGAAGTATATCTATTACATGGTGAAAGAATTTGGAGTTCTCCAGCTCATGAAGGGGTGGAGCAACCCTTGCAAATAATGGATCCGACTAATCGTCATTACCTTGGGGCGACTGGTATTAAACCCGCAAATTTATCCATACCCAGTTTTGAAATCGGCTATTGGGTAAATAAGCAGTATGCAGGCCAGGGTATTATTACAGAAGCGATGAATGTTTTAACGCGCTATTTATTTCAAGTACTTAAAGCACAGCGTGTTGAAATCAATTGTGAAGAGAAAAATCTTAAGAGTGCAAAAGTTGCCCAAAGACTAAATTATGAATTGGAAGGACGCCTTCGTAATCACCGCTTTGATGCAACAGGTAAAAATGTTACCCAATCTTTAATATATTCATGTATTGATATCTCCACTTTGCCGCCGATGCTGTTTCATTGGGAATAAATTCTCACAGGGAATAGAAATTGCAATATGTTTATTTGTTAATAGCAATTGTGGCTGAAGTTATAGCGACAAGTGCGTTAAAGACAGCACATGAGTTTACTAAATTGGTTCCCTCATTTGTTGTTATCATTGGCTATGTCATTGCGTTTTATTTTCTCTCACTATCTTTAAGAAATATTCCCTTAGGTGTTGCGTATGCCATTTGGTCGGGGCTTGGTATTTGTCTTGTCGCTTTGGTAGGTTACTTTTACTATAAACAAGCGCTTGATGCAGCTGCTATCATTGGTATTTTCATGATTGTTTTAGGTGTTATTACGATTCAAGTGTTTTCTAAGTCAATTGCGCACTGAGGCATAATAAAGATGCCCACCCCAACTTTTTATTTTTTCTCATCAAGAATGGCCACCAAATTTCATATCGCAAAAAGATTATTAGCGATGGGTTGGCAAGAATTAACCACAGATAAAAGCGCTTTATTTACTGACGAAAATTTAGTACTTAATGATGACATATCTCAGGTGCTGGAATTTAAACATCTATTAGCTCAACTGGTTACTAAGCATTGCAAAAATCTTATGCCGATTTCCTATTGTGTCAACGATGATAATTATTCGCAGGTGTTGGCGAGGATCATCTATGTACATTATATGGTTAATAATCGCTATCAGCATGAGGTAAAAGATCTGAAGTGGATATTAAAACCTTCGATGTTAAACAATGGTGATAATATTTATTTGTTTAATAATATTGAAGAGTTAAAAGCTCATTTTTCATCAACTAAAAGGTTGGGCGGTGAGCATGTAATTCAACAATATATCCCAAATCCTGATTTAATCAATAATCGTAAGTACACTTTTAGAGTGTCTGGCGTTTTCACAAATTTCGCAGGGGTTTATTTATATAAGCAAGGGTATGTCAACATCAGTGCTCTAGACTTTGATTTAAATGACAGATTTGTGAATAAGAAAGTTCACATTACGAATTATGTTTTAGACGGTGAATTTGCGAACATAGAGCAACGCTCAACACAAACACTACCACAGTTTGATAAGATTTATCAGCAAATGTGTTCTATTGTTCATCAAGTGTTAAGTGCGCTGCTAAAAGAACACCCTGAATATTTAAAGCCACAAAAGCTTAAAAAGTTCGAAATTTTTGGGTTTGATTTTATTTTGGATGATAAAGGTAAACTTTGGCTGCTTGAAATCAATCAAGCGCCAGATGCACCTACTTTTGAGGAAAATAAGCTGGATCCCATTTTGTGGGAACCATTTTGGCAAGATATTATCGATGAATTTGTTGTGCCGATTGCCTTAAATACCCCTCCCAAGAGAAGCTATGCGCATTATCAGCAAATATTATCAGCAAAAGCATCCTATTCTCTGTGGCGAAGTTTGTTAAAAAAACTTATGCCCTAATTTACCTTCGCTTAACGATAAATGGTAACTGTTCATTTATTACCACGTATGAATTAATCAGTTTTGATTAATTTTCTTTTTAAATCATCAAATTAGGTATTTCAAAAGTGCAATGAACGTTCGCTCATTGCGTCATTTAAATTCAGTTTTTGATCTGTTTTTTTTTCTAATGGTGATTTTGTACAGTAGCTATGGTGTCAACGCTGGACTATCTCAAATATTGTGACCTAGAAAC
>CAZSGE010000052.1:2500-17948 GCA_964606325.1 Uncultured Candidatus Berkiella sp.
GATAAAAATAGTGTTTTCATCAAACCAAGATTTGGCAGCATGGGTGATGGAATAGTTGTGATTAGAAAAGAAAACAATAACTACTTAACGGATTACTATAACAATGCAAAAAAGGAATCATCGACATTTAAATCTTTAGAGGAATGTATACCTTTTATTGAAAAATATACCGAAAATGAAAAATATATAATTCAAGAAGGAATCAATGCTATACAATATGAAGGTTCCATCTTTGATATTCGTGTCATAATTTTTAATGTTAATCAGACATGGCAATTTTTAAGCGAATTAAGATTAGGCGCCAAATCAAGCAACTTGTCAAATATCGCTCAAGGTGGAAAATCATACAACACCAATGAAATTCTTGAGAATCTCTTCTCAAAAGAACAAGCGAAAAAACTTTTAGATAGAATAAAAGTAACCACAATAAAAATAGTAGACAAATTGAATACAGAATACAAAGGCACAATAAACGAGCTCTCACTAGATATTGTTGTTGATAAAAATGAGAACATTTATGTTGTTGAAATTAATGTCAAACCAGGACTGGCAGGCTCACCGAAGCTTTATAGCAATTTCTTTGTAATGAATAATGAGGAACGCGACAAATATGAAAAATTAACTTTAAAGCATGGTGAATATTTAGCAAAGTCTCTTATTAACAGATGTCGTTGAGTTTTGAAAATAGTGTGCAGCATAGTTTAACTTTTGGATGATAAAATGGAAGTATTGCCAGAATCTTCTAAAGACAAAAATTACAAACAACAAAGCTTTTATCGTAAAAAGAATGAAGCATTTGAACTTCTATTTGTCGGCGACACAAGTTTTGGTGAAAACTATCAACAAAAAATATCGTTAAAGGATGGTGGTAACATATTAGCTAACCATGGGTATGAATACCCGCTTGAGCAGGTTAAGTCCATAATGCTTAGAGCTGATTTTATAGTAGCAAACCTTGAAACACCAATTACCAATATTAAACAATCGCCATTCGAAGGCGTTAAAGAATATGTACATTGGACTGACATAGAAATGGCCCCGGCCACACTCATCAACCATAAAGTATCATTATTGAGTCTTGCTAACAATCATACCTTTGACTTTGGTAAGGCTGGATTTGAACAAACATTAGAAATACTAGATAAAAATGCTATCCCATCAATAGGCGCAGGTAATAATATTGATGAAGCTAAAAAACCATTTATAGCTGAGGTTTCTTTTGAATCTAAGAAATTTAGATTTGCCATTTTAGCTGCATTTGAAGAACTACCAAGTTATCGTAGAAAATATGATGTTTATGCAGAAGATAAAAAGCCTGGGTTAATGCCACTGAATCTAGAAGCCATCGCAAATCAAGTATTACAATTAAAGGAAAACGACCCTGAATTATTTGTCATCCTGTATCCACACTGGGGTAACAATTATCAATGGCGGGAAGATGTACAGATTAGAATGAGCCACGAACTCATCAACTGTGGCGTCGATTTGATAATTGGTCATGGTGCACATATGATCCAAGAAGTCGAAAAAATTCATGACAAATGGATCATTTATAGTATTGGTAATTTTATGTTTAATTCCCCAGGACGGTACGAGAGAATGAAAGCGCCGCCATATAGCTTTATCTTATCGTTGAACGTTTCATTTTCAAATAATAAATTTGATCTATTTATAAAACTCTACCCTATTGTCACAGATAACAAATTAACAAATTATCAGCCAAGATTTTTAAATCAAAATGAATTTAATAATTTTCTTAGTATAATGGCTCCTAAAATTTTAATAAAAGAACCCCGTTCATCAGATATTGACATTAAAAAAGATGAGTTAGGATTTTATATTGAACTTCCTGTTATAAATCATATAATCAAAAAAATGAGTATCCAACAAAAGTGGATAGGTATGATATATAATGAACCACGTAAAAACTCGTTAGAAAATCATATCCATTCATGGATCGCGCGAGCTTTAGTTATTGATAAAGAGTTGGAAAAGCATAATTACAAACTAATTTGTTTTATACCTAAAAACTACAACTCAAATGACAAAACAGTAACTGGATACGTGCTTGAACATGGTCAATTTATACAAGCAACGGTACCCATCCCAAAGGTTATTTATAATTTTCACCTTGGCACAGCTGAACGAAATACCTATCGTGAATTTGAGAACTTGGCATTAAAGCAAGGTGTTGAAATCTATCCTACCTCAAGCATTAGAAAGCTCACCAGTGATAAATTACGATCAGCTGAACTCATAGCTGAATTTGATAAATCCATGATACCTAAAACAGAGTCTTATAATGGCACTGTTTCGCAATTACAAAGATATTTACGGCTAAATACAACTGTTTTTATCAAACCTAGATTTGGTAGCATGGGAAATGGCATATATGTGCTCAAACAAGAGAAAAACAATTTCATTTTGGAATATTATGTTAAAGGAAAGATGAAAATCAAATCCTTTATGAATTTAGCTGCGTGTCTTTCATATATTAACTTAAACATAAATGAAGAAAAGTATATTATACAGGAATCAATCGATGTCTTGACTTACCAAGAATCTGTTTTCAATATTCGAACCATTGTTTTTCAAGTGGATAATAAATGGCAATTTTTAAGTGAAGTAATCATTGCGGACGATGAAAAAGTTGTATCTAACTTATATCAAGGCGGTAGTTTTGAACGCACTGAAGAGTTCTTTCTCAAACTATTTCCTGTAGATCGTGTGTCACTAATGATGGAAAAGATTGCAAAAATCTCAATTGAAATTGCGAACTTCATAAATCAACGATTTGATAAGAAAATTAACGAAATGTCTTTTGACATGTTGATGGATAAAAATGAAAGAATTTACATTGCTGAATTAAATGTCAAACCAGGATTAGCTGGCGAACCAATGAGATATACCAATTATTTTCTCATGACAGACAAAGAAAATTACAACTACGAAACACTGACTGTTAAACATGGAGAATATTTAGCTAAATCATTACTAGACAAATGCCATCTCTCCCCTCAAAGTAAACTTTTAATTGACAAAAAATATTGGTTTGATGATATTGAATCAAGCTTTATTCTTTCATCAAAAGATATTGAGACATTATCTGAAATAATATTCAATAGCTTAATTAATCATCAATACACTATTAGTAGTTTACCTCCTGAGCTTGAGATAGATACACCCCAATTACTATTTCTGACAGTTTCCGATAATCGCTCAATAGGAAAAACCTATTTAGGTCGCGGCGGTACCTTATTAGATGCTATCAATGCTGTTTTGAGAAAAATAAGTGAGATTCATTCATCATTTGATGTACAAATGCTTAAATTAGACGTCGTGCAAGAAGTGACTATCTTGCAAAATCATGATCTCAAAAAGCCTTTTACACAAGATAGAAGCCTATATGGAATAGCATTTGATGAACAATTTGCACTTGCCTATCTTCCAGAGGAAATTGTTACTAAAACAATAATTAATAGTGATGGGTTGATACAATTTAATGCTCTTATAAAATCTTCGAATCTTCCTGCAACTCAAAAAATAGCCTTTTCTAAAACCAACACATTCACAATATTTCGATTTAAACTACAAAGTTATGCTAGATCTAGAACCATGAGCGCCCCACTTTATCGTGGACATCAGATATACAATAAAATTAATACTGACATGTTGCTATCAAGTGCGATCTTGGCAGGCAAATATTTACAGGCCGCTGTTAAAAGTGATGGGCAATTTATTTACGAGTATTTACCTAAAAAGGATGAGACGAGTAATCGTTATAATGTGCTAAGACATGCTGGAACTGTTTATTCTATGTTAGAATTATTTGAGATAACAAAAGATGAGCAATTAATGATAGCAATAAAGCTTGCTTTATCTAACTTATTAAATAGAGCAAAATCAATCAACATAGATGGTCAGAGCTATCTATGTATTATTGAAAAAGATTTTGCAAAACTTGGCGCCAACGCACTAACCATTTTAGCGTTATCTAAATATATGTCTATTACAAAAGATAGCTCTTATATGTCCGTTGCCAAGAAATTAGCACGATGGATGAAGCATGCTCAAGAGGACTCAGGTGCTTTTTTAATCCAAAAGTTTAGATTCTCAAAAAAGATCAATACAAATTTTGTTTCCGGCTATTACCCAGGAGAAGCTATTTTTTCACTAGTGCGTTTATTTCAAGTAGATCCTAACGAAACATGGCTGGACATAGCCAGCAATGCTGCCAATTTTATCATTAACGTTCGCGATAAGAATAAAAAAGTATCTCAAATAGATCATGACCATTGGCTGTTATATGGCTTAAATGAACTCTATCGTATTCGACCAGATCCTAGCTATATCGAGCATACACAAAAAATTTGTCAAGCCATTCTTCGAGCACAGTATACTAAAAATGAACCACTTGACTATAAAGGAAGTTATTATAAACCGCCTAGATCAACCCCTACTGCTACACGCACAGAAGGTTTATGCGCTGCCTATAGCTTGTTAGATAGTCTTGGTTTTGAAAATGAATCTAAGGAGATCTTGGAGGCTATTATATTGAATATGCGTTTTCAATTACAAACACAGTATCAACCAGAAAGAACACTTTATTTGATTAATCCACAACGTTCATTGGGTGGATTTAGCAAGAGCTTAACTGATTACAGCATCCGGATAGATTATGTTCAACACAATTTATCTAGTTTAATTGGTTTGTATAATATATTGAAATGAAATCATAAATTATGATTTCTCTGAAGAAACTAATATTTTTTCAAAACTCGCCATTAAATCATTTACATATTTCACCATCTCAGATGAGCCTGCATATTGAGGTACAAGCGAGCTCCAGATTTTCACGGTAGGCGCATCAAGCGTCAAAATGCCTTTTTCGAACAACGCTATTTGCGTTAAAATCATGCTTGGGTAAGCACTAAAATAAAATGTCAAACCGGTATGCCATTGAGTAAGTGCTTCGTCGGTTATATCTAAAATCTTTTCATCATCAGGAATGGAAGTCAGATATAGCCTAAATTCAGTCCAATCATTCTTTTGATGTAATATTTCATCTTCAATCACTTTTAAAAAGGTTCCCTGAAGCGCACGTGGCACTTCTGATACTTTTTTTGTTATTTGATGCGTTTTGATATATTTCTCTCGATGCTCATCAACAAAGCTATGAAATAACACACCGCGCATAAAGGGTGACTTTGTATCAAAAACCTTTTGTAAAGTTACATCCTTATAGTGTGTTTGATGACGTTTGACCACACCCAGATAACGAATGTCTGGAAAGACCGTTCCTAATAAAAATAACTTTTTTTCCTCATCTGTATAAGTTGGGGCATAAGTTGCCAACCATTGCTTACCCAGTGCAATGTGCATAGCCGGCCCTGCAGCCTGCGCAACCGAAGATAGTAACCCAACTGTTAAATAGATAATAACGAAAATTCGACGCATATTGTATTTCTTGAAAGGAATAGGTTGTATTTCTCATAATAATCTAGTAAGAAGTCCGTTTCAAATATGGATCAGATGTACCATGCGCAACATTGCTTTTACCCTATTTTTTTTCTTATTGTCTTTTCATGCCTTCGCTGCCGAGCAACTTGTCGTCATTTATACCACTAGTTGGTGTGGCCATTGTAAGAGTGTCAAAACGTATCTTAATAATTTGCAAATTCCTTTTACCAATTACGATATTGAAACTTCTGATATTGGTAAGCAAAAATTTACAGCTTTAAAAGGTAAGGGGGTTCCTCTGATTTTTGTAGGCTCTGATCGAATTGATGGTTTTGATAAAGTGGCTTTAGAAAAAGCACTTATAAATCAGGGCTTGCTAAAATAACATTCTCCTTTTACAAAAAGGGCAAGGAGGCTCTTGATGTATATTTTACCTAAGATGAATGTACTATTTTTAATCTATCTGCTGTCAGTGATATCACCTTCTTATGCTATTGACTCTCAAAGCCAATTGAAATCAGCTTTACTACATACTTACCAAGATCAACGAAAAACGTTTTTATGCGAGCAACCTTTTACCCAAAAAGGCAAAGTAAATCTTAAGTACTGTCAACGCTGCCCTAAAATAGAATCTAATATCCAATGGATGCCCGTTGTTTCTCACCAACAACTAGCAAATCAATTAAATTGTTTTAATAATAAAATTTGTATCAACAAGCAAAACAAAACCTTCAAAGGACTAAAATGCTGCTTTGAGCATGATACAAATTATAGAAAAGCCAGTTTAGATCTACATAATTTCGTACCAGAGCTCAGTTATATTAAACAGCAACGTCGTCATTTTTCTTTTGGTACCATTTCTGGCAAAGCAGATAGGACTACTGATTGCACAGTGCATGTCGACACTAAAGCAAAAGTGATTCACACCCCCAAAAATGTTCGAGGCATGGTTGCACGAGCATACCTTTACATGAGAAAAGAATATTACCTTCACTTAAGCGATGAGGAAGTGGCACTTTATCAAATGTGGCACAGAGAATATCCGGCGAGTAGTTGGGAGAAGGTAAGAAACGAAAAGATTTTTGCTATTCAGGGAAATCGGAATCCATATGTTTAAAGGGCACCTATGCGTACAAACATGCCCCGCGCTCTCTATGGGTTTTATACAGTTCCTAATTTTTTCTGTCATTCTGAGCGCAGCGAAGAATCTCCTTAAGAGATCCTTCGCTTAGCTCAGAATGACAGATTGGGGTATCCCCCCCTGTTTTATTCTAAGCACTCGCCACTTTTAAATAGCGGTACTGCCAACGATCATAGGCTGTATCAACATCATCTTTGAGTTTGAATATTGCACGCGCATTAAACATTCTTTCAACCAAGTTTTCAAATGGGTGTTTAACCCCTGGCTTATCTGTTGCTTTAGGTACGAGGTCTTGCAAGCGTTTCAAAGAGCTCACATCACCATGGCAAGCTCTATCAGCCAAATAGTTAAAATGGCGGTCCAATTTTTGGTAAATTTTACTGGCAATCGCGTCATATTCTTCTTCTAGAAATGTTTCTAAAAATTGCACAGATTGAGGGCCATTCATTTGTTGAATAATATCTTGTGCCTGCATCAAGATAATACTTTTTGCTTTTAATCGTGCTGCTGCTTTTAGCTTAGCATTAAGCTCTTTAGCCTTTTGAACATTTTTGCGTGCAGCATGTGCATTGGCATTGTTGACAGAATTTATCGCTATCAGTAAAAATCCTTTAGAGATCAGTCCAAGACCTGCCCCAAGAAGTAGTGTGAGTGCAACTGTGTTTTGGTTAAATGAAATAGTTGGAACAAAACACGAAAGTATGAACAATCCTCCCAAAGCAAAGAATGCACCAGCCACAGTTTGTGCGCTTAATCGATATAACCATTTGCCTATCTGCCCTTGATATTGGGGTGCTTTGGGATAAGCACTGGCAATGATAATGCCTACTAAAAAGCCAACGGGACGAAACACATAATAGGCAAGATCGCCTGCGAGGCCCTGCCCTATCGTTATGCCAGTACAAAGTTTAATAACCTGCTCTACCCAGCGATGCGCAAAAAATCTGCCTATAACCGGCAATGATTTAAACATAAAGTCATAGATGAGGTTGAGTCCATTGGGTATAAAACCAATCAACCCTCTAGCGAGATCCTCTGCTAAGTAGGCATACACTTTTGCAACCACTAGCATATTCAGTGCGAAACTATCTTGTTTTACCTCTGGGTTAGTCATATATCTCTCTCCAATTAACTCGCCTCAGTATATAGAATCCGCTATAGTTTCGCTTAAGATCAACAGCAATTAAGTTCATACTACCCATGATTGAAGTTAAAGATCTCTGCTTTGACTATCCTGGCAAACGTGCAGTCAATCACGTTTCACTTAACATATCACCTAATACCATTACGGCTCTAGTGGGTCCTAATGGCGCTGGCAAAACAACCTTGCTGCGCTGTTTAGCAGCACTTGAACTTCCATTGCATGGGACTATTACGATTGATGGTTGGCAAACAGATCGATTTCCTCGCAAAGTGCACCAATTCTGTAGTTACCTTTCAGACTTTTATGGTCTCTACGATCAACTTACCGTCACTCAAAATTTATTCTTCTTTGCTCAAAGTCATCACTGTAGTGGTGATATAGAAAAACTTGTTACTGAAACTATCAAGCGCCTCGACCTAACTGAATATAAAGAGGTGACTGCGAGAAAACTTTCACGTGGATTGCGACAAAGACTAGCAATCGCACAAACCATTATTCATCAGCCTAAAGTTTTATTATTAGATGAGCCTGCCGCCGGACTAGATCCTGAGGCGCGATTTCACTTATCAAAATTGTTACTTACCTTACAAAAAGAAGGCATGACAATTATAGTGTCATCGCACATTCTTTCGGAATTAGAAGACTATTGCTCGCACATGATTGTGCTGCAAGAAGGTCAGTTAGTAAATCAAAGCAATCTTGTTGAAGATAGCAAAAAAGGAGCGAGTCTAACGCTCAAAGTCGAATTTACGACGAATGCTAGCGAATTGAGTGATACCTTAAAATCATTACCTCATATTATCGTTAAATCACTGCAAGGTAATTTTGCCATTCTAGAACTTGATATCAATCAACTGTCTCAGCAAGCCCTACTAAAATCACTTGTAGAAAAAGGACTTCCTGTGCTGAGCATTCACGAGCAAAAGCAACGCATGCAAGACGTGTACATTGAGCTCTCAGAACGTCATAAAGCCCAAGAAAAAACATCTAAAGATAAATCAACAAAGGAATGAAGCCGTGATAGTTAATCCAGAATTACGTCGCAACATATGGCTAACCTTTACATTCCATAGCACCATTATTACACCCGTAGTAGTCAGCTTATTTGTCTATTTATTTTATTTAACCGGTGGCACCAAAAGCAGTGCAGATATTGCCTTTGATTTAGCTTGCTTGTTTATATTTCTATGGGGAACCAAATGCGCATCACAAACTGTGATTGACGAGGTGACCAACGCAACCTGGGATTTTCAGCGTCAATCAGCCATTTCACCCTGGGAAATGACCTGGGGTAAGTTAATTGGTGCCACGCTATATAGCTGGTATGGTGCGCTGATTTGCTTATTCTTTTATTTTTGCTTCCATATTAACCAACCGACATCTTTATTTGGTTTAGACTTTGGTTTTACAACCCCCACCTTAAGCGTTTCGCATGAAATCATGTTACTTGTTATCGGGGGGCTTTTCACTCAGGGGCTCGCTTTATTATTTAGCTTGCAAATACTTAATCAAACAAGAAGCGATAAAACAAATCGCTCCTTTCGTTATTTTGTGATTGGCGCAATCTTGGGCACTTTAATGACTAGATTTACATTTAGTGCACTTAAACTTCACGACGCGACTATTAGCTGGCATGGCATTAATTTTGGTCTTGGGCCATTTGCTTTTTGGTCTTTAGTTATTTTCCTATTTTGGACCCTCATTGGACTACAACGTTCGTTTTGCAAAGAATTACAATACCAAAATATTCCTTGGGTGTGGGCGATATTTAACCTCTTTTGTGTGGTTTATTTTTCAGGGCTTATTCCAGCTGAAAAATTGCCAATTGATAATTTTGATGTTGCAGGATTAAGAGATATCCAACATCAGCTTTTGCAAGCGCCAATCTATATTGCTTTTTTTGTAGCTCAAGCCCTCACTTATTTTGCCTTGTTCACCGACACGCTTTCAGCCATTCGCTATAAATATTTCTTTGCTCGTCTTGCAGA
The DNA here is from genome assembly GCA_964606325.1 of Uncultured Candidatus Berkiella sp. Taxonomy (GTDB): domain Bacteria; phylum Pseudomonadota; class Gammaproteobacteria; order Berkiellales; family Berkiellaceae; genus Berkiella. The sequence continues at coordinate 12,234 of CAZSGE010000052.1, forward strand.
AAAAAATACCCTCGAAGGGCTACAACAACTACCTTGGTGGCCTATTTCCTTGGCATTTACACTGGTTTTAGGCGTGATGGTAGCCTTAGTTCAGCTTGACAACTCAAGCTCTTTTCTCAAAGACTTCTCTCCAAGCATCTTTGCCTTAACAACGATTCTTTTCTTAATCAGAGATGTTACCTTAATTCACGTCTTTAATTTTGCTAAAAACCCACGAAGTGTAACCGGCTCAGCATTTCTTTATTTCTTTATTTTGTACCTTTTGTTTCCTTTATTATTAAATGCCTTAGGCCTGAGAAGCTTGCTTCCCATTCTATTGCCTAGCTGGGGTCAAAATACTTTCCTGGCCATTATGGCATGCGGGGCTCAAATTGCTTTGTTTTCTTGGTTAATACTTAAACGTTGGAAACAAAATTTAGATCTGACATTAGTTGGAGTAAAAAAAGCATAACGCAGAGTCCCAGCTACATTCCACTTGGAATACATCGATAAGAGGTATTTTCAAAGTAGGTAAAGGTCTCAAAGAGAAAACTTTTTTTATGTTCTTTGTTTGGTTGATTTTTTCGCTAATGGCGACCAACAATGCGTCGGAAAAACAAGTAGAACAGGTATAGATCGTGGTTACCTCATCCCAAGAAACCTGCAAAAAATTTGCTTGCAAAAAAAGACAATCACGACCACCCTCCCAAAAAAAGGGAAAGTCCGTTTTCATTTGTGAAGCACTCTGGAAAGCTAAATTGTGTAGTTGCGGGGCGGCTTCAATGCCAATCACTTTTGCGGCCTCAGTTTGCATAAAAACTTGCAACGCACACTTACCGCCACCTGAGCCTAAATCTAAGAAAACATCTTTATCAGTCAAGTTCATACGTTGAATCATTTTCTTAACTGAAGGATATAAAAGTTCGCCATAGGTAACACATATACCGCTTTGCGCTAACTCCTCACTTTCTTGAAAAGAATAATGCTGTTGCACATTAGTATGTTGGTAGACTTTTTCAAAATAACCCTGGTATAGTTCATCATCGGTCATAATGGACATTATTCTCGTGTCAATGCCTAAACGCTTAAATTTATTCCGAGATGCTGTCGTAGCTAAAAACCTCAGCCTCGCAGTATACCCATCAAGTGACTCCTACTATAGGCGTCTTTTCTTAACTAGGCGAGCAGCTGAATTTATTTTAAGCGCTATTATCATTTTTAGTGGTTATCAGCTTATCATAGTGAATGCATTTTTTTCACCTGTTTGGCTCTTTGCTGGTGTCGCCTTATCTGCTCTTTTTCTTCGCGGAAACACGATGTTAAGTGGCATATTTGCTGGCACACTTTCATGTTACCTTTTTTATGGTTACTCGCTCCAATTAAGTTTTTCACAGGCATTGGTTTTTACCTTAATGATGTATCTGACAAGAGAAGTCTCTCTTAAATTGACAGGACCAGTGGCACCTTTGGCCTCACTATCTGTTTTATGGAAATTTATTACCATCTGTGCCTTTTTTTGTGCTTGCCATGTTTCAATCATCGTTTTTGTATTTGCTAATAGCTATGAAACTCATGTTTCTTGGTTTGGCTGGGCGGTGGCGTTTTTAGGTGAACTAAACGGTATTTTATGCCTTACACCGCTTTGTTTAGTCTTTACGCCTTTTGTGCCAAAGACCTATTTGAAGGTAAAATCCAAATGGTGGCTTTGGATAGGTATACTTATCGTGCTAAGTCACCTTAGCTTTTTTTTCCTCAAGAGCGGGACAATAATGTTTACGTTAGCGATTGTACTTGGACTTTTCATATCAGGCTATGCGGCTTATTTCGGGCTGGTTCCTTTATGTGTCACGCTATTTGGTACTTCAATAGTTTATATAGCTGGTGCATTACCTCACGCACATTTATTTCATCAGCAATCACCCCATGTCCAAACGCTTAGTTTGTTAATTATTTTCACATTGACATGTGTGGTAAGCTTAAGTATTGGTACACGCAAACAACCATATTATTCTATAAACAAAATAACTGAGCAGATATGAGTTCTAAAAAATTAGAAGAAGATTTAAAAGCGTTATTAACACGGGGAACGGCAGAGACTCAAGAAGAAATTTGCGATCATCTGCAAAAAATGGGACATGACATTAATCAATCAAAAGCTTCGCGATTATTACGCAAGGTAGGTGCGGTAAAGTCTAAAAATGAATTCGGACAAATCGTTTACAGACTCCCCAAAGAACCTGCCCCCACCCATTCCTCCAATATTTTGTTGGGTTTAATTATAGATATCAAAGCAAACGAACAACTGATTGTCATTCATTGCCATCCCGGCTCTGCCTCTTTGGTAGCCAGGTTATTAGATCATCATATGGAAAAAACGCAAATTATTGGTACGGTCGCTGGCGATGATACTATCTTAGTTGTACCTAAATCGGTTAAACAAATCGACAATACTCTGCAAGCAATTAAATCAATTTTATCCAGTTTGCGATAATTTAGATGAAATAATTTTGGGTATAACATTCACCAGCTGCACATCCTCTGAAGAAATTGGTTGTCCTAAAAATGTTTGCGCCACACGCGCAAAACGCTCGATTCCATCCGTTGCCATAAATTGAGTGCTGGCTTTGGTTTGTGATGAACGAAGCAAATTTTGAGCGGCTAACAATGAAATAACTTCAGATGCCAACGACTGCGCTGGATCAATAATGGGAATATGCTTTAAAGCAGCTGACATCGCTTCCTTTAGGACGGGGAAATGCGTACAACCTAATAAAATACAAGCAGGTTGTGTTTGCCCTAAGTGTAAAAATAAGGGGGTTAACAGTTTGTTAATAATATCTTCAACTAACGCCCCCTCGCACCACCCTTCTTCAGCAAGCGCCACCAGAAGTTGGCAAGGCCACTCTATCACTGCACGATCTGGCGCTAGCGCTGCGAGGACTTCCTTATAGGCATGCCATCTTGCCGTACTTTCAGTAGCTAAGACAACGATAGGACCATTTGAATTGACTTCTAAACTTGCTTTAGCGCCGGGGTTGATTACCCCTATCACAGGTAATGGATAAAATTTTTCTTGTAGCGCTTCAAGGGCAACTGCGCTAGCCGTGTTGCAGGCAATAACCAAGGCTTTGACGCCAGTTGCGACTAAAATTTCATTCGCATTTAAAGCGTAGTCTCTCACTGTGTTTGGACTTTTTGTACCATAGGGTAATCTTGCAGTGTCGCCTAGATATAAAAAATTCTCATGTGGCATCGCCTTATGCAAAGCACGTAATACGGTTAATCCGCCCACCCCAGAATCAAAAACACCGATAGGTAGATCTTTATTAGTTAGTATGCTCATAGCTGAGTTCTCACCCGTCCCTTATTTTGTTTGACATGCTACCGCAAGCTGATGGATGAATACAGCACAATCAAGCCTTCGCTCACCTCTCATGCGCCCCTATCTTATATATAGTCATTTCCTAAGATTCCTAAATCAAAACGTGTAACTACAAAGTGCTATTCAAAAATAACAACTATGGTTTTATTAAGAAAGAGGTAGTCTATGAAAAGATCAGTACTGTTATTCCTTAGTTTATTAGCCAGCACTCAATTTGTGTGGGCCCAAAATTACTCGCCAGTACCTCGCCCAACCGCACTGGAAGGCGCTGTAGAAAATACAATTGAACAAAAAAGAAATGCCCGATGGTGCAGACAACACCCTGAAGAGTGTCGCGCTCAACAAGAATACCGCCTAGAAATTGAAGATAAAATAGAAGAAAGAGAAGAAAGGCAAGCCTACTGCGACCGCTATCCTGAGCGTTGTGAAGCAATAAAAAACAAAGAGCGTAATGATAGAGCAAAACATTGCGAGCTTTATCCTTGGAAATGCAGTAGCGATTAAACTATTGTTGTTCTAGGTTTCTCAATCAAGCCTGTAAAAGCTATTAGTTAACGTATGTTCAGCTGTATAAGTCCACAAAGCAATTTACATCATACATGTTTATAATTTATTCAATGACTTTGAAATCTGCTAATACTTAGTAATTACAAAACTCATTTTTAAGGCTTTATAGTAAGAGGTATCTACAATGAAAAAATCCATTATCGCCATTATGTGCATGACCACTATTGCGCTAGTTAGCCCAGTCCTATTTGCAGATGCCGATGATGGTTCTGCTCGCCCTTACAAAGAAGTCAGAGAAAAAATGAAGAATATGTCTAAAGAAGACAAAAAAGCGATGATGGAAGATGCCAAGGCGAAATGGAACAGCTTGAGCGATGCAGACAAACAAGCTTTTAGAGATAAAGTTAAAGATGTGGCTGAAAAAAGAAAATCTAAACTTGAAAAAAAATGTGAAGAAATGCGTGAAAACAATGGCGAAATGATCTATATCAAAATTTATGCAATGGATTTAATGAAGCAAGGAAAATCTGCTAAATAAAGGGTTAGGATTTATGTGGACAAATTATAACAACAAGGAAGTATCGCAAAATTGGTTTCATCAGGTGCTGCTTGAAAGAAGAGTCAATTCAAGCATTTTCTTAAAGCAGCACAGTATTTATTCACCAAAGAAAATTAAACTAGGTCAAAACCACTTCCTAGAATTAGATCCCAAAGAAATGACCGCCTTTATTTTACACTTTAAACAAAACCATCCTCAAAGCGAAATAGCGACCATCTTGGGGTTATCTCCAGAGTCTTTACAGCATTTATTCTCAGGTTTAACCACTAAACTTCAAGCGTGTAACCAAAATAGCGACAAGCCTTATATTTCGAAGATTTGACTAAAACACAAGTATTACTATATTGGTGTATGTGCTCGTAATTGTGCAATTTATTACGAACATAGTTATTTAATCAAATTTAACAGGAAAAGGAATTTCCGATCGTGATGCAAGGTACAACAACAACTAACAGCTCCATTAAAGATGACAAAAATGAGATGGCAGAATCTCCCAAAGTACTCACTTTCTCTGACAGAAGAGCCAGTTTTGGTGATTCTCCCAGAATGAGAAAAGCGAAAGAGCCTATTGATATCGTTATCGCCACTGAAAAGAAAAATTCGACTGGCAATGAAAAGGGCGAATTTGATCTTGTTAAAAGTCATTTGAAAAAGCTTAAGTAAACCTGAAGTGTCCACCAACAAAAGTTCTGGTGGACACTTCATCTTGTTATTGGCTACTAAATCTCAAACATAAACTACGTGGACCAAGACTAGGCTCAAAATATACGTAGTTTCCATCTTGGCCTTTAGTGGTTCTTGCTTCTCTTGCTGGTGTATAAACAACGCTCGATTGCGATTCTTCATCTTTTAGCGTTGCATTTCTCAATTGAGAGACTACATCAGATAATGCTGCTACCTGTATGTCCTCATCTTTATTAGCAAGATGGTCCATATTTTTAACTCTTTTTTTAAAACGATCACGTATCACATCTGGCAACTTATATAAAAACGGTGCTGCAATTAATGGGCCGGCATACTCTGCATAATTATATAATAAATTTCCTATATGGCTGCGATTTGGAATGTAATAAAATGCCCTTTCAAACATGCGCCAACTAAACCAATTTGGTGTACCCCATAATTTGTCATAAATAAATTCATATGTATTTCTTCCGGCTTCTGCTGCGATGGGTCCCGAATAATACCAAATAAGCCAACTACCCGCTGCCATCACTGCAACATTAAATAATTGTTCAAGTTTTTTATCTTTAACATCTTCTTCGTTTTGCATGAACATACCTCACTG